>NZ_JBIUSD010000004.1:20778-528125 GCF_044741185.1 Streptomyces sp. NPDC088197
CCCGCCCCCCCCGGGGGGCGGCCCCCGCCCCCCCCCCCCCCGCGCCCGGGGGGGGGGGGGGGGGCCCCCGGGGGGGGGGCGGGGGGGGGGCCCGGCCCCCCCCCCCACTCGGTTGTTCTCTCACGGGCGGTGGTGCGGGAACGGGTGTGCCCGTCAGTGCTCGCGCGCTGTCAGCGAACGCGCCGTCAGCGTCGGGCGAGCAGGCGCACGCCGTCGCCGGTCGGCTTGTACGGCAGACCGTAGTGCTGGAAGATCGCCTCCTCGTCCTCGACGGGCAGGACGTCGTCCGTGCCGATCGAGGGGGCCGACTTCACCAATGCCTTGTCGTACGGGACCTTCACCCATCCGGGGCCCACGATCACGTCCGTGACGGGCGTGAAGGTGAGCCGGTGCCTGGTGGGCAGGCCGATCTGGACCGTGACCATCAGCGGCTCGTCCGTGCCGGTGTCCACATACACCGCTTCGAGGGAGCCGATCTTGTGTCCCTCTGCGTCGACCACGTCGTGGTCGCGCCATTCGCGGAGATCAGCGGGCTTGATCATGACGAGTCCTCCTGGTGACGTGCTGTACCCGTTCACTTTCCTTGTGCCCCGGTCCACGCGCCACACGCACGTGGCAGTCGGGTCAATCCGTGCTCACCTCCGAGCGGTCGCCGCCCCACAACGTGTGGAAAGAGCCCTCGCGGTCGGTGCGCCGGTAGGTGTGCGCGCCGAAGAAGTCGCGCTGACCCTGCGTGAGCGCCGCGGGCAGCCGCTCGGCGCGCAGCGCGTCGTAGTACGCCAGCGCCGCGGAGAAACCGGGCGTGGGCACGCCGTGGCCCACCGCGGTCGCCACGACCGACCGCCAGTCGTCCTGCGCCGCGCCGATCTCCTCGGCGAACTGCTTGTCGGACAGCAGGCTCGGCAGGTCGGGGCGGCTGTCGTACGCCTCCTTGATCCGGTCGAGGAAGGCGGCCCTGATGATGCAGCCGCCGCGCCAGATCGACGCGACCGCGCCCAGGTCGATGTCCCAGTCGTAGGTCTGGCTGCCCGCCTGGATCTGGTGGAATCCCTGCGTGTACGACACGATCTTGGACGCGTACAGCGCCTGCTCCACGCGGTCGGCGAAGGCGGCGGCCTCGGCCTCGCCGAGTACCGCACCCGAGGGGCCCGGCAGGTCGCGGGAGGCGGCCCGCAGTTCGCCGTGGCCCGACAGGGAGCGGGCGAAGACCGCCTCGGCGATGCCGGAGACGGGGACGCCCAGGTCGAGGGCGATCTGTACGGTCCAGCGGCCGGTGCCCTTCTGCTCCGCCTGGTCGGCGACGACGTCCACGAAGGGCTTGCCGGTGGCCGCGTCGGTGTGCGCGAGCACCTGCGCGGTGATCTCGATCAGGTACGAGTCCAGGCGCCCGGTGTTCCAGGTCTTGAAGGTCTCGGCGATCTGCTCGGGCGAGTAACCGGCGACCTCGCGCAGCAGGTGGTACGCCTCGGCGATGAGCTGCATGTCGGCGTACTCGATGCCGTTGTGCACCATCTTCACGAAGTGGCCGGCGCCGTCGGGGCCGATGTGCGTCGTGCAGGGCGTGCCGTCCTCGGCCTTGGCGGCGATCCGCTCCAGCAGCGGGCCGAGCGACTCGTAGGACTCGGCGGACCCGCCGGGCATGATCGACGGGCCGTTGAGCGCGCCCTCCTCGCCGCCGGAGATGCCGGTGCCGACGAAGTGGATGCCCTGCTCGCGCAGTTCCTTCTCGCGGCGGCGGGTGTCGGCGAAGTGCGCGTTGCCGCCGTCGATGATCACGTCGCCCGACTCCAGCAGCGGCGCGAATTCCTGGATCACCGCGTCGGTGGCCTCACCGGCCTTGACCATGATGACCAGCCGCCGCGGCCGTTCCAGGGCCGCGACGAACTCCTGCGCGGACTGCGCGGCGATGAAGGTGCCCTCGTCGCCGAACTGCTCCACCAGGGCGTTCGTCTTGGCGGTGGTGCGGTTGTGCAAGGCCACGGTGAAGCCGTGGCGGGCGAAGTTCCGGGCGAGATTGCTGCCCATCACTGCCAGCCCGGTGACGCCGATGTCCGCCGATCCGCTCATGCGATGTCTCCACACTTGTTGGTGTGCGTCTGCGTACGTCTTCCTGCCGTGCAACGGTGGCCGGGGCCGTGCGCTTCCCGTGGCCCCACTGTCGAGCCTGCCTCTTCCGGCGGCCGACAGCCACCCGTGCGGACCGCTCCGGCCGGGCCGGGTCGCTCCGGCTGCCCGATGATGGCAGAAGCGGGCCGTACGGAGAGGAGCCGTCGTGGCGGACGCCGACACCGACGCGAACAGCAACGCGAGGACGGGCACGGGCTCGGGCGACGACGAGGAAGCGGGCCAGGGCGCCGACCGGGGTACGGGCCAGGAGCGGGACCGGCTGGCGAAGTACCGCGGCATGCGGCGCTTCGACCGCACCGACGAGCCCGAGGGCGGTACGGCGGCCCCCGGCGACGACCCGTCCTTCGTCGTGCAGATCCATGACGCGACCCGGATGCACTTCGACTTCCGGCTGGAGGTCGACGGGGTGCTGAAGTCCTGGGCGGTCCCGAGGGGGCCGTCCACCGACCCGCGCGACAAACGGCTCGCGGTGCCCACCGAGGACCACCCGCTGGAGTACCGGGAGTACGAGGGCGTGATCCCCGGCGGCCAGTACGGCGCGGGGCCCGTCATCGTCTGGGACCACGGCACCTACCACCCGCTGACGGACGGCGGCCCCGAGGCGTTCGCGCGGGCCCTGGAGCGCGGCCACGCCTCCTTCGAGCTGCGCGGTACGACACTGCTCGGCGCGTACGCGCTGACCCGGATCCACCAGGCCGCCGACGGCGGTCAGGGGGACGCGGCGGACCCGGCGTGGCTGCTGGTCAAGAAGAAGGACGCGCACAGCACGCCGGGCCGCGGGACCACTCCGGATCCGCGCAGGGCCCGCTCGGTCCTGACCGGCCGCACCCTCGCGGCGGTCGAGCGCGAGGAGCCGCCGGAAGGGCCCGCCGGATCAGGGAATGCCGGATCGGGACCCGACGGAACAGGGCCCGCCGGAACAGGGCCCGCCGGATCAGGACCCGCGTGAGGACGGCCGCCGCGCGGACTACGGCTGGGTGAGGCGTTCCATCAGGGCCAGCGCCTCGATGACCGTCTCGCGCTCCTGCGGCGTGTAGCGGTCCTGGAAGGCGCGGGCCAGCCACTCCTCGCGGGCCACGCGGTTGCCCTGGACCCGCTCGCGGCCCGCGGCGGTGAGCACGATCAACTGCCTGCGGCCGTCGCGGGGATCGGGGTGGCGCTCGATGAACCCGTGCTGTTCGAGCGCCCCGAGCGCGACGGCCATCGACTGCGGGCGGACCCCCTCCGCGGCGGCCAGCGCGCTGGCGGTGGACTCCTCGCCCTTGCCCAGCCTGCTGAGCACCGAGGTCTGGGAGGGGGTCAGGTCCTGTGTGTCGGCGATCTCCCGCAGCCTGCGCAGCAGACGGCTGACCGTCACCCGCAGGTCGTGGGCCGCTTGGACCGCGGTCCGCGAGATGTCCTCGGTGCTCTCTTCCATACCCCTACCGTAAAGAGACCGGTGGCCGGGCGCGGCACGGGAGTCCGTACCGCGGGCGCGTCCCCGCTCTCAGGTCCGGACCGGGGGCGACCAGATGTACGGCGTCGTGGTCGTCACCGCGTGGAAGCCGAGGCGCCGTAGGATCGGCGCGCTGTCGTCCGAGGCGTCGACCTGGAGGTAGCGGATGCCCCGGGCGGCGGCGACACTGGCGCGGGCGGCGACCAGCGCGCGGTAGATGCCGCGGCCGCGCCACGCCTCCAGTGTCGAGCCGCCCCACAGCCCGGCGAAGTCGGTGCCGGTCCTGACCACCAGCCAGGCCGCCGAGACGACCTGGCCGTCGGCCTCCGCGACCAGGACGACGACCTCGGTGGGCGCGGCGGCGATCCGGCCGGCCAGGTCGTCGGCCAGCCACCCCCAGTCCTGGCCCCACACGGCCGACTCCATGGCGGCGATCCGCCGCAGGTCGGCGTCGGCGGTGACCTGGCGCAGGACGACGCCGTCCGGCAGTACGGGGTCGGCCGTCATCTCCTCGGCCCGCCCGATCACGACGGTCTCCCGCTCCTCGGGCACGAAGCCGGCCGCGAGCAGCCGCTCGGGCAGGTCGGCGGGCCGGTCGTGCGCGCGGGTCTTCCACTCCACGGCCTCGCCGCGCGCCGCGAAGAAGTCGCGCTGGCGGGCGATCAGCCGGTCGAGGTCCGCGCCCTCCACCCCGAGGTCGGGCGGTGTGCTCACGAAGCCGCGGTACTGCCCGCTGAGCCGCAGGACCGGTCCGTCCCACTCGCACCTGACCCCGGCGGGGAGGTTCGGCGGAGCGCCGCGCATCTGCTCGTCATAGGCCGCGAGCAGGCCGTCACTGTTCGTCATACGAGCCAACGCTACGAAGGCCCGCAAGTGGTTTTCGCGGACCCCGTACGGCGCCCGCGATGAGTTCGCGGTCCGCGGCCGGTCTACCGGGGCATGACCACTACCGGATACGTACCGCCCCGGATCGTCGACCGCGCCGCTCGCCCGTACGCGGCCGTCCGGGCCCTTGTCACCATGGAATCGGTCGACACCATCGCCCACCGCATCCCCGAAGTCATCGGGCGACTGTCCGCGCTCGGCGTGGAGCCCGCCGGGCCGCCCTTCCTCAAGTACAACGTCATCGACATGGCGAGGCAGCTCGAGGTCGAGGCGGGGGTGCCCGTCGCGGGGGCGGTGGTGCACGACGGCGACCTGTTCTCCGGCGTGCTGCCCGCGGGCCGCTTCGTGACGTACACGCACCTCGGCAGCCCCGCCGGGCTCGTCGGCGCCACGGCGCTGCTGCTCGACTGGGCGTTGGCGGCGGGGCTGCGCTGGGACATGAGGCCGACGGCCGAGGGCGACCGGTGGGGCTGCCGGATGGAGAGCTACCGCACCGATCCGCGCTCGCAGCCCGACACCGCGAAGTGGGAGACGGACCTGGAGTTCCGGCTGGCCGACTGAGCCGCGCGGGCCTATCGCGGCTCGCCCGGATAGGTGCCGAAGTACCAGTGGTTGCCCTCGATGTCGCGGGCCGCGAAGTCGCGGGAGCCGTAGTCCGTCTCGAACAGCTCGGCGGTGATCTCGGCGCCCGCGGCCTTGGCGCGCGCGTGCAGCGCGTCGGGGTCCGCGGTGACGACGTAGGCGCCGAAGGAGCCGGGGGGCCGCTTGGCCCAGGTGCCGTCCGGGTCCTCGCGGACCGAGCCGAGCATGATGCCGCCGCCTTCGGGCCAGGCCAGTTCGGCGTGCGCGACGGTGTCGCCCTCGCCGTAGACCGCGGTTTCCTCGAAGCCGAACGCGTCCACGAGGAAGCGGATCAGCCCGCGGGCGTCGCGGGCGCGCAGGGTGGGCCAGACCTGGGGCGGCGGTGCGGTCTTCGCTCGCGCGGAACCGCCGCCGCTCGCGCCCTGCGCCGGGTTGTCGCCAGTGCTCTCGGTCATGGGGATCGGACCTCCTCAGTGCTGCCGGTGTGCTGTCGCGTCCAGCCTCACTCGGACGGGTGGTGCCCGGATTGGATGTTTCGGCGCTCCTCGGCGAGCCACAGTGTCGGCGGGCAGCCCGCCAGGGCCCGGAATTCGCGGTCCATGTGCGCCTGGTCGAAATAGCCGCGGTCGACGGCGATCCTGGCCAGCCGCCCCTCGGCGGCGCCGTAGGAGGCCAGGCCGCGGCGGGTGCGGTCGAAGCGGATCACCCGTGCGGCGGCCTTCGGACTCAGCCCCACCTCGGCCGCGAAGCGGTCCCGCAGCCGCCGGTCGCTCCAGCCGACCTCGGCCGCCAGCCGCGCCACGCCGATCGTGCCGCCGGTGGCCGCGAGCAGCCGCCACGCGTGCCGTACCTCCGGATGCAGCCGTACGCCCGCGCGCGGGTCGGCGCGTGCCCGGTCCAGCAGCCAGGCGTCGACGACGGCGAAGCGGCCCGCCCAGCCCGGGGCGGCCCGCAGCCGGTCCAGGACGTCGGCGACCGACGGTCCGAGCACGTCCTGCGCGGCGAGATCCGCTCCGGCCAGCGCGCCCGCGGGCAGCCCGAGCAGGACGCGGGCGCCCAGCGGGTCGAGGGCGATCTGCACGCCGGACTGGCGGCCGGGCACGCTGATCAGCGCGGGTGCGGTGTGCAGGCCGCCGACGAGCGCCGAGAAGTCGCCTGGCGGTTCCGCCGGGTCGGGGTGGGCGGCGATGGTGAGCGGTTCGTCGAGCGTGAGGATCAGCGTCAGGTACGGGGACGGCAGCCCCCGGTGCCTGGTCGGTGGCACGCCGCGCTGCCGGTAGCCGGAGTACCAGCCGACCAGGCCGCGCAGGGCGGGCGCGGGCCTGCCGCGTACCGCCTCGTCCACGACACCCGTGCCGGTGACCGGCTCCGTACCCGTACCCGTGCTCACGCTCTCCGTCCTCCCGGCGGACGCGGCGGCCCGCCGTATGCGACGGCCCGATGTGTACGGCGACCGTAACGTCCGGCGACCGCCGCCGTCAGCCGCCCGCGACCATGCCCCTGGTGTGCTCCAGGATCTCCTCGCGCGTCAGATACGTGTCGGTGTACTCGAAGTCGCGCAGGGTGCCGGCGCTGCGGGACTGGAAGTTGGTGCGGACGAAGTCGTCGCCCGCCACCGCGTTGAGCAGCCAGTTGGTCATGACGCGGGTCTTGGCGACGTTGGTGCGCAGCGCCGACCAGTGGTAGCCGCGGGCGACCGCCTGGGCGGGCAGGCCGCGCAGTTCGATGCCGAGCGGCTTGGAGACCGCGTCCTTGCCGCCGAGGTCGACCACCAGGCCGAGGTCCTTGTGCGCGTACGGCGTGAGCGGCCGGTGGCGCAGGGTGGCCAGGATGTTGTCGGCCATCGTGCGGCCCTGCCGCATGGCGTGCTGCGCGGTGGGCGGGCAGATCGCGCCGTCCTCGCCCTTCGTGACGTCGGGCAGCGCGCCCGCGTCGCCCAGCGCGAAGACGCCGTCGAGCCCCGGCACGGTCATCTCGGGGGTGACCGCGAGCCTGCCGCGTACCGTCTCGGCGTCGAGCGTGGCGACCAGCGGGCTCGCGGCGACGCCCGCGGTCCAGATCAGGGTGCGGCAGGGCAGCACCCTGCCGTCGGTGAAGGTGACCTCCTCGGGGCCCGCCTTCGCGATCGACACCCCGAGCGAGACCTCGATGCCGCGCTTGCCGAGGATCTCCAGCGCGCTCCTGCCCAGCTTGTCGCCCAGTTCCGGCATCAGCTTCGGGGCGATGTCGATCAGGTGCCACTTGATCAGCTTCGGGTCGAGGCGCGGGTAGCGCTTGGCCGCGTTGCTGGTCAGCCGCTGGAGGCAGGCGGCGGTCTCGGTGCCCGCGTAGCCGCCGCCGACCACCACGAACTGGAGCCGGGAGGCCCGCTCGGCCTCGTCCTGGCTGGCGTCCGCGAGGTCGAGCTGCGCTATGACGTGGTCGCGGATGTACGCGGCCTCGGCGAGCGTCTTCATGCCGCGCGCGTTGTCCAGCAGTCCGGGGATGTCGAAGGTGCGGGTGACGCTGCCGGGCGCCAGCACGATGTAGTCGTACGGCTCGTTCAAAATCTCGCCCGTTATCTTGCGGATCACGCAGACCTTGGCCTTGGTGTCCACTCCCACGGCCCCGCCGGGGATGATCCGGGTGCGGTGCCTGCTGCTGCGGCGCAGCGACACCGCGATGGACTGCGGGGTCAGCACCCCGGAGGCCACTTGGGGGAGCAACGGCAGGTAGAGCTGGTACGAAAACGGTGTGACCAGTGAGACGTCCGCCTCGTCGGCGGCGAGCGACCGCTCCAGGCGGCGTACGCACGCCACTCCTGCGAAACCGGCGCCCACCACGAGAATCCTGGGTCGTGCCACGACATCCGTCCCTTCTCAGGTCTTCGCGTCCGTCTGCTCCCCTGCCCCGTGAACGCGGTCCGGCACACCTCCTGTCTTAGTACGGCGCGAGCGGGCCCGCCAGCCGGACGGCCGGTCACGGCGTACACCGCGCTGCACGGACGGCCGACTCGACGGAGCATGGTACGGACGACAAGCGGACAAAACGACGAAGCGACGGGACGGCGGATGAGTCGAAGGGGCCGTGGATGAACGATCGTGACGAGGGACCCCCGGCGGACGACCGGACGGCGGGGCGCGCCGCCGAGCAGGCCGCCGAACTGCGTCAGATCGATGCCCTGAACGAGACCGGCCCGCACGAGAGGACCCGCAGGCCCGCGCCGGGCGAGGACGGTGAGCGGGACGGCGCCGCCCGCGCCCCCACCGACGCGGGCAGGCACCGTGATGTGCGGATGCTGGAGGCGGGCCGCGCCCTGGCCGAGGCGACCTCCGTGGACGAGGTCTTCATGGCTCTGGCGTCGCTCACCTCGCCGGAGTTCCCGATGGACGGCACGGCCCTGTTCGGCGTCACCGAGCGGTCGCTGAACCTGATCGGGCGGTACGGGTACCGGACCAGCGGCAGCCGGACCGTCCGTATGACGATCACCACCGACTATCCGGCGGCGGAGGTGCTGCGCACCGGCCGCCCGGTGTATCTGCCCACGGTCGAGGAGTACCGCGACCGCTTTCCGACGACGTGGCGGCTCGCGGCCCGCAAGGGCAGCAGGTCGTGGGCGTTCCTGCCGCTGGTGAGCACGGGCCGGATCACCGGGGTGTGGCTGGTGGCGTTCCTGGACGATGTCGACTTCGACAGCGACACGCGCAGCACGCTGGTCACCCTCGCCCGGCTGATCTCCCGCGCCCTGGAGCGGACGCACACCGGCGAGGCGGAGCTGGCCCTGTCGCGCGGGCTGCGCAGCAGCATGGGGCGGGGCGCGTCGGTGTACCGCGGGATGACCGTGACCTCGCGGTACGTGCCGACCGGCGGCGGGCTGGTGGTGGGCGGCGACTGGTACGACATCATCGACCTGCCCTCGGGCCGTCTGGCACTGGTCATCGGCGACGTGCAGGGCCACGACCTGCACGCGGCGAGCCTGATGGCCCAGCTGCGGACCGCCGTGCACGCGTACGCCGCCGAGGGGCACGGCCCGGACGCGGTGCTGTCGCGGACGTCGCGCTTCCTGACCTCGCTGGACGGGGACAGATTCGCGACCTGCATCTACATCGAGGCGGACCCGGCGGCGGGCACGCTGCACGTGGCGCGGGCCGGGCATCCGCACCCCGTGCTGCGCATGCCGGACGGCACCTGCATGATCAAGCACATCAGGGGCGGGCTGCCGCTCGGCCTGATGCCGGACGAGGACGACTACCCGGTCAACGTACTGGAGCTCCAGGCCGGGGAGATCATGATGCTCTGCACGGACGGGCTCATCGAGACCGGCGGGCACGACATGTACACCGGCTGGAACCGGGTGCGGGACGCGCTGTCGCCCGGCCCGACCTCCGACCTGGAGGGGATGGCCGACCGGCTGATCCAGAGCGTGGTCGGCCCGGTGACCGAGAACGGCGAGGAGCGGCTGAGCCCGCGCAACGAGGACGACATCGCGCTGCTCATGCTGCGCCGCGACACCGGCGTCCAGCGCCCTGTGCGACCCGTTCGGCGCATCCTGACCACGATCGAGCAGGACGAGGCCGAGGGCCTGGCCGAGGCGCGCTCCGAGCTGCGGGCGCTGCTGCACGACTGGGCGCAGCCCGACCAGGTGGACACCGCCGTGCTCCTCGCGTCGGAGCTGCTGGGCAACGTGCTGGTGCACACCGACCAGACGGCGGCCCTGATGGCCTCGATCTCGGGCGAGCCCGGCAACCGCACGCTGCGCGTCGAGGTCTCCGACAGCGGTGACGAACTGCCCCACCAGCGCACCCCGGGCGAGATGGCGTCCTCGGGCCGCGGCCTCGTCCTGCTCGACATCCTGTCCGAGCAGTGGAGCGTACGGCCGGAGTCGGAGGGCAAGACGGTGTGGTTCGAGCTGTCGGAGGACGCCGACGGGGTCGCGGGACAGGACGTCTGAGGGTCGGCTCAGCCGTTGCGGGCTTCGGGCATGCGGGCCTCGGACGCGCGGACCCCGGCCGTATGGGCTGCGGCGGTCGTACGGGTGCGGTGGCGTACGGCGGCGACCGTGGGGGACGAGGTGAAGGCGGCCGTCACCTCCAGCAGCCAGGCCGCCTCGGCCTCCACCGTGCCGGGGACCGTGGGCGGGGTGTGGCCGGGGGGCGCGAACCGCTCAGCGGCGGTGCCCTCGCACAGCCGCCCGGCGCGTTTGTTCTCCAACGCCGCCGCGATCGTGGCCGCTTCGAGCACGGCCCGCCGGTCACGGCCGCGCTCGTCGGCCCAGTCGATCGCGTCGCCGCCGCCGGTCACCTCGCTGCCGTCGTCTCCCCCGCGTCCGTCGGTCCAGGCCGTGACGCCGGACTCGAAGTACGGGCGCAGCGCGAGATGGCCGTCGCGGATCTCGATCACCCTGCGGTAGAGGGCGAATTCGGCCTGCCGCAGGCCCGGTCGGCGGTCGGCGGCCGACGGGTCGAGGGCGATCTCGGGCAGTTCGCTGTGCAGCGCCGACCACAGCGGCTCCAGCGCCCGGTGGCTGCGGTAGGCGCGCAGCCACCGCATGGGGGCGCCGAGCGCGCCGACCCACAGCGTGGTGGTGGCCCCTCCGGTGGCGAGCGCCGCGGTGACCGCGCCGAGCACGGAGGACACCACGTCCTCGGCGACGCCTTGGCTGCCGGTGCGCAGGTCCGCGATGACGTCGTCCAGCGCCCACAGCGTCCACACCGCGCCGACCGCGGCGGCGAGCAGCATCAGCCGCAGTCCCGTACGCAGCAGCCCGGGGGCGGTCCGAGCGGCGTGGTCGGCGAGTTCCCTGGCCAGGACGGCCAGACACCACGAACCGTAGAGGGCGAAGAGCGCGTTGTACGACGCCAGGGCCCACCGGTGGCCGGAGGAGACGGTCAGCGTGTCGCCCGCGATGGCGGGGTCGGCCACCAGGTAGAGCGCGGTGGAGACGGCCAGTACCGCACCGGCCGCCCACATCTGGAGGCGCACCGCACGCGGGGCCGCCGCCGCAGGGGACTTGAGCGCGTAGGCCACCAGGACGAGGAAGGCGAAACCGACCATCTTCACGTCGTGGATGCCCAGGTTGACCAGGTTGTCGAAGGTCGTGTCGGAGGACAACGCCTTCGTGAGGGCGGGGGTGTTGAACAGCATGCCCGAGCCCAGGCACAGCGCGAAGCCGTAGACGTAGCGCTGCGCGGAATCGGACCACGGCCGGCGGGTGATCACCAGTCGGTGGACACCGAAGACCAGGAAGAACGCGGCGGAGACGAACGACAGGAGATCAGCCATCACGGCGGCCCGACGCGCGGTCCTCCGGTATGCCGAACAACCTGTCCAGACGCGTTCGTTGCGGATGCGGCGGCGGCACGGGGACGGTGTTCCCCAACGGGCGGGCGGTACGGGTCAGGATCAGCGAAGCGACCAACTCGGCTTCCTGCTCCTGCGGTTCGGTGTACACACTGCGGCCGAGTACCCGCTGGACCAGGGACGACGATAAGTGCGGTAACAGGACCTGGGCGGCGGCCGACGCCGCGGGCGCGGTCTCGTGGTGGCCGCAGACCAGGTGGGCCGCCTCGTGCAGCAGGATGTGCTGCTGGTGCAGCGCGCTGGTGTCGGCGGCGTAGAGGATGCAGTCACCGTGGTCGGTGGTCACCAGCAGGCCGCACGGTGTGTGGGGCCGGGAGGAGACGGGCACGAGTTCGATCGGACGGCCGCGGGCGACCGCGAGCATCCCGATGAAGACCGTCGCGTCGAACGGATTGGGCAGGTCGAGCCCGTCGACCGTCCGCTGACATCTGTGCCACAGAGCTCGGCTCCGGTCACGTCGCACACGTCTCACACGCTGTCCCCTTGTCCGCCGGGTGGAACCGCGAGATCTCACCGAAGAGTTCGCGCACTTCAAGCGCTGCGTGCACTTCAGGCGCTGTCAGGGTTCGCGGCTGGGAGAGCCACGCTCCCTGCGGGCGAGCACATCGATCATGTCGCTGATCGTGGCCGCGCCCTCAGGGGAGAGGTTGACCGCGCGCAGGGCCATGCTGCGGACGCCCGCGTCGCGCAGCGCGCCGAGCAGCTCAAGCTCCTTGGCGATGGCGGCGCCCTGCTCGTCGTCGAAGAAGTATCCGACCGGCACGTCGAAGAACTGTGCCAGGGCTTCGAGATGACGCTTGGTGGGATTGTCGCGACGGCCCGTGCGCAACTGCCACAGGTAGGTCGCGGAGAAGCTCTCGCCGGTGGCCTCGCGGCAGGCGCGGGCGACCTCTTCATGGCTGTACGGCTCACGGTTGGGCCGTCGCACGACCCGGAACAGGGCGTCGATCTTGTCGGCCAGCGTCGACGCGGAGGGGGCCCGCGAGTCGTTCTCGCCCATCGCCCGCCTCCCCTTCGTCGGTGCAGCCAGTATGGGTTCGTCCCGTGTCCGGCTTCATCCTAGCTGGTACACACAGCCGCCGGAATGGTCCGCTTGCGTGCGCCCATACGGCGGCGGCGGTGTCCGTCGTGCCGGACACCGCCGCCGATTGGCCTACGAGGCAAGGGAGTTGTCGCCCGACCGGTGCGGTCGGGCGGGTCGGTCAGGCCGGGTTCAGCAGGCCGGGGCCCTGCGGCTCCTGCGCGATGCGCAGGGAACTGCCCCAGACGCAGTCCCATCCGCACACCACGCTGAGCGTGCTGCCGGCCACGCTGATCGGCTGGAGATTCGCCTTGCCCTGGTCCTTCTCGCTCCCCAGCGCCTGGAGCCTGAGCACCTCGTTCATGGGTGTTTCCTCGTCTCTCGTCCATGGGACTTCCGGTGGTCCGCCGCCGGACGGCGACGGGGTCTTGGGTCAAACGGAGGCCGGTGACGGCTGCGCCGCGTCGTGGGACCGCCGTGCGGCGCGCAGCGCGGACGGCAGACTCAGGGCCACGCAGCCGAGGGCTGTCAGCCCCATGACCCACAGCGCGCCGCGTACCCCGACCAGGTCACCGAGCAGACCGCATCCCACCGCCCCGATCAGGCCCGCCCCCGCCAGGCACACCTGGAGCGCGGCCATCGCACGGCCGAGGGTGTCCTCCGACATGTCGGCGACGAGCACGGAACTGACGGCCACATTGGCGACGGCGCCGAAGAAGACCGGCAGCCCGATGCCCATCGCGGCGCAGAAGGCGGCGAGGGGCAGCGGTCCCGCCGCCAGCGGCAGCAGCAGGCTGCACACCACCGCGCCGGTGAAGGACATCAGCATCACCCGCCGGGGGTCGCGGCCCGGGGCGAGCAGCCGTGCGGCGACGGCGGAACCGCCCAGGCCCATCAGCCCCGAGAGCGCGAACAGGGAACCGTAGGCGGCGGTCGGCAGATGGATCACCCGCAGCAGGAACGGGCCGGTGAGGGCGGTCACGCCCGCCATCGTCGCGGCGGGCACCACGATGAACAGGCCCAGCGCGCGGTGGAAGGCGTCACCGGTGAAGACCCGCATGCCCGCCATGGCGCCGCGCATCATGGTGAGGACCGACGGTGCGGGCCCGCGGGGCACGATGTCGGGTGAGCGCATCGTCATCAGCGCGGTCGCGCTGAGCAGATAGCTCGCCACGTCGACCGACAGCGCGGCGGCGGCGCCCAGCACCGCGATGGCGGGACCGGCCAGCAGGCGTCCGACGAGCGCGGCGCCGTACTGTCCTGCCTGGAGTCTGGCGCGCGCACCGCCGATGCCTTCGGGGCCGACGAGTTGGCGCAGGTGCAGGAAGTAGACGGCCGCGGACAGGGTGGACGAGGCTCCCATGATCACGCAGAGCAGGCCGAGCCACAGCAGCGAGATGGCGCCGACGGCCAGGCCCAGCGCGACCACGCCGATGGCCGCCGCGCAGATCAGGTCCAGCAGGACGAGCGTGCGGCGAGGATGGGCGATGCGGTCGGCGAGCGCGCCCGCGGGGAAGCCGAGCAGCAGGATCGGCGCGGTCGTGGCGGCGCTGATCAGGCCGATGGCGCCGGGCGAGGCGTGGAGGTGCACGACGGCCACGACGGGCAGCGCGATGGCGGTGAAGGTCGAGCCGAAGGCGGAGGCCGTCTGCCCGCACCAGTAGAGACTGACGTCACGTCCGACGGCGTTGCCCGGGTCCCCCGGGCCGGCGCTCTCGGGCGCCTGCGCCGGCTCGGCGATTTCCTGGTGGCTCATCAGTTCACCTCAACGGGCCGCGACGGAACGGGAGTACGCGCCGGCGAGTGCGTCCACGGTGAACAGCGGGTCGGGCGCGGGGGCGAGGAGTTGCGACAGGAACAGCAGCACCCCGGCCGAACCGCTCCACAGATCGGCGCTGAACCGCATGAGCTGGTCGCCGAGGAAACGGATACCGGTCTCGTGCGGCACCGCGAATTTGAACAGCCCGCACGCCGCACGGATCGCGTCGTCCCGGCCCCGGTCGTCACCGGTCAGCCGCCCGTACTCCGCGAGACCGAGGCCGAGGCCGGACAGTCCCTGCCACAGCCCCGACATCACGGTGTAGGTGGTGCGCGTCGAGGTCAGCAGCCGGGGCAGCGCGTCGGCGAGCCGTTCGTCGTCCACCGACCGCGTGTAGCGGGTGACGGTGTGCGCCATCGAGGCGGAACCGCAGTAGAGGTAGGGCAGGCTGCGGTTGTCGGTGGCCGAGATGGGAAAGGCGAGACCCGGCGAGTCCGGCTCCGTGGCACGGTCCAGCTCGGCGTGCAACAGCCGGACGCCGCGCGCGAGTTCGTCGTCCGCGCCGGTCACGGCGGCGAGCTGCTGGAGCAGCAGCGCGATCCCGGTGCGGCCGTGCACGAGGCCGGTGGCGTCGTTGGCGCCGAGGTACGGGGTGAGGTCGGCGTCGGCCGGCAGCGCCGCCGTCAGCTCCAGGGCCCGGTCGATGTGGTGCTCGTCGCGGGTGTGGCCGTACATCGCCAGGTGGGTGAGCGCGACCCCCGAGGTGCCGCCGTAGAGGGTCGCCGACGCTCCGGAGGCGATGATGGGGTGGCGGTCGGCGGCGGTGAGCAGATCCCTCGCCTCGTCCAGCATCCCCTGGTCGGCGAGCACCCATGCGATGCCCGCGGTGCCCGCGAACAGCCCCGGGGGCAGTTTCCCGACGCCGCCGAGCGCGTCGTGCCGCAGCCGCTCCAGCACGCCGTCCGGCAGCGCGCGGCCCGCCCGGGTCAGGGCGTGCACGACGCCCGCGGTGCCGAAGGCCAGGCACTGGGTGTTGCTCTGGTAGCCCTCGGCGATGGTGGGGAACACCCGGTCGGGGTGGGCCGGGTCGGCCATGGCCACCATGGCGTCGGCGGTACGGTCGCGCAGGTCGGCCAGGTGCCGCAGCGGGTCCGCGGCGACTTCCTCGGGCGTCGGGATGGGGGTGACGCCCTCCGCCGCGGGCCGCGGCCGGTGATACGCGACGGCCCGCTGCCACAGCGGCTCCGGCAGCGGCGCCCGCTCCAGCAGTTCGCGGCGCAGGTGCGCGAGGGTGTCGGGATTGCGCTGCGCCACCTGGTGGAAGGGCCCGATGAGCAGCAGGGCGAGGCCGGCCAGGCCGTACTTGTCGTGGATCAGCGGATCGTCGCCGACGAGTTCGGCGGGCGGGGTGTAGCCGGGCGTGCCCATCACCGGAGTGTCGTCGCTGTCCAGGCGCTGGGCGGCCTCGAAGTCGACCAGTCGGATGCCGTCGTCCTCGGTGACCATCACATTGCCGGGGCTGACGTCGACGAAGAGGTAGCCGGCCGTGTGCAGCCGGTGCAGCGTGCTCTCGATCTCCGCGAACAGCTTCTCGCACCGGCCGTAGTAGTCCCCGGCCGCTTCGGGTCCGCGGTCGACGCCGAGCATGACCTGGTTGGCGACCATCCAGCGCTGGAGCGTCGTGCCCTCGATGAACTCGGTGACGAGGAAGTCGTGCTCCCACTCGCGGAAGTAGGCGAGCGGCTCCGGGGCGAGGCCGGGCGCCGCGTCGTGCAGCGCGGTCAACGTCTGCCATTCGGAGCGGAGTTGGTCGGGTGCGGTGGTGTCGCCCATCGCCACGCCGGTGTGCGCGCGCGCCTCCTTGATGAAGACCTTGCGGCCGGTGGCCGTCTCCCGTCCCAGGTAGGCGCCGCCGGAGTTGGTGAACTGGAGCGCGTCTTCGAAGGCGAATCCGTGGAAGACGATCGGCCCGCCTCCGCCGGCGGCGGGCTCGTCCACGGGATCGGGGGCGGGATCGGCGGCGGCATTGGCGCCCGCCTCCGCCCCGGCCTTCGCGACGGCTTTTTCGGCGGATACGGCAGCGGGCTCGGCCGAGGACTTCGGCGCCGGGCGCGTCTCGACGAAGGGGTCGGTCATGCCCGCCGGGAGGTAGAAGGAGAAGCCCCTGCGGTCCTCCTCCAACTCGCCGTCGGTGCCGCGGACGAGCAGGGTGTGGGTGCCGTCGGCGTTGACGCGCTCGCGCGGGGCGAAGGCCCCGTAGCGGTAGTGGACCGTGCGCGAGTCCCGGTACCGCCTGTCGGTGAGGATGAACGGGCCTTCCTCGTCGGCCAGTTCGGTGCGCAGCCGTTCCATGAGGTCACGGGCCGCGGCGACGCTGGTGGGATACGCGGCGATGAATTTGCCGCTCTGCTGCCTGGCGGCCTGCTTGTGGTGGGTCCACCAGTAGAAGAGCCTGCCGGCGAGGTGCTTGAAGGCGACGTCCTGCTCGAAGCAGACGGCCGCGACGGTGTCGAGGACGTACGGCAGGCGGTCGGGCCGCGCGGACACGTGCACCTTCCAGCCGTCCTCGACACCGCGGAGCTGCTTGCCCCGGTGCCACATGGTCCAGATCCCCGACGGGGTCTCGGTCCACCCGTCCGGTACCGGCCCGGGCCGGTAGATCTCACCGCGGTCACGGGTGGTCTCCAGCGGCGCGTAGAACTCTCTGTCCGCCACGACGAACGGGAAGGGGATCATGGGCCTCTCCGATGTGGGACGCGAGGGGGCGGCGGCTCAGCAGCAGACGACGACGCTGGTCGCGCTCATCGACGCGACGGGGCTGCTGATCACCGACGTCGTGGGGTCCATCTCCTGGAGGCTCAGGGGGGATTCGGCGTGCGCCTCCACCTCGAATTCGCCCTCGCCGGCGTCCGCGCCTTCGGGCGCGTTCTCCTCGGCGGCGGATTCGGCGGAATCACTCATGGTCGTCTCCTGTCGGTTCTCAGGTGTCGGAAGGGCCGCCCCGGAGGACAACGCGAGCGGGAAAGACGTGTGGGTGGCGCGTCCGCGAGGACGCGCCACCCACCCAGCTCGGTCAGGCGCAGGCGGCCAGGCTGACCGTGCTGCCCGGGGCCTGGAGGCCGCCCAGCACACCCTCGCCCTGGTCGGGCTTGCTCACGCCCATCTCCTGGAGGTCCAGGGGGGATTCGGCGTGCGCCTCGACCTCGTTCTCGGGGGTCTCCGCGATGTCCTCGTTGGTGGGCTCGACGGAATCAGCCATGATCGTCTCCTCTTCTGGGCGGGGTACGAGCAGGTGGTGGGAACACCTCAGAAGCTAGGACCGGCCGTTTCGGAACCGGTGAAGCCGCGGTATAAGCGCGGTATCGTCCCAGGTGATTCGGGGTTGGTCCGAACTCTCACCAGCAGTCCCCGCATTGCCGGTTCGCCACAGGCACATCATCTGATATAAGTCGTCTGCCTGATGTCATTCATCTCAGCTCACGATCCCATCTCCGGATCAACGGGCGGGAAAGGTGAAACCGGATATGGCCGAACCAGCGCACGTCAGTCTGCGGCTCTCCGTCCTCGGCCCGCTGTCCGTCGGCACGGCCGAAGGCCCCTTCCCGCTCGGCCCGCTCAAACAGCGGCTGCTCCTGGCCATGCTGCTGTGCCGCCCCAACACCCCGGTCTCGCTGGCCTTGTTGACGGACACCTTGTGGGACGGCAATCCGCCGCGCACCGCGCGCAAGAACATCCAGGTGTACGTCTCCGCACTGCGCAAACTCCTCGACCGCGCGGGAGCGGGCGACCGGCTCGAGCACCACCCGGGCGGCTACCTGCTGCGGGTGCGCGACGACGAGTTGGACTCGCTGCGCTTCCAGGGCCTGGCCAGATCCGCCCGCGAGGCCGCCGGGCAGGGCGCGTTCGGCCCGGCGTCCCGGATGCTGCGCGAGGCGATGGGGCTGCGGCAGGGGCCGCCGCTGCACGACCTGAGATTCTCCCCCACCGTCAGATCCGAGGCGGAGCGGCTCGACAGCCGCTACCTCCAGGTCTACGAGGACTGGGCCGAGGCCGAGTTGCGGCTGGGCCGGGCCACCGAAGTCGCCGACACCGTCGCCGATCTGGTGGAGCGTCACCCCGAGCGCGAACGGCTCAGGGCCGTCCAGATGAACGCGCTGTTCGACCAGGGGCGGCAGACGGAGGCCCTGGCCGCGTACGAGGGGCTGCGCCGGCTGCTCGCCGTCGAGTACGGGCTCCAGCCGAGCCCCGCACTGGAGACGCTGTACCGCTCGATGCTCGACGGCGGCCCGCAGGAGCCCGGCGGCCCCTTCGCTCCGTCCGGCGCGCGGGCCGCGGCGCGGCGCTCCTGCGGAGTCCTCGGCGCCCTGCTCCCCCAGGACCTGGCCGACTTCACCGGCCGCGAACGCCAACTGCGCTTTCTGCTCAAGCTGTTGGGCAGTGACCGGCATCTGGCGGTCGTCACCGGGCCGGTCGGCACCGGTAAGACCGCGCTCGCGGTGCACACCGCGCACCGGCTCGCCGCGGAGTTCCCCGACGGCCGCGTACTGATCCGGATGCGCGACGCGGCCGGGCGTCCGCGCTCGGCCGCCTCGGTGGTCGCCGAGCTGGCCCGGATGGCGGACCTCCCCGGGCAGCGGGCGGCGGCCGTCGACGACGGGTCGGAGGACGCCGAGGAGGCCGCCGCCGCGTGGCGCGACTGGCTCGGGCCGCGCCGGATCCTGCTGGTGCTGGACGACGCGGCCGACGAGGCGTCCGTACGGCCGCTGGTGCCGCACTCCGGCGGCAGCGCCGTCCTGGTGACCTCCCGCGCGCAGTTGGCCGGACTGGTCTCCGCCGACCGGCTGGAACTGGCGCCCTTCGACCTCGGCGAGAGCCTCGAACTGCTCGGCCGGATCGTGGGCCACGAGCGGCTGCGGGCCTGTCCGGAGGCGGCCCGGCGCATCGTCACCGCGACCGGCATGCTGCCGCTCGCGGTCCGGGTCAGCGGTCTGAAGCTCGCGGTACGACGCCATCTGCCGCTCGGCGAGTACGCGGCGCGGCTGGCCGACGGCAGGACCGTACTGGACGAACTGGTCGCGGGCGACACGGATGTACGGCCGCGGCTGGCGAGCGGGTGGCGGGACCTGTCGGCGGCGGACCGGACCACGCTGTGCCTGCTGGGGCACCTGCCGGAGGGGCCCTTCACGCTGCGGCAGGCCGCGGCGGCGCTCACCTGCGGCCAGGACGACGCGCTGCGCCGGCTGGAGTCCCTGCTCGACGCGGGCGCGCTGCTCGCCCCGGACAGCGAGGTCACCGCGCACGCCGCGCGGTACGAACTCCCGCGCCTGACAAGAGTCTACGCGCGTGAACAATCCCTCCTGGGGATGCGGCCACTCCCCCGGGCCACCGCCTGAGGGGCCTTCGGCGCAGGGCACACGTGACGGAACACGCCACCAGGCGCACCGGTGAGCTGCGGATTTACCGTTTCCCAACCGTCCATGACCCCGACCTCGAACCGGCCCCGCCGAGACTTCGGTGGACGAGGAAGGGAGCACGCGATGGAACTCGCCGAACTCATGACGCTGCGCCCCGAACCCGGCGCGGGGCTGCTCCTGACCGTCACCGGCCGCTGCCCCCTGCACTGCGCGCACTGCTCGACCGCCGCCACGATGGCCGCGGACGAGCCGGACGCAGACCGGCTGCGCGCCTTCGTCTCCACCTTCACCCCGGCCGAGCACCCTGCGGTGCTGATGATGACCGGCGGCGAGCCCTTGCTGCGGCCCGAGTTGGTGACCGACCTCGCCGCCACGGCGCGCGCAGCGGGCACCAGGACGGCGTTGCTGACCGGCGCCTTCTTCGTCGGCCGGGCGGACCACGGCGCGGGACACCTCGCCTCCGGCGCCGGCCCGCTGCCCGCTCCCGTGCCCGATTCCGCGCCTGTTCCCGTGCCCGTTCCCGAGCGGATCTGGCGGGCCGCCACCTCCGTCGACCACTTCTCGGTGAGCCTTGACGCCTTCCATGAGCGCGAGGTCGACCGCAGGTCCGTATTCGGCCTGATCCGGCGAGTGTTGGACGCCGGAGTGGCCACCAGTTTCCACCTGGTCGGCACCGGCCCCGACGACCCCTACCTCGCGGACGTCACCGCCGACATCCGCCGTACCTTCGGCGACCGCGTCCCGATGCTCGTCAACTCCCTGCGCCGGGTGGGCCGCGCCGCGTCCTGGGCCGCCGCGAACACGGCGCTGCCCGGTGCCGCGCTGCCCATCGCCGCGGCGCCCGACCCCGAGCGGGCGCTGCCGTGCTCGATGGCCGCGTGGCCGGTGGTGGCCGCCGACGGCACGGTGGTCGCCTGCTGCAATCAGCGGGTCGTCGACCGCAGGCCCGCCCCGCGTCACCTGACGCTCGGTCACATCGCCACCGACGACTGGCAGTCGGTCGCCGTAGGGGCCCGTACCTCTCCGGTCCTGCGGATGATCAGGACGGTCGGCCCGGCCCACCTCCTGCACCGGTACGGCGGCGCGGAGCAGGCGACCGCGCCCCCCGACTACTGCGCGGGCTGCCGGGCACTCGGTGACCACCCGGAGGCGCTGGCCGCGGCGAGTGCGGCGGCCAGCGGGCCCGTGGGGGCGCTGCTCGACCGGTACGCGGCCCGCGGCCAGGTCGAGGCGGGCGCGGCCACGCTGGTGCGGCGGCACGGCTGCGCGCCCTACGCGGACCTGGTCGACCTGCCCGGAGCGCGGCGATGACCACGGTCGGCACGGCGGGCGCGGGCGCCGCGCTGCGGGTCCGGCTGCTGCTGACGGCCCCCGCCGTGCGGGCGACGACCGCGGCCGTGTGGCGACCGCCCGGACTCGCCGCGCGCTACGCCACGTATCTGACGGTGATGCACGGAGTCGTCCGCGCCTCGGTGCCGCTGATGGAACGGGCGGTGGCGCGGCTGGCGGAATTCGGCCCGCGCGACCCGTTGTGCGAGCCGCTCACGGACTATCTGCGGGAGCACATCGAGGAGGAGCGCGGCCACGACGACTGGCTGCTCGGTGACATCACCGCGCTGGGCGGGGAACCAGCGGCGGTCCTCGCCGAGCAGCCCATATCCGCCGTCGCGCGCCTGGCGGGCGCGCAGTACTACTGGATCGAGCACCACCATCCGGTAGCGCTGCTCGGCTACATCGCGGTGCTGGAGAGCAACGCGCCCGCGCCCTGGCTGGCGGACCGGATCGCCGCCGCGGGCGTGCCGGAGGCGGCGCTGCGCACGGTACGCGGCCACGCCGAACTGGACACCGGGCACACCGCCGCGCTCTTCGCGCTGCTCGACGCGCTGCCGTTGGACCAGGCCCAGGTACGCGCGGTCGTGATGAGCGCGCTGCACACCGTGGACGGACTTGTGGAGCTTTTCGCGCGCATCGGCCGGACAGCGGAGCCGGAACACCTCAGGGAAGGGACGTACACCTCATGAGTGACACGGCGGCGCGGGGCGGGGAGAGCGCGGAGCGGGCAGGCGACGGAGCCGACGACGCGCTGGTGGTGCTGGAGTCGCACGGCTTCGGCGTCGGCGAACTCACCGACGAACAGCGCGAGGTGCTGCGCGGGCTGAGCAGCCAGGAGCTGTCGATGATGCTCGACATCAAGGCCCGGCTGGACGAGGTGGGTCCCGAGGTGCAGGCCCACAGCGAGATCGCCGGCGGGGCGCTCTTCTGACATCTCCCCGCGACCGGGGTCCACGCGATCGGGAAGAGACCGGGGTCCACACCATCGGGAAGACACGGGGAAGGGACGGGGAGACGAGATGACCACGCGCTGCGCCTCGTGCGACGGCGACCTGCCGCAGGACGCGCGCTTCTGCCCGTCCTGCGGCACACCGGCCGACTCCCCCGCACCCGTGACGGCGGTCGAGGAGCGCAAGGTCGTCTCCGTCGTCTTCTGCGACCTCGTCGGATCGACGGCGCTGTCCGGTGTGCTCGACCCTGAGACGCTGCGCACGGTGGTGCTGCGCTATTTCGACCTGATGCGCGAGTGCCTGGAGCAGTTCGGCGGCACGGTCGAGAAGTTCATCGGCGACGCGGTGATGGCCGTCTTCGGCGTGCCGGTGACGCACGAGGACGACGCGGCGCGGGCGCTGGCCGCGGGCCTGGCGATGCTCGACGCCATACAGCGGCTCAACGAAACGGAGTTGGAGCCGACGCTCGGCATTCGGATCGGTGTCCGGATCGGCATCAACACCGGCCCGGTGGTGACGGCCTCGGATGTGTCGTCCCGTCAGGCGCTGGTGTCGGGCGAGACGGTGAACGTCGCGGCCCGGCTGGAGCAGAACGCCGGTGAGGGCGAGGTCCTCATCGGTCCCGAGAGCCGCAGGGCCGCGGGGGCGACAGCGGTCACCGAGCGCGTCGGCCCTTTGCGGTTGAAGGGCAAGGAGGACGCGGTCACCGCCTATCGGCTGCTGGACGTGGTCGAGGAGGAGCCGGAGCTGACCCGCCGCTTCGATGTGCCCTTCGTCGGCCGGGACCGTGAACTGGACGCTCTGTGGGCGACGTTCCGCGCCGTCGCGGACCGCGCCGGTCGTGGCCCGAATCTGGTGACGGTCCTCGGTGAGGCCGGGATGGGCAAGACCCGGCTGATCCACGAGTGGCGCAAACGGTCGGGCCGCGCCTTCCGCTACGGCTCGGGCCGCTGCCGCACGTACGGTGAACGCGGCAGCCTGGCGCCGCTGGCCGACGCCGTGAGCCAACTCCTGGACGCCTTCCCGGAGATCGCCCAGGCCCCGGCGCGCGCGGGAGAGCCCTCGCCCGAGCGCCAGGAGATCGACGCGGCGCTGGCCGTACTGTCGGCCGGGCTGCTGGAGGACGGCACACCGAATCCGTCGACCGACGACACCTGCGCGGCGCTGACCGGTCTGCTGGCCGCGCTCGCGCGCAGGCGGCCGGTCGTGCTGGTGCTGGACGACCTCCAGTGGGCGAGCGACCCGCTGCTGACGATGGTCAGCGCGCTCAGCGCCGAACTCACCGCGTCCGCTGTGCTGTTCGTCTGCGCCGCCCGCCCCGATCTGCTCGACCGCGGCGCAGGCTGGGGCGAGGGCGGCCCGCGCTCGCTCTCCTTGACGCTGCCCGGTCTGACGGCGACGGAGGCCGAGGCGGTGGCCGAAGCGCTGACCGAGGTCGGGGCGCACTGGGACGGCGGGGCGCCGTCCCAAGAGGGGGGTACGGGCGTGCCGCCGCAGGTGCTGGAGTCCGCGGGCGGCAATCCGTTCTATCTGGAACAGCTCATCGCCGCTCTCGCGCAGCCCGAGTCCGGCTACCGCCCCGACGGCGGAGGCGATGTGCCGACCACCTTGCAGGCGCTGCTCGGCGCCCGGATCGGGGCGCTCGGCCGGGCGGAGCGCGCGGCGCTGGACATCGCGGCCGTGGTGGGACGGGAGTTCAGCGCCGACGAGGTGGCCGAGCTGGTGGGCGGGGACCGGGAAGGCGCGCCCGGCGGCGCGCTGCACGACGCGGACCCGCCCTCGGCGGAGACCGGCTCCGGCGTCCCGGCGCTGGACGGCGCGGTCGGCGCGGCGCTCGGCATGCTCAGCAGTCACCGCCTGCTGCGGCCCGCGGACCGGCAGGGGCCTTCCCCGTACCGGCTGCGCTTCAGCAGCGGTCTCGTGCACGAGGTCACGTATCAGTCGATGGCCAAGCGGACGAGGGCGGAGCGGCACGAGCGGGCCGCGGCGGCGCTGTCCGCGCGGCTGGCGGGCGGCGGCACGGCGGCGGGGAGCGCGGGGGAAGGCGCCGCCCCGTACGGCGGTGTCCTGTTCGGCGGTGGCGCTCCCGGTACGCGCGGCGCCGAGGATGCCGCCGCCGTGGCGGGCCACCTGGAGCGCGCCTACCGCTACCGCGCCGAGTTGGGCACGCTCGGCCCGCAGACGGACGAACTGCGCCTGCGGGCGGCCGCGTTGCTGATCGAGGGCGGTTCCAGGGCGCTCGCGCGCTCGGATCTCGCGTGGGCGGGCGGGCTGCTGGAGCGGGCGGTGGAGCTGACCGTCGAGGGCGAGCCGGAGTGGGCCGCGGCGGCCCGGCGGTTCGGTGACGTGCTGCTGGCGACCGGGCGGACGGACGAGGGCCGGGCGCTGCTGCTGCGCGTGCTCGCCGCCGCGGACGCCACGCCGGGGGACGCGGTGCGGCCGGTGGAGGCCGCGCACGCCGACCTCGCCCTGGCCGCGGTGTCGGCGGCCCCCGACGGGAGCAGCGCGGGGAGCGTCGCCCAGCGGACGCTGCCGGTCTTCGAGAGCGCGGGCGACGACCTCGGGCAGGCACGGGCGTGCATCCGGCTGGCGCAGGAGCGGCAGTTGCACGGCAGGCACGGCGAGGCCGATGTCCTGCTCTCCCGCGCCCTGGACCACGCGCGCCGCTCGGGCGCCGAGCCCGAACGGGCCCTGGCGCTGGGCGCGATCGGCGTCTCGCTGTGGCGCGGGCCCGAGCCGGTCCCCTCGGCGGTCTCGCGCAGTCGCCGCCTGCTGGCGGAGCACGGCGACCGTCGCCCCACCGTACGGCTGACCCTCAACTGCCCGCTGGCCGTGCTGTTCGCGCTCCAGGAGCGCTGGGACGACGCGCACGCCTGTCTCGCCGGGGCGGAGCGGCTGGCCGGTGAACTCGGTTACGCCGAGGGCCGGGTGGTGCTGCCGCTGTTCGCCGCGGCCGTGGCGACGCTGGCGGGCGACGGGAGCCGGGCGCTCGGTCTGCTGGACGAAGCGGGCGGCGCCGCACGGGAGTTGCAGGCCGAGGCCCTGCGGGACGCGGTGGCCAGGGACGCGGCGCGGCTGCTGGTGGACGCGGGCCGTCACGACGAGGCCGCGGCCAGGCTGGCCACCGCGCCGGACCCCGGACACACGGCACTCGCCGCCTCGGACGCCGCCGACCTCGACGGGCTGCTGGCCAGGATCGCCGCGGCGCGCGGCGCGGCCGAGGAGGCCGCACCGCTGGCGGAGCGGGCGGTGCGGACCGCGTCCGGCACCGACTCGCCCGTCGTCCTGGCGGTGGCCTGGCTCGACCGGGCCGACGTGCTGCGCCTGGCGGGCCGGACCGAGGAGTCCGCGAGCGCCGCCGCGCAGGCCGCCCGGCACTTCGGCGCCAAGGGCCATGTGCCGGGGGCGCGCCGCGCCGTGCGATGGCGGGAGGGTCCGCCGTGAGGCGCCAGGACCAGGGGCACCGGAGCCGCGGGCGCCGACCGGCGCCCGTCCGCTCCCGCCCCGGCCTCTCGGGCCACCACCGCATCGGAAGGCGACAACGCCAGAACGCGAAAGGCTGCTGATGAAAACCGCCGAACACGGCGCCGGCCCCGGACTCACCTGGACGCTGCGCGGCAAGCGCCCCGAGGACGTGCTGATCACCGCCGACGGCGAGCTGCCCGCGCTCGACCGGAGCTGGGACGACGCGCGCGGCGCCGGGGTGCGGGTGTGCGTGGTGGACTCGGGTGTCGAGGACGGCCATCCGCTGATCGGCCCGGTCGACGGCGCGTGGACGGTGCGCAAGGACGAGACGGGCACCAGCGTGGTCGAGACGACGGCGACCGACACCTGCGGGCACGGCACGGCCTGCGCGGGCATCATCCGCAGGACCGCGCCGGATTGCGAGCTGTACAGCGTGCAGGTGCTCGGCAAGGGGTTCGGCGGGACCGGCGACGTCCTGCTCGCGGGACTGCGCTGGGCGATCCGGCAGGGCTTCGACGTGATCAATCTCAGCCTGTCCACGACGAGGCCGCAGTTCGCCGAGGAGTTGCGGGTCCTCGCCGACGAGGCGTACTTCCGGGGGACGGCGATCGTCGCCTCCGCGCACAACACTCCGGTGGAGAGCTACCCGTGGCGCTTCGCCTCGGTGATCTCGGTGGGCAGCCACCAGGAGGACGATCCCGATCTGCACCTGTACAACCCGAGCCCGCCGGTCGAGTTCTTCGCGCCGGGCCAGAACGTCCAGGTGGCCTGGCTCGGCGGGGCGACGATCAGGACGACGGGCAACAGCTTCGCCACGCCGTACATCGCCGGGCTCTGCGCCCGCATTCTGTCCCGGCACCGCCGGATGACGACCTTCCAGCTCAAGAACGCGCTCTACCTTTCCGCGGCCAACGTCCAACTGGGCATCAGGGGTGCTTCGTGACACAGAGCAACACAGCGACGGATCCGCTGTCGCAGGAGTTGATGCAGTCGGTGGTCGACACGGCACGGGCCATCTTCGGCGCCCAGGCCAGTTCGGTGTTCCTGCTGGACGAGTCGAGCCACGAGCTGGTCTTCCAGGCCGTCTCGGGCCAGGGCGAGAGCTTCCTGGTGGGGCGGCGTTTCCCGGCCGAGAGTGGGATCGCGGGATGGGTGGTCTCCTCGGGTGAGCCGATGGTGGTGGACGACCTGTCGCACAGCGCGTCCTTCGACCGGGACTTCGCGGAGTCCACGGAGTACGTGCCCGATTCGCTGATGGCCGCGCCACTGACGCACGGTGACCGGGTGCTGGGGGTGCTGGAAGTCCTCGATCCCGTGCCGCAGTCCAGGTCGAGCCTGGACGAACTGGATCTGCTGGCGCTCTTCGCCCGGCACGCGGCGGCGGCGCTGCGGGTGGTCGTGGACCGCGCGCGGCCCGCCGACAGCGGCTCGCTCGGCGGTGACGGGCGCGCGGCGGCGCTGCGGATGGCCGAGGATTTGCGGCGGCTGCTGGAGACCTCCGCCTGAGCCGGGGAGCCCTCCGCTCAGCCCGTGGGCGCCGCCCCGGACCCGCACCGGACCCGCACCTACCTGCGACGCGCCGGAAGGGAGGGACGGGAGATCTCAGGGTGTTCACAGGTGCGAGTCGTCCCCTGAACAGGTGACAATGAGTAGGGTGTGTTCCTCCGGCCCCGGATCATCTGCCTAGCCTGAGCCGGGGAGAGGGAGGTGGCCGTGACACGACGAATATCCTTCGGCCGCCGCCTCCCGACGCCCCACTCCGACCTCTCGCCGCAGGTGTCGGTCGCCGGGCGGACACCGCCGGTGCTCACCGCGCTGCCGTACGTGTTCATGGCCGTGGTCGCCGTGGTGGACGTGAGCGTCGGTACCAGTATCGGCCTGCTGCCGCTGGTCTCGCTCGGCCCCGCCTTCTCCGGTCTGGTCGGCGGCTGGCGGCGGACCGCCCTGGTCGGGGCCCTGGCCGTCGCGCTCGTGTGCGCCCTGGGCGTCTACGACGGCCTGTTCGAGGAGCGGCGCGGTTTCAGCGCCCTCGCCTCGGTGATCGGCGTGACGGTCGCCGGAGTGATCGCCGCCGTGATGCGCCAGCGCCGCGAGACCGAATTCGCCAACGTACGGTCGATCGCGGAGGTCGCCCAGCGGGTCCTGCTGCGCCCCGTACCGCGCAGCGCGGGCCATCTGCGCACGGCCGTGTCGTACACCTCCGCCGTCGCCGAGGCGCGCATAGGCGGCGATCTGTACGAGGTCGTCGCGTCGCCGGTCGGCGTGCGGGTGATCATCGGCGATGTGCAGGGCAAGGGCCTCGAAGCGGTGGAGACCGCCGCCGTGGTGCTCGGCGCCTTCCGTGAGGCCGCGCACGACGAAAGGGACCTGACGGGCGTCGGCGAGCGGGTGCAGCGGGCCGCCGACCGGGCGCTGAGCGGCGAGAAATTCGTCACCGCGATCATCGCCGAGATCAGCGAGGAGCGCGGCGCGACCCTCCTCAACTTCGGCCATCCCGCGCCGATGGTGCTGCGCCAGGACGGCGGCGCGTGCTTCCCCGAGCCGCCGCAGTACGCGATGCCGCTGGGGCTCGGCGTGCACGGCGGTGACGCTCCCGAGCCGTTCGCCGTCCCCTTCGGACCCGGCGACCAGATGCTGCTCTACACCGACGGTGTCACCGAGGCCCGCGACCACACCGGCGCCTTCTATCCGCTGGGGCAGCGCGCGCACTTCCTCAAGGACCCGGATCCGGAAGCCGCGTTGGAGGCACTGCGGACCGATCTGGTGCAGCACACGGAGGGTCCGCTGCACGACGACGCGGCGATGCTGCTGCTGCGCTTCCGCGACCCCGGCCCGGCGTTCGCCGCCTTCGACGGCACCTGAAGGCCCGGACGGCACCGGCGCGGGTAAAGGGTTCGCAATGTGCGGATGCCTCGCCGTGCGGTCCGTGACGGGTTGTCCGCAATGAGCGACCGGCCCCACCCGAACACCCCTGCGAACACCGGTGTCGCGTCATAGAGTGTCGAGCCGTACACGCGGGCGGAGGCACGCACCGTTTGCCGATCGCGGTTGGAGGAGATCCCGGTGACGCTGCGCGCGTCCAGAGGCGGACCGGTCCCGCCGGACCACCCGGCCGTGTCCGCGGCGCACCTCCAGCGCGACGAGGCGGCGGCGCTCACGCTCTACCGGACCCTGCGCGACATGGGCGAGGGACGGATCGCGGAGGTCGCGGAGGCGGCCGGTCTGGACGCCGCGGAATCCGCGGGCGGCTGGCGGCGGCTGGACGAGCTGGGCCTGATCCGGATCGTGGGCGCGGTCGTCGAACCGGTCGATCCGGACGCGGCCATGGCGCACGCGATGGACACCTACAACGAGAACACCGCCAGGCAACTGCGGGACGCGCACTCGTTGCGCCGGGTCACCGAGTCCCTGATGACCGTCTTCCGCCCGGCCGTGGCCCGTGACTCGGCCGATGTCGCGGTGGAGCGGCTCGGCGACCGCAAGCGCAGGACGCGTACGGTGCGGGACCTCAACGCCGCCGTCCTGGACGCCTGCGACTCGATGCACCCCGGTCCGATGCCCCCGGCCGAGGCGCTGGAGGCGTCGCTCGACGAGGACGCGAAGCTGACCTCGCGCGGCATCCGGGTCCGGGTGATCTACCCCGAGTCGCTGCTGCGCTCCCCCAAGTACACCTGGTATCTGCACCGGTTGCTCGACATCGGCGTCGAGGTACGGCTCCTGGAGCACTCCCCCTTCGACATCCTGCTCTTCGACCGGCACACCGCGTGCGTGCCCGGCGACCCCGAACGGCCGGGCGAGTCCATGCTGTTGATCCGCGGCTCCGCCCTCCTGAAGGGCTACACCGCGCTGTACGAGGACTACTGGCTGCGCGCCTCCCCCGTCGTCCTCGCCGCGCCGCCCGCGCCCGCCGAGGGCCCGGAGGTCAACGACCAGGAGCGCACGGTCATCCGGCTGATGGCGAGCGGGCTGAGCGACGACCAGATCGCCCGGAAGATGGGCGTGCACCGCCGCACGGTCCAGCGCGCGGTCGCCAAACTGATGGACCGCCTCAATGCCTCAAGCCGCTTCGAGGCGGGTCTCAAACTCGCCCGCGACCCGGCCCTGATGAAGGTCTACCCGCTGAACTGACCGGCCGGGGTGACCCGCTGACGGCCGTGACGTACCAGCGGGGGCGCCACCAGGCCCAGGTGGTGCCCCCGCCGACTGCCTTCGGCGGCCTCCACACCAGGTGGAGTGCCGCCTCCGGCAGCCCCGGCCCGCGGACATTCGGGGGATCCACGGGCCGGAAGTCGTGTCGCCGCGGCGGTCCGGCCGTCGCCCGCGGCGGGTGGTGCGCACGCGGGATCTCCGCGTGATGGTGATCGGCCTGCCGACAACTCCCTCGCTACGCCTGCACGTTCACGAGCCCTCCCGGAGCCGACGGCATGCCGTTCCCCCCGAGGCCGCGCACCGGCCGAAGTCACCTTCGGCGCCGTACCCGACCACACCTCGATCTTTGCCCACCCGACAACCGCTGGCTACGAACCCCCGAGTACGTAATGCCCGGTGAACGGCTTCGCGCAGGCCACCTGAGGTGTCCAAAAGGAGACAGCGACCCAACTGGACAACGGTGGCGGCGGCGTAGCGAGCGCGCTTGCCGACTGCCACTGGTCGGTACGTCGTCGCAGGTCAACGGCGTTGCCACGGACGGCGACCGACCACTGACGCAGGGCGGGATTCGACCGCTGAGGACGGGTTTGCGCAGGTGGTGGGGGCCGGTCAAGTCGGTTGACACCCCATGCGTCCAGCGAACACGATCGACTGGTAAGCGCATTCTGCGGCTGGGCACGCCACTGGTCAGTCCGGGCGCGGGCCGAGCATCCGGGGGGAACGGTCATGACGCGCGGCTCGAACGGCACCACCCCGCTCATCCGCGGGTTTCTGCGGCAGGCCCGCAAGGATTACGCGGGGCCGCCGGAGCCGGGCAGCGGGCACACGGGACACCGCCCCGCCGGGCTGAGCCAGCAGGCGGTGGCGCACCGGATGGACATCTCGCCGCGGCTGTACCAGGACTGGGAGGGCGGCGGCCGGCCGGTGCCGGTCCACCGGCTGGACAGCCTCGCGAGCACCCTCGGCCTCGACCCGTACCAGCGCGACGAGTTGTGGTTCATCGTGACCGGCGGCTTCGCGCCGACCGGCCCGGCCCAGCCGGACCTGGAGGCGATGAGCGGCTGGCGGCTGTACCTGCGCGCGCTCCAGGTGCCCGCGCTCGTTCTCGACAGCACGTGGCGGATCCACGAGGACAACGCGGCCTGGCGCGGCCTGTTCGAGCCCGAGGGCCAGCGGCCGCCGGCGAATCTGCTGCGCTTCATCCTCTTCTCGCCCTACGCGCGCCGCCTGTGCGGGGATTGGCAGGCGAGTTGGGCGGTGCCGTACCTGCGGCAGCTCAGGCTGGAGGCGGGGATCAGCGAAGAGCCGGAGCTGCGGCGTATCGTCGCGGAGCTGCAACTCGATCCGGAGCTGGGCGTGTTGTGGCAGACGGTCGGCCGGGGCGGACGGATGGCGCTGCACAACGACGGTCAGGTCCGGCTGCTGATCCCGCCGGGCGGCCGTGCCCCGTACCGCGTACGCACCCTGGTCTCCTCCCCCGCCCACAACCCCCGTGTGCGGATGGTGACCTTGCTGCCGACACCCGTCGAGGCGACCGTGATCGCCCACGAACCGCTGGTGTCGCTGCCGCCGACCGCCGCGTGACATCGGTGACGAGAGCGGCGCGAGCGACGGGAACGGCGGGATCGGTGGCATCGGCGGGAGCACGGCCGCGGGCCCGGAGCGCATCTTCCGTACCCGCGGCCGAACGCCTCGCGACGCCTTACGGCTGTCGCGGTCCTCGCGGCTGACGCGGTGGTCGCGCTGTTGACGCCGTGAGCGCCGTGAGCGGCTTGCGCGCTGTTCGCGCTGTTCGCCGCGTCAGCGGATCGTGACCTTGACGACGTTGGAGATCCCGCCACCGCCGACGATGCGCAGGTTGTTGAGGCCCTTGATGCCCAGCTTGACCCGCAGGTTGTACGTGGCGTCGTGGTTGGTGTTCATCGAGGCGGGCAGCGAGACCCAGCGCTTGCCCTGCATCTGCTGGAGCGTCACCCGCGTGCCGACCTTGATGTTCTTGGTCGCGCCGTAGATCCGGAACTGCTGCCATGCGTTGATCGCGCTGACCGTCGCCTTGGCGGTGATGGCGGGTCGGGCGACGGCGGGCGCCACGGCGACGCTGTCCGCCGCGACGGCCTGGGCCACGGGGGCGGTCAACAGCGTGAGGGCGGTGAGACCGGTGGCACAGGCTCGCGAGAAGCGAAGCATGAAGGCTCCTACGGGGTGAACTCTGACATTTCGTCACATCGTAGGAGCCTGTCGCCACTTCACCGGAGAGTGACGCGCCGGGGCGGGCACGGGATTCCGGTCAGGAACCGCCGGGCTCCGGACCCTCGTCCGCAGCCGTGCCGGTGCCAGTGCCAGTACGTGCGTCCGTGCCCGCCCCCGGACCCGCGCCCGCATCCAGACGGTCTCCTCACCGCGCTTCAGAGCGTGTCCTCACCGCGTTCCAGCAGCGTGGCCGCGGAGCCGACGATGCGCGGGTCGGGCGTACCGACCACCTCGTCGTCCCTGTCCGCGTAGTCGAAGCGGGCGAGGACGCTGCGCATGGCCTCGACGCGCGCCCGCTTCTTGTCGTTGCTCTTGACCACCGTCCACGGCGCGTAGGCGGTGTCCGTCTCACGGAACATCGCCACCTTGGCGGCGGTGTAGTCGTCCCAGCGGTCGAGTGAGGCGAGGTCCATCGGGCTGAGCTTCCACTGCCGCACCGGGTCGACCTGCCGGATGGTGAACCGGGTGCGCTGCTCGTCGCGCGAGACCGAGAACCAGAACTTCACCAGGTGGATGCCGTCGTCCACCAGCATCCGTTCGAAGGCCGGGGCCTGCCGCATGAAGCGGTGGTACTCGTCGTCCGAGCAGAAACCCATGACCCGCTCGACGCCCGCCCGGTTGTACCAGGAGCGGTCGAACATCACGATCTCGCCCGCGGTCGGCAGGTGGGCGACGTACCGCTGGAAGTACCACTGCCCGCTCTCGCGCTCGGTCGGCTTCTCCAGGGCTATCACCCGTGCGCCGCGCGGGTTCAGGTGCTCGATGAACCGTTTGATGGTGCCGCCCTTGCCCGCGGCGTCCCGGCCCTCGAAGACGATGACCAGCCGCTGGCCGGTCTCCTTCACCCAGCTCTGGAGTTTCAGCAGTTCGATCTGCTGGAGCCGCTTGTGCAGTTCGTACTCGGGCCGCTCCATCCGCGTGTCGTACGGGTAGTTCTCCCGCCAGGTGTCGACGACGCTGCCGTCCGCCCTGACCAGGACCGGGTCGTCCTGGTCGGTGTAGTCGACATGCATGCCCGCAAGGAGTGCGGAGCCGTCGGTGCCTGCGCTCATCACTCGCCCGCCCTTCGCCGGTGGAACCGTCAGTGGACCCGGTGGTCCTCAGCCACCGCGGGTGGCCTCAGTGGAACTGCGGAATGATCAGATACAGCCCGTAGAGCACCGCGCACGCGCACGCCAGGAAACACGCCCCGGCGCCCGCGAGCTGTCCCGTGCCGCTGCCGCCCGACGCCCGTACGGTGTCGCGGGCGGAGAGCGCGAGCACCCCGACCGCGAAGACCACGACCACGCCGACGGTGACGCCGAAGCTCACCGCGGCCACCTCGCCCAGCGCGTTCCAGTCCACACTCATACTGCTGTTCCCCTTTTCCCCGATGATGCCGGTGATTCCGGTGGCGTCGCCGCTCAGACGCCCGCGCCGGCGGGCGCGGCGGGACGGACGGACGTGGTGTGGCCGTGGTTCACATTGTCGGCGTGGACCGGGTTGCGGCGCGAGAGGACGACGATGCCGCCCGCCACCGCGACGGCGATCAGCGCGATCACCACGACGCCCGGCGTACCGCCGTGCACGACGACACTCGCGGCCACCGCGCCGACCGCCGCGGCCGAGGGCAGCGTCACCAGCCAGGCGAGCGCCATCCGGCCCGCGGTGCCCCAGCGGACCTCGGCGAGCTTGCGTCCCATGCCCGCGCCGAGGATGCCGCCGGAGCAGACCTGCGTGGTGGACAGGGCGAAGCCCAGATTCGCGGAGGACAGGATGACCGCGGTGGACGCCGACTCCGCGGCGAAGCCCTGCGGCGACTCGATGTCGACCAGGCCCTTGCCCATGGTGCGGATGATCCGCCAGCCGCCCAGGTACGTGCCGAGCGCGATGGCCAGGCCGGCGGCGAGGATCACCCAGACCGGCGGACCGGCGTCGTGGCCGAGCGCTCCGCAGGAGATCAGCGCGAGGGTGATGACGCCCATCGTCTTCTGCGCGTCGTTGGTGCCGTGCGCCAGCGAGACCAGCGAGGCGGAGGCGATCTGGCCGATCCTGAAGCCCTTGGAGACGGTGTCCTTACGGGCCCGGCCGGTGAGCCGGTAGGCGAGGTACGTCGCGGCGAGCGCCGCGAGCCCGGCCACGACAGGCGAGGCCACGGCGGGGATGAGGATCTTCTCGACGACCTTGCCGAAGTGGACGCCGTGCCGGCCCGCACCGACCCACACGGCGCCGATCAGGCCGCCGAAGAGCGCGTGCGAGGAACTGGACGGCAGTCCGAGCAGCCAGGTCATGAGATTCCACAGGATGGCGCCCACCAGGCCCGCGAAGATCATGCCGGGGGTCACCAGCGCGTCGTCGACGATGCCGCCGGAGATCGTCTTCGCGACTTCCGTCGACAGGAAGGCGCCCGCCAGGTTCAGCGCGCCGCTGAGCAGGACGGCGACCTTCGGCCGCAGCGCTCCCGTGGCGATGGACGTGGCCATCGCGTTGGCGGTGTCGTGGAAACCGTTGGTGAAGTCGAAGGCCAGGGCCGTGACGATGACCAGTGCCACAAGGAATGTGATGTGGTCCATGTGCCCAGGGAAGCAGCCCCCGGCGTACGCACGGGGAAGGGCGGGTGAAGGACCGGAGTGAAGGAGTGGGCGGACCCGCGCCGGGCGGTGCTTGACTGGTCTCACGCGGGGAGGTAGGGAGATCCCGTCACCGCGCGGACGGTGCGAATGGGGGGAACCATGAAGCCGCTCGAAGCGGGTGATCCCACTTCCGTGGGCGAAGGCAGATACCGGCTGGCCGGCCGGCTCGGCCAAGGCGGTATGGGTGTGGTGTACTTCGGCCGGTCGCGGTCCGGCCGGGCGGTGGCGGTCAAGGTCGTACGCCCCGAGTTGAGCACCGAGCCGGGATTCCGGCGCCGCTTCGCCGACGAGGTGGCGGCGGCGCGCCGGGTCGGCGGCTTCCACACCGCGCCCGTGGTGGACGCCGATCCGCACGGCGAACCGGCCTGGCTGGTCACGGCGTTCGTGCCGGGTCCCACGCTGGCGGACGTGCTCGCCGATGTCGGCGCGCTGCCGACGGACACCCTCACGGTGCTGGCGGCCGGGCTGGCGGAGGCGCTGGAGGCGATCCACCGGGCGGGGGTGATCCACCGCGACTTCAAACCCGCGAACATCATCGTGGCCGAGGACGGCCCGCGCGTCATCGACTTCGGCATCGCCCGCGCCCTCGACGGCACGGCGCTGACCCAGACCGGGCTCCAGATCGGCACCCCCGGCTTTCTCGCGCCCGAGCAGCTGACCGGCGGTCAGGTCAGCGCGGCGGTCGACATGTTCGCGCTGGGCGTGGTGCTCAGCCAGGCGGCGGGAGGCGCGCCTTTCGGTGACGGTCCGTCAGCGGCCCGGCACTACCGGGTCGTTCACGAGTCGCCGGACCTCAGGGCGGTACCTGACGAACTTCGCGCGCTGGTGGCCGCGTGTCTGTCGAAGGAGGCCGCGGCGCGGCCCACCCCTTCGGAGTTCCTGAGCAGGCTGACGGTACGTCACCCGGATGACGGCGACTGGCTGCCCGCCGAGGCGACGGCGCTGCTGACGCGGGTGGTGCCGCAGGCCGTACCGCCCGCGGTCTCGACGCCCCCGCCCCACGCCGCCGGGCCCGCCGCCGCGTCCGCGCCGACCGCCTCCTACGCGGGGCCCCCGGCGGGGAGTTCGCCGTCGCCGCTCGCGTCCCCGTACGGTCCGGGGCAGGGGTACGGCGGCCCGCCGACGCCCGCGCCCACCCCGACGCCCGGTTTCGGTCCGCCGTCGGGGCCGCCGCGCGACCGGCGCAAGGGGACCGCGGCCGTGGGTCTTGTCGTGGTGGCCGCCGCCGTCGCGGGGGCGCTGGTCTGGCATCCGTGGACGTCCGGCTCCGCGAAGGACGACAACGCGGGCTCTCCTTCGGGCGGGCACACCACGACCGCCTCGTCGGCGCCGCCGACCCCGGCGCCGTTCCCCGATGTGCCGCTGCTGGTCCGGGTGGACACCGCCCCCGGCTGGCCCGCCACCTGCCACTCCTACATCGCGCTGCGCGACAGCACGACCGACCGCCTCAAGCGGCTCGCGTCGGGCAGCCCGTGCGACTTCCTCCCCAAGTGGTCGCCCGACCGCAAGACCGTCGCCTTCACCCGCAGGACCGCCCAGGACACCTCGGTGTGGACGGTCGGCGCCGACGGCACCGGCGCCAAGCGAATCGCCGAGACCTCGGGCGGCCGGGTCTCCTGGTCTCCCGACGGCGGCAAACTGGCCGTGCTGCGCAAGACCGGCGGCGTCCAGCAGCTCTACGTCGTGGACGTCGCGGACGGCTCCGCCCAGCAGATGACCACCGGCAACACGCGTATCGAGGACCCTTCCTGGTCACCGGACGGCACCCGTATCGCGATCTGCGTCGAGAAGGGGACGGGCAACTGGCAGATCAACATGGTCGATCCGACGACGCCGGGCGCCGCCCCGCAGCGGATCACCGACCTGCCCCGGCCCGCCCTCGACCCGGTCTGGTCCCCCGACGGCAAGGTCTTCGCCTACACCTCGGGCGACTACGGCAAGGGCACGCAGGGCGACATCCGCCTCGTCGGCACCGACGGCACCGGCGACCGGCCGCTGGCCGCCACCCCGGCCCACGAGATGGACCCCGACTGGTCTCCCGACGGCGCGTGGGTGGCCTTCGTCCGCGGCCCGCTCGCCACTCCCGAGATCTGGGCGGTCCGCGCCGACGGCACCGGCGAACGGCGGCTCAGCACCGACGCGGCCACGGAAGGGCACCCCGCCTGGGCGGTCAAGGGCGGCGGCTGAGCCCGGGGTCGGGCGACCGGTCCGACCGATACGGCGACGAGCACGGTCGCCACCGCCGTACGCGACGCCCCGGCGGCGCCCTGATTCGACGATTCGGCATCCCCCCTGCCCCGGCATGTCCACCGCGCGGCGGACCTCGCCGCGCGCCGCCACAAGCAGCGCGAAAAGCGTGAGAGTTGACTCTCATACATTGCGAGAGGACACTCTCACGCCATGGAACCGGGTAACCGTTTGGGAGACATCGAGATCACCGACCCCAAGGCGATGCGCGCGCTCGCGCATCCGGTGCGGTTGGCGATCCTGGAGCACCTGCAACGCAACGGGCCCGCGACGGCCACCGTGCTCGCACCCCGCGTCGGGGCGACGCCTTCGGTGACGAGCTGGCATCTGCGGCATCTCGCGGGCTTCGGGCTCGTCCGGGACGCGGACCCCGATCCGGACGCCGGGGGCGACGGGCGACGGGACCGGCGTGAGCGGCGGTGGCAGGCGGTCGCGCGCGGCTTCCGCTTCGAGGTGCCGGAGGACGACGGGGACGAGGAGGGCCGCTCGGCGGCGCGGCTGCTCTCGCGTGAGATGTTCCTGCGCTCCGCCGATCTGCCGGCCCGCTGGGCGGCCACCGTGGAGCCCGGCCTCGATCCCGCGTGGCGGCGGCTCTCGGGGCTCGCCAACACGCGCGTCGTGGTGACGCCCGAGGAGGCCGCCGCCATCGAGGACGGGATCGAGCGCGTGCTCGCGCCCTATGTGACGCGGGACGCGGCGGACCGCCCGGCCGCCGCCCGCTCCGTACGCCTGCTGCGCTACACGCTCCCTGAAGGTGAACCTCAAGGTGAGGGTGAAGTTCCGGCTGAGGTTGAGGCACAGGGCCGCGTACCGGGCACGGACTCGGGCGCGGACTCGTATACGGATACGGATACCGGTACGCGTACGGCCGCGCGTAAGGACGGCGACGGCGGCGGCACCCGGTGACCGCCGCAGCGACGCGACCGCCCCCGATATCCGTGGCACGCGACCGCCGCTTCGTCCGCTTCTGGGCCGGCCAGAGCGTCTCGCAGTTCGGCGACCGGATCAGCGAACTGGCCCTGCCGCTGATCGCGGTGAGCGCGCTGCACGCCTCCGCCAACCAGGTGGCGTGGCTGACCGCGCTGATCTGGACACCGAATCTGCTGGCGATCGTCCTGGGCGCGTGGGTCGACCACCAGGCCCGCAAGCGCGGCCTGATGGTGGCCGCGGATCTGATCCGCGCCGGGGTGCTGCTGTCGCTGCCCGTCGCGTACCTGGCGGGGGCGGTGACGCTCGGTCAGCTCTACGCGGTGGCGCTGCTGATCGGCGCCGCCGAGGTGCTGTTCAACACCTCCTATCCCCCGTTCTTCGCGCACCTCGTGCCGCGCTCGTCGTATGTGGACGCGAACAGCAAGCTCAGCGCGAGCCGGTCCGCGTCGTATGTCGCGGGTCCTGCCGTGGGCGGCGCGCTCGTGCAGGCGCTGACCGCGCCGGTGGCCGTCGTGGTCGACGCGCTGTCCTTCCTCGCCTCGGCCGTGCTGATCGGGCGGATCAGGATCGACGAGCCGCCGGTCGCCGCGGGCGGGCGGGACGCGCCGCTGCTGCGGCGGGCGAAGGAGGGGCTGGCGTTCGTCGTACGGCACCCGGTGCTGCGGGCCGGGCTCGGCACCTCGACCACTGTCAACTTCTTCACCTTCGTCTCCGGCAGCGGTCTGATGGTGCTCTTCGCCACCAGGAACCTCGGTCTGTCGGCGGGCTTCATCGGCCTGGCCTTCGGCATCGGTTCCACGGGCGCGCTGCTCGGCGCGGTCCTGGCGCCGCGGATCTCACGCTGGATCGGGATGGGGCGCAGCATCGCGATCGGCGCGGTGCTCTTCCCCGCGCCGATCGCGCTGGTGGCGGTCGCCGACGGGCCACCGTGGGTCGGCGCCGTGGCGCTGACCGGCACCGAGTTCCTTTCCGGCCTCGGTGTCATGCTCTTCGACGTCAACCTCAACTCCCTTCAGGCGTCCGTGATCCCCGACGGGATGCGCAGCCGGGTCTCCGGCGCGTACGCCACGGTCAACTACGGCATCCGTCCGCTCGGCGCGGTCGTCGGCGGCGTGCTCGCGACCTTCCTCGGGCTGCGTACGACCCTGCTGGTCGCGGCGGTCGGCGGGGCGCTGTCCGTGCTGTGGCTGCTGCCGTCGCCGGTGCCCGGCATCCATTCGATCGACCAGGACGAGCGCCCGGAGGACACCACGAACGCCGAGGACACGGCAGGGACGGCAGACACGGCGGTCGGCGAGGAGGTGGCGGACACGGCAGCGGCCGACGGCGCGGTGGCCGCCGGCCGCCGGCGGGGCCGTCGAGACGAGCAGGATCAGGAGGTGGCGCCGTGACCGGGGGTCAGGGCGTGGCGCCGTACACCTGGACCTCGTAGAGCGAGTAGCCGTACGCCGTACCGCGCGCCGTGCCGTTGACGCGGACGTAGCGGCCGGTGCCGGTGAGGCCGGTCAGGTCCTCGGTGCCGCCCTTGCCCGCGGTGGTGGAGTAGACCGTGGTCCAGGCGGCGCCGTCCGGGGAGGTCTGGACGGTGTAGCTCTTGGCGTAGGCGGCCTCCCAGCTCAGCTTCACCCGGCTGATGTGCGCGCTCGTGCCCAGGTCGACCCGGATCCACTGCGGGTCGGAGCCTTCCTTGCTGGCCCAGCGGGTGGAGGTGAGGTCGCCGTCGACCGCCTTGCTCGCGGGGTAGGCGGTGGATTCGGTGGAGGAGGCGGTGGCGGACCTGCCCTGCGAGAGCAGGGTGTCACCGCCGCCCGGTGGCGGTCCCGTGCCGCCGGAGGGGGTGAAGTTCCACTGGCTCGCGGCCCCGGAGCAGCTTCCGGCGGTGAGCGTCGAGCCGCTCGCCCGGAAGCACTTCTGCCCGGTCTGGATGTCGGAGACGGTGAGATTCGGGTTGACCGACCACTGCTGGTTCGGGCCGCCGTCGCAGGCCCTGAGTGTGATCGACGAGCCGGACAGGGTCGCGCAGAGATTGTTGCTGATCAGGAAGGCGCCGTGGAAGGTGAACGCCTGCGCTGCGGAGCCGGTGCAGGCCGCCGTGTCCAGCTTGGTGCCGCTGGCCGAGCTGTTCCCCGGATTGTCCAGGCACTGCCCGGTGGAGACGTTCTTGTACTGGCCGACGGTGGTGGTCGGCCGGGCTCCGCCGTAACAGGCGCCGGTCTTGGTGTTGAAGACGGGCGTGGCGTCGTACGGCTCGTTGGACGGCGGGTCCACGACGACGGGTTCGAGCACCGGAGTGCTGTCGTCGTTGTAGTGGGTCAGCGCGTCCTCGCAGTCGATGGCGTCGAAGGCGTTGCCGCCCTGGCCGCCGAGCCAGAGGTCGAAGTGGTACAGATTCGGGCCGCCGTTGGGGCCGTGGCCGCTCCAGTCGGCGCCGCACTCCTCGCAGGAGTCCTCCATGACGAAGTACTTGCCGACCCTTGGCACCCAGATCCGCGTGCCCGCCGGTATCTCCTTGGTGGACGAGGCGAAGGTGATCGGGTCGGCGTAGGTCCCGGTGCCGCCGGCCGTGTCGTGCAGGCCGGGGTAGGAGATGTCGCCGCCGGGCGGGGTGTTGTCGTACCAGCCGTAGAAGGTGAGGAACGCCTGCCGGTCGGTGGCGGCCGCCGCCGCGGGGGACTTCGGGGCGGCCGAGGCGTACGGGGTCGCGCCGACGAGCGCGGCCATGACGGCCAGGACGAGGGCGCACAGGACGGCCGCGCCGCGCGGGGTACGGAGGCGGCTCATGCGGCCGGGCTCCAGTAGTCGCCCGCCATCACGATGTACACGAGCATCTTGATGGTCTCGCCGTAGTAGGCGTCCTCGAAGGGGTTGGAGGCGAGCTGCTTCCAGATCGCGTCGGTCCACGCCTGGTCGCCGGAGGCCATGGCGGCGGGACCGGCCGAGTCCCCGGCCTCCTCCGCCTCGGTGTCGCCCGAGACGTTGCCGTTGGCGCAGTTGAGCTTGATGTGCGGCTGGACCTTGGCCGGGTTGCCGCCGGACAGCGACTTCAGGCAGGCGGACTCCTTCTTCGCCGCGCCGTAGGCCACGGCGGCGATCGAGGAGCCGTTGACCAGGGCGTCGGTGCCCAAGTGCCAGGGCACGCGCAGGGAGTTGTAGCCGACGATGTTGTCCGGCTGGTCCTCCTGGTAGTCGGCGGGGGCGGGCTTGGGGCTGGTGGTGTTGGCGTTGACGACGAAGTCGGAGAGCAGTCCGGCGGACGAGGAGTAGCCCGCGGTGAACTCGCTGATCACGGCCTCGGTGCGGGTGACGACCTTGTTCCAGTCGTGCGCGGTGTCGTAGGCGGCGAAGGCGCGCAGGTGGTCGAGCATCATGTCGGACGGCCGGGTGTCCGTGGTGGGGCCGTCGTCCTCGCACTTGAGGTGGCCGTCGGGCGCGACGTCGTGGGCGTAGAAGGAGGCGAGCCACGCCTTGGCGTCCGCTGTGTAGCCGCCCCACTGCTTGTCGGCGAGGATCAGGCCGTAGCCGATGTCGAGGTCGCCGTCGGTGGCCGAGTCCGGGGTGCCGCTGTCGGTGTACTTGCAGGTCTTGCCGTCGAGTTGCCACTGCATGAGGCCGTCGGCGTCCTTGTGGTCCTTGACGAGCTGCCACAGGCCGTCGAACTCGGCCTTGGCGTCGCTGTCGTAACCGGCCATCAGGGGCACGATGTTCATGCCGTAGCCCTGGGCCTCGGAGACCGTGCCGTTGTGCGGGGCGTCGTCGTCGCCCTTGGTCGAGACGTAGTACTCGTTGGAGGCGCAGCCCTTGACCAGGTAGGCGCTCTTCCAGGAGTCGTACGCCTTCTTCACCGCCGCGTCGCGGGTGGTCTGCGTCGCGGAGGGCAGCACGCCCACCTTGTACGTGGTGTGCGCGGGGAACGGGTGCGCCGGGGCGGTGGCGGCGTCGGCCGTTCCGCCGCCCGCGGTCGCCAGCAGGCCGAAGGACGCGCAGGCGGCGACCGTACAGGCCGCCAGCCTCCTCGTCCTCATCTTCACGGGTCGTGGCATCTTCCAACTCCTCGTCGGTTGTGGGGTACGGCGCCGGGCACGGGAGCGCGCACCGGGCAGGAGAGGGTCGTCGCGATAGTTAGGAAAGGTTCCTAACCTGCTTGAGGAGTAAGAGTGTTGCTCCGGACGCGGCGCGTCAAGGGGTCGCGCGCGGACCTTGACCTGACCGGGATTCAGGTACGTGACGCCGTCGCGGACTTCGGCCCGGCCGACCGGCCCGGCACCGGCTCATGCGAGCAGGTCGGCGACCGCGGCGATCCCTTCCGTGACGGCGCGCTCGTTCACATTGCCGAATCCCAGGACGAGTTGGGCCGGGGACTGCGCGCCCGTCGAACGGAACGCGCTCATGCCGTAGAGGCCGACCGCGCGGCCACGGGCGGCGGCGATGACGGAGTGTTCGGTGACGCCGGGCCGCGCGGCGGCGTCGAGGTGCGCCACGGCGTGGAAACCGGCGGCCAGGCCGCTGAGCCGGATGGCGGGCGCGTGCGCGGCGAGCGCCGCCTTGAGTGCTTCGCACCGGGCCCCGTAGACCCCGCGCATCCGCCGCAGATGGCGGTCGAAGCGGCCCGATTCGATCAGCCGGGCCAGGGCCAGTTGGTCGAGGGTGGGTGAACCGCGGTCGCTGAGATGCTTGTCGGCCACGATCGCGTCGATGAGCGCGGGCGGGCAGAGCAGCCAGCCGATCCGCAGCGCGGGCACCAGCGATTTGCTGACGGTGCCGATGGCGACGACCCGGTCGGCGGCCAGGCCCTGGAGCGCGCCGACCGGCTCGCGGTCGTAGCGGAACTCGGCGTCGTAGTCGTCCTCGACGACCACGGCGTCCCTGCGCACCGCCCACTCGATCAGTGCCAGGCGCCGCTCGGGCGCCAGCACCACGCCGGTCGGCCACTGGTGGGCGGGGGTCACGACGACCGCGCGGGCGCCGGTCGCTTCCAGCGCGGTCACGTCGACGCCGTGCTCGTCGACGGGTACGGGGACGGCGGTCAGGCCCGCCGCCGCGGCCGCCGGCCCGATCACGGCGTGGGAGCCGGGGTCCTCGTACGCCACGGTGCGGACGCCGGACCGGGCGAGCGCGCGCAGGGTCAGGGCGAGGCCCTGGGCGTACCCGGAGCAGATCACGGTCCGCTCCGGGTCGGCCGCGGCGGCCCGTACCCGGCGCAGGTATCCGGCCACCACCTCGCGCAGCAGCGCGTGGCCGCGCGGGTCGCCGTAGTCGAGGGCCGAGGCGGGCATGGCGCGGACCGCCTCGCGCATCGCCCACAGCCAGTCGGCGACGGGGAACGCGGCCAGGTCGGGGACGCCCGCCTGGAAGTCGGCGAGCAGGCGCGGTGCGGGCGGCCTCCTCGGCTGCGGCGCGGGCGGCGCGCAGGCCCCGGCGGCGACGCGGGTCGCGGAGCCGACCCGCGTGACCAGATAGCCCTCGGACTGGAGCTGGGCGTAGCAGTCCTGGACGAGGCCGCGCGAGACGCCGAGGGCCGAGGCCAGTTCCCGGGAGGAGGGCAGTCGCTCGCCGACCTGGAGCCGGCCGGATCTGATCGTGTCCCGCACCCCGCGTTCGAGCTGCGACCGCAGCGGTTCCGTACTGTCCCGGTCGATCACAAGCAACAGTTCCGGCGACAAACCGGACCACTCCAGCGGCATGAAAATGGAGCTTACCCGGGTACCGGCCGCACCCCTAGCGTCAATGCCATGACGACCACGACGCGCGCCTCCGACGCCGCCGACCCCGCCGCGCAACCAGATGCCGACGACCCCTCGGAGCCCGCCACCTGCCGTGAGCCGACCCCGGCCCCGGAACCCGCCTCGGCCTCGGACCGAGATCCGCGCCTGGACGCGGGTCCTGCCCAGGGGCCCGGCTCGGGCCGGGATCCGGGCCTGACCTCGGCTCCCGCCGAGAGGCCCGGCTCGGGCGAGGAGACGGCTCTCTCCACGGGCCACGCACCGGAGCCCGGCTCCGGCAAAGAGGCGAATCCGGCTTCGGGCTCCGCCCAGGAGCCCGGCTCGCGCCAGGAGTCGGGGCCGGACTCGGGTCCCGCCCAGGGGGGCGGCTCGGGGCAGGCTCGGGACTGCTCGTCGGCCGCTCGCGGTCCGGCGGCGACCGGCTCGGGGGCAGGGGCCGGGTCGAGCGGCGTGCGGCCGACGCTGGTGACGCGGGAGTTGCTGTTGCGCTGCGCCACGATCGTCGGCGCGTCGGCGAGCTTCTTTCTGCTGTTGTCGGTGGTGCCGCTGTACGCGGAGCGGTCCGGCGCGAGTGGCGGGGCGGGGCTGGCGTCGGGGACGCTGATGCTGGCCACTGTCTGCGGCGAGCTGGCCACGCCTCGGCTCGTCGCCCGGTACGGGTACCGGCGGGCGCTGGCGGCCGGTCTCGTGCTGCTCGGCGCGCCCGCCCTGGTACTGACCGCGTCGGACGGCATGGCGTGGATCGCGGCGGTCTGCTTCGTCCGGGGCGTGGGCTTCGCCCTGACCATCGTCGCGGGCGGCGCGCTGACCGCGACGCTCATCCCCGCCGAGCGGCGGGGCGAGGGCCTCGCGCTCGCGGGCGCCATGGAGGGGGTGCCCTCGTTCATCGCGCTGCCGCTCGGGGTGTGGTTCGCCGCGCACGTCGGATACACCGCCGTCTGCGTGGCCGGTGGGCTGCTGGCGCTCGCCGCCGTCGCGGTCGTTCCCGCGCTGCCGGGACACGCGCCGGCCGGGGACGGGCACAAGGCGGCGGTGGGTGTGCTGGCCGGATTCCGTACCGGCGCGCTGGCCAGGCCCACCGCGGTCTTCGCGACCACCGCGCTCGGCGTGGGGATCATCGTGACCTTCCTGCCGCTCGCCGTGCCCTCCGGCGCGACCGGCCTGGTCGCCGCGGCCCTCTTCGTACAGCCCGCCGCGTCCACCGCGGCCAACTGGTTCGCCGGACGTAGCGGCGACCGGCACGGCTCGCAGCGCCTCGTGCTGCCCGCCCTGCTGCTGTCGGCTTCCGGGCTGCTGCTCACCGCTCTCACCGGCAGCGCGGTCGCGGTCCTCACCGGCGTCGCCCTCTTCGGCGTCGGCTTCGGCATGGCCCAGAACGCGACGCTGGCCCTGATGTACGCGCGCGTCCCGGAGTCCGGCTACGGCACGGTCAGCGCGCTGTGGAACTCCGCGTACGACGCCGGGATGGGTTTCGGCGCCCTCGGATACGGCGCGCTGGCCGCCGCCACGGGCTATCCGCTCGCCTTCACGCTCACCGCGGGCCTGATGCTCGTCGCGCTCGTACCGGCCCTGGGCGACCGGCGCCGCCCGTCCGTCGCCGCGCGGTGAGCCCCCGCAGTCGCGGTGCCGACCCCGCCCGGGCGGTCAGCCCTCGCCGCGGGCCGCGGCCTGGCGGCGGCGCTTGCCGAGGGCGGCCTGCGACAGGTCCTCGGCGTTCGAGGTGAGGTTCTTCCAGCCGTAGCCGCGCTCGGTCAGCCAGCCGCGGGCGGCGGCCTCGGCGCGCTCCGTGGCCTCCAGGATGTCCTCCTCCGCCTCGCCCGAGTCCAGGTAGCGGAAGGTGAAGAAGGGGCGGGCCGCGAGGTCGTAGGTCAGGGTGCCCTCGGCGGTGAAGGCGGCGTGCAGGATGTCGTGCTCCGCCGCCCGCGCGAGGAGTGCGGTCCGCTGGTCCGCGGTGAGCGCGTCGAAGGCGCCGCGGACGGTGATCCGGAAGGTGCGTGTACTCATCCCCGGATCGTAGGCAGCCGGTCGGCGATCGGCGTACCGGTTTTCCCGGCGAACCGTGGCGGCCGTGGTGATCGCGACGACCGCGGCGGCCGGGCAGACCGGGCGCCCGGCCGTCCGGTGCCGCCTCTCCCCCGCGGCCGGCCGCTCGTCCCGCCTTGTGCTTGACAGGCACTCCCGATGCTGATTTTTTAGCTGTCATACGCCCGAACCGAATGGTCGGTCGGTGCATCCACAAGGTGGTGGGCAGCGGTGACTCAGGGCAGCGACGCCAGGCTCGACACGGGACCGGCACCGGGTCCGCCCCCGGACGCGGTGCGAGCGGCCGCGCGAGGGACCACGGACGGGGCCGAAAACGGGGCCGGGATCGCGGCGGCGCAGGCGATGTTCTCGGCCGACCGGGCGTCGAAGGGGCTCGGCATCGAGCTGCTGCACCTCGGTGAGGGCGTCGCCGTCGTGCGGATGGTCGTCACCGCCGCGATGGTCAACGGGCACGGCACCGCCCACGGCGGCTATCTCTTCCTGCTGGCCGACACCGCCTTCGCCTGTGCCTGCAACACCGACGGGGCGGCGACCGTCGCCGCGGCGGCGGACATCGACTTCGTCGCCCCGGCCCATGAGGGCGACGCGCTGCTGGCCACCGCCCGCGAGCGGGCACGATTCGGCCGCAGCGGGATCTACGACGTACAGGTGCGGCGCGGCGACGAGCTGATCGCCGAATTCCGCGGCCGGAGCCGTACGCTGCGCGGCGCCGACGCGAAGGAGACCTCGTGAGCCACCTGGGCGGGACGACCCCGCGGGAGACCCCGGACGCGGCGGAGCGGATGACCCGCGCGGAGCTGACGGACCTTCAGCTAACACGGCTCCAGGCGACGTTGCGCCACGCGTATGCCCATGTGGAGCTGTACCGGCGGAAGTTCGACGAGGCGGGTGTCGTACCCGCCGACTGCCGGACGCTGGAGGATCTGGCGCGCTTCCCCTTCACCACCAAGGCCGATCTGCGCGACACGTACCCCTTCGGGATGTTCGCCGTGCCGATGTCCGAGGTGCGCCGGGTGCACGCGTCGAGCGGCACCACCGGTCGTCCCACGGTGGTCGGTTACACCGAGGGCGATCTGTCGATGTGGGCCGACGTGGTGGCCCGTTCGATCCGCGCGGCGGGCGGCCGTCCCGGCGACAAGGTCCATGTCGCCTACGGATACGGCCTGTTCACCGGGGGCCTGGGCGCGCACTACGGCGCGGAGCGTGCGGGCTGTACGGTCATCCCCGCGTCGGGCGGCATGACGGCCCGTCAGGTGCAGATCATCCAGGACTTCGAGCCCGAGATCATCATGGTCACCCCGTCGTACATGCTCACGCTGCTCGACGAGTTCGAGCGGCAGGGCGTCGACCCGCGCGGCACCTCGCTGCGGGTGGGGATCTTCGGCGCGGAGCCGTGGACGGAGCAGATGCGCCGCGAGATCGAGGAGCGCTTCGCCATCGACGCCGTCGACATCTACGGCCTGTCGGAGGTGATCGGCCCCGGCGTGGCGCAGGAGTGCGTGGAGACCAAGGACGGTCTGCACATCTGGGAGGACCACTTCTATCCGGAGGTGGTCGACCCGCTGACCGACGACGTCATGCCGCAGGGCGAGAGCGGTGAGCTGGTCTTCACCTCGCTCACCAAGGAGGCGCTGCCGGTGATCCGGTACCGCACCCGCGACCTGACGCGGCTGCTGCCCGGTACCGCGCGGCCCGCCTTCCGCCGGATGGAGAAGGTCACCGGCCGCAGCGACGACATGATCATCCTGCGCGGGGTGAATGTCTTCCCGAGCCAGATCGAGGAGATCGTGCTGCGGACGCCCGGTGTCGCGCCGCACTTCAGGATCGAGCTGACCCGGCGCGGCCGGATGGACCACATGACCGTCTACGCCGAGGCCAGGGCGGAGGCCGGTACGGAGCTGCGGGACGCGGGCGCGGCGGCCATCGCGCAGGGCGTCAAGGACGGTGTGGGCGTGAGCGTCGAAGTGCGGGTCGTGGACCCGGAGACGCTGGAGCGCTCGGTCGGCAAGATCCAGCGGGTCAAGGACCTGCGGGCGAAAGAATGAGCGCGAAGGGCCGAGCGCGAAGGCTGCGGACGAAGGACTGTGTACGAAGGGCTGAGGACGAAGGGCTGAGGACGAACGGTTGAGGACGAACGGTTGAGGGTGCGGGCCCCAGCCCCAGCCCCGGCCCGCACCGCACCCGTCAAAGCGGCGGGCGGACCTCCGTACAGGAGGTCCGCCCGTCTGTGCTGTGCGCACACGCCGTACGGCCGCCCCCGCGGAGCGGCCGTACGCGTCCTACTCGATGTCGATCGGGCCGTCGGACGACGTGCCCTTGCCGCCCTTCCCCTTGCCGTTGCGGCCGTCGCCCGGGTGCGTCAGACCGCGCAGCGCGGGCAGGTTGTCCGAGCTGTGCGAGTCCGAACCGGAGCCACCCTCGCCGCCGTTGAGGTTGTTGCGGACCGAGTCGAGGATCGTCAGCCCCTGGCTGACCAGGCCCGCCGCGATCTCGCTGAGCCCGTCGGCGCCGTTGAGTACGTTGACATTGGCTCCGGCCAGACCGCCGGCCGCCTCCTTCACGATCAGCGGGAGCTGGTCGATCAGCATGCGGTCGAGCGCCACCCGGTCGTGCGAGGCCGCCGCGGCGGCCTGGATGCGCATCCGCTCGGCGTCGGCGACGGCGAGCACCCTGATCCGCTCGGCCTCCGCCTCAGCGGGTTTGACGATCTCCGCCACAAGCTGCTGCTGGCGCAACTCGGCAGCGCGCAGCGCCAGTTCGGTCTGCGCGGCGAGCACTTCCTGCTGCGCGTGCGCCTGGGCGAGCGGGCCCGCCTGCGCGGCCTCGGCCTGCGCGCGGTCGACCTGCGCCGAGTACTCGGCCTGAACGACGGCGGTCTGCCGGGCGTACTCCGCCTGGTTCCTGGCGGCGATCTGCTGCGCCTCCACCGACGCCTGCGTGGCCTGGGCCTGCGCGATCTGCGCCTGCCGCTGGATGGCGGCCTTGTGCGGCGCCGACATGGCGTCGATGTAGCCGGTCTCGCCGTCGTCGATGGACTGGATCTGCAACGAGTCGACGCTCAGGCCGATCTTCGCCATCTCCGTCTTGGAGGTCTCCAGCACCTCGGAGGCCAGTTTCTGCCGCTCGGTGACGATCTCCTCGACCGTCATCGAGCCGATGATCGACCGCAGGTGACCGGCGAAGATCCGGCCGGTCAGAATCGACATCTGGTCCTGGTCGGACAGGAAACGCTGTCCGGCGTTGACAATGCTCTCGTGGTCGTTGCCGACCTTGAACGCGATGACGGCCTTCACCGTCAGCGCGATGCCCTGCCGGGTCACACAGGTCTCGGCGACTTCCGCCTCGCACATCGCGAGCGTGATGAACCGGGTCTTGCGGAAGACCGGCAGAACGAACTTTCCGTGGCCGGTGACCACACGGAACGGCGCACCCCCCAGTCCACGCCGACCGCCCGAGATCAACATCGCCTCGTCCGGCGCGGGAACGCGGTAACCGAACATCCTTTGTCTCCTTCATGTGCGCCGGCTCAGTCGGCCAGCGCGTCCAACGGGTCGGCCCACTCGATGACGTCCACCTGGCGTGTGCCACGCGAGTCCACCACCAGCACGGTCGCCCCCTTAGGCAGGGGTTCCTCGGACCAGGCGAGGAAGGTCTCGCTGCCTCCTCTGACCCGCACGTAGACCTCACCGGGTCCGGCGAGGCCGCGCGTGCCGATGAGCAGCTCCCCCGTACAACCGATCACGGCTTCGTCCTGCGCCATTCCCGGCCGCCCCTCACTTCTCGTGTCCGTTCCGGTCCTGGAATCTCCGTCTCATTCATCCTCCCACCAGCGGCCTCTTCCGGTCCGTCACCGGTCCGTACCAAATACGGAACGCCGCACCGTACCGCTCATCCGTGGATGGCGATTGGACGCGCCACCGGGGTCCCGCTCGTGCCAGGGTGTGGGAAGACCGTTCCTCTGCTGGGAGGCTGGATGTTCCGGGGCTTCACCGCGCCCTTGTCAGGCAGGACCGAGCGCGACCGTACGACGGCCGCCTCCGCGTTGGCGTACATCCGTACCGAGACGGGCAGCGCGGCCGTGCTGCTCGCGGCCACCCTGGTGGCGCTGGTCTGGGCGAATGTCGCGCCCGGCGGCTACGAGTCGGCGTGGGCGACGCACCTGTCCTTCCGCTTCGGGGACCACGGGCTCGACCTGGACCTGCGGGAATGGGTGAACAGCGGGCTGATGACGCTGTTCTTCCTGGTCGTCGGCCTGGAGGCGCGGCGCGAGTTCGACATGGGCGAGCTGCGCGACCGGCGCCGTATCCCGCTGCCCATGCTGGCCGGGATCAGCGGCATGGCCGTACCGATCGCGATCTACCTCATGGTGAACGCGGGCCGGTCCTCGGTGCACGGCTGGGGCACCGCGATGTCCACCGACACGGCTTTCGCGCTGGGCATGCTGGCGCTGCTCGGCTCGCGGTTCCCCGAACGGCTGCACACCTTCATCCTGACCGTCGCCGTCGTGGACGACTTCCTGGCGCTCGGCGTGATCGCGGTGGCGTACAGCGACCACATCTCGTGGACGCCGCTGATCGTCGGGATCGGCGTCCTGCTGGTGGTGTACGCGGTCCGCAGCGCCGGTGTGCGGCGCGGCGCGGTCTACGGGGTGCTGGGGGTGATCGCCTGGGTGGCGTTCCTGCATTCCGGGGTGGACCCGCTGGTCGTCGGTCTGATCATGGGCCTGCTGTCCTTCGCCTACCCGGCGTCGCGGGACGCGCTGGAGCGGGCGACGGGGCTGTTCCGGTCCTTCCGCGAGCAGCCGACCGCGGAGCTGGAGCGCGAGGCGCGGCTGGGCCTGGCCTCCGCGGTCTCCCCCAACGACCGGCTCCAGCGGCTGTGGCACCCGTGGAGCAGCTACGTGATCGTGCCGCTGTTCGCGCTGGCCAACGCGGGGATCGAGATCAACGGCTCGCTGCTGGCCGACGCCTTCACCTCGCCGATCACGCTCGGCATCCTGCTGGCGTACGGGCTCGGCAAGCCGATCGGCATCGTGGGCGCGTCCGCGCTGGCCACCAGGCTGAGCCGGGGCCGCATGCGGCCGTCGGTCGGCTGGGCGGCGGTGCTGGGCGGCGGTTCCATCGCGGGTATCGGCTTCACGGTGTCGCTGCTGATCGCGACGCTGGCCTTCGACGGGGACCAGCTCGCGCAGGCGAAGATCGGCGTGCTCAGCGCCGTCGTCTTCGCCATGCTCAGCACGACGGTGGTCGCGCTGGTCGCCGGGCGGCTGCCGGAGACGCGCAGGGCGCGTGCCCTGCTGGGCACCGCGGAGTCCGTCGTGGACCTCGTCGAGCCCGTCGACCCGGCCCGCGACCATGTCCGCGGGCCGGTGGACGCGCCGGTGACGATCGTGGAGTACGGCGACTTCGAGTGCCCCTTCTGCGGCCAGGCGGAGACCGTCGTACGCGAGCTGCTCGCCGACTTCGGCGACAGCGTCCGCTACGTGTGGCGGCACCTGCCGCTCAACGACGTGCACCCGCACGCCCAGCTCGCCGCGGAGGCGTCGGAGGCCGCCGCCGAGCAGGGCCGCTTCTGGGAGATGCGGGACCTGCTCTTCGAGCGGCAGGACGCGCTCAAGGTGCGCGATCTGCTGGACCACGCGCGGGAGATCGGGCTCGACGTGGCGCTGTTCAAGGAGTCGCTGCACAAGCGGCACGGCGCGCGGCGGATCGCGAAGGACGTGGAGTCCGCCGACCTGAGCGGGGTGTCGGGCACCCCGACCTTCTTCATCAACGGCCGCCGCCACCATGGCGCGTACGACATCGACAGCCTGTCCGCGGCGGTGATCTCGGCGCGCGAGCGGGCGCTGGTGGAGCAGGGCGGGGCGGAGGCGTAGGGGACCCCCGGACGGGGCCTACGCCGCCGCCTCCGCGGGGGCTCGCGCGCTCCGGGGTCTCAGGGGTGGAGGGAGCGGACCGCGCGGGGGACGCCGGGGGCCTGGTGACCGCCGCTGGCGATCATCCGCACCTCGCCGTCCGCGCTGATCTCGGCGCGGACGATCCCCGTCTCGTCCTCGTAGACCGGGTAGCCGCCCGCGCCGGATTTCTCGGTCCTGCGTACGACGACGACGTCGTCCTCCACCGCGGGGGCCTGGAACACCAGCTCGTAGATCTCCGGGTAATCCATATAGGACCTCCTGACCCGCCCATCATCTCCCGCGACGCCCCGGCCCGCCTCTGGGGACCCGGCCGGTACGCCGTCGGTCGCGGCGGTGGCGCGGAAGCGGACGGACACGGTCCCGGAGGGGCTCGGGAGGACGGGTCGAAAGGCGGACAGACAGGTGAACGCGGACAGAAAGATGAACAACGTGTCACACCGGCCGGTCGAGGGCGCCGGTCCGCTGACACACCGGCCGCCGCTGTGGTTCCCTGGCGTCATGACCCCGCTGCTCGTGATGCGCCGCCACGTGGACTACGGGCGTGTCACGAACATGGCCTGTCCCGCCGTGCGCTGACGTCGCGCTCTCGACGTCCTGCCGCCCGCAACGGCCGCTGATCAGCCCCTTTCACCACGCAAGGCGCGTTCCCGTGCCGCGCCGTGCCACCGCCGGGTGCCGTCCTCGCCGCCCGCCGTACGGGTCGTCGCGGCGGCGGTCCGCGCGCCGGACACATCCGCACATCCGTACGGCGCGCTCCGCGCGAGCCGAGGGCCGTACGCCATTTCCCAGGGGAGAGCCATGACCCAGCCCATCGACTCCGTGACCGCGGGCACCACCGCGGAGGACACCGCGGCGCGGGACCTGCCGGGGTGGTCGTTCGAGACCCAGCAGGTGCACGCGGGCACCGCGCCCGACCCGACGACCGGCGCGCGGGCGGTGCCGATCTACCAGACGACGTCGTTCGTGTTCCGCGACACGCAGCACGCCGCCGACCTGTTCTCGCTGGCGGAGCCCGGCAACATCTACACGCGCATCCACAATCCGACGCAGGACGCCTTCGAGCAGCGGGTCGCCGCGCTGGAGGGCGGTGTCGCGGCGGTGGCGCTGGCGTCGGGGCAGGCCGCGGAGACGCTGGCGATCCTCACGCTGGCGCGCTCCGGTGACCACATCGTCTCCAGCGCGTCGCTGTACGGCGGCACGTACAACCTCTTCCGTCACACGCTGCCGAAGTTCGGCATCGAGGTGTCCTTCGTGGAGGACCCCGACGACGCGGACGCGTGGCGGGCGGCGATCCGGCCGGAGACGAAGGCGCTGTTCGCCGAGACGCTGGGCAATCCGCGCGGCAATGTGCTGGACGTGCGGGCGGTCGCCGACGTCGCGCACGCGGCGGGTCTGCCGCTGATCGTGGACAACACGGTGCCGACGCCGTTCCTGCTGCGGCCGATCGAGCACGGCGCGGACATCGTGGTGCACTCGGCGACCAAGTTCCTCGGCGGGCACGGCACGACGATCGCGGGCGTGGTCGTGGACGGCGGGACCTTCGACTTCGGGGCGCACGCCGAGCGGTTCCCCGACTTCACCGAGCCCGACCCCAGCTACCACGGTCTCCAGTACTGGCCCGCGCTCGGCCCCGGCGCCTTCGCGGCGAAGCTGCGCGTGCAGCTCCTGCGCGACCTCGGCCCGGCGCTGTCGCCGCACTCGTCCTTCCTGCTGCTCCAGGGCGTCGAGACGCTGTCGCTGCGGCTGGAGCGGCACTCGACCAACGCGCAGGCGCTCGCGGAGTGGCTGGAGGCGCGTGACGAGGTCGCGGTCGTCCACTATCCGGGACTGCCGTCCAGCCGCTGGCACGACGCGGCCCAGCGCTATCTGCCGCGCGGGGCGGGCGCGGTGCTCGCCTTCGAGCTGCGGGACGGCGCGGAGGCCGGAAAGCGGTTCGTGGACGCGGTGTCGCTCTTCAGCCACCTGGCCAACATCGGTGACGTGCGGAGCCTGATCATCCACCCGGCGTCCACCACGCACAGCCAGTTGGACGAGGCGCAGCTCGCCGCCACCGGCACCTCGCCGGGCCTGGTGCGGCTGTCGGTCGGCATCGAGCACATCGACGACCTCAAGGCCGACCTGGAGGCGGGCTTCCGCGCGGCGAAGGGCGCGTCCTGAACACCGCTGCCACCACTGGGGTCCCCCTGCTGCCCGCCACGGGCGCCTGGCAGCCGGGGGACCCGCCGGGGCGCCGGAACTGGCACGCCCTCGACCGGCCGCTGGCCCTGGAGGCGGGCGGCGAACTGCCGGGCGTGCGGCTGGCGTTCGAGACCTGGGGGCGGCTCGCGCCGGACGCGTCCAACGCGGTCCTGGTGTTGCACGCCCTGACCGGGGACAGCCATGCGGCGGGCCCGGCGGGTCCCGGGCATCCGACCGCCGGGTGGTGGGACGCCCTGATCGGACCGGGCCGCGCGTTGGACACCGACCGGTGGTTCGTGGTCGCGCCGAACGTCCTCGGCGGCTGTCAGGGCAGTACGGGTCCGTCCTCGTACGGTCCCGACGGTCGTCGCTGGGGCGGTTCCTTCCCGTTTCTGACGCAGCGTGACCAGGTTTCCGCCGAGGCGGAGTTGGCCGACGCGCTGGGCATCGGGAGCTGGGCGCTGGTGGTCGGCGGGTCGATGGGCGGGATGCGCGCCCTGGAGTGGGCGGTCGGTCGCCCCGAGCGCACCCGCGCCCTGCTGCTGCTCGCCTCCCCCGCCGCGGCGAGCGCCGAGCAGATCGCCTGGGCCGCCGTCCAGTCGCACGCCATCCGCTCGGACCCGCACTGGCGCGGCGGCGACTACCACGACGCGGGTACGGGCCGCGGACCGCACGCGGGGCTCGGCCTCGCGCGGCGGCTGGCCCACGTCACCTACCGCAGCGAGGGCGAGCTGCGGTCCCGCTTCGGCCGCTCCGCGCAGGACGGCGAGGAGCCCTGGCGCGGCGGGCGGTACGCCGTCGAGTCGTATCTCGACCACCACGCCGCCAAGCTGGTGCGGCGGTTCGACGCGGCCAGCTACGTCGTGCTCACCGAGGCGATGAACGCGCACGACATCGGCAGATCGCGCGGCGGCACGGCGGCGGCCCTGCGCCGCGTGACCGCTACGACCCTGGTCGCCGGAGTCGACTCCGACCGCCTCTACCCCCTCCCCCAGCAGGCCGAGTTGGCGGCGGGCATCCCGCACTCCGACCGGCTGCGGATCGTCGAATCGCCGTACGGACACGACGGATTCCTCATCGAGACGGATCAAGTGGCCGCGCTCGTCAGAGAACTGACGGCGTGAGGGGCATGGGGTGCTGACGGAAGAACTGCCACATCAGGGCGTCGGCGCTGATCTCCCGCGTCGTCGTACCGTTGCCCGCGGAGTCCTGTGGTGATCCCGGCCAGGTGTGACCGCCGTCCGACACCGAGTACAGCTCGACGTCCGCGCCGTCGCGGCAGCCTCCGTAGACGGTCCGCTGGACGTGTGCGGTGGTCTGGGTGGTGGCCGGTCCCGTCGTGCAGCCGTTGAGGAAAGCCCAGCGCTGCTGGGCGACGGGCACCGAGTAGTGCCAGGCGGCGCTGTCGCCGCCGCCGTAGTACGGGTTGGTGCTGTCCTGCTGCCCGTGGAAGGCGATCACCGGTACGGCTCTGCCGGGCGCGCAGGACGCGGCGTCGGGCCGGCTGCCGTCGGCGGGGTCGGGGCGCCCGGCGCGGATGCCCGCCACCGGGGCGACCGCGGCGACCTTGTCGGCCAGCGCGCACGCCAGCGCGGAGGTCATCCGGCCGCCGCCGGAGTAGCCGGTCGCGTACACCCGCGCCGGGTCGACGCAGGCGGAGGCCGTGACCGTGTCGATCACCTGGCGCAGGAATCCGACGTCGTCGCGGGTGCCCTGCGGGGTGACGGAGGGAACGTTCCAGATGAAGCCGCCGCCGCTGGGCACCACCCCGGTGGGCGCGGCGACGACGAAGCCGTTCGCGTCGGCGGTCGGCGCCATGTCGCTGTACGCGAGCTGCCCGGCGCCCGTGCCCTGGCTGCCGTGCAGATCCAGCACCAGGGGCAGCAGCGCGCCTTGGGCGCGAGCCGGGATATGGACGAGGACCTGGTAGGTCGCGCCGCCGAACGACACCGGCGTGTTGTACTGCCCGCTGCCGAGCGCGGGCACGCACTGATCCGGCGCCGTCCCTCCCCCGCCGGGGAGGTTCCACTTCTGCCAGGCGTTGGTGTTGGAGTCCCAGATCTGCAACTGCGTGCCGTTGGCCGTGCTGCCGCCCGGATCATCGAGGAAACGGCCCGACTGAGGATTCCTGAGCTGGCCCGACGCCTGGGCCTGCCACTGCTGCGCACCCGAACCGTTGCACGTCCAGAGCTGGACCTTCGTCCCGTTCGCCGTCCCCTGGCCCGTCACGTCCAGGCACTTGCCCAGCGCCCGGACCGTACCGTCCGAACCGACCGTCCACGACTGCGCGTTCGTGCCATTGCAGTCGTAAAGCTGCACAGGAGTGCCGTCCGCGCTGCTCGCCGACGCCACATCCACACACTTGCCGCCGACACCCGTGATGGGTCCCGTACGAGCGGACGGCGAGGTCGGAGGAGAGGTGGGCGGGGTGCCGGTGGGGACGGTGAACTGGCCCTGGCTGAGGACGCGGGAGATGTTGAAGGTGGTCTGGAGACCGGCGGTGGTGTTGGCCGAGGTGAGGTAGTCGGACCAGATCATGAACCAGGTCCACAGCGGCTGGGCCGCCAACTGCGCGGGCGTGGGGACCGTACCGACCTCGGCGAGCGAAACCGGCTTGCCGTGGGCCTGGTTGACGATCGCCTGGTACCACTCGGTGCTGGCCGAGCCGTGCACCCACGGGTCGAGGCTGGCGACGTCCACGTACGCGTCACCCGGGTAGTAGTCGGCCACATGGGCCGCTCCGCCGTCGATGTCCTTGACGTTCCAGACCCAGATGATGTTGTCCAGGCCCTTGGACTCCAGATAGTCGTGGGTGATCTGGAACAGCCGGGCGCTCCCGGCCGCGCCGGTCTTGCCGCCCCACCAGGCCCAGCCCTCGTTCATCTCGTGCAGCGGACGGAACAGCACGGGGATGCCCGCGTCCTTCAACTGCTGCAAGTACGGCACCACTTGGTCGAGCTTGCGCTTGTAGTCGGTGTTCAGCGTCGAGCCGTCCGTGCCGAGCTGGCTCCACTCCGGGTCCGACAGGTGGCTGCCCTTGATGGGGTTGGGGCCGGTGTCGAAGTCGCAGGTCGCCACGTCGGGGCGGCACATGTGCCAGGTCAGGTTGACCAGTGAGCCGTTGGCCCACTCGGTCTTCGCCTGGTCGATCATCGTCTGGCGGTTGGCGATGTCGTCCGGCCGGAAGCCGAACTCCCCGCCCCACAGCCCGGCCCACTTCCCGGTGATCGAGTGGGCCTGGGCCGTGTAGGCCGAGGGCTGACTGAGCGGTTCCTTGTTGTGGACGCCACTAATGACATGGTTCCCGCTGATCTGGTGCAGGTAGCCGATCACCGCGTCGGGCGTCGAGGCACCGGTCGCCGACGCCTGCGGCGGCGAGGTCGCCAGCCACGCCCCGGCCACCAGCGGCAGCGCGGCGACCAAGGCGGCCCGCCTGCGGGTGAAGATCTTCGCTCTCATCGGACCCTCTCATGTATCCCATGGGGGTGGAACGTTGCATGCCGCGCGTCCGTGGCAGCGAGATGTCGCGTCATCGCAGCCACGGGAAAACGGCGGAAAGACCAACGCCTGGAAGCTAGAACTCTGGTCTAGGCCATGTCAATGAGTCCGGCACAGGTTTCCTAAAACGTGCCAGTGACTCATCAGTAACCAAGGAGGGATCGCGGGGCGCGGCCGGGCACGCGAGAGAGCGCGAGTGGGCCACAGCGCGGGAAGACGTACTCGTATGGACGAGGGACGCGGCGCCGACAGCGGTGGGGCGGCGCGCCGTCACCGGCGATCCGACCTCAACAGCCCGACGACAGCGCGGTGTTACGGCCTGGGCGGCGGCGCTGTCGAACCCCTCGGGACGAGGCCGGGGATCTGGGCCGCGTGGGACGCGGGCTTCTGATGCGTCATCACATCGAAGAGCGTCTCGGTGACGTCGGCGCCGAAGGAGAAGATGTCGTGCCGCATCGCCGAGAGCATGGGCCGGGTGAGCTGGCACAACTGCGAGTCGTCCCAGGCGAGCAGGGACAGGTCCTGCGGTACGGACAGGCCGAATTCGGCGGCCACGCCCAGCGCGGTGACGGCCATGATGTCGTTGTCGAAGACGATCGCCGTGGGGCGCTCGGCGGAGAGCAGGAGCGTACGGCAGGCGCGGCTGCCCTGGTCGGCGGAGAAGTCGGCGACGACGGTCTGCGCCGACAGGCCCAACTCGGCCGCCGTCTCGGTGAACGCGCGGGTCCTGATGGCGCTGTGCCCCAGTTCGGCGGGTCCGCTCACCCGGGCCACCCTGCGGTGCCCGAGCGCCGCCAGGTAGCGGACCGCCTCGACGGTCGCGGCGGCGTCGTCGGTCCACACGGAGGTGAACGGACCGGCGAGCGAGGGGTGTCCGACGGCCACGGCGGGCAGGCCGATCGCGGACAGCGCCGGGATGCGCGGGTCGTCCACCCGCAGGTCGACCAGGATGCTGCCGTTGACCCGGTTGCCCTGCCACCACTCGCGGTGGACCTCGATCTCGTCGTCGGCCTCGACCAGCCGCAGCAGGAGCGAGCAGGAGTGGCGGCCGAGCACGCTCTCGATACCGGAGATGAACTCCATGTAGAACGGTTCGAGGCCGAGCATCCGCGCGGGTCTGGCGATGGCGAGTCCCACGGTGTGCAGCGCCCGGCCGGACAGCGACTGCGCCGCCTGGTTCGGGCTCCAGCCCAGGTCACGGGCGGCCTGGAGGATGCGTTCCTTCGTACTGGACGACACGCCCGGCTTGTTGTGCACGGCGATGGTCACAGCGGACGGCGAGACTCCCGCACGCCGGGCGACGTCCTTGATCGTGGCCTTGCGCCCGCCGCCCGCTGCTGCCGTCTGGCTCACCCGGATGTCCGCCTTCGTCTCGTGGTCGGGCCGTGCCGAGACGCGCCGCACCGGGGCCGGAAGTCGCGGGTCGCGGGGAGTCCCGGCCGAGGGGTGGACCGTGCGAGCCGCCTCGTCGGCTCAGCGTACACTCAAACGTTGCATACGCGCCGGTCGGCGACGGTCAGCGGCCCAAGCAGCACCGGAGCCGGTCGACGGGCCCACGCCCCGGCCGTACGCCGCGACGCGGGCCCGTGGCTCAGCGCGCTCCGGCCGTGGCCGCTCCCGCGATGGCCGCCGCACCGACCAGTCCGGCGTCCCCCCGCAGCGCGGCCCGCTCCACGAGCACTCCGGCCGCGAACGGCAGCGCGGCGTACGACTCCAAGTGGCGGCGCAGCGGCGGGAACAGCACGTCGGCGGCCTCGGCGACGCCCCCGCCGATGACGGCCGCCTCGATCTCCACCAGGGTGGCGACCGCCGCGATGCCCGCGGCCAGGGCCCGCGCGGCGGAGTCGAAGGCCGCCAGCGCGACCGGGTGGCCCCGCCGGGCGCCGACGGCCACCGCCGCCGCGTCGGCCGGACCCTCCTCGGGCCGCCAGCCCTGCTCCAGCGCGCGGCGCGTGATGGACGTGCCGCTCGCCAACTGCTCGACGCAGCCCCGCGATCCGCAGACGCACGGCTCGCCGAGCAGGTCGACGGTGATGTGCCCCAGATGCCCGGCGTTGCCGGTCGGCCCGCTGCGGACAGCGTTGTCAAGGATGAGTCCGGCGCCGACGCCGGTCGAGACCACCATGCACAGCGCGTTCCGGTATCCGCGCGCGGCGCCGATCCAGTGCTCCGCCGCCGTCATCGCCACGGCGTCGCCGCACAGCACCACCGGCTTTCCCGCCACGGCGGGGTGCGCCCGTACGCGCTCGACGATCGGGAAGCCGCGCCAGGCGGGGATGTTCACCGGGCTCACCGTGCCCGCCGCGATGTCGACGGGACCCGCGCTGCCGATGCCCAACGCCGTGACCGCGCGCCAGTCCTGATGCTCGGTCAGCTCGGCCAGCACCTCGAGGACGGCGCCGAGAACCGCCGAGTCGGCGCCCGCGGGCGTCGGACGCCGGGCCCGGTGCCGTACGCGGCCCTCGGCGTCCACCAGCGCTCCGGCGATCTTCGTCCCGCCGATGTCCAGGGCGGCCAGCAGTCGCCCTCCGACCTCGGGCAGGAGCAAGGACGGCTGCGCGGCATCAGTGGCCATGGGGTGGATCTCCGTTCACGGCAGAGAGACGGGAGACGGGCCGACCGTGGGAACTGGCCCCATTTAGGCGTGCGTCAGCGCAAAGGAGTCGATCTCGGACCAGCATGCTACTACAGCGTTTTATGGACGACGACACGCCATGCCGTGCCCGCTGCCTTCCTGTCGCGGTCCGGTCCGCGCCCGGTGTCCTCCGCACCGCCCGGTCCGGGCAGACCTCGTCGGCAGCGGGAATCACCGCCGTCGCGCGCCATGCGGCCGCTCACACGCGGTCCCTCAGACGCGGGGGCTCGGCGGCGCGAGGACGAGGGCCTGGCGGCGCTGATGGACGGTCAGGTAGCGCAGCCCGTGCGGACCCGCGGTGAACGCGCGCAGCGAGCGGCGCGGGAGCCACACCAAATCGCCGGGGACGAGGGGGACTTGGTCGAGTTCGGTGGTGAGGCGGCCGTCGCCGTCGAGAATGTGGACGAGCACGTCGAGGTCGGGGCCGAGGTGCGGCGCGATGGCCGCGTGCGGCGGGAGTTGGATGATGTTGGAGTCCAAGTCGCGGTCACGCATGCGCAGTTTCCACACCGCGCCGGAGGCGTCGGGCACGCCCGGCGATGCGACGGCCGGGGCGCCCGGCCCGTCTGCGGAATCCGGGACGGCCGGGGCCGCCGAAATCACCGCGGAGTCCGAGACCACCGGGGAGTCCGAGACCGCCGGGGAGTCCGAGACCGCCGGGGAGTCCGAGACCGCCGGGGAGTCCGGTGGCCGCGCGCCGGTCAGGACGCGGGGCAGCGAGGTCGACGCGAGTTTGCGGATACGGATCCGCCACTCCCCCGGCGACTTGCCCTCGTACTGCCAGTCGTGGCCGCCCGGGTGCTCCGTGTCGAACTCCTCGCGCAGGTGGCGGGGGTCGTGGTCGTTGACCAGGACCAGCGAATCCCCTACTGCGAGGGCGTCGTACGCGGCGAAGACGGCGGGGTGCCTGCCGGGCTTGGGCAGCGGACGTACGTCGAGCTCGGGTCCTGGCACGGGCCGCACCTCCCTCTATTTCTACAAGTGGTGATTGTGTAAACTCTAGCGCATGACGCCTCCCTCCGATCCCATGGACGCCGTGACCGACGCGCCCGCCGGCCGTCGGCGGGACGTCCTCGACCTGCTCCGGCGATCGGCGGCGCCGCTGAGCATCGCCGACATCGCCCGCCGCCTCGAAGTGCACCCGAACACGGCCCGGTTCCACCTCGACACACTGGTGGGGCACGGGCAGGCGGAGCAGGTCACGGCCGCGCGCACCGGGCCCGGAAGGCCGCCGCTGCTGTTCCGCGCCGCCCCTGGCATGGACCGGACGGGACCGCGCAATTACCGGCTGCTCGCGTCGATCCTCGTCGAGGAGCTGTCGCACAGGCCCCGTCCCACGCAGGCGGCGGTCGCGGCCGGGCGCGCCTGGGGCGGGGAGTTGACCGAGGCACCGGACGCAGCGGCCCTGTCGGGCACGGCCGCCGAGGCGCGCACGACGGTCACCGAGGCGCGCGCGGTCGAAGGTCTCATCCGCCTGCTCGACGACCTCGGCTTCGCCCCGGAGCGCCCGCCGCGCGGCGCCGTCGACCGGATCGGCTTGCGGCACTGCCCCTTCCTCGACCTGGCGCAGGAGCGGTCGAAGATCGTCTGCCCGATCCATCTGGGCCTGATCCAGGGCGCGTTGGCCGCGATGGAGGCGCCGCTGACCGCCGAGCGGCTGGAGCCGTTCGTGGAACCCGACCTCTGCGTGGTCCACCTCGGCCGGACGGCAAGCCCCGTGGAAGGGAAGGGGCGTTGAGCGCGTCGGCGGCGGCCTCGGTGGCCCTGGTGTTCACCTGGCTCGGGATGGTCCTCGCCATCTCCTTCCTGGAGGCGCCGCTGAAATTCCGCGCCCCGGACGTCACCGTCCGTATCGGTCTCGGCATCGGCCGCCTGGTGTTCCGCGCGCTCAACTCCGTCGAAGGGGTCTTCGCGGTGGCCCTGCTGACCGTCGCGGCCAGCGGGTCCCTTTCCGCCCGCGCGGCGGTCGCGCTGACCGCCGCCGTGGCTCTGCTCGTCCTCCAACTGGCCGTGGTACGGCCCCGCCTGACCCGCCGTTCGAACGCGGTCCTGGCCGGGCAGGACCCACCACGCTCCCACGCCCACCACGCCTACATCGGCCTGGAAGCCGCCAAGGTCGCGGCCCTGATCACGGCAGGCACCCTGCTGCTGGCCGGTTGACGCCCGCGAGCCGGTCCCCACGGTGCGGAACCGGCCGATCAGAAGAGGGCGATCGGGTTGACCGGGACGCCGGTCATGCCGTGGATACGCGGCGGCGCGACGGAGAGCAGGAAGCTGTAGCGCCCCAACTCCGCGCACAGCGCGGCGAGATCGTCGAGCTGTGAGGCGTCGATCAGGGGCATGGCCATCCGGCCGAGTGCCACGCCGTGCAGCGGCGACGGCCCGTTCGGATCGAGCGGTGGGAAGGCGTCGCCCCGGTCACCGGTGTAGACGGCGACCTGGCGGTGGTGCATCCAGCGCACCGCGTCGAGGCTGATGCCCGGTGTCGGTGTGCCGGGGACGGGCGTGGCGGGCCAGCCGAGCCGGATCGCGAGGGCGTCGCCCGAGCGCACCTCGACGTTCTGCCGCTTCTCGGCCTCCTCCAGGTCGTGGGAGGTCACCGCGTGACCGGGCGCGAGCGGGCCGTCCACGGCCAGGTCGAGCAGCACCCCGCGTGTGACGATGCCCGCGGCGAAGGCCCCCGTCGAAGCGAAGGTCACGCCCGCGGCGGTCACGACCTGGTCCCTCGGGCGTCCGGGGTAGACCTGACCGTCGGTCGACCAGTGCGCCAGCGCGTCGATGTGGGTCGAGCCCGCGTGGTGGTTCTGCGTCAGCGTCAGATCGGCCGCCACGGGAACGCCGGTGTAGGACATCATCTGCTGGACCGGGGAGACGTCCACCGTCGTCGGCGCGAACGGGCTGCTGACGATGGGGGTCGGCGTGATCGGCTGCGCCAACGACACCCACCGGCCGGTCCGCACCTCGGCGGCGGCCTGTGCGCGTACGGCGTCGGTGATCAGATTGAGCGTGCCGAGTTCGTCGTCGGAACCCCAGCGGCCCCAGTTGTCCGGAAGTTCCTGCTCGGTCGGATCGGTCACGTGAGCGCTTCCCCTCTTGCGATGTGCGGGAGCCCGCGATGCGCCGAACTGCCCTTGTTCGCCCCGGCCGACGCACCACCAGCGGCCAACAGCATACGGTCGACACCCTTTTCACACCTGCCACATCCGGGATCGGACGGACGGGGTGGCAGCGGCGGGGATCGTGCGCTCGACGCAGCCGTTCCAGCCGGGACGCCACCCGCCTCCGCACGGCCCGCGCACCCGCCCGACGGCGGGAACGGGCGGCGGGTCCCGTGACATACCGTCACCCCGATGCGTGCCGTGACGTGCGCGGCCCGGCGTTACGGCGAAGGGTGGGAAGTTCAGGGCGCCGCGCCGGGCGGGGGCTCCGTACCGGAGGTTTGCGCACATGCGGTCCCTGCACCCGTCGCCCGCCCGCTCCGTGCCAGCGGACGTACACCGGTCGTGACCGGGGAGGACACCGCGACACCGGCCGTGAGCGAGGAGGACACCGCGACACCGGCCGCCGGGTCGCCGCCGCGGGTCGCCTGGGCGTGGCCCGGCTTCGCGCGCGGTCTGCTGTACGCGCTGCCGGGCGCCGCGGTGGCGCTGCACGATCCGGGCGCGGGCATGGCGCTGGCGGTGGGCGTGCTCCCCGCCGCCGTCATGCGCATGCCCGCCCGGCGGCGGGCCCGGTTCATGACCGTCGTGGTCGGCCTGTGCACCGGCCTGCCGATGGTGCTGGGGTCGCTGCTGGTGCAGGTGCGGTGGGTCGCGGTGCCCGGCGTGTTCCTGCTGGCATACGCGTCCGCCGTCGTCGCCGCACGGCGCCCCGCAGGGATGGTGCTGCTCGCGCTCAGCCTGCCCATGGTGGGCGCAGGGCTGAGCTATGACGACGTGTCCCAGGCGCTCGGCATCACCGGGCTGATCGTCGCGGGCTCCGCGTACGCCTGGCTGGTGTCGCTGCTGTGGCCGTCGACAGCGCCGCCCCCCAGGCCGCCGGGCCCGGCGCACTCCGCCGAGCAGGCCAGGATGTACGGTCTGCGGCTCGGCGCGGCCGGGGCCGCCGCGGCGGGCTGCGGTCTGGCGCTGGCGCCGACGCATCCGGGCTGGCCGGTGGTGGCCGCGCTGATGGTCATGCGTCCGCGACCCCAGATGCAACGGCTGCGGTCCTTCGGCCGGGTGCTGTCGGTGCTGGCCGGTGGCGCGGTCGCGCTCCTGCTGCTCCGTAACGACGCGCCGGACTGGGCGTACGCGGTGACCGCCGCGGCCACGCTCGCGCTCGCCGCGGCGACCCAGGGCAGCCGCTGGTACCTGACCCCCGCGTACTCGACGGTCCTCGTGCTGCTCCTGCTGCTGCACGCGGAGCCCGACCAGGCCCGTGCCCGGGCCGACGAGCGCCTGTGGGCCACGATCGCGGGCGTGGCCCTCGCGTATCTCTTCGGCCTGCTCCTGCCGAGGATTCTGCGGCTGCCGGCGGTGTCGCGCCTGCTGGGGGCGACGGGACGCGGCTGACCACCGTGCCCCTCACCGCGCGGGCGCGGCCTGCTTCGTCTCCTGCGGCGCGGCGATCCGGCCGAGCGAGCGGTCGACGAGGGTGAGGACGAGGAAGACGGCCGCGGCGGCGAGCATGAACAGGGCGAGGCCGTGCAGTCCCGAGGTGGTCGCGCGGCGGCCGAAGAAGGCGCCGGTCGCGGAGGAGGCGACCATGGCGCCCAGATACATGAACGTCCGCAGCAGCCCGGACGACGCGCCCATGCGCGCGGGGTCGGCCTGGAAGTAGAGCGCGTTCTGGTTGGCGAGGCTGACCAGGCCCTGCGGCAGTCCGAGGACGACGGCGACCGCGACCAGCAGCCACACCGCGGCGTGGTCGCCCACGGCCAACAGCATGGCGCAGGCGACGAGTTGGGCCACGGCGCCGACGACCAGCTTGCCGCGCACGACGGCCTTGCGCCCGGTGAGGGTGGACACGACGATGCCGACCGCGAAGGTGGGCAGCAGGAGCAGCCCGGCCGCGGAGGCGCTCAGCCCCCTGCCGTCCTCCAGCCACTGCGTGAAACCGTAGATGAAGGAGTACGAGACGGTGTACGCGACGAAGGTGCGGGCGTAGGTCGCCAGCAGCGGGATGTTGCCCGCGAAGACGCCGACGTCGATGAACGGGTCGGCGGCGCGCCGCTCGCGCAGGGCGAATCCGGTGCCCGCGAGCAGGGTGAGCGCGATGAGCCAGGCCCGGTCGGTGCGGGCGTCCATGAGGAACAGCAGCAGCGACACGAGGGTGGCGGCGAAGAGCAGGACGCCCGCCCAGTCGAGGCGGTTGCGCGGGCGCGGCCCGCCGACGGGGAGCGGGGCGCCGTCGGGGAGCGGGGCGCCGTCGGCGGCGCCCGACGGCGCGATCGCGGTCCTGCCCGGCAGGTGGATCCAACCGAGGACGAGGCAGGCGATCGCGAGCGGGATGTTGATGGCGAAGGTGCTCCGCCAGCCGCCGAGTCCGATGAGCAGGCCGCCGAGGGTCGGGCCGATGACGGCGACGGTCTGGCCGGTCACGGCGAGCGTGGTGAGCACGCCCGCCGGGCTCTTCATCCCGGTGCGTTCGGCCTCGCTGCGGATCAGGTACATGGCGGCCGGATAACCGGCGCAGGTGCCGAAGCCGAGGACGACGCGGGCGGCGACGAGGACGGTGAGGTTCGGGGCGAGGGTGCCGATCACCCCGGCGACGCCGGTCAGCGCGGCCCCGGCGAGGAACAGCCGCTTGGGGCCGTACGTGTCGACCAGCCGTCCGACGAGCGGTTGCCCGATGGAGGTGGCCAGGTAGAGCGCGGAGATGAGCCAGGCCGTCCGGGCGGCGTCGGCGCCGAGGGCGGCGCCGATCGGCGCCAGGGCGACGGCGATGATGGAGGAGTTGATGGGGTTGAGGATCGAGCCGATCATCATCGGCGCGAGCAGCCGCCGGTCGAAGGCGCCCTCGGCCGGTGCGGAGGAGGGTTCCGACCGCTCAGGCCGCTGGGGCCGCTCGGGCCGGCCTGGAGCGGCCGGTCCGGCGTCCTGCGCGGCGGGTTGTACGGCAGGTTGTACGGCGGCTGGCGCACCCGACGCGGCGGTCCGTTCCGGCCGTACGGCGGCCTGCTCCGTTCGTACGGCGGCCACGGCGGACGCCTCGGGCTGCTCAGACGGCCCGGACGGCCCCGACTGCCCGGGCTGTCCCTGCGGTATCGCGGCCATCAGTTCGTCAGCCTGCCCAACAGGCGCATCGCCTCACTGATCGTGTGCCGCTCCGCGTCGTCGTACTGCTCCTCCAAGGCGCGCGCCAGCCACTCCACGCCCGCCTGCCGAGCGCCCTCCGCGCGCTCGCGGCCCGCCGGGGTCAGCTCGACGATCTGGCGGCGGCCGTCGGCGGGGTCGGGGGTGCGGTGGATCAGTCCCAGCCGCTCGAGTGAGGACAGCGTCGCGGCCATGGACTGCTGCCGTACGTGCTCGGCGTCGGCCAGCGCGGCGGCGGTGACGGCGTCGCCCCGGCTGACGCGCATCAGCACGGACGACTGCGACGGGGTCAGATCCTCCCCGTCCGTCACCTGGAGGATGCGGCGGCGCAGTCTGCCCACCACCACGCGGACGTCCAGGGACGCCTGGAGCATGCCGGGAGCGACCGGCTTCGCTTCACTTTGCATATCGTCAGCCTACACTGTTTAATTCTCACTGTTCAGTTAAGACTGTCTACTTTCCGCCGAGAGGACCCGCCCCTCATGTCCGCATCCCGTACCGCCCTGCTGGTCATGGACTTCCAGAACGGCATCGTGCAGCGCATCGCCGACGACTCCGTCGTGGCCGCGGCGGCCCGCGCGGTCGAGGCCGCCCGCGCCGCCGAGATTCCGGTGATCTTCGTACGGGTCGCCTTCCGGCCCGGCTATCCGGAGACCGCCGCCTCGAACCTCTCCTTCAGCGCCCTCAGCCAGGCAGGGGACGCCTTCACCCAGGACAACCCGGCCACCCAGGTGGTCGACGCGCTGGCCCCGCGCGCCGACGAGCCGGTGGCCGTCAAGCGCCGGGTCAGCGCCTTCACCGGCAGCGACCTGGAGGTCCTGCTGCGCGGCGCCGGCGCGGACTCGCTCGTCCTCACCGGCCTGTCCACCAGCGGCGTCGTCCTGTCCACCATCCGCCAGGCGGCCGACCTCGACTACCGCCTGACCGTCCTGTCCGACGCCTGCGCCGACAACGAGCCCGACGTCCACCGCATCCTCATCGAGAAGGTCTTCCCCAAGCAGGCCCAGGTCATGACCACCGACGAGTGGGTCACGTCCCTCTGAGCCGACGGCTGTTGCCCTACCCCGCGGCCCTCACGCGCCGGTGCCCGGCCGCGCCGGAGGGTCGGTGTCCGGCGCCCGTGAAGCGCAGGTCACGGGAGAGGTCCGGCGTTCACGGACACGCTCTAGACTGAGCGCTCGCGCGGTCGGCGCGCAGGCGCGGTCCGGAGGGAGAGCGGTGGTGGCGAGGGGCGGGGGCGACTTCGAGGAGTTGCCCGCTGAGGTGCTGACACAGGCCGCCGCGGCCTTCGGCCTGCTGGCCTCGCCCGCGCGGCTGCACCTGGTGTGGACGCTGATGCAGGGCGAGAGCGATGTGACCGCGCTCGCCGAGCGGGTCGGCGGCGCGCTGCCCGCGGTCAGCCAGCACCTGACGAAGCTCAAGCTCGCCGGCCTGGTGCGGTCGCGCCGTGAGGGACGGCACGTGGTGTACCTGGTGGACGACCCGGACGTGGAGACCATGGTGCGGTGGATGCTGCGGCAGCTCGCGGAACGCGGTGGGTACACGACAACGCCTGGGCGCGTCCGTGACCTGGGCGCCTGACAGCGGACCACGTCCCACCGCCTGGGCGGCGCCCGAGCCGGTCGACGGCCTGGAGCAGGGCGCGCCGCCCGGTCACCTCACCGCCCCCGACACGGCGGATCTGCCCACGCTGGAGTTCCTGCGCGTGGTCGGCAGCGGTCCGCGCGGGCTGCTGGAGTCGCAGGCCGACGACCGGCTCGCCCGGTACGGCGAGAACGTCCTTCCCGCGCTGCGCTCCGTCTCCTGGCCGCGCCGCTTCCTGCGCAGCCTGCGCGATCCCTTCACCACCGTGCTGTTCTGCCTCGCCCTGGTGTCGGCCGCCGTCGCCGCCTGGAACACCGCGTGCGTGATCATGGCGCTGGTCACGGTCAGCTGTGTGCTGCGCTCCAGCGGCGAGTACCGCGCCGACCAGTCGGCGTCGGCGCTGCGGGAACTGGTCGCCGCGACCGCGACCGTACGCCGTCGAGCGGACGCGAACAGCGCGCCGGAGACCCGCGAGATCCCGGTCGACCAACTGGTGCCCGGGGATGTCGTCCTGCTCGGCCCGGGGGATCTGGTCCCGGCCGATCTGCGGCTGCTGCGCGCCACCGGGCTCACCGTGCACCAGGCCGCGCTGACCGGGGAGTCCGCGCCCGTCGCCAAGTATCCGGTGGAGAGTCCCGCCCCGACCGGTGACGCGTCGCCCGCCTCCGACGAGGAGCCGGGGGACGGGGCGTCCGGCGACCGCCGGCACCGGCACGGTTCGTCGTCCGCGCAGGAGGCGCCGCACCTGTGCCTCCAGGGCAGCAGCGTCGCCTCGGGCAGCGCGACGGGGGTCGTGATGGCGACCGGCGAGCACACCCGGTTCGCGCGGGGCTTTCGCGGTATGTCGACGCGGCGGCGGGAGAGCGCCTTCGACCGTTCCGTGCACGGCATCTCCTGGTCGCTCATTCGGTTCATGCTGCTGACGCCGCCGCTGGTGCTCATGGCCGACGCGGGTCTGCGCGGGCGCGGTCTGGAGACGCTGCCGTTCGCGGTCGCGGTGGCGGTCGGCCTGACGCCGGAGATGCTGCCGGTCGTGGTGACCACGACGCTGGCCAGGGGGGCGTCCCTGCTCGCCCGTGGCAGCGACGTGATCGTCAAGCGGCTGCCCGCGCTGCACGACCTGGGCGCGATGGACGTCCTGTGCACGGACAAGACGGGCACCCTGACCCAGGACCGGCCCGTCGTCGCCTGCCATGTCGACGGCGAGGGGCACGACAGTCCCGACGTCCTGCACTGGGCGGCCGTCAACAGTCTGTGGACCCTCCAACTCGCCGAGCTGCCCTCGCCCGACGCGCTCGACGAGGCGCTGCTGGACGCGGCGGACGAGCGCGGCGACGACCTCGACCACGACGCGGTGGCGGCGCTCCCCTTCGATCCCGTACGCCGCCTGGCCACGGTGGTGCTGCGGACACCGGGCAGTCCCGGCACGCACGCGCTGGTCGTGAAGGGCGCGGCGGAGGCGGTGATCGCCCGGTGCGTGCGGCAGCGCGTGGACGGCCGGGACACCGACCTGGACGACGAGGCCCGCGCGCGACTGCTGTCCATGTGCGCGCAGCGGGCCGAGGGAGGTCTGCGGGTGCTCGCCGTGGCCGCGGCGGAGCGGCCCGCGAAGTCCGGCGCCTCGTCCGTCACTGCGTCGGACGAGTACGGGCTGACGTTCCTGGGCGTCGTCGGGCTGCGGGACGCGGCGGCGGACACGGCGGCCGACGCCCTGACGGCGCTCAGCGGGCGCGGTGTCACCGTGAAGGTGCTCACCGGCGACTATCCGGGCACCGCCGCGCGGGCCTGTGACGAGATCGGACTCGACCCCGGCCGGGTGGTCACCGGCGACACGATCGACGGCCTGGACGACGACGCTCTGGCCGAACTCGCCGAGACCACCACGGTCTTCGCCCGCTGCACCCCCGCGCACAAGGCCCGCGTGGTGCGGGCGCTGCGCGCGGGCGGCCACGTCACCGGTTTCCTCGGCGACGGTGTCAACGACCTGCCCGCGCTGCACGCCGCCGACGTGGGGATCAGCCCGCGTGACGCCACCGCCGTGGCGCGCGAGGCGGCCGACGTGGTGCTCGCGGCGAAGGACCTCACCGCGATCTGCCACGCGATCGTCGCCGGGCGCCGCAGCAGCGGCAACATCGCCACCTATCTGCGGATCGCGCTGTCCTCGAATCTGGGCAACGTCATCGCGATGCTCACCGCCGGGCTGCTGCTGCCCTTCCTGCCGATGCTGCCGATGCAGGTCCTCGTGCAGAATCTCTGCTTCGACGGCGCGCAGCTCGCCTTCGCCTACGACCGGCCGCCGGCCGCCGACATGGCGCGGCCCTCGGCCCTCGAACCCCGCGCCATCCTGCGCTTCGTCACAGGTTTCGGCATCCTCAACGCCATCGCCGACGTGGCGACCTTCGGCATCCTCGCCCTGTCCATCAGGGGATTCGGCACCAGCGCCAGCCAAGAGGCTTTCCAGTCGGGCTGGTTCACCGAGAATCTGCTCACGCAGGCCCTGGTGATGCTGCTGCTGCGCACCGGCCGCACCGCCGCGGAGGGCCGCGCGCCCGGCCCGATCCGGCTGACCACCAGCGCGCTGGCGGCCATCGGCATCCTCGTCCCCCTCTCCCCCCTCGCCCCCGCCCTCGGCTTCACCGCGCTCCCGCTCTTCTATTACGCGCTGCTCGCCGCGGTCCTCATGTCGTACGGGACGGCGCTGGTGATGGCGAAGACGCGGTACGAGGCGCGGACCGCCGCCCGTCAGGGACTGGCGGCGTCGAAGCCGTAGCGCAACGGGGTGTCCCCGGCGCGGGACGTGCGTCGATAGATGTGCAGCGCGTCCACCCGTACGCCCGTCGTGCCCGCTTCGTCGTCGAGGGGGCACGGACAGCTCACCTGCACCACTCGCGGCCGTCCGGCCACCCGTATCCGCACGCCGTCCGCCGGACCGCCGTCAAGGACCGCGGCTTCCCAGCCGTCGGCGCCGTTCCCTGCTCTCTCCATGCGCGACACTTTATCGATTACGCAATTGGGGAACTGTCGCGGGTGCGGACGTGGCGGGATTCAGGCGACGGGGGGTGGGACCGCCCCCAGGGGGGGTGGAAGGGGCGGCCCCGGCTCGGTGGACCTCAGACGTTGACGCCGAAGTCGGTGGCGATGCCCGCGAGACCGGAGGCGTACCCCTGGCCGATGGCGCGGAATTTCCACTCCGCGCCGTTGCGGTACAGCTCGCCGAAGACCATCGCCGTCTCGGTGGAGGCGTCCTCGGTCAGGTCGTAGCGGGCGAGCTCGCGCCCGTCGGCCTGATTGACGATACGGATGAACGCGTTGCGGACCTGGCCGAAGCTCTGGCCGCGCTTCTCGGCCTCGTAGATCGACACGGGAAAGACCACCTTGTCGACCTGGAGCGGGACCGTCGCGAGGCTCACCCTGATCTGCTCGTCGTCCCCGTCACCGCCGCCGGTCAGATTGTCGCCGCTGTGCGTGACGGAGCCGTCCGGGCTCTCCAGATTGTTGAAGAACACGAAGTGCCGGTCGCTCAGCACCTTCCCGGCCGCGTTGCACAGCAGCGCGGACGCGTCCAGGTCGTAGTCGGAACCCGTCGTGGTCCGTACGTCCCACCCCAGGCCGACCGTGACGGCCGTCAGTCCGGGGGCTTCCTTACTGAGAGAGACATTGCCGCCCTTGGACAGAGTCACACCCACGAGCCCTCTCCACCTTCCCGCTTGTTTTCGCGTCCTCTACTGAGAAGAACGAGGATCCGCGCGACGCGGTTCCTTGATTGCGCAATCTTTGAAGTGCTCACAGGTCCAGGCCCGGACCTGCGGCGGAGGTCGGTACCCCCTCGCGACGCGGCGGACGCGCGTGTCGCGGGGCGAGTCCGTACGGTGGCACCGTGCGGTGACGGAAGGCGGCGGGACAGTGGCGGTCGACAAGCCCCGGAAGCGGTGGCCCTGGGTCGTCCTGGCGACCCTGGTGGTCGCCGGATGGGCCGCGGGCGGCCGTGGGCACAGCCCCGACGCCGCCGACCGGTCGGCGGCCGGCGGCTCCGCCCGGCCGAGCAGCAGCGCGCCGAGCACGTCCGCCGAACCCTCGGTCTCCGCGAGCGACGGTCTCAGGCGGTACGCGCCGCAGGTCAAGCGGTACGCGGCCCGCGCCGGGGTCGACCCGCAGGTGCTGATGGCGATCCTCTACAACGAGGACTACAAGCCGCACGACCCGGCCTTCCAACGGGCCTGGCAGAAGCTCAAGCCGGACGCCGCCTTCGGCATCGCGAACATGCACAAGGCCACCTTCGACGAGACCAGGCGGGGCCGCGACTTCGCCGGCCGCGACTGGGACGAGCTGCCCGACGACACCGGCTTGGCCATCGAGTCGGCAGCCTGGTATCTGCACGACCTGGCAGCCCAGCTCCCCGCCCACCGCTCCACCTCACTGACGGTGAATCAGCTGATCGCGCTCGGCTACAACACCGGCGCGGGCAACATGCTGGCCTTCGCCCGAGGCGTCACCCCCGGGTCACAAGCCCAGTCCTATCTCGACCAGTTGAGCTCGAACTGGGCCGCCGCGGGACGGGACGTGCGCGGCTCCGGCTGACCGCGCGGCGGACGCCGAGTGCCCGATGCCTCATGCCTGATGGCTGGCGCCTCATGGCTGGTGGCTGGTGGCTGGTGCCTCATGGCTGGTGCCGGACTCCGGGTGTCGCGGCTCAGGACACCGGAGGCGTGGCGGGCGCGGTCGCCCGCGACGACCAGGCCGACCACAGCTCGGCGTACCGGCCGCCCGCGGCGACCAGTTCGTCGTGCGGGCCCTCCTCGACGATGCGGCCGTCGTCCATCACCACGACCCGGTCCGCGGTGGCGGCCTGCGTGAGCCGGTGCGCCACCACCAACGCCGTGCGTCCGGCGAGCACTTCGCGCGCGGCGGCCTCCAGCGTGCGGGCGCCCTCGCTGCCCGCCTCGGCCGCCGACTCGTCCAGCACGGCGATCGGCGGATCGGCCAACGCCAGCCGGGCCAGCGCCAGTTGCTGGGACTGCACGGCGGTGAGCGCCATGCCGCCCGACCCGACCCGCGTCGCCGTCCCCCGGGGCAGCGCGCGGACCCACACCAGGGCGCCCGCCACGTCGAGAGCCGCTGTCAGCGCCGCCTCGTCCGCGTCCGGTTGGGCCAGCAGCAGATTGTCGGCGACCGTACCGGCGAAGACGTGGGTGTCCTGGTCGAGCAACAGCACGGCGGGCCGCCCCGCCCGCCCGGTGGCCCCGACCGACACGTGACCCGACGTCGGCGGATGGACGCCCGCGACGATCCTCGCCAGGGTGCTCTTGCCCGCGCCGGTCGTGCCGACCAGCGTCACCTGCTCGCCGGGGGCCAGCCGCAGCGAGACGCCGTGCAGCACGGGCCGTCCCGGCAGGTAGGCGTGGTGGATGTCCCGCGCGTCGAGGAGATACGCCGGGCCCTGTGCGGCGTCGGCGGCGGGCTCCCGCGGCGCGGGTACGGGCGTCGCGCTGGGCTCGGCGGCGGACTCCCGCGGCGCGGGCACGGGCGTCCAGCCCGGCTCGGCGGCGGGCTCCGGTGCGAGGTCGGCCGCTCCGACCAGCCGGGCGAGTCCCGCCGCCGCCTCCTGCGCGGTCGCCGCGAGCCCCAGCAGCACGTTGACGGGGTCGAAGAGCCGGACGAACAGCAGCGCGGCGGCGGTGGCCTCGCCGACGCCCGCGTGGCCGGCGTGCACCAGCCAGTAGCCGGTGCACAGGATCAGCCCGAGGCCGGTGAACTCGGCCGCGTTGAGGCGGCCGTAGAAGCGCGAGCGCAGGGTGACCGCGCGCAGGGCATAGCCCATCGCGGCGGCCGAGCGGTCCGCGACGCGCTTGGTGTGCCGTTCGGTGAGCCGGAAGGCCCGTACGGTCTCGACGCCCGACACCGATTCGAGGATCTGCCGGGTCCGCTCGCCGCCCGCGACGCGCTGGGCCGCGTAGAGGGGACCCGAGTGGCGCAAGTACCAGCGCATGGTGGCTGTCTGGATCGGCATGGCGCACAGCCCCGCCAGGGCGAACCGCCAGTCGAGGGCGGTCAGTCCGATGACGGTGAAGCCGATGGTCAGCGCGGCGCCCGCGACACTGGGCAGCACGCCGCGCAGCGCGCCCGCCACCAGGGAGGCGTCGTCGCCGATCCGCGCGGCGAGGTCACCCGCGCCGACCTGTTCGACGCGCTGCGCGGGAAGGGCGAAGGCGCTCTCGATGACGCGTTCGCGCAGCCGGGCCAGGGCGGTCTCGCCGACCCGCGCGGTCAGCCGCAGGCCCATCGCGGTCAGTACGGCCTGGGCCAGCACCGCGGCCAGCAGCACACCCGCGGCCACGTAGACCGGTCCCTCGCCGCGCCGCTGCTGCACCACGTCCACGATCCGGCCGAGCGCCAGCGGCCCGACCAGGCCGACCAGTGCCTCGGCGACGAAGACCGCGGCGGTCAGGAGGGCGAACGCCCTTTGCGGGCGGACGAGTTCGAGCACCGCGCGGCCGGTTCTCGCCGGGGTCGCGACGGGCAGCAGGTCGGCGACGGTGGTCGCTTCCCCGGTCCGCTCGGTCTGCGCGCTCATGCGAACACCGCCGCCCGGTAAGCCGGTTCGGCCGCCGTGAGGTCGGCGTGCCGCGCGCTGGCCACCACCGCGCCTTCGGTGATCAGGACGGTACGCGCGCAGGCCGCGAGCAGCGCGGGGGACGTGGTCACGATCAGTGTCGTACGGCCCGCCCGCTCGTCGGTGACCGTGCGGGCGATCCTGGCCTCGGTGACCGAGTCGATCGCGGTGGTCGGGTCGTCGAGCACGAGGATCGGCGGGTCAGCCGCCAACGCCCTGGCGAGCGCGACGCGTTGACGCTGGCCGCCGGAGAGGAAGGCGCCGCGCTCGCCGACGCGGGTGTCCCCCGCGGCGGGCAGCAGGCCGTCGGGGGCAGGCCGGGAAGGGGTTCCCTCGGGCCCGGAGCCGAGATTGTCGAGGATCGTGCCGTCGAAGAGGAACGGGTGGTGCGGTGCGACGAGGACGCGTTCGCGTATCGCGGCCCCGGTGAGGTCGGTGGCCGCCGTGCCGTCCAGCAGGACGGCGCCGCTCTCGGGCTCCGCCTGTCCGCGCAGGCACGCCATCAGGTCGGCGACGGCGGCCGGGTCCGGCACGACCAGCCCCACGTGCTCCCCGGCCGCGACGCTCAGTTCGATTTTGCGCAGCCGCCCGTAGGTGAGGGCGCGCAGTTCGAGCGCGCCTCGCGGGTTCGCCGGGGAGTCGGCCACCGGGGCGTCCTTGGCCGCGGCGGGAGCGCCGGGCGCGCTCGCCGTGTCGAGCACCGCCGTGACGCGTCCGGCGGAGGCGCGGGCGCGGGCGAGGTCGGGGCCGACGGCGATGAGGCCCTGGGTCGGCCCGAGCAGGAACTGGCACAGGCCGGTGCAGGCGATGAGGTCGCCGAGGCTGATCCGGCCCTGGAGGGCGAGCCGCCCGCCGACCAAGGCGACCGCGGTGACCAGGACTCCGCCGAGCAGCACGGCGGCGGCGTCCATCAGCGCCTCGAAGCGGGCGGCGGAGATCGTGGCGCGCAGGCTGGTCCGGTTGGCCTCGACGTAGCGGGTGTACGCGGGGCCCTCCGCGCGCAGGCCCTTGAGGACCCGCAGTCCCGCGACGAAGTCGACCGCGGTGCCCGACGCGCGCGCGGCGGCTGCCTGTTCCGCCGCGCCGCGGCGCTCCAGGGGTCGGCCGAGCAGATGCACCGCGACGAGGACGGCGGGCGTGCCGAGCAGCACCAGCAGGCCGAGCGTGACGGACATGCGCAGCAGCAGGGCCGCGCCGAGGACGAGCGCGAACACGCACGCGATCGCCTGGACGACGGACGTGGTGAATCTGCCGACGTTCTGCGCGTCCGAGACGGCGACCGACATCAGGTCGCCGGGCATCCGGTCCCGTACGGCCGTCCCGTCCGGCGCGAGCATCCGGTCGGTGAGCCGTACGCGGACGGCGTGCGCGGAGCGTTCGGCGGCGGCGACGGTGGAGCGGGAGCCGAAGCGGAAGCACAGCGACAGCGCGAGGAAGTCGGCGGCGAGCACGGCGAGCCAGGCCGCCAGCTGCCGGCCGGAGCCGCCGTCCACCGCCCGGTCGATCACGACGCCGACCACCACCGGCACCAGCGCCTCACCGGCCAGATGTCCGCTGCGCAGCAGCACCGCGGCGGTGAGGCTGCCGCGTACGTGGAGCGCCGCGGCGCGCAGCGGGCCGGGGTCGGCGGTGGGGGTGACGGCGGCGGTGGGCGGTGTCTGGGGCATGGGGAGGTGTGCGCTCTTTCCAGGCCCGCGGGGACCTTGGCCGGTGGGTGGTGCGTCGTGTGTACGGCCGCCGGACGGTGGTACGTGCGGCGGCCACCGCGAGGTTACGGGTCGGTCCGGGCTGTCGTAAATGAGCTACGCTGCTGACTTATGTCGCTGAACAGCCATGCCGTCGCCGAGGGTTCGACGCCGCCCGCCCGCGCCGAGGCGCTGCGCGTCGTGAACTTCGACATGGCGCGCGGCCAGCGCTTCGGCGAGCACGAGCACGATGTGCACCAGCTCGTGTGGGCGCCGACCGGTGTCCTGGCCGTGGACATCGGCGCGCACTCGTGGGTGCTGCCGCCGACCTTGGCGCTGTGGATACCGGCGTGGGTGCCGCACACGACGAGCGCGAGCCGCACCGCCCGGATGCGCAGTGTGTACGTGCATCCCGAGAGCTGCCCGCTGGCGTGGTCGCAGCCGACGGTGGTGGCGGTGGGGCCGCTGCTGCGCGAGCTGATCACGCACCTGGCGGACCCGGATCTGGAGCCGGAGCCGAGGGCGCGGGCGGAGGCGGTGATGTTCGACCTGCTGCGGCCGGTGGGGGTGACGACGATCGACCTCCCGATGCCGGTGGACGGCCGGGCCCGCAAGGTGGCCGAGGCGCTGCTGGCGCTGCCCGCCGACCACCGGCCGCTGGAGGACTGGGGCCGCGAGGTCGGGGCCAGCGCCCGTACGCTCGCGCGGCTGTTCAGCTCCGAGACCGGGATGTCGTTCGGCCGCTGGCGCACCAGGGCGCGGCTGCGCGCCGGGCTGGAGCACATGGCGGGCAACCGGCCGCTGGCGGCGGTGGCGCTCCAGGTCGGGTACTCCACGCCCAGTTCGTTCATCGCGGCCTTCCGCCAGGAGACCGGCCGCACACCGGGCGCGTACTTCTCCGCTTCGCCCCGCTGAGACCGGTCCCGCGGCAGCGCCGTCACAGCGAGGTCAGCGCCTTCTCGAAGTCGTCGAGCACGCCGAGCGCGTCCTCGTAGCCGCCGGGCAGGAAGTAGTCGCTGCCGTAGAGGTGGTGGGCCTTGGCGGCGGCGAGCTGCTTGAAGGACTTCTGGGCGAAGAGCTTGGGACCGAGGTTGGCGGGCTTCCCGTCATTGGTCGTGTAGTAGAAGATCGCGTCCGCGTCGGAGAGCTTGGCGGTGATCAACTCGTAGGAGACGGGCTGCTGTTCGGCCAGCCGCTGGGTGGCGGTGGCGAACTGCGCGCCCGCCTCCTTGAGGATGCCGCCGATCGGCGACCCCACGCCGTACAGCCACCACTGGCCCTCGTCGAAGCCGCCCTGGAGCAGATCCCAGTGGACGCGGCCGAGGACGTCCGCGTGCTTCTGCTTGATCTCGGCGACGCGCTGGGCGTAGCGGCCCTTGAGCTTGTCGAGAGCGGTCGGTACGCCGAGGACCGCCGCCGTCTGGTCGGACATGTCACGCCAGGGTGCCTTGGACTTGGAGAAGGGCAGCAGGACGGTCGGCGCGAGCTCGCTGAGCTGGCTGTACGGCAGGTTGGCCTGGACGTCGATGCCGATGATGAGGTCGGGGCGCAGGGCTGCGACCTTCTCCACCTCGATGGCGCCGCCGACGCCGTTGGAGACCTTGGGGATCTTTCTCCAGCGCTCCAGGTCGCGCTGCGGAACGTACTCCTCCCCCGCGTTGAACAGGCCCGCGGGCGTCAGGCCGAGGTCGAAGATCGCGGACATCGGGAAGTCGTTGATCGCGACGACGCGCTGGGGCTTGTCCGGGATCTCCAGCGGGCCCTTGGCGGAGTCGACGGTACGGGTCGCCTTTCCGCCGCTCTTGCCGCCGCCCTTGGTTCCCGCCGAAGCGCTGTCCGAGGAGCCGGATCCGCCGGATCCGCAGGCGGCGAGGCCGAGGAGCGCGGCGCCCGCCGCGCCCGCGCCGAGCAGGGTGCGGCGGGTCGGACGCGCGAGGCGCGACGAGGAAGGGCCGGGCGGCAGGGACGACATGAGGACCTCCGAGCAGAACTTAGGTTTACCTAACTTTGGTTACCCTAAGCGCGGCTTTCCGGGGTGGATTCTGGCCTCGGCCAGTCGGTGTCGGCAGAAGGTCACCCGCAGCCTCCGGCCGCTCCCGCCGCCGTACGGACGCGGTCTCGCCAACTCCCCTGCGCGGCACGGAATTCCGCACTCCGGTGCGACGACGGAACGGCCGCACGGAGCATCGGCCCGATCGGACAGGGCCGCTCAGGAGTGTCCGTTCGGCGACACAAGATGTCTTCCTACGTCCCGTCCGCCGCCGCCGGGCGGCTCGATTCCCCCCAAGGGGCGGCAGAACGACCGCACGGCTTAAGTTAGCCTGCCCTTACTTTCCGCCCGGGTGAGTCCGCCGAGGAGTTGGCCCATGAACGTCTTGCGAGCCCGCAGCGGGCCCGCCCCGGTACCGGCCGACGGGACTCCTCCCGTCCCGGCCGCGACCGGCTCCCCCGCGAACGCGCACGGTTCACCCCGCCGTGATCGTACGGCCGCGCTCGGCGCCGGGCTGATCGTCGCCGCGGTCGTGCTCGCCCTCGCGGTCGGCGCGAGCCTGGCGATCGGCGCCAAGTCCGTCCCCCTGGGCACGGTCCTGGACACCGTCTTCCACCACGACTCCGGCAACGACGACCAGACCATCGTCACCTCGCTGCGGCTGCCGCGTACGGTCGTCGGTCTGATGGCCGGTGCGGCGCTGGGCCTGGCGGGGACGGTGATGCAGGGTCTGACCCGCAACCCGCTGGCCGATCCCGGCCTGCTGGGCGTCAACGCCGGGGCCTCGCTCGCCGTCGTCACCGCGATCAGCGTCTTCGGGATCACCTCCTTCACCGGCTACGTGTGGTTCGGCTTCGTGGGCGCCGCGGCGGCGGCCCTGCTGGTCTACTCTGTCGGCTCGCTCGGCCGGGAGGGCGCGACACCGGTCAAGCTGGCGCTGTCGGGCGCCGCCGTCAGCGCGGGGCTGACCTCCCTCACCACCGCCGTCCTGCTCACCGACACCGCGACGTTCGACCGGTTCCGGTTCTGGGAGGTCGGCTCGCTGGCCGGGCGCGATCTCCCGGTGGCCTACCAGGCGGGACCGTTCCTCCTGGTCGGCGCGGTGTGCGCGCTGGGATCGGGACGGCTGCTCAACACCCTGAGCCTCGGCGACGACACAGCCCGCGGGCTCGGCGCGAACGTCGCCGCCGCCCGGATCTTCTGCGCGGTGTCCGTGGTGCTGCTGTGCGGCGCCGCGACCGCGCTCGCCGGTCCCATCGGCTTCGTCGGGCTGACCGTTCCGCACGTCGTCCGCTCCTTCACCGGCCCCGACCACCGCTGGATCCTGCCGTACTCGCTGTTCATCGCCCCGGCTCTGCTGCTGGTCTCCGACGTGCTCGGCCGCATCGTGGCCAGGCCCGGCGAGATCCAGGTCGGCATCGTCACCGCGGTGCTCGGTGCGCCGGTGCTCATCGTGCTGGTCCGGCGCGGAAGGCAGGCGGGGCTCTAGTGAGACCGACCTCCGACCCGCAGACGTCCGTGCCGCCCGGACCGCGGACCCCCGAACCGCGGACCGGCCGCGCCGGATCGGACAGCGCAGCTTCGGGCAGCGCCGTTGCGGACGGCGGCGCTTGGGACACCGCCGCTTCGGACCGCACGATCTCGACGACGGTGCCTGCCGACACCCTGCGCGCGATACGGGCCGCGCGGCGCCGGCCGAGGGCGCGTACCAGCGCCGTCGCACTCGTCCTCGTGCTGTGCGCCGTCGCTCTGCTGTGCGCCTCGCTGTGCGTCGGCAGCTACTCCGTCCCGCTGTCCGACGTGCTGCGCTCGCTGGCCGGGCGGGGCGACGCGGCCACCGACTTCATCGTGCTGAAGGTGCGGCTGCCGCGGGCCGTCACCGCGGTCGCGGCGGGCGCCGCGTTCGGCCTGTCGGGCGCGGTGTTCCAGACGCTGATCCGCAATCCGCTGGCCAGCCCCGACGTCATCGGGATCACCTCGGGGGCGAGCGCGGCGGCCGTGGTGGCGATCGTCGTGTTCGGACTCGGCGGCGCGACGGTGTCGGGACTCGCCGTGGCGGGCGCGCTGGCCACCGCGCTGGCGATCTATCTGCTGGCCTGGCGGCGCGGGGTGACCGGCTACCGGCTCGTACTGGTCGGCATCGGTGTGGCCGCGGGGCTCTCCAGCATCGTGTCCTTCCTGCTGACCAGGGCCGACATCTACACCGCGCAGCAGGCACTGCTCTGGCTCACCGGCAGCCTCAACGGCGCGGACTGGCCGCTCGCCCGCGCCCTGTTGCTGTGCCTGCTGCCGCTGCTGCCCGCGGTCTGTCTGGCGGTGCGTTCGCTGCCGGTGCTCGGGCTCGGCGACGACAGCGCGACCGGCCTCGGGGTACGCGTCGAGCGCAGCCGCCTGGTGCTGATCGGCCTCGCGGTCTGTCTGGCCGCGGTCGCCACGGCGGCGACCGGGCCGGTCGCCTTCGTCGCCTTTCTCTCCGGTCCCGTCGCCCGCCGTCTGGTGCACGGCCGGGGTCCCGCGCTGACACTGTCCGCGCTGACCGGCGCGGTCATCATGCTCGGCTGCGACTTCGCCGGGCAGCACCTGCTGGGCCCGACCGAATTCCCGGTCGGTGTGATCACCGGGGTGCTCGGCGCCCCGGGTCTGCTGTGGCTGCTGGCCCGGGCCAACCGGGTCGGGCAGGGAGGATGAGGACACCGCGATGACGGACACGACAGAGCAGGGCGCGCCCGCGCGGCCGGCCGCCGCGACGGACGGCGTATCCGGCGCGGCGGAGGCGTCCGGGAGGAGCGGGGGCGACACGTACGGGAAGCGGGAGGCCGAGACGAACGGGAAGAGGGCGGTCGACACGCGGGCCGAGACGTACGGAAAGGGCTCGGTGGACGCGCCCAGCACGCTCGCCGCCCGTGACCTGCGGCTCGGCTACGACCAGCGGCCCGTGGTCACCGGCATCACCGCCGACATCCCCGCCGGACGGGTGACGATGATCGTCGGCCCCAACGCCTGCGGCAAGTCCACCCTGCTGCGCGGCCTCGCCCGGCTGCTCGCGCCGACCTCGGGCGAGGTCCTGCTCGACGGGCAGGACATCCACCGCCTGCCCACCCGTCAGGTCGCCGCCCGGCTCGGCATCCTTCCGCAGACCCCGGTCGCGCCGGACGGCATCCGCGTCATCGACCTGGTCGGGCGCGGACGCTATCCGCACCAGGGCTGGTTCCGGCGCTGGACGGCCACCGACGACGAGGCCGTCGCCGAGGCCCTGACCGCCACCGACACCCTCGACCTGGCCGAGCGCTCGGTGGACGAACTGTCCGGCGGCCAGCGGCAGCGCGTGTGGATCGCCGTCGCCCTCGCCCAGCGCACGGGCGTCCTGCTCCTCGACGAGCCGACCACGTATCTCGACCTCCCCCACCAGGTCGAGGTCCTCGACCTGGTCACCGACCTCAACCGGCAGCGCGGCGCCACCGTCGTCACGGTCCTCCACGACCTCAACCTCGCCTGCCGGTACGGCGATCACCTCATCGCGATGAAGGACGGCCGGATCGCCGCGGAGGGCCCGCCCTCGGAGGTCGTCACCGAGGACACCGTCCGCGACATCTTCGGCATGGAGTGCCGCATCGTCACCGACGAGGTCTCGCGGACCCCGCTGATCCTCCCGATCGGCCGCCATCGCGTACACCGGCCGACCGCGACCGGCTGACCGCTACCGGCTGACGTACGCGGGCCGGAGCTTCTGGCGGGACAGGCCCTAGCGGCGGGGCGCGGCGGTCGGCGTACGGGCGGGCGCCACGGGGATGACCGGCGGTACGGGTGACAGCCGCGCCGCGGGCGGGAGCGGCGCGTGCTGCGGGGACGCCCGGAACGCCTGGATCGCGAAGGCGGCGAAGCGCCGGGAGGCCGCGACGCGGGCCGCGGGTGACGGCGCGTGGATGCCGCTGTTGGCCATGAGGACGAGGATCAGGTCGTCCAGCACGAAGTCGGGGCGCAGGCGGCCGGTGGACTTGGCGCGGGCGGCCAGTTCCGCGACCGCCTTCAGCGCGTACTCGCGGCCCGCGTCGAAGTCGACGGCGTGCGGGAACGTCGACATGAAGGCCGCGGTGAAGCCGCGGTCGCGGGCGTGCAGCTCGCAGATCCTCTCGATCACCAGGCAGAGGCCGCGCCAGGGATCCGGGTCGGCGAGCCCTTCGTCCACGATGTCGTGGCAGGCCCGCAACTGACCGGTGAACGCCTCGGTGACCAGCGCCTCCTTGGTCGGGAAGCGGCGGTAGAGGGTGGCGGGGCCGACTCCGGCGCGCCGGGCGATCTCCCGCATCGGCACATTCAGCCCCTCGGTCGCGAACACCTCGCGAGCCGCTTCGAGGATGCGCTCGCGGTTGTCGAGGGCGTCGGAGCGCAGGGTGTGAGGCAATTCGTCGGTCACGCTCTCACTTTAGCCAAACGGACGGCGGCGTCCGTTACCGTCCGAAGCACCAGGTCCGCGGGCCGCCGGGTTCCGGACGGGCGCGGACCACGAGGGCCGGGAACGGCCGTGGACCAGCGCAGGGAGCAGACGGTGAAGGCAGTCGCGATCGAGACGTTCGGCGGCCCCGAGGGCATGGCGGTCGTCGACCTCCCCGCCCCGGCGCCCGCCGCCGGGCAGGTGCTCATCGGCGTCGAGGCGAGCGGTGTCGGCGGCGTGGACGCCGTGATCCGCAGGGGCACGCTGGCCTCGTACGGCTTCAAGGAGGGGCACATCCTCGGCAGCGAGGCGGCCGGTACGGTGACCGCGGTCGGCGACGGCGTCGACACGTCGTGGATCGGGCGGCGCGTGTGGGCGTTCACCGGGCTCAGCGGCGGTTACGCCGAGCAGGCGGCCGTCCCGGTAGAGGCGGTCCTCGCGCTGCCCGACGGGCTGTCGGCGGTGGACGCGGTGACGCTCGGCAACTCGGGCGCGGTGGCCCATTTCGCGCTGGCCCACGCCCGCTTCGCCCCCGGCGAGTCGGTGCTGGTGCGCGGCGCGGCGGGCAGCATCGGGATCATGACGGTCCATCTGGCGTCCCGCGCGGGCGCCGCCGCGGTGGCGGTCACGACATCGTCGGCCGAGCGGGGCGAGCGGCTGCGCGCACTCGGCGCGACGCGTGTGCTGGACCGCTCGGGCGACACCATGGGCAGCGGTTCCGGCGCCGACGACACTCCCGACGACGCTCCGGGGGGATACGACGTCATCATCGACATCGTCGCGGGCGCGGACCTGCCGTCCTTCTTCGGCCGGCTCCGGCCGAACGGCCGCATGGTGGCCGTGGGCGTGGTCGGCGGGCCGCCGCCCGCCGACTTCGGCATGACGATGATCGCGGCCTTCCAGAAGTCCCTGTCGTTCGCCACCTTCAGCACCGACACCGTGGCCGCGGCGGATCTGACCGCCGTGCGTACCACGCAGTTCGCCGCCGCGAGCCGCGGCGAGCTGCCTCTCGCGGTGCACGAGGTGCTGCCGCTGGAGCAGGCCGCGCTGGCGCACCGGAAGATGGACGCGGGCGAGGTGTTCGGCCGGATCGTCCTGACGCCGTAACCCGAACCGCCATCCAGAGCTGGGCAGTCGCTCGCGGCGCGGGCTCCCCAGGCCGCCCGTCCCGTTACGCGCTCATCGGTTGATGCGCTGATCCGCCCAACCGGGCGTGGGAGAGCCGGTTCCGCGCCGCCGCCGTGGCCAGTGGCAGGATCTCCTCATGCAGCATATTTCGTTCGCTCTGCCGCTTTTCGATCCCGGTGCGGGCCAAGGGGCCAGGCAGTTCGCCGAGTTGGGCCTCGCCCTGCTGCTGTCCACCCTGATCGGCGCCGAGCGCGCCACGCAGCAGAAGAGCGCGGGACTGCGCACCCACACCCTCGTCGGTGTCGGCAGCGCGCTGTTCATGGAGGTGTCCCAGCACGGGTTCAACGCCGTGCTGGGCATGCAGGCCGTCTCCTTCGACCCGTCGCGGGTGGCCGCCCAGATCGTCTCGGGCATCGGCTTCATCGGCGGCGGCCTGATCTTCGTACGGCGCGACGCCGTCCGCGGCCTCACCACCGCGGCGACGGTCTGGCTCACCTGCGCGGTCGGCATGGCCTGCGGCGGCGGTCTCCCGCTGCTGGCCATAGGAGTCACCCTCGCGCACTTCCTGGTCGTCCAGGGCTACCCGTGGCTCACCCGCCGGGTCCCGGTCCTCGCCACCCCCGAGCGCACCCGCATCCACCTCGCGTACCGGATCGGCACCGGCGTCCTCACCCGCGTCCTCGAATACACCGCCACCCAGGGCTTCCGCGTCGTCCAGGTCCGCGTCGACCGCGCCGCCCAGCACCCCGACGACGAGAACTGGCACCCCACCGAGGGCGGCACCGCCCTGGTCGCGGTCGACGTCGAGGGCACCGGCAGCCCCGAACACCTGGTCGCGGGCCTGTCCGAGTTCGAGGAATTGCTGAGCGTCTCGTCGGTCGCCGACGAATCCGACGACTGACCGGGGACGCGCCCTCGTCCCTGCCCCGACAGCGTGGCGCCCGGCGCCCGTGGACGGTGCCGCCGGGCCGAGTCCCCGAGCTGAGCCATGGGGCCCACCTCACTGGCCCGCGCCACTGACCTCGCCCCTGACCTCGCCCCTGACCTGCGTCGTTGACAATAGGCAGGCAGATACCTGCATAATGGAGAGGTGAGCCCAGAACCGAGCGAGATGGACCCGGTCTTCAAAGCACTGGCCGACCCGACCAGGCGACTCCTGCTGGACCGGCTGCGGGAACAGAACGGTCAGACGCTGCGTGAGCTGTGCGAGCGTCTCGGCATGGCCCGCCAATCGGTGACGCAGCATCTCGACCTGCTCGGGCAGGCCAATCTCGTGACCGTGGTGCGCCGTGGGCGGGAGCGGCTGCATTACCTGAATCCGGCGCCCATCCACGACATTGAGGAACGCTGGATCTCGGGGTTCGACAAGCCCCGGCTGCGGGCCCTGAGCGCCATCAAGAACCTGGCAGAGGAGTACGCCATGACCGACGAATCCGTATCCGTACCGACCTATGTCTACGTCACCTACATCCGGGCGACGCCCGAGCAGGTGTGGCGTGCCCTCACCGACGCCGATCTGACCGCGCGGTACTGGGGACACGCCAACGTCTCGGACTGGCGGCCGGGCTCGGCCTGGGAGCACCGCCGCGCCGACGGCTCGGGCGCCGTGGACGCCGTCGGCCAGGTGCGGGAGGCCGAGCCGCCCACGCGCCTGGTCCTCACCTTCGAGGACTCCGTCGGCAAGGAGCCGCCGCGCGAGCCGTCGGAGGTCACCTTCCTCGTCGAGCCGCACCAGGACATCGTGCGGCTGACCGTGACCCACGAGAAGCTGGCCAATACGGACATGTTCAACGGCATCTCGCGGGGCTGGCCCGCCGTGCTGGCCAACCTCAAGTCGCTGCTCGAAACCGGTGAGGTGCTGCCGCAGGCGCCCTGGGAGATGTCCCCCACCGCCCGCGCCTGAGCACACCGGGCGCGGGGCCCCGGCCACCGGGCCTCGGGCCCCGGCGGGAAAGGGCCGGTCACGAGGGCGGCGCGGGACCGGTCAGGAATGGAGAAGCGAATCCCGGCGCCCGCCCGTAGCGTGAATCGCATGGACGCCGAGCCCCAGAACGTCTGGGGACCTCGGCACGGAAACACCGGGTCCATGCGGCCCGCGACCACAGGAGCGATCATGACCGGCACCACCACCCAGGGCATCAAGACCGTGCTGCACCCCGTGTCCGACCTGCCGAAGGCGAAGGCGGTGTACTCGGCGCTGCTCGGCATCGAGCCGCAGACCGACGAGTCGTACTACGTGGGCTTCGAGACCGGGGACCAGCACATCGGGCTGGTGCCGGGCGGCGGCCCGCAGGGTCTGACGTCCCCGGTGGTGTACTGGGAGGTGTCGGACATCGAGGCGAAGCTGGCCGAGCTGACCGCCGCGGGCGCCACCGTGAAGGACGCGGCGTCGGACGTGGGCGGCGGCCGGCTGGTGGCCACCGTCACCGACCCCGACGGCAATGTCCTCGGTATCCTCCAGGACCGATGACCGCCGACCCGCGCGAGTCCGGCCACGCGCCGGGTGACGACGCCCGCCGGTCGACCTGACGTCATGGAGAGACGATGAGCACGGCGAAGAAGACGGCCAGGCCGACAGCCGCGGCAACCACCAAGACCGCCAGGACCGCCAAAACCGCCAAGCCGGCCAGGATCGCCGCACCCGTCGGCGCGGACGAGACCGCGGAAAGCGCCGGGACGACCCGGGCGTCCGCGGTGCGTCCGGCCGACAGCCACGACCTGATCCGTGTGCACGGCGCACGGGTGAACAATCTGAAAGACGTCAGCATCGAGATCCCCAAGCGCCGTCTGACGGTGTTCACGGGGGTCTCCGGTTCCGGCAAGAGCTCGCTGGTGTTCAGCACGATCGCCGCCGAGTCGCAGCGGCTGATCAATGAGACCTACAGCGCCTTCGTGCAGGGCTTCATGCCGACCACGGCACGCCCCGACGTCGACGTGCTGGACGGGCTGACCACCGTGATCACCGTCGACCAGCAGCGGATGGGCGCCGACCCGCGGTCGACGGTCGGCACCGCCACCGACGCGAACGCGATGCTGCGGATCCTCTTCAGCCGCCTCGGCAAGCCCCACATCGGCCCGCCCGGCGCGTACGCGTTCAACGTCCCCTCGGTCAGCGCGAGCGGCGCGATCACCGTCGAGCGCGGCTCGAAGACGGCGGTGAAGGCGACCTTCCACCGGACCGGCGGCATGTGCACGCGCTGCGAGGGCCGGGGCACGGTCTCCGACATCGACCTCGCACAGCTCTACGACGACACGAAGTCGCTCTCCGAAGGCGCCATCACCATCCCCGGCTACGGCTCGGACGGCTGGAACATGCGGCTGTACAAGGAGTCCGGCTTCGTCGACCCGGACAAGCCGATCCGCAAGTACACCAAGAGGGAGCTGCACGACTTCCTGCACCGCGAGCCGACGCGGATGAAGATCGCGGGCATCAACATGACGTACGAGGGGCTGATCCCCCGGATCCAGAAGTCGATGCTCTCCAAGGACAAGGAGGCGATGCAGCCGCACATCCGGGCGTTCGTGGAGCGGGCGGTCGCCTTCGCCACCTGCCCCGAGTGCGACGGCACCCGGCTCAGCGAGGGCGCCAGGTCCTCGAAGATCAAGCGGATCAGCATCGCCGACGCCTGCGCGATGCAGATCAGTGACCTGGCCGAGTGGGTCCGCGAGCTGAAGGAGCCCTCGGTCGCCCCGCTGCTGACCGCGCTGCTCCAGACCCTCGACTCGTTCGTGGAGATCGGCCTCGGCTATCTCGCGCTCGACCGGCCCGCGGGCACGCTGTCCGGCGGCGAGGCGCAGCGCGTGAAGATGATCCGGCACCTCGGGTCGGCGCTCACCGACATCACGTACGTCTTCGACGAGCCGACCGCCGGTCTGCACCCGCACGACATCCAGCGGATGAACGACCTGCTGCTGCGGCTGCGGGACAAGGGCAACACGGTGCTCGTCGTGGAGCACAAGCCGGAGACGATCGCCATCGCCGACCATGTGGTCGACCTGGGGCCCGGCGCCGGTACGGCGGGCGGCGCGGTCTGCTTCGAGGGCGGCCTCGACGGGCTGCGGACCAGTGGCACCCTCACCGGGCGGCACTTCGACGACCGGTCCTCACTCAAGAAGACGGTCCGCGAACCGGCCGGCGCGCTGGAGATCCGCGGCGCGACCACGAACAATCTGCGCGGTGTCGACGTCGATGTCCCCCTCGGCGTGCTGGTCGTCGTGACCGGTGTCGCGGGCTCCGGCAAGAGCTCGCTCATCCACGGCTCACTGGTCAAGGGCGCCCAGGTCAAGGGCGCCGACGGTACGGCGGTGGTGTCGATCGACCAGGGCGCGATCCGCGGCTCGCGGCGGTCCAACCCGGCCACGTACACCGGGCTGCTCGACCCGATCCGCAAGGCGTTCGCGAAGGCCAACGGGGTGAAGCCCGCGCTGTTCAGCGCCAACTCCGAGGGCGCGTGCCCGACGTGCAACGGCGCGGGCGTCGTCTACACCGACCTGGGGATGATGGCCGGGGTCGCGACCACGTGCGAGGAGTGCGAGGGGAAGCGGTTCGAGGCGTCGGTGCTCGACTACCGCTTCGGCGGGCGCGACATCAGCGAGGTGCTGGCGATGTCGGTGGCCGAGGCCGAGGAGTTCTTCGGCGGCGGCGAGGCGCACACCCCCGCGGCGCACGCCGTCCTGCGGCGCCTGGCCGATGTGGGCCTGGGCTATCTGGGCATCGGCCAGCCGCTCACCACGCTGTCCGGTGGCGAGCGGCAGCGGCTGAAGCTGGCCACGCACATGTCGGACAAGGGCGGTGTGTATGTGCTGGACGAGCCGACCACCGGCCTGCACCTCGCCGATGTGGAGCAACTGCTGGGCCTGCTGGACCGGTTGGTCGATTCCGGCAAGTCCGTCGTCGTCATCGAGCACCATCAGGCGGTGATGGCGCACGCCGACTGGATCATCGACCTGGGCCCCGGCGCGGGTCACCACGGCGGCCGGGTCGTCTTCGAGGGCACCCCCGCCGACCTGGTCGCGGACGCCTCGACCCTCACCGGGGAACACCTCGCGGCGTACGTCGGCGCCTGACGTACCCGTCGCGGACGCCCGACCTTGCGGTGCGCTCACGCCAACGACGGCCAGGCGCACCGCGGTTGGCCGAGGACATGCTCAACACCCGCGATCGAGGCCCGACTCAGCGCCCTTCGCCGGGAGCCGGGCTCGACACCCTGGACCCGAGCCCGGCACAACACCCTTGCCCGCAGCGCGGCTCAGCGCCCTTCGCCGGAGAAGGTCTCGCCGAGGATGTCGAAGGCCGAGCCCAGCAGGGCCGGCAGATCCGCGTCCTCGTCCTTGAGCCACTGCTCGTAGGCCGACAGCGAGGCGGCCAGCGCCGCCCAGGCGATCACCTGCGGCCGCATGTCGTCCTCGTCCACCCCGAGCCTGCGGGCGGCGTACTCGGCGATGGCCTGCCGCCAGGTGGCGTACCGCAGCGTGGAGTGCGCGACCAGCGTCGGCACGTTCAGCAGCAGGGACATCCGCAGCCGGTGGTCCTGGACGACGCTGGCCGGGAAGCGGTTGAACTCCACGATGGCGCCGCGCAGCGCCTCGGCCAGCGCCATGTCCGGCGGGGTGCGCTGGAGGTAGCGGCGCATCCGTTCCACCAGGGCGTCGAAGTCACCCCAGGGCACGTCGTTCTTGGACGGGAAGTAGCGGAAGAACGTCCGGCGGCCGATGCCGCAGGCGGCGGCGATGTCGTCCACCGTCGTCTCGGCGAAGCCGCGCTCGGCGAACAGCTCCAGCGCCACATGGCTCAGCTCGTCCACCGTCGTGGAGGGCTGACGCCCCATGCGAGTGCTGGTCGACGGCGGTTTCGGAGCGTCGGCTGGGGACCTCACGGATTTTCCTTCTTCCATTTGGCACCGGGTGCCATTAGTCTGAACATTATTGAAGGCACGGCGGACGACAACAACCCCGCCTGCGACCATCGCCCGACTGAGGAGCCATGGTATGGAAGAGCTTCAGCTCAAGGAGCCCGGCGAGCCGCGTGCCGCCGACGAGGATGTCACCGCGGATTCCGTGATCGAGGCCGACGACCTGGTCGAAGAGGTCTCGATCGACGGCATGTGCGGCGTCTACTGAGCCGCCCCGCCATGAGCGGCACGGACCGTCCGGTGAACGCCCCGGACCCGGCGCCCGGCATGGATCTCGACCGCCCCTGGGATCTGCACCCGCAGGTCTCGGTCCGGCCGGAACCGTTCGGCGCCCTGCTGTACCACTTCGGAACGCGCAAACTCTCGTTCCTCAAGGACCGGCGACTGCTGTCGGTCGTCCAGTCCCTCAAGGACTCCCCCACGGCACGGGCCGCCTGCTCGGCGGCCGGGGTCACCGAAGCCGACGTGCCGCGGTACGGCCGCGCCCTCGCGACCCTCGCCAGGTCGTCGATGGTGGTGGAAAGGACCCCGTGAGCCCCATGACCACGACGACCACGGACGCCCCCGCCCGCGCTCCCGGCGCCGAACGGCTGGTGGACCTGTTCGAGTACGGACTCGACGCGCCCATCTGTCTGACCTGGGAGCTGACCTACGCCTGCAATCTGTCCTGCACGCACTGCCTGTCCAGCTCCGGCCGCCGCGATCCGCGCGAACTCACCACGGCCGAGGCCGAGGCGGTGATCGACGAGCTGGAACGCATGCAGGTCTTCTACGTCAACATCGGCGGCGGCGAGCCCACGGTCCGCCCCGACTTCTGGGAGTTGGTCGACTACGCCACCGCCCACCACGTGGGCGTGAAGTTCTCCACCAACGGCGTCCGGATCACCCCGGAGGTCGCGGCCCGGCTGGCCGAGAACTCCTACGTCGACGTGCAGATCTCCCTCGACGGCGCGACCGCCGAGGTCAACGACGCGGTCCGCGGCCCCGGTTCGTACGACACCGCGCTGCGCGCCATGGCGAATCTGTCCGCCGCCGGGATGAGGAACTTCAAGCTGTCCGTGGTGTGCACCCGGCACAACATCCCCCAGATGGACGAGTTCAAGGCCATCGCCGACCGGTACGGGGCCCAGCTCCGGCTGACCCGGCTGCGCCCGTCCGGGCGCGGCGCCGACGTCTGGGACGAGCTGCACCCGACGCGTGACCAGCAGCGCGAGCTGTACGACTGGCTGGTGGCGCACGGCGACAGCGTGCTGACCGGTGACTCCTTCTTCCACCTGTCCGCCTACGGGCAGGCGCTGCCCGGCCTGAATCTGTGCGGCGCCGGACGCGTGGTGTGCCTGATCGACCCGGTCGGGGACGTCTACGCCTGCCCGTTCGCGATCCACGAGGAGTTCCTGGCCGGGAACATCCGGCAGCCCGGCGGCTTCACCGAGGTATGGCGCGAGTCCGAGCTGTTCCGCGGCCTGCGCGAGCCCCAGTCGGGCGGCGCCTGCGCCTCCTGCCAGTTCTTCGACACCTGCAAGGGCGGGTGCATGGCGGCCAAGTTCTTCACCGGCCTGCCGCTGGACGGGCCGGACCCGGAGTGCGTGCAGGGCTACGGCGAGGAACTGCTCGCGAACCGTACGCAGCACACACCCGTCCCGAAGTCGTCCGTCGACCACTCACACCGTACTTCCCCCGCACCGCGCCGGGGACCGGTCCCGCTGACCCTCACCCGTCGTGAGGATCTGGACCGGCCGCCCGTGAGCGACTGCGCGGAGGATCCGCTCGCCGGCTTCCGTCCGGTCTGAGCACTCCGGGACCGCCCCACCGGCCCGGCCGCCGGCTCCGGTCACGGAGCCCGGCCACCGTATCGATTCCGCACACCTCGGGGACATCACTCACAGTAATCAACCCGTAACGAAAGGTGCACGCAATGGGGCGTGTAGAAGGAAAGGTCGCATTCATCACCGGAGCCGCGCGCGGTCAGGGCCGCAGCCACGCGGTGCGGCTGGCGCAGGAGGGCGCGGACATCATCGCGGTGGACATCTGCGAGGACGTGCCGAGCGCCGGTTACCCGGGCGCCACCGACGAGGACCTGGCCGAGACCGTACGGCAGGTGGAGAAGCTGGACCGCCGGATCGTGGCCACGAAGGCGGACGTCCGTGACTTCGGGGCGCTGAAGGCCGCCGTGGACGACGGTGTGGCGCAGCTCGGACGGCTCGACATCGTCGCGGCGAACGCCGGGATCGGCGTCATACCCGACACCCTCGACGTACTGGACGCCCAGCGCTGGCGCGATGTCATCGACATCAATCTGACGGGCGTGTGGAAGACCGCGAAGGCGGCGATCCCGCACCTCAAGGCGGGCGGGCGCGGCGGCTCGATCATCCTGACCAGCTCGGAGGCGGGCCTGCGCGCGTATCCGCACGCGGGTCACTACGTGGCCGCCAAGCACGGCGTCGTCGGCCTGATGCGCACGCTCGCGCTGGAGTTGGCCCCGGACAGCATCCGGGTCAACAGCATCCATCCGACCCAGGTCGACACGGCCATGATCCAGAACGAGATGACCTACAAGCTGTTCCGTCCCGACCTGGAGCACCCGACCGCGGAGGACTTCGCCGAGGTCTCGCGGTCGGTCATCGCGCTGCCCATCCCGTGGGTGGAGCCGGTGGACATCTCCAACGCCCTGCTGTGGCTGGCCTCGGACGAGGGCCGGTACGTCACCGGGGTCACGCTGCCCGTCGACGGCGGCAACTTCCTCAAGTAGGGCCGCGAGCCAGGCGGTTCGCGGCAGAACGCGACACGGCTCACGGGGATCAGCGGGGGTTCACGGGGGTTCGCAGAACGACAGCGTCATCGAAAGAGAAAGAGGTGAGCACGCAATGGGGCGTGTAGAGGGAAAGGTCGCACTCGTCACCGGGGCCGCCCGTGGTCAGGGCCGCAGCCACGCGATACGCCTGGCGCAGGAGGGCGCGGACATCATCGCCGTCGACGTCGTGTCGCAGATCGACTCGGTGCCGTACCCGATGGCGACGCCCGACGACCTCGCGGAGACCGTACGCGAGGTGGAGAAGCTGGACCGGCGGATCGTCGCCGCACAGGCGGACGTCCGTGACTTCGAGGCGCTGAAGGCAGCCGTGGACGCCGGGGTCGCGCAGCTCGGACGGCTGGACATCGTCTCGGCGAACGCGGGCATCTTCAGCTTCGGCACCATGTCGGAGCTGGACGAGCAGGTGTTCCAGGACATGATCGACGTCAATCTCACCGGTGTGTGGCACACCGCGAAGGCGGCGATCCCGCACATCAAGGCGGGTGGCAACGGCGGTTCGATCGTGCTGACCAGCTCGACGGCCGGGCTGATGGCGATGGAGAACATCGGGCACTACGTCGCCGCCAAGCACGGTGTCGTCGGCCTGATGCGCACGCTGGCGCTGGAGTTGGCCCCGGACAGCATCCGGGTCAACAGCGTGCACCCCACGTCGGTCGACACCCCGATGATCCAGAATTCGGCGACGTACGAGCTGTTCGCGTCCGACCTGCCGGTGGCCGAGCGGACCAAGGAGAATCTCGGCCCGCGCTTCGGTTCGATGAACGCGCTGCCGATCCCGTGGGTCGAGCCGGTCGACATCTCCAACGCGGTGCTGTGGCTGGCCTCGGACGAGGCGCGGTACGTCACCGGCGTCACCCTGCCGATCGACGCGGGCCAGACGGCCAAGTAGCGGGTCTGTCAGCCACGTCGAGCGTAGGGAGCGCGAACGATGACCACACTGCGGACGGTACGGGACGCCGGGGCCGGCTCCGGCGTCGCGGCGGCCGGGGAGCGGATCGCCTCGCGCATCGTCGGCCGCGAGCGCGAGCTGGAACTCGCGCTCGCGACCGTCGGCGCCGGGCGGGATCTCGTCCTGGAGGGCCCGCCCGGCACCAGCAAGACCACCATGCTCAAGGCGATCACCGAGGAGTGGGGCATCCCGCTGGTGTTCGTGGAGGGCAACGCCGATCTGACCCCGGCCAAGCTGGTCGGGCACCACAATCCCGCGCGGGTGCTGCGGGAGGACTACAGCGCCGACAACTTCGTGGCGGGGCCGCTGGTCCAGGCGATGCGCACCGGCGGGTTCCTCTACATCGAGGAGTTCAACCGCGCCCCCGAGGACACCCTCAACACCCTGCTGTCGGCGATGGCCGACCGCGCGGTCGAGGTGCCCAGGGTCGGCCTGGTCACCGCCGAGCCGTCGTTCCGGGTCATCGCCTCGATGAACCCCAGTGACGACATCGGCACCACCCGGCTCTCGGCGGGCGTCAGCGACCGGCTCAACCGGATCGTGGTCGGGTACCAGGACGCCGCCGCGGAGGAGGACATCGTCAGGCTGCGCGCCGCGCTGTCAGGTCCGCTCGCGGACCGGATCGTGCCCGACGCCGTCGCGGTGACCCGGGCCACCCGCGCGCACCCGGATCTGCGTCAGGGCAGCAGCGTGCGGGGCGCGATCGACTGCGCGCTGGTCGCCGACGGCCTGATGACGATGCGCGGCCTGAGCGGACCGGACGACGACCGCTACCCGGAGAGCTTCTACGACGCGATGACGGTCTCGCTGTCCGGCCGGATCCGGCTGGACGACGCGGCGGAGACCACCGCGGAGCGCGTCCTGCGGGAGATCTGGGAGGACCGCTTCGTGCTGGATCCGGCGCGGGCGGAGCCCGGATGAAGAGCGGTGGAGGCCGACTCGCCCGTACGGCGGCGCGAACGGGCGTCCACGGACCGGTCGCGGCGACCGCTGCGCCGTATCCCCAAGACACTCGACGAGGAGCCGAAGGTGTTCGAAGCGGTGGCGGGCACGGGAGGCACGGTGCTGCGCGCCCGCTCGCGCGGCGCCGGTCCCGCGCGCCCGCGGCCGACCCGCTCGGCGGCCGACTTCACCGAGGAGCGGGGGGAGCTGCTCAGCGGCTCGGACGACACCGAGCCGGTGGACCCCGCGGTGCGGGCGCGGGCCCGCGAGATCGCCGCGCGGCTGTCCCTGCCGAAGCCGAAGCGGGCGCGCGGCGGACGGCCGGCCGCTTCGGGGCGGCTGGCCAGCCTCCCGTACCGGCAGCGGGGCAGCGACATCGACCTGGATCCGACGCTGGAGCGGCTGGCGGAGCGGCCGGTCCCCGACGACGAGGACGTCTTCGTCTTCGAGCGGGTCCGCGCGCCCCGCTCCGTCGTGCTCGCGGTGGACCTGTCGGGGTCGATGAAGGGCGAGCGGGTACGTACCGCGGCGGCGACCGTGGGCGCGCTCGCGGCCGAGCTGGAGTCCGAGGCGCTGGCCGTCGTCGCCTTCTGGTCGGACGCGGCGGTGCTGCTCGAACTGGGCGACCCGGTCAGGCCGATGGAGCTGCTGGACGCGATGCTGCGCATCCCGGCCAGGGGCCTGACCAATGTGGCCTTCCCGCTGGAACTCGCCGCCGCCCGGCTGGCGTCGGTGCCGCGGCGCGGCGCGCGGGTGCTGCTGCTGTCGGACTGCGTCCACAACGCGGGGCCGGACCCGCGCCCGGCGGCGGCCCGGCTGCCGCGGCTGGACGTGCTGCTCGACACGAGCGGTGAGAAGGACGTCGAATTGGGCGCGGAACTGGCCAGGGCCGGGCACGGCACCTTCCACCGCATCCGCACCCACCACGACATCGCACCGGCTCTCAGGGAGGTCTTCCGCACATGAACGGCGCGTGGAGGCACGTTCGCCCGGGGCACGTGAGGAGCGGCTGACCCGCGCCTCAGCGGCGCACGGGCGGCACCTGACGCTCACGGACATGGACCGGCCCCGAAGGACCGGCTCCGAGACGAAGAGGAACACGCAATGAGCAGGAATCCCTGGTTCGAGACCGTCGCCGAGGCGCAGCGCCGGGCAAAGAAGCAACTACCGAGTTCGGTCTACGGAGCCCTGGTCGCGGGCTCGGAGCGCGGCCGGACCATCGACGACAACATCGAGGCGTTCGCCGAACTGGGCTTCGCGCCGCGGGTGGTGGGCCATCACGCCGAGCGCGACCTGTCGACGACGGTGCTGGGGATCCCGACGTCGATGCCCGTGGTGATCTCACCGACCGGTGTGCAGGCCGTGCACCCGGACGGCGAGGTGGCCGTCGCGCGGGCCGCCGCGAACCGGGGCGTGATCATGGGGCTCAGCTCCTTCGCCAGCAAGCCGGTCGAGGAGGTCGCCGAGGCGAACGAGAACACCTTCTTCCAGATGTACTGGACCGGCACCCGCGAGTCGATGGTGCAGCGGATGGACCGGGCCAGGGCCGCCGGGGCCAAGGCGCTGATCTCCACGCTCGACTGGTCCTTCTCCAACGGGCGCGACTGGGGCAGTCCTTCGATCCCGGAGAAGCTGGACTTCAAGACGATGCTGAAGTTCGCGCCGAACGTGGCGCCGCACCCGGCCTGGCTGATGCGGTTCCTCAAATCCCGTCGGCTCCCCGACCTCACCGCGCCCAACCTCCGCCCGCCGGGCGGCGCGGCGCCCACCTTCTTCGGCGCCTACTACGAGTGGATGCAGACGGCGCCGCCCACCTGGGACGACGTGAAGTGGCTGCGCGAGGAGTGGGGCGGCCCGTTCCTGCTCAAGGGCGTGACGCGGGTGGACGACGCCAAGCGCGCGGTCGACGCCGGGGTCAGCGGGATCTCGGTGTCCAACCACGGCGGCAACAACCTGGACACGACACCGGGCACGATACGGATGCTGCCGTCGATCGCCGAGGCGGTGGGCGACCAGATCGAGGTCGTGCTCGACGGCGGCATCCGGCGCGGCGGCGACGTCGCCAAGGCGCTGGCGCTCGGCGCCCGCGCGGTGCTGATCGGCCGCGCCTACCTGTGGGGGCTCGCGGCCAACGGCCAGGCCGGGGTGGAGAACGTCCTGGACATCATGCGCGGCGGCCTGGACTCCGCGGTGCTGGGCCTGGGCCACTCCTCGGTGCACGAGCTGTCCCCCGACGACCTGGTGATCCCCGACGGCTTCACCAGGACACTCGGCGGCGGGCTCGTCGGCCGCGCGGACCGCGCGGGCGCCGCGGAGGCCGCGCCGCGCTCCAAGGACCCGATCCGCTGACATGCCGTCGACACCCGCGAACCGCGCGGGCCCCGGGAGCACGGCAGGACCCGCGGCCCCTTCCGACCTGGCGCACGCCGTCTGGCCGACGGTCCCGTTCGCGCCGCTGGTCCTGGTGCCGCTGGGCTCGACCGAGCAGCACGGGCCGCATCTGCCGCTGGGCACCGACGCCGCCATCGCGCGGGCGGTCGCCGAGCGGGTGGCGGCCGGGGCCCCGCCCGAGTGGCACACCCTGGTCGCGCCGACCATGGCCTACGGTTCGAGCGGCGAGCACGCGGGCTTCGCGGGCACCGTCTCGATCGGCCGCGAGGCCCTGAAGGCGGTCCTCGTGGAGTCCGTGCGGTCGCTGGCGATGTGGGCCGGGCGGATCGTCTTCGTCAACGGGCACGGCGGCAATGTCGCCACGCTCGCCGAGGCGGTCGTCCTGCTGCGCGCCGAGGGCCACCACGTCGCGTGGGTGCCGTGCGTGGCACCCGACGCGGATCCGCACGCCGGACGGTGGGAGACCTCGGTCATGCTCCACCTGGCGCCCGGGGACGTGCGGACCGCGCAGGCCGTCGCCGGGGACACCCGGCCGCTCGCGGACCTCATGCCCGACCTGGTCGCGGGCGGTGTGCTGGCGGTCTCGCCGTCCGGGGTCCTCGGCGACCCGGCGGGGGCGTCCGCCGAAGAAGGAGAGAAGGCGATGACGTACATGGTCACCACGGCCACCCGGCTGATCGCCGAAGGGTCCGCGGACACCCGCGGCCGACTGGTCGACGCCGAACCGGTGGACGGGACGGTGACCGAATGACCGCGGAACCGGCGGGGCGCGCGCCCGAGGGCGACGGCGGTACGGGTGCGCCGGACGGCAAGCGCGGCGCCGGCGCTCCGGACGGCAGGAGCGGTACGGGCGCGCCCGGCGGGACCGCGCGGCTGCCCGGCGGCTTCGTGGTCGCGCTCAACCGCCACACCCGCGTCATCGACGGCGGCCGTGCCCTGCTCGGCGGCTTCCCGACCCGGCTCGTCCGGCTGACCCCCCGCGCGCGCCCGCTGCTGGCCGACGACCGTACGGTGCGCGTCCGGGACGCGGCGAGCGGCGTCCTCGCCGACCGGCTGCTCGACAACGGCATGGCGTACCCGGTCGTCCGCGACCTGCCGCAGAATCCCGACCCGCGGCACACCTTCGTCGTGCCCGTCCACGAGCGGGCCGCGCAACTCGACCGGCTGCTCACCAGCATCGGCCCCGGCCAGCGCGTCGTCGTCGTGGACGACGGATCGCGGCACGCCGACGACATCGAGGACACCGCCGCCAAGCACGGCGCCCAACTGGTCGTGCTGGAGCGGAACATGGGCCCGGCCGCGGCCCGCAACGCGGGGCTGCGGCTGGTCCGCACCCCGTACGTGGTCTTCGTGGACTCCGACATCGTGCTGCCCCCGGAGACCGTCCCCGTCCTGCTCCGGCACTTCACCGACCCCAAGGTCGGCATGGCCGTGCCGCGCATCACCGGGCTGCCGACCGCCGCGGCCACCGGCTGGATCGGCCGGTACGAGGCCGCCAGGTCCTCGCTCGACCTCGGCCGGGACCCGGCGGCCGTCCGCCCGGGGACCCCCGTCTCCTGGGCCTCCACCGCGTGCAGCGTGGCGCGGGTGGACGCGATGGCGGACGGCTTCGACGCGGCCATGCGGGTCGGCGAGGACGTCGACCTGTGCTGGCGGCTGATCGAGGACGGCTGGCGCGTACGGTACGAGCCGTCGGTCCGCGCCGAGCACGAGCACCGCGTGCGGTTCACGGACTGGATGCTGCGCAAGGCCGCGTACGGCACGGGAGCGCATCCGCTGGCCGAGCGCCACCCCGAACTCATCGCCCCCGCCGTCCTCGCCCCTTGGGCGGGCGCGCTGTCCCTCGCGCTGCTGGCCCAGCGCCGCTGGTCGCTGCCGGTGGCGGGCGCCGTCTGCGGGATCACGACCGTACGGATCGCCCGCAAACTCAAGGGCGCCGACCACCCGGTACGGCTGGCCACCCGGCTCACCGCCAACGGCGCGGTCAGCGCCCTGTCCCAGACCGGCGCCCTGCTCACCCGCCACTGGTGGCCGCTGGCCGCCGTCGGCTGCGCGGTCTCCCCCCGGATCCGGCGCGCGGTCGCCGTCGCGTCGGTCGCCGACGTCGCCCTCGAATACCGTCCGGGCGAGGTCGGCCTCGACCCCCTGCGCTACGCCGTCGCCCGCCGCCTGGACGACCTCGCCTACGGCACGGGCGTCTGGCTCTCCGCGCTCAAGGGCCGCTCGACAGCGGCGCTGCGCCCGCGCCTGGGGTCCGGCAAGGGTGCCTCGGGCTGACGCTCACGCGCGGTCGTGGCGGATCGCGTCCGCGACGACCTCGCCGATCAGGACGGCGGTCGCCGCGGGACCGCGCAGGGGAGCGGCCGGAAGGATCGAGGTGTCCGCGACCCGCAGCCCCCGCACTCCGTGGACCCTGCCGTACTGGTCGACCACGGCGTGCCGGTCGTCCGCCGGACCCATGGGCGCGCTCGCGCAGGCGTGCACCGAGGTGCCGATACGGGCCCGGATCCACGCGTCGAGCAGGCCGTCGTCGGCCAGCGTCTCGTGGCGGGGCCCGGCCGTCGAGTCCGGCGCGACGACGGTACGGAAGGCGGGTGCGGCGATCAGTGCCGCTGTCGTCCTGACGGCCTCGCGCAGCCGCCGCCGGTCGTCGGGCGTCCGCAGATAGCCGTAGTCGACGGTCGGCGGCACCGCGGGGTCGGCGGAGACGATCCGCAGGCGTCCGCGCGGTCGCGGGGCCTGCGCGGAGACGAGGAAGGGCAGCGGCGCGCCGGGCAGCGACGTGCGGGCGCGGATCAGGGCCGCCATCGGCGTGAGCGACTGGAGGATCTCCAGGTCGCCCGCCGCGGGGCCGCCGCTCGACGCCAGGTGGAGGGCGCCGCCGAGCCAACCGCCGTCGGCGGCGGGCACGTCGGGTACCGGGGTCCACTCCACGACGATCTGCGGGTGGTCGCTGAACGACCCGCCGACGCCGGGGGCGTCCCGCAGCACGGGGATGCCGAGGCGTTCGAGGTCCGCGCGCGGGCCGATGCCGGACAGCGCCAGCAGGTGCGGTGACCCGAAAGCGCCCGCGCACAGCACGACTTCACCCGCCGTGACGGTCTCCCGTACGCCGTCGCGTTCGGTCTCCACGCCGACCGCGCGGCCGTGCTCCACCAGGACTCGGCGGACGGTGCGGTCGCCGAGGACGGTGAGGTTGGGGCGCGCGAGCGCGTCCTGGAGGTAGCCGACGGCGGTGTTGGCGCGTACGCCGTCGACCGCGTTCGACGGCACCGGGCCGAAGCCGGGCGCGCCCTGGTCGTTCTTGTCCGGCTCGGCCGGGAACCCCGACTCGCGGGCCGCCGCGCCGAACGCCGCGGCGGCGGGGTGGTCGAGCGCGGTCCGCCGCACCCGGACCGGGCCGTCCGCGCCGTGGACGGCGGACGCGCCGTAGTCCAGGTCGGCCTCCATCCGGCGCAGGAACGGCAGCATCCGGTCGAAGGACCAGGCGTCGTTGCCCGCCGCCGCCCACCGGTCGAAGTCGTCCCGCCGGGCCCATACGAAATACCCGCCGTTGACGGTGGTCGAGCCGCCCAGGATCCTGCCGCGGCCGATCGTGTGGGGACGCTCGGGTGTCAGACGCGCCGGATACAGCCACAGCGGCGCCCCCCGCGCCCACGCCCCCGGTACGAGCCGCGCGTCCAGCAACTCCGGCGCGAAGGTTCTCGGCGCGGGCCCCGCCTCGATCAGCGCCACCGTCCGCCCCGCGTCCTCGCTCAGCCGCGCGGCCAACGGCCCCCCGCTCCCGCCTCCCCCGACCACCACGACATCGGCCCGCGCCACCCCGCTCCTCGGACCCACGCCCCGCCCCTTTCCCACCGGTTCACGGCCACCCTAGGCGAGCCCCCCTCCCGTTCCCGGTCGGCGCTCCCGCCGGGCCCGGTCAGGCGGACGGGCTCCGCGCCGGGGTCTCGCCGAGGGCCGGACCTTCAGCGGTGGGGAGCGGGCGCAGGCCGGGGGCCAGGGCGAGGGTGACGGCTACGGAGGCGGTCGCCATCACGGTCATGGCGGTGGCGGGTGAGGTGCGCTGGGCGACAGCTCCCGCCAGGGTGGCGCCGACGCCCTGGAGGGTGAGCGTGCCGGAGGAGTGGAGGCCGAGGGCGTGGCCGCTGAGGGCGTCGGGGGTGAGGGACATGAGCCGTTCCTGGAGGAGGAGGCTCGCGGAGTAGCCGACGGAGGCGAGGACGACGGCGGTCACGGCGAGCGGCAGGGCGGGGTGGAGGGCGAAGGCGAGGTAGGGGGCGGCGAGCAGCAGCCGCAGCGGGGCGCCGAGGCGTTCGCGCCAACGGCGGGGCAGGAAGCGGCCGGTGAGGGTGTCGCCCGCGAGCATCCCGAGGGCCGCGCTGGCGAAGAGGAGCCCGGCGTGCCGGGGCGCGTAGGGGACGTAGAGGGATTCGCAGCCGACGATGAGCCCGTTGGGCACCCACAGGGCGAGGTAGACGTAGCGGCGGGGCACGGACGACCAGAGCAGGCCGTTGGTGCGCCAGGTGTCGGCGACCGACGGGCGTCCCGCGGTACGCGGCGGGCGACCGCTCAGGCCGAGCCGGGCGACGGCCGCGGCGGCCAGGTAGAGCGCGGCGCCGGCCAGCAGGGTGCCGCGCGGGGACAGCACGGTGACCAGGACCCCGCCGACGGCGAAGCCGCAGATCTGCGTGGCGCCGACCGACATGTTGAGCACGGACCTGCCGAGCAGATAGCCGTCGCGCTCAAGGATCTCGTTGAGCAGCCCGTAGCGCACTCCCCCGCCCAGTGAGGCGATCAGCCCCTCGCCGAGGAGTACGGCGAAGGCCGCCCACACGGGCAGTCCCGGCACGGCCTGGGCGGCGGTGCACAGGCCGAAGAGCAGGGCGAGCCCGGCCGTCGCGGCGCGCGGCGGCAGCCGGTCGGCGGCCGACAGCAGTGTGGTCGCGCCGACGACCTGGACCAGCGCCGGGCCGAACATCGCCAGGGCGGACAGCAGCGGCGAGCCGGTCGCCGTGTAGATCAGCGTGCCCAGCGCGAGACCGCTCACCGTGGAGGCGGCCGTCGACAGCGAGCCGGTCGCGAACAGCGGCGTGAACTCCGGGGCGCGGAAGAGTTCTCGGTAGGTGCGCATGGACGGGGAGTCTCCGCAGGCCGGCCGGCCCGGCGTTAGAGTTTCGCGGGGAGGCGAAACGATGGGCTGGTGGCTGGTCAACGCGGACACCCTCGCGGGAGGCCGTTTCGTCGTCTCCCCGCTGGCCGAGACCGTCGCGAGCCTGCTCGACCTGGCGGGCGGCACGGCCGCGCACCCCGGCGAGAGCGCGTGGCTGCGCGCCCACCGGTCCGCGTACCGGCGCCGCCTGGCCGAGGACCCGGTCGCCGCGCTCATCGTCGGGGCCGGATTCCGGCCGACCTGGATCGCGGACTTCCTCATCCCCCCGCCGCGGGCCGAGGGCGAGCCGTCGATCGAGGCGGAGCTGGACCGTATCCGTACGACCCCGGCCGACGTCGCCCGCGCCGACCTGGCGATATCGCTGGGCGGACCGCTGCCCGCCTGGCTGCCCGAGGCCGAAGTGCCCCAGCGGGCCGCGGATGTGATGCGGTGGGTGTGGACGGAGACGGTCCTGCCGTACTGGCCCCGGCGGCGCCGCGTTCTCGAGGCCGACATCGTGGCGCGCACCCGGCAGTTGAGCCAGGGCGGCTGGACGGCGGCGCTGGACGACATGCGGCCGGGGATGCGCTGGCTGGGCGAGGGACGGCTCCAGATCAACGCGTACGACAATCCGCCGCGCGAGATCTCCGGGGCGCGGCTGCTGTTCGTGCCGGTCACCCCGCGCCGCAGCTGGGTCTCCTGGGACCGGCCGCACCGCTACGCCGTGATCTACCCGTGCGCGGGCGTACTGGCCGAGCCGGACCGGCCCTCGGCGCCGGACGCCCTGCGCGCGCTGCTCGGGCCGGGGCGCGCGGCCGTCCTCGTCCTCCTGGACTCCCCCAAGAGCACCACCCAACTGGTCGCGCTCACCGGCCAGGGACTCGGCTCCGTCGGCCGCCATCTGAAGGTGCTCTTCGACGCCGGTCTGATCCGGCGCCGTCGCGCGGGGCGGTCGGTGCTCTACTACCGGACGGACGCCGGGGAGGTGCTGGTGCGCGCCCAGCGGCACGAGTGAGCCGTCGTCGCGGAGCGGGCGGGGCGCTCAGGAACGCGTGGCCGTCGTGTCGATCTGTTCCTCGGCCGGGCCGGGGGACGCGGCGGCGGCCGGGAGCGCGGCGCGGCGGCGCGCGTACGGGCCGATGGCCTCGGTGAGTTTGCGGGCGATCGGCTCGGTCCAGCGGGCGGTGAGCGGGCCGAGGACGACCAGGATCAGCACATACGCGGTGGCCAGCGGCCCGATCCGGGGCTCGACACCGACCGCGAGTCCCGCGATGACGATGGAGAACTCGCCGCGCGCGACCAGCGTGCCGCCCGCCCGCCACCGTCCGGCGGACCGGATTCCGGCCCTGCGCGCCGCGTACCAGCCGGTGGCGACCTTGGTGAGGGTCGTGACGACCGCCAGGATCAGCGCGGGGACCAGGACCGGCGGGATGTCGGACGGGACGGTGCTCAGGCCGAAGAAGACGAAGAAGACCGCCGCGAACAGGTCCCGCAGCGGGGTCAGGAGATTGCGGGCTCCTTCGGCGACCTCACCGGAGAGCGCGATGCCGACCAGGAACGCGCCGACGGCGGCGGAGACCTGGAGCTGCTGCGCGACACCGGCCACCAGCAGCGTCAGCCCGAGCACGACCAGCAGCAGCATCTCGGGATTGTCGGAGGAGACGGCGCGGCTGATCAGCCGCCCGTGGCGCAGCGCCACGTACAGGACGATCCCGACCGTGCCGAGCGAGATCAGCAGAGTGAGGGTGCCGCCCGCGAGACTCACACCCGCCAGCAGGGCGCTGAGAATCGGCAGATAGACCGCCATCGAGAGGTCTTCGAGGACCAGCACACCCAGAATGAGCGGGGTCTCACGGTTGCCGAGACGGCCGAGGTCCCCGAGGACCTTCGCGATCACACCCGACGAGGAGATCCACGTCACGCCCGCCAGCGCGACGGCCGCGACCGGACCCCAGCCCAGCAGCAGCGCGGCCACCGCGCCGGGTACGGCGTTGAGCGCGAAGTCCACCGCGCCCGAGGGGTACTGCGTTTTCAGATTCGTGACGAGTTCCGAAGCGCTGTACTCCAGGCCGAGCAGCAGAAGCAGCAGGACGACGCCGATCTCGGCGCCGGTGGCCACGAAGTCCTCACTGGCGTGCAGCGGGATGAGCCCGCCTTTGCCGAAGGCCAGCCCCGCGAGCAGATAGAGGGGGATCGGCGAGAAGCCGACACGTCCCGCGAGGCGGCCGAGGATGCCCAGGGCGAGAATGATCGCCCCGAGCTCGATGAGCATGTCGGTCGTGTCGTGCACAGGCTCTTATCCCCCTGTGATCAGTTCCGCGACGGCGTCCACACCTTCGCGGGTGCCGACGACGACAAGGATGTCGCCGACCGCGAAGCGGAAGTCGGGAGTGGGCGACGGCACGGCGGCCGTGCGGCGGAGCACGGCGACGATCGAGGCGCCGGTACGGGTACGGGCCTGCGTGTCGCCGAGCGTGCGGCCCGCGTACGGCGACCGTTTGCTCACCGTGATGTGCTCGGTGACCAGGTCGATCTCGAAGTGCTGGCGCAGGTGCGCGACCGGGTCGGGCGGGAGCAGTTCGGCGAGCGCGCTCACTTCGTGCGGCTCCAGGACCACGGCGTCCTTGCAGGCGTCGTCGTCCTCCGGGTCGTGGAACGCCAGGGTGCGCCGCCCGTCGTGGTGCACGACCACCGACAGGTGCCGACCGGCGTCGGTGGACACGTCGTAGCGGATGCCCACCCCCGGGAGCGGGGTCTTGCGCGCGTGGACGGTGTGCTGCATTGCGTGCTCCAAGGGGGACGGGACGTGTCGTGTGAACGGCGTCCGGGCCGACCGGTGTTGGTCGGGCGGTCGGGCGGCGCGGCGCGTTCGCCGGGTCGGCGGCGACCGCGGCTCCTACCAGGGTCGCGGGCGGACCGACCGAGCCATAGTAAAGGAATGGCAAATGGATTGCGGGGGCGGGATGGGGCACCCCTCGCCGGCCCCCGGCGGGGCGCCCGCGCGGCGGGCCGTCGAGGGGGGAAAAGCGGTTGACGGGAGCCGCCGCCGCGCGGTCGTATGACGCCCCATGACCACCCCGCCCATGCACCCTGACCTGCACCCCATCGACGCCGACCTCGTACGGCGGCTGGTGGCCGAACAGTTCCCCCGGTGGGCGGGGCTCGACGTGCGGCGGTTCCCGTCCGGCGGCACGGTCAACGCGATGTACCGGCTCGGCGACGACATGGTGGTCCGTCTGCCGCTCGTGGCGGGCGGGGCCGGGGACGTCGCGCTGGAGCAGGAGTGGCTGCCGCGGCTCGCGCCCCTGCTGCCCGCGGCCGTCCCCGAAGTCCTCGGCGCCGGGGAGCCCGCGCGGGGGTATCCGTGGCCGTGGTCGGTGTACCGGTGGCTGGACGGCGAACCGCCGGAGGCGGGGGCGCTGAGCGAACCCGTACGCCTGGCGGAGGACATCGCCGGATTCGTGCGGGCGATGCGGGACGTCACGCTGCCGGACCCGCCGCCCGCCTATCGCGGCGAACCGCTCGCCCACCATGACGCGTCGACTCGGTCGGCGATCGCGCGACTGCGCGGGATTCCGCAGGAGGGCGTCGATTGCGACGGCCTGACCGCCGTGTGGGAGGACGCCCTGCGCGCGCCCGTCTGGGACGGGCCGCCGGTGTGGGTGCACTCCGATCTGATGCCGGGCAATCTGCTGGTGTCGGGGGGCCGGCTGACCGCGGTGATCGACTTCGGGTGCGCGGGCGTGGGCGATCCGGCCTGTGACCTGTTCCCCGCGTGGAATCTGCTGCCGCCCGACGCGCGGGAGGTCCTGCGCGGCGCGCTCGGCGTCGACGACGCGACGTGGAGGCGCGGGCGGGGCCGGGCGCTCTCCCAGGCGGTGAACGCGCTGCCGTACTACCGCGAGACGAATCCGACGATGGCACGTAACGCCCGGCATGTGATCCGCGCGGTGCTCGCCCAGGACTGAGCCCCGGGCCGCTGGGCGCCTGGGCACCCGGCGGCCGAAAGGGCCCCGCACACAGCGACGTCCGGGGCGGCTTCTGCGAGCCGCCCCGGACGTCGTGGCCGGGATGTGCGTCAGACGCGGTCAGGCGTCCTCACGCGGTGCCCCGGAGGCACCGTTCTCAGACCAGGTCGAACCGGTCGAGGTCCATGACCTTGGCCCACGCCGCGACGAAGTCGTTGACGAACTTCTCCTTCGCGTCGTCGCTCGCGTAGACCTCCGCCAGGGCGCGCAGCTCGGAGTTCGAGCCGAAGACCAGGTCGGCGCGGGTGCCGGTCCACTTGACCGCGCCGGAGGCGTCGCGGCCCTCGAAGGTGTTCGCGTCCTCCGACGTCGCGCTCCACGTCGTGCCCAGGTCGAGCAGGTTGACGTAGAAGTCGTTGGTCAGCGTGCCGGGGGTCTCGGTGAGGGCGCCGAGGGCGGACTGCTGGTAGTTGGCACCCAGGACGCGCAGGCCGCCGACGAGGACGGTCAGCTCGGGGGCGCTCAGGTTCAGCAGGTTCGCCTTGTCGATCAGCAGGTACTCGGCGGGCAGCCGGTTGGCCTTGCCGAGGTAGTTGCGGAATCCGTCGGCGGTCGGCTCCAGGGCGCTGAACGACTCGACGTCGGTCTGCTCCTGGGTCGCGTCCACGCGGCCCTGCGTGAACGGCACCTGAATGTCGAACCCGGCCGCCTTGGCGGCCTGCTCGACGCCGACGCCACCGGCCAGCACGATCAGGTCGGCGAAGGAGATCCCCTTACCGCCGCTCTGGGCGGCGTTGAAGGACTCCTGGACACCTTCCAGGGTGCGCAGCACGGTCGCCAACCGGTCGGGCTCGTTGACCTCCCAGCCGATCTGCGGCTGGAGGCGGACGCGCGCGCCGTTGGCGCCGCCGCGCTTGTCGCTGCCGCGGAAGGACGAGGCCGAGGCCCACGCGGTGGAGACGAGCTGGGCCACCGACAGCCCGGAGCCGAGGATCTGGCTCTTGAGGGCGGCGAGGTCGGAGGCGTCGAGCGGCTCGTGGGTGGCGGCGGGCAGCGGGTCCTGCCACAGCAGCACCTCGGAGGGGACCTCGGGACCGAGGTAGCGCACGACCGGGCCCATGTCGCGGTGGGTCAGCTTGTACCAGGCGCGGGCGAAGGCGTCCGCGAACTCGGCGGGGTTCTCGAAGAAGCGCCGCGAGATCTGCTCGTACGCCGGGTCGACCCGCAGCGCGAGGTCGGTGGTGAGCATCGTCGGGGCGTGGCTCTTGGACGCGTCGTGCGCGTCCGGTACGGTGCCGGCGCCCGCGCCCTCCTTCGGCCGCCACTGGTTGGCGCCCGCGGGGCTCTGGAACAGCTCCCACTCGTAGCCGAAGAGGATCTCGAAGAAGCTGTTGTCCCAGGCGGTCGGGGTGTTGGTCCAGATGCCCTCGAGACCGCTGGTGATCGCGTCGCCGCCCTTGCCGGTGCCGTAGCTGTTCTTCCAGCCGAGGCCCTGCTGCTCGACGGAGGCGGCCTCGGGGTCGTCGCCGACGTTGTCGGCCGGGCCCGCGCCGTGGGTCTTGCCGAAGGTGTGGCCGCCCGCGATCAGCGCGACGGTCTCCTCGTCGTTCATCGCCATCCGGCGGAAGGTCTCACGGATGTCGCGGGCCGCGGCCAGCGGGTCGGGCGTTCCGTTGGGGCCCTCGGGGTTGACGTAGATGAGGCCCATCTGGACGGCGCCGAGCGGGTTCTCCAGCTCGCGGTCGCCCGTGTAGCGCTCGTCGCCGAGCCAGGTGGTCTCGGGGCCCCAGTAGACGTCCTCGTCGGGCTCCCAGACGTCCGCGCGACCGCCGCCGAAGCCGAAGGTCTCGAAGCCCATCTGCTCCAGGGCGACATTGCCGGTGAGGATCATCAGGTCGGCCCAGGACAGGCTCTGGCCGTACTTCTTCTTGACCGGCCACAGCAGACGGCGGGCCTTGTCCAGGTTGGCGTTGTCCGGCCAACTGTTGAGCGGGGCGAAGCGCTGCTGGCCCGCGCCGCCGCCGCCGCGGCCGTCGCTGATGCGGTACGTGCCCGCGCTGTGCCACGCCATACGGATCATGAAGGGGCCGTAGTTGCCGAAGTCGGCGGGCCACCAGTCCTGGGAGCTGGTCAGCACCTGCGCGATGTCCTGCTTGACCGCCGCGAGGTCGAGGGTCTTGAACGCCGCGGCGTAGTCGAAGTCCTCGCCGAGCGGGTTGGCCACGGCGGGGTTCTTGGCAAGGATCTTCAAATTGAGCCGCTCGGGCCACCACTGGCGGTTTCCGCCGCCCTGAGTCGGGTGCGGCGCGCGTCCGTGCGCGACCGGGCAGCCACCCCCGCCCTCCGCCTTCGCGTCAGTGACGATTGCATCATGGTTCTCAGACATGGGAATCCTTCCGGACCAGGCGGATCACGGTGCTCAGGAACTGCGGGGAAATGGAACAGTCGGGGCGCTCGGCCCCGGGAGACGACCGCGGTTCGTCGGGCGACAAGTCGAACGACGAGCCAGGGTCATCGGACACGGTCGGGCGGGCGGTGGCCGTGACGCGGGCGGTCCCCACCCTCAGGCCGACGCCGCGCGACTTCACGGCAGTGGTCCCGTCACGTCTCCGTCTCCTGCCCTGCTGGGGGCTTCCTGTCCCTTGGCTATCGCCGGAACCGATCCTACGATGGACTGTGTCCAAGTCAAGAAGCGGGCCAAGCTCATATCCCATCAGACTCCGGACGCCCATGAGTAAACTTCGGGCATCCCGCCGAACCTGAATAGGTGAACCGACATGAGTGACCTGCTGGAGCGGCTGCGCGGACGCGGCTGGCGGATGACCTCCCAGCGCCGCGTCGTCGCCGAGGTTCTCGACGGCGACCACGTCCACCTGACGGCCGACGAGGTGCACGCCCGCGCGGCCGGGCGGCTGCCGGAGATCTCGCGGGCCACCGTCTACAACACCCTGGGCGAGATGGTCGCGCTCGGCGAGGTCATCGAGGTCTCCACCGACGGCCGCGCCAAGCGGTACGACCCGAACGCGCACCACGCCCACCAGCACCTGGTGTGCTCGCGCTGCGGCACGATCCGGGACGTCCACCCGACCGGCGACCCGCTGGCCGACCTGCCGCCCGAGGAGCGCTTCGGTTTCACCGTCTCGGCGTTCGAGGTCACCTACCGGGGTGTGTGCCCGTCCTGCGCGTGAGGACCGCGCCTCAGCGCGGACGCCGGTAGCCGTCAGTCCTCGGCGGCGGGCAGCGCCGTCGCGACCACCCGGCGGATGGCGGGCAGGTCGACGCTCGCGGCGAGCGCGTCGTCCTCCGGCATGCCCGTGGTCGCGTCCTCGACGTTGAGCAGGGTGCGGAAGACGCGCGGCAGCACGGTGCGGCCGAGCAGGTCCTCGGCGAGGGCGGCGCCGTCCTCGGGTCCCATGCCGTAGCGCTCGACGAGATACGCGGCCAGCCGTTCGTGGGTGGTGGCGAACATGGCGTCGAAGTACGCGCGCGAACTGGCGGGCAGCCACGCGGCGGCGGCGATGCTCAGCCGGCAGGTGCGCACCTGCGACTCCCACGTCATGAGCTGGAGGAACCGCCCGCAGAACAGGGTGACGGCTTCCGCGGGGTCCGCGGAGTACGCGTCGGGCGTCCGCAGCCTGCCGAGGTAGAGCTCGCGGACGAGTCCGAGGACGGCGAGGAACAGCTTCTCCTTGTTCTCGAAGTGCGCGTACAGCGACCGCTTGGACGTCCCGGCGCGGGCGGCGACGGCGTCCATCGAGGCGCGCTCGTACCCGGCCTCGAGAAACACGTCCTTGGCCATGAACAGGATGTGGCGCCGCAACTCCTCGCCCCGTCGCTGCTCCCCGCGCTGTCGCGGCCCGCCTTCTTCGGTCATCGGCTTGTATCCTCAAAAGTAAACGGTACGGTAGAGTTTACTTGTTCGAGCGACCTTTTCCCATGCCGCTGGAGTGAACTCATGATCGTCATCACCGCACCTACCGGAAATATCGGACACCAGGTGGTCGACCGCGTTCTCGCCGCCGACGAGCCGGTCCGCGTCGTCGTCCGCGACCCCGCCCGGCTGAGCGCCGACGTCCGCGAGCGCGCGGAGGTGGTCCAGGGCTCGCACGGCGACCCCGAGGCCGTGGCCCGCGCCCTCGACGGCGCCGACGCGCTGTTCTGGCTGCCGCCGCCCAACCCCCACGCGGCCACCCTAGACGAGGTGTACTCCGACTTCGCCCGGCCCGCCGTCGAGGCGATCCGCGCCTACGGCGTCAAGCACGTCGTCAGCGTCAGCTCCCTGGGCCGCGGCACCGCCTACGCGGACCGGGCCGGGCATGTGACGGCCACGCTGGCCCTGGACGACCGGCTCGCGGAGACCGGCGCGGCCTTCCGGTCCCTGAATCTGCCCAGCTTCATGGACAATCTGCTCCGCCAGGCCCAAGTGATCAAGGCGCAGGGCGTGTTCTTCAACGCGCTCTCCCCCGACCGCGCGATGCCCACGGTGGCCACCCGCGACATCGCCGCCGTCGCCGCCCGCCTGCTGCTCGACCCCTCGTGGAGCGGCCGGGAGGACGTACCGGTGCTCGGCCCCGAGGACCTGTCGCAGAATGACACGGCCGCCGTGATGGCCGACGTCCTCGGCTTCCCGGTCCGCTACCAGCAGGTCCCGGCGGGGCCGTTCAAGGAGCGGTTCCTCGGCGCGGGCATGTCCGAGGCCATCGCCCAGGGCATGCTGGACATGGCGATCGCCAAGGACGGCGGCCTCGACAACGGGATCACCCGCACCCCGCAGCACGCCGTCGACACCCCCACCACGCTCCGGCGGTGGTGCGAGGACGTCCTCAGGCCCGCGGTCGAGGCCGCCTGACCGACCAGGATCTCAGGCCGCGTACTGGTGGGAGGAGTACGTGAGATAGCCCGCGTCGCCGCCCTGGTAGTACGTGGCCTCGTCGACGGGGGCCAGCGGCAGGCCGACGCGCAGCCGCTCGACCAGGTCGGGGTTGGCGATGAAGCCGCGGCCGAAGCTGATCAGGTCGGCGCCCAGCGCGAGCCAGTGGTCGGCGTCATCCCGGCCCGTCTGCTTGGGGCCCATCGGCAGCACGGGGTTCATGATGAGGGTGCCGGGCCATGCCCGGCGCAGAGCGGTCAGCACCTCCTCGTCGGCGGTCGCCTCCAGGTGGACGTACGCCGGTGAGAGCGCCGCCAGTTCGGTGAGCAGCGCCGCGTACAGCTCCGGTACGTCGTCCTCCCGGACGCCCCAGAAGGTGGCGCCCGGCGAGAGCCGGATGCCGGTGCGGTCCGCGCCGACGGCCTCGACGGTGGCGGCGACCGCCTCGACGGCGAAGCGGATCCGGTTCACGACCGAGCCGCCGTACCCGTCGGTGCGCAGGTTGGCGTTGGACGAGAGGAACTGCGAGATCAGATAGCCGTTGGCGCCGTGCAGTTCCACCCCGTCGAACCCGGCGTCGACCGCGCGGCGGGCGGCGTCGCCGTACGACCGCGCGTGCTCGGGGATCTCGGCGGTCTCCAGGGCGCGGGGCGTCGGGGCGGGCTGCGGGCCGGTCGGGGTGAACACCTCTCCCACGGCGGCGACGGCCGAGGGCCCGACCGGCAGCGTCCCGATGGTGTCGGGGTGCGAGACCCGGCCGCCGTGCATGAGCTGGGCGAAGATCCGGCCGCCGCTGGCGTGCACGGCGTCGGTCACCGGGCGCCACGCGGCGGTCTGCTCGTCGGTGTGCAGCCCCGGCGTGCCCGGGTTGGACTGCCCGATCGCGCTCGGCTGCACACCCTCGCTGACGATCAGCCCGGCGGTCGCCCGCTGGGCGTAATAGGCCGCCATCGACGGTGTCGCCAGCCCGCCCGCCGCGGCCCTGACCCGGGTCATCGGGGCCATGACCAGCCGGTTGGGCAGGGTCAGACCGCCGAGCCGGTAGCTGGTGAAGAGGTTCGTCACGTCGGGCTCCTTCATGCGTAGCGCGTCACTTCCGTACCGCCCGGTCTCCCGGACACGACTGCTACGCTAAAACCTGACATTGACGTCAGAGGCAAGCTCTGTGACGCAGACCATAGCCCACCCGGGAGCCACCGCCCGGGCGGTGGGAACAGCCGGGAGGACATCGTGCGGATCGGGGAACTCGCGGCGCGGGCCGGGGTCAGCGTGCGGTCCGTGCGCTACTACGAGGAGCAGGGGCTGCTCACCAGCGTGCGCAGCGGCAGCGGGCAGCGGCACTACACGGACGAGGAGGTCGAGCGCGTCGCCTTCATCCAGCGCCTCTACGCGGCGGGCCTGTCCAGCCGCACCATCGCCGAACTGCTCCCCTGCGTCGACTCCCCCAGCGAGGAGAACTCCGACGCCGCCCTCGACCGGATGGCCCTGGAGCGCGACCGCCTCTCTGCCCATATCGACGACCTCGTCCGCACCCGCGACACCCTCGACGCCCTGATGGTCACGGCGCGGACCCACCGTGACCAGGTCCTCGCGGGGACGGCCACCCCCACGGAGGCGGCCAGGTCCTGCGTGGGGCACGCAGCAGGCTGACGGCCTCCGCGGGGGTCGCGACGACGGGGACGGACTCCGGCGGGGGCGGGCGGCGGACGATCAGGACGGGGATGCCCGCCTCACGGGCCGCCGTGAGTTTGGGGGCCGTCGCGGAGCCGCCGCTGTCCTTGGTGACCAGGACGTCGATCCGGTGCTCGCGCAGCAGCGCCCGTTCGGACTCCACCGTGAACGGGCCGCGGGCCAGCAGGACATGGACGTACGGGGGAAGCGGCGAGTCCGGTGGGTCGACCGAGCGTGCCAGCAGGAATGAGACGGACGCCGCGGCGAAGGCCGCGAGGTCGCCGCGCCCCGTGGTCAGGAAGGGACGGCTCCCGAGGCCCGGCAGCAGGGCAGCCGCGTCCGCGACGGAGTCCGCCCAGTGCCAGCGGTCGCCGGGACCGGCCGCCCAGCCCGGCCGGCGCAGCACGAGCAGCGGCAGGCGTACGGCGCGGGCCGCCTCGGCCGCGTGGGCGCTGATGACGGCGGCGAAGGGATGCGTGGCGTCGACCACCGCGTCCACCCGTTCCTCGCGCAGCCAGCGGGCCAGCCCGTCCGCTCCCCCGAAACCGCCGATCCTGACCCGGCCGTCCGGCAGCCGGGGCTCCGCGACCCGCCCGGCCAGCGAACTCGTCGTCACCAACCCCGGAACGGCCGCGAGCAGCTCCGCGAGCCGCCGGGCCTCCCCCGTACCGCCGAGGATCAGCACATGCCTCGACTCCGCGCCGGGCGAGGTCACTTGGGGACGCCGCGCCGCAGCAGATAGGTGTCCATGATCCAGCCCTTGCGCGCCCTGGCCCGCGCCCGTACGTCGCTGATCCGTTGCGCGAGGGCGTCGTCCAGCGGTCCGGACAGCAGGATCTCGTCGGGCGTGCCGAGATACGCGCCCCAGTAGATCTCCAGCCCCTGGCCGGTGAAGCGTCCGAAGGTCTGGTGGGCGTCCAGCATCACCACCACGTCGTCCACCCCGTCCGGCAGCCCGCCGTCGGCGAGCCTGCGCCCGGTGGTGATCTGCACCGGCCGCCCGACCTGGTTGAGGCCCGTGCGGTGCTTGGCGGCCAGCGACGAGACGCTGCTGACGCCGGGCACGACCGTCCACTCGAACGCGGCGCTCCCCCGGCCGTGCACCTCTTCGAGGATGCCCAACGTGCTGTCGTACAGGGCCGGATCGCCCCAGACGAGGAACGCCCCGCAGCCGTCGTCCGGCAGTTCCCCGGCGATCAGCCGCTCGTAGATGTCGGCGCGGCGCCGTCGCCAGTCGTCAACCGCGTTCGCGTAGCCGGGAGTTGTCCGTTCCCGGTCGCGCTCCGGGTCGCGCGCGACGACCACGCGGTGCGGCCGTACGGCGTGCCGCCGCAGAATCTCCTCGCGCAGCGCGACCAGATCGGCCTTCTCCTCGCCCTTGTCGAGCAGGAAGAACACCTCGGTGCGGCCGATCGCCCGCACGGCCTGGAGGGTGAGCTGGTCCGGGTCGCCCGCCCCGATACCGATGACGAAGATCTGTTTCACGGTCCGGAGTCTCGCACAGCGGTCAGGGGCGTATGTCACAACGTCGCAGGCCCGATTGACGTGCCTGTTCGACAGCCCCTACGCTCAATTACGTGATGGCGTGAGGAAGCTGGTGAAAATCCAGCACGGTCGCGCCACTGTGTAGCCGGTCATCGAGGAGGTGGCCGGTGAGTCAGATACTCCGCCGTCACAACGCCCCATTCGATCGAGGGACGCCGAATCCCTGAAGGAGGCCCATCCGTGAGCTCTGTGTCCGCTCCCACCACCACCGCCACACCGGTTGTCCTGCCGGTCTCGAAGGCCGTGATGTGGCTGGTAGGCACCGCGATCCTGGCTTTCGCCGTCTACTACTTCATCGGTGTCGACCAGGGCGCGGTCAGCGTCTTCGGCAAGGACACCCACATCCACGAGTTCGTCCACGACGCCCGGCACTTCCTCGGTTTCCCCTGCCACTGAGTTCGCGCCGACGGAGCCGACAGAACAGACGGACAATTCGACATGGAAAAGAAACTCATCCTGCGCGGCATAGTCGTCGGCGCAGTCGCAGGGCTGCTCGCATTCCTCTTCGCGCGGATCTTCGCGGAGCCGGACATCAGTAAAGCGATCGACTACGAGAGCGGCAGGGACGACGCGCAGGCCGCGCTCGACAAAGCCGCCGGGCTGCCGATGGAGCACGCGGGACACGAGCTGTTCAGCCGCACCGTCCAGGCGGACGTGGGCATCGGCGTCGGCATGATCTTCTTCGGCATGGCCATGGGCGCGCTCTTCGCGGTCGCCTACGCGGTCTGCCTGGGACGCGTCGGCAATCTGCGGGCGCGCAATCTCGCGCTGCTGGTCGCTGGCGGCGGATTCCTCGGCATCTACCTGGTGCCGTTCCTCAAGTACCCGGCGAATCCGCCCGCCATCGGGCACGAGGACACCATCAAGGACCGCACCGGGCTCTATCTGGTGATGGTCGTGTGTTCGCTGGCCTTTCTGGTCGGCGCGGCACTGCTCGGCAGAAGGCTCCAGGCCCGGTTCGGGAACTGGAACGCGACCCTGCTCGCCGGTGCCGCCTTCGTCGTCGCGATCGGCGTGGTGATGGCGCTGCTGCCGCAACTGGGCCACCTGGCGTACAACAAGGAGAATTTCGGCAACCACGCGACGGAGACGCCGCTGCCGCTCACCGACGACAAGGGCCGGATCGTCTATCCGGGATTCCCCGCCGATGTGCTGTTCTCCTTCCGCTTCTACTCGGTGGCCGCGCAGCTCCTGCTGTGGACGGTGATCGGGCTGGCCTTCGGCCCGTTGGCCGAGCGGGTGCTCGCCTCGCGCACCGCCCCCGCCGCGCAGACCGGCAGGACGGACCCGGTCAGCGCGTGAACCGATGAACGACGACGCGCCGCCGCCGTCCGAGCCGCCCGCCGAGGCGTCCCGGACGGCGGATCTCGCGGCCCTCGGCCCGTTCTTCGCCGCCGAGGGGCACCGCGCCGGTTCCGATACCGGCGCTCCCTGGCGTTCGATGGCCGAGCTGGCCGACGGCGGACCCGCGCTCGGCGACCGGGTGGCGGGCGTCAGGCGGTATCTCGCGGCGGCGGGCGGCCGGGAGGCGGAGGCCGTGGAACCGCGGGTCGCCGCGTCCGTGGCCCACCTCGGGCTGGTCGCCCGGATGCTGTCGCCGACGCTGGCCCTCGCGGTCCTGCGCGGCGAGGTCGCGCCGGGCCTGCGGCTCGCCGATCTGCGCTGGCAGCCGGTCCTGGGCGGCCCCTTCCCGCTGTCGCTGCCGCACACGCCTCAGGACACCGGCCACACGGCTCCCGTCGCGCCCGCGGGAGGGGACGCCCTGGCCGCCGCCCTCGCCCGCCATCTGCTCGACGGGCCGGTGCGCGAACTGGCCGACGCCTTCGCGCCCTTCAAGGTGTCCCCGCACATCCTGTGGGGCAACAGCGCCTCCGCGCTGAACGGCGCCGCCGGGATGCTCGCCGCGGCGCGCCCCGCCGACGCCGGGCGCGTACGGTCGCTGGCCGCCCTGCTGCTGGACCGGCCGCCGCTGCGCGGTACGAGCACGGGGGCGCGTACGGGCGCACCGGGCGCGCCTTTCCGCCGGCGCAGTTGCTGCCTGATCTACCGGGCCGCGCCGGGGGGCGCGGGCGGGCTCTGCGGCGACTGCGTCCTCGCGCCGGTGGTACCGGCACCCCGCTGAGCTTGGGGCAGGCCAGGGTGGGCATCCTTATTGCCAGTACCTTGCAACAAGGACAGAGGTGCGTCTAGCTTGGCTTCGCCCGCTTCGACAAAGGACTGATGAAATGACCACCGCCACGTCTCCGGACGCACCGGCACCACCAGGGTCCCGCTGGCGCCGCATCGCCGGCTCGATGACCCGCGCCGAGTGGACGAGGGTCGGCGGCATGTTCGCCTTCATCCTCGCCCTGCACGTCATCGGCTGGTTCACGCTGGTGGCGATCGTGGCCCCCGAGCACTACAGCCTCGGCACCAAGTCCTTCGGCATCGGCATCGGCGTCACCGCGTACACCCTCGGCATGCGGCACGCGTTCGACGCCGACCACATCGCGGCGATCGACAACACCACCCGCAAGCTGATGGGCGAGGGCAAGCGGCCCCTGTCGGTGGGCTTCTGGTTCTCGCTGGGCCACTCCAGCATCGTCTTCGGCCTGGCCTTCCTGCTCTCGCTCGGCATCAAGGCGCTCGCCAATCCCGTCGAGGACGACAACTCCCAGCTCCACAACGTCACCGGCTGGATCGGCACCACCGTCTCCGGCACCTTCCTGTACGTCATCGCCTTCATCAACCTGGTGATCCTGGCCGGGATCTGGAAGGTCTTCCGGCAGATGCGCGAGGGCCACTTCGACGAGGCGGCGCTGGAGGAGCAGCTCAACAACCGCGGTTTCATGAACCGGTTGCTGGGCCGGGTCATGAAGTCGATCACCAAGCCGTGGCAGATGTACCCGCTGGGCCTGCTCTTCGGCCTCGGCTTCGACACCGCCACCGAGATCGCGCTGCTGGTGCTCGCGGGCTCCGGCGCGGCGTCCGGGCTGCCCTGGTACGCGATCCTCTGCCTGCCGGTGCTCTTCGCCGCGGGCATGTCGCTGCTGGACACCATCGACGGCTCGTTCATGAACTTCGCCTACGAGTGGGCGTTCTCCAAGCCGGTCCGCAAGGTCTACTACAACCTCACCATCACCGGCCTGTCCGTCGCCGTCGCCCTCATCATCGGCACCGTCGAACTCCTCGGCCTGGTCGCGGACAAGGCGGGATTCCACGGCGCCTTCTGGGACTGGGTCGGCGGGATCGACCTCAACATCGTCGGCTACGTCATCGTGGGCCTGTTCTTCGCCACCTGGGCCGTCGCCTTCGCCGTCTGGCGGTTCGGCAACATCGAGGAGAAGTGGTCGGCGGGCCTGCGCACCGCCGACCAGCAGGCCGACTGACCGACGGCCCGCCACGACGCGTCCGGGGCGGGCCCTAGCCGCCCGCCACGAGCGGCGGGCGGGTGCCGACGACGACGGTCGCATACAGCTCGTCCGAGTCGGTGACGTGCGCGCGGAGCCCGGCGGCGGTGAAGAGGCCGACCGCCCGCCGGGCCTGCCGCTCGCTCGACTCGACCAGCAGGGAACCGCCGGGGGCGAGCCAGTCGGTGGCCCGCGCGGCGACACGCCGCATGACGTCGAGGCCGTCGGCGCCTCCGTCGAGCGCCATCAGGGCCTCGTGGTCGCGGGCCTCGGGCGGCAGCAGGCCGACCTCTTCGCTCGGTACGTAGGGGACGTTGGCGGCCAGCAGCCCGACCCGTCCGCGCAGGTCGGCCGGGAGCGGCGCGAAGAGGTCACCCTCGTACACCCGCCCGCAGACGCGGGCCACATTGCGGCGGGCGCAGCGCACCGCGGCCGGGTCGAGGTCGGCGGCGTGCAGTTCGACGCCGCCGCCGAGCGCGGTGGCCAGGGCGACGCCGACGGCCCCCGAGCCGCAGCACAGATCCAGGACGACGGCGCCGGGCGCGGCGAGCCCGGCCGCGACCTGGACGAGGAATTCGGTACGGCGGCGCGGTACGAAGACGCCGGGGTCCACGGCGAACCGCTGTCCGGCGAACTCGGCCCAGCCGAGGACGTGTTCGAGCGGCAGACCGTCCGCGCGGCGCGCGACCATCTCGGTGAGTTCTTCGGGGGTCCCGGCCGCCGCGATGAGCAGCCGCGCCTCGTCCTCGGCGAAGACACAGCCCGCCGCCCTGAGCGCGGCGACGACGGTGGATTCGGGCGACGGTGCGGTGAAGTCCGACATGTAGAGCCTTTCGGGAAGCCCACGGGCACTCCCCCGGCCTCACCTACGCCGGAGAGACCGCTCGGCCGTACGGCGGGAGCACCCGGCCTGCGATACCGGTAATCGGTCCCACCTCCTCGGCTGATCTCGGCTGATCTCCACTGCTGTGGCGGGTCCTGGCCCGCCGCTGACGGCATCGACCCTACCCCACGGCGCGCCGCGCCCGTCGCCCCGGACCCGCGCCCTCGGACGGCGGCGCGCCGAACCGCAATGTAACGGTTAAGCATCAGCGCTGAATCAGTCCCTTTACCGGCCCACAACCCAATGCAATAGTGCGGTCGTTCCGCCACTGAATCGCTTAAGTACCGCGCTGTGGAGACGGAGATGGTGCACATGAAGGGCAAGGCACTCGCCGGGTCGCTGCTGGCGACCATGGCGCTGCTCGCCGCGGGTTGCGGTGGCGGGGGCTCGACGTCCAAGGGCGGTACCGCCACCGTGCCCGCCGACCCGTCGGCGGTGTCGGGTGACATCAAGGTCCTCACCCAGCGGACCGACCTCGTGCAGGACGGCACGATGAAGAAGTACGCCGCCGAGTTCAGCAAGCTCTACCCGAAGGTGCGGGTGACCTTCGAGGGGATCACGGACTACGAGGGCGAGGTGAAGATCCGGATGAACACCTCGAACTACGGCGATGTGCTGATGATCCCGGCGGCCATCAAGACCGACGACTACCCGAAGTTCTTCGCCTCGCTGGGCAGCGCCGAGGAGTTGGGAAAGAAGTACACCTTCACCGGCAAGGCCACGGTCGGCGGCAAGGTCTACGGAATCGCGAACTTCGCGAACGCGGCGGGCTTCGTCTACAACAAGGCCGTCTGGCGGCAGGCCGGGGTCACCGCCTGGCCGACCACTCCCGACGCCTTCCTCGCCGACCTCAAGGCCGTCAAGGCCAAGACCTCCGCGACGCCGTACTACACCAACTACAAGGACGGCTGGCCGCTGACCGCCTGGACCTCGGTGCAGGGCGCGGCCACCTGCGACGCCAAGGCGGCCGACGAGCCCGCCACCGACCCGGACCCCTGGCGCGCGGGCACCGACCTGAACGTCGGCGACACGCTGCTCTACACCATTGTGCACGACAAGCTCTCCGAGCAGGACCCGACCACCACCAACTGGGAGAACAGCAAGAATCTGCTGGCCACCGGCAAGATCGCCACCATGTGGCTGGGCTCGTGGTCCATCGTGCAGATGCAGGACGCGGCGAAGAAGGCCGGGCGCGACCCGTCCGAGATCGGCTACATGCCCTTCCCCTCCCAGAAGAACGGCACCTTCTGCACCCCGGTGGCGCCCGACTACCAGGAGGCGGTGAACGTCCACTCCAAGAACAAGGCGGCGGCCCGCGCCTGGATCGACTGGTTCACCGACAAGTCCGGCTACGTGCAGACCAATCAGGCCGTCCCCACGCTCAAGGGCGGACCGCTGCCGTCGGCCCTCAAGCCGTTCCAGGACGCCGGTGTGCGGTTCGTGGAGATGTCGCAGGCGCAGAGCGCCAAGGTCACCAGGATCGACAACCAGTCCGAGATCGGCATGACCGACAAGCCCGAGTACCGCCAGCACCTGATCGACGTGGCGCGCGGCGCCGCGGGGGGTGATCTCCCCGGCATCTTCGCCGGCCTCGCCAAGAAGTGGGCGAACGCGCAGAAGACCGCCGCCCTGTGACGCGCGCCCGGGTCTGGCGGACCGTGACGCCGTGGCTGTACCTGGCGGTGCCGCTCGCTCTGCTGATCACGTTCACCTACCTGCCGGTCGGCACCATGATCAGGGACAGCTTCACCGACTGGGACGGGGTCAGCCCCGACCGGAACTACGTCGGGACCAAGAACTACGTGGAGCTGTTCACCAGACCCGAGCTGTTCCAGGTCTTCTTCGTCAGCGTCTACTACCTGGTGGCGTCGGTGGCGCAGATCGCGCTGGCGCTGTACTTCGCGACCGTGCTCAGCTTCGACCTGCGGTTCCGGAATCTCTTCAAGGGCCTGCTGTTCTTCCCCTACCTGCTCAACGGGGTCGCGATCGGCTTCGTCTTCCTGTACTTCTTCCAGCCGCACGGCACCCTCGACACCGTGCTGAGCGCCTTCGGGGTGCACGGGCACCACTTCTGGCTGGGCAGCGGGCGGACGGCGAACACCTCGCTGTCCGCGGTGTCGGTGTGGCGCTTCATGGGCCTGAACTTCGTGCTGTTCCTCGGCGCGATCCAGTCGATCCCCGGTGAGCTGTACGAGGCGTCGGAACTGGACGGCGCCAACCGCTGGCAGCAGTTCCGGCACATCATCGCGCCGGGCATCAAACCGGTGCTGAGTCTGAGCGCGATCCTGGCGATCTCCGGCTCGCTGTCGGCGTTCGAGATCCCGTACATCATGACCGGCGGCGCGGCGGGCACTCAGACCTTCGTGATCCAGACGGTGAAGCTGGCCTTCGAGTTCAACAAGATGGGGCTGGCCTCGGCGGCGGCCGTCGCCCTGCTGGTGATCATCTTGCTGGTGACCTGGTTGCAGCGCGTCGTGGTGCCCGACGAGAGGAACGATCTCGTATGACCTCGCTGCTCGTCCGCGACACGGCGCAGGCCCCGCCGCCGGAGACCGTCGACCGGCCCGCGCGCACCCGCAGGGTGCTGGTCAGAGCGCTGGTGTACCTCTCGCTCGTGCTGGCCTCCGCGGTGGTGCTGCTGCCGCTGGTCGCGGTGTTCCTGACCTCGCTCAAGACGTCGCGGGAGATGACGGCGGACGGCGGGGCGCTGTCGCTGCCGCACAACTGGCTGAACTACCACAATTATGTGACGGCCTTCCGGGCCGGGAAGATGCTGCGCGCGTTCGGGAACACCGCCTTCATCCTGGTCTTCTCGATCGCGGGCACGGTGCTGATCGGCTCGATGGCGGCGTACGCGATCGACCGGTTCCACTTCCGGCTGCGGCGGCTGGTGATCGCGCTGTTCCTGATCGGCTCGCTGGTGCCGAGCGTGACGACACAGGTGGCGACCTTCAAGATCGTGAACAACTTCGGCATGTACGACAGCCGTTGGGCACCGATCGTGCTCTACATGGGCACGGACATCGTGTCGATCTACATCTTCCTCCAGTTCATCCGGAGCATTCCGGTCTCGCTGGACGAGGCGGCCAGGATCGACGGCGCGAACACCTTCACGATCTACTGGCGGATCATCCTGCCGCTGCTCAAACCGGCCATCGCCACGGTGGTGATCATCAAGGGGATCACGGTCTACAACGACTTCTACATCCCCTTCCTGTACATGCCGTCGGAGAGTCTGGGGACCATCTCGACATCGCTGTTCCGCTTCAAGGGGCCCTACGGCGCGCATTGGGAGGACATCTCGGCGGGCGCGATCCTGGTGATCGTGCCGACGCTGGTGATCTTCCTGTTCCTCCAGCGGTTCATCTACAACGGATTCACCAGAGGCGCGACGAAGTAGGGACGCAGCGGGAGCGAAGCGGACCGGCGCTCGCCGGTCAGGTCGTACGGGCGGGCGGGGCGGTGCTCTCGCGCGGGGTCAGCACCGGGGTGGCCACCGGTCCCGTCGCGGGTGTGCCGCCCTTCAGCACGGTCAGCAGCCGCCGGGCCACCTCGGCGCCGAAGCCGAAGACGTCATGGCTCATCGCCGACAGCTTCAGCGGGGTGAGCTGGCACAGCTGCGAGTCGTCCCAGGCGAGCAGGGAGACGTCACGGGGGACGGCAAGGCCCATCTCGGCGGCCACCGACAGACCGGCGACGGCCATCAGGTCGTGGTCGTAGAGGATCGCGGTGGGGCGGCGTCCCGGCTCCCCGGCCGGAGGGCTCACCGCTCGTCGCCCGGATCCGTGCGCTGGACCGCGGAGTTGACGCAATACAGCGCCGCGGCGGCGGCTCCGGGCTCCGGCCGGTCCCAGCCGCGTACGGTGATCGTGACGCGCTCGCCGGGCAGCAGGGTGACCAGGCCCCGGTCGGCGTGGGCCGCGGGGTCGAGCCGGTCGGCCTGGAGCAGCAGGTCGCGCAGGAGCGTCCGGGCGGTGACGGTCACTTCGGTGGCGCCGCCGTCGGAGGTGGCCAGCTCCAGGTCCCAGCGGGGCGCGGGGTAGGCGAAGTCCTTGTCCCTGGCCGGGAACCACAGGGCGCGGACGTCCTCGCCGCCGCCGGGTCCTTCGGCCTCGACGGTCAGCAGTTCCTTGGTGCTGTCGCCCGGCGGTACGAGGTCGCGCGGTACGGCGATCTCGGCGACCGTGCGGGCCGTCGCGGTGAACGGCAGCCGGGCTTCGGCGAGTACGGCGCCGTCCACCGCGACCCTGCGCAGGACCGCTGTGCCCGACCAGTCCCGCGCGCTCTGGTTGACCAGGGCCGCGACCAGGCCGTCGGCGCGCTCCTGGACGGTGAGCAGCCGGTCCGCGTAGAGCCGCTTCAGCTCGTGGTAGAGCGGCTTCTCGCGCTCGTCGCCGTCGATCGCGGCCCACGAGGTCACCGGCCAGCAGTCGTTGAGCTGCCAGACGACGGTGCCCGCGCAGGCCGGCCAGTGCGAGCGCCAGTGCTCGATGCCGCACGCGATGGCGCGGACCTGGTTGACCTGCGTCAGGTAGTGCCAGGTGTCGAAGTCGGCGGGGGCCGGGAAGTGGTGGGCCAGGCCGCGGTCCAGCTTGCCGTTGCCGTCGGCGGCCTTCTGGTGGTGCAGCATGCCGGGCGAGTCCGGGGTGAGCGGGTCGTCGGTCAGCGCCCGGCGCAGCGTGGCGTACGCGGGCGGCGCCTGCCAGCCGAATTCGGCGACGAAGCGCGGCACGTCCTCCAGGTAGCCGGTCCAGTCCTGGCGGTTCCACACCTCCCAGGAGTGGGCGGTGCCGTGCGCCGGGTCGTTGGGGTGGTGGTTCCAGGAGCCGGACCAGGGGCTGCCCGCCCAGTAGGGCCGGGTGGGGTCGGTCTCGGCGACCACGCGGGGCAGCAGGCCCAGGTAGTAGCCCTCGCCCCAGGACGCGCCCGCCAGATCCTGCTCCCAGTCCCAGTCGCGGAAGCCCCACAGATTCTCGTTGTTGCCGTTCCACAGCACGAGGCTGGCGTGCGGGGCGAGCCGGGCCACGTTCTCCCGCGCCTCGGCCTCCACCTCCGAACGCAGCGGCTGCTCCTCGGAGTAGGCGGCGCAGGCGAACAGGAAGTCCTGCCAGACCAGCAGCCCGGCCTCGTCGCAGGCGTCGTAGAAGTCGTCGCTCTCGTAGATCCCGCCGCCCCAGACGCGGATCAGGTCGACGCCCGCGTCCTTGGCCTGCTGGAGCCTGCGGCGGTAGCGGTCGGGGGTGATCCGGGTCGGGAAGACGTCGTCCGGGATCCAGTTGACCCCGCGGGCGAATATCGGCTCGCCGTTGACCAGCAGGGTGAAGGGGGTGCCCTTCTCGTCGGGGGCGGTGTCGAGGGTGACGGTGCGGAAGCCGATGCGACGCTGCCAGTGGTCGAGCGCGACGCCGCCTTCGCCGTCGGTGCCCTCGGTCCCGGCGTCGACGAGGGTGACCTCGCAGTCGTACAGCGGCTGGGCGCCGTAGCCGTGCGGCCACCACAGCTCGGGGCCGGGCACCTCGGCGGTGACGGTGCACCGGTCGGCGCCCGCGGGCACGTCGGCCTCGACCCGCGTCTCCCCCACCCGCAGGCGGACGGTCAGCGGACGGTTCAGGCCGGACGCGGTGCGCTCGATCTCCAGCCGGGCCTCGACCCGTCCGGTGCCGTCGGCCACCGTGACCAGCGGGGTGACACCCGACAGCCGCGCGGTCGACCAGTGTTCGAGCCGCGCGGGCTTCCAGATCCCGGCGGTGACCAGCGTCGGACCCCAGTCCCAGCCGAAGGAGCAGGCCATCTTGCGGATGTACTGGAAGGGCTCGGGGTACGAGTTGGGCCGGTCGCCGACCAGCGCGCGGACCCGTTCCGCCTCGGTGTAGGCGGAGGTGAAGGCGACGGTCAGCGCGGTCTCGCCCGCCGGTCCGTACAGGTCGGTGACGTCGTAGCGGTAACCGCGGTGCATGTTGCGCGTGGCGCCGAGGACGGTGTCACCGAGGCGGATCTCGGCCACCGTGTCCAGGCCGTCGAAGACCAGGTCGGTGCGCTCGTGCCCGGTGGCACGCGGCGGCAGCGCCGTCTCGTACGTCCAGTCCGCGCGTCCCACCCACGCCGCCGCGGTCTCGTTCCGGTCCAGGAACGGGTCCTTCAGCAGCCCGGCGGCCATCAGGTCGGTGTGCACGCAGCCGGGTACCTGGGCGGGTACGGTGCCGGACCCGAGCGCGGGCACGGCGTCCGCTCCGGCTCCGGCTGCCGACCCGGACTCGGGAAGGCGCAGCCTCCAGCCGTCGGCGATCGGCGTGACGTCCTTCATCCCTGCTCCTTGCCTGCTGTTGCCTTGCCGCCGGGCGGTTTCCGGCCGGTTGTCGGCCCCGTGGCCCGCGGCGCCCAACCTAGCGACCCCGCCGACCGGCTGTCCATTAAACGGTAAAGCACCACAAGTGCTGATGGGAAGCGGGGTGTTCCCTTGATGTCAGGGGTTTTGCTGAACCGATACAGGGCCGCCCCGGAGCCTGTCCGGGGCCGGTGCGGGACCCGGCGGGCCGTGGCGGTGAAAAAACCTCCGCCGGAGGCGATGAGTTTCGGACGCCGCGCCGGTCAACCCCGCACAAGCCGTATCCGACGCTCGGGAGTGATCCGCATGGCCACGTCCACCACCACCGTCACCGACTACCTCGCCGCCCTTGAAGAGCCGCTGCGCGAAGTCGGCACGAAGGCGCGGGAGATCATCGAGGCCGCGCTGCCGGACGCGCCCGGCGCCATGTGGCACGGCCACCCGGTGTGGAGCCTGGGCGGAGCGCCGGGCGTCGCACCGGTCTGCCTGCTCAAGGCGTACGGCTCCTATGTGACCTTCGGGCTCTGGCAGGGCCAGCAGGTCGAGGACGCCAGCGGGCGGCTGGAGCCGGGCGCGCGGGCCATGGCCTCGGTCAAGCTGCGCGCTCTGGACGACGTGGACGCCGAACTGTTCACGCGGTGGCTCGCCCAGGCCCGCGCGCTGGCCGCGGCGGAGTCGGCCTGAACGCGGGAGGCCGCGGCACGCGGCGAGGCCGCACCGCGCGAGGAGGCGGCGGTCAGCGCGGGCCGCGCCGGCCGCGCACGGCCAGGGCGACGCAGCCGACCGTCGCCGCCAGGGCCAGCGCGGCGGGCAGCCGTGCCCAGTCGGTACCGGCCACCGGCACCGTCGCGCAGACGAAGGTCAGGACGACGGCCGCCGCCGCGGTCAGGGCAGGGGCCGGGCCGCGGGCGGCGCGCGGCGCGGTCGCGCCCCGCGTCCAGTCGTCGGTGATCAGCAGATACGCCAGGAAGAGGCCCACGACGCAGGCGGCCAGCCAGGTCGGCGGATCGGTGACCGCCGCGGCCACCACCGACCCCACGGCGAGGACGGTGGAGCGGCGGCGGGCGGCGATCTTCGCCCAGCGCATCGAATTGCGCACCGGCCGCTCGTCCACCATCGGCGCCGCCCACCAGGCGGCCCCGGCCACCACGAGCAGCGCCACCTGTGCGCCGAGCGAGTGGCGTACGGCCTCCGGCGCGTCGCACGCCGCGAGGGCGAGCGCCACGGCCAGGCAGCGGGCGGGCAGTTGGGCGGGGAGCCGGATGCGGCGGGCCGCCCGGGCGGGGGCCGAAGGTGCAGAAGGTGCCGAAGGCGCGTCGGCCGAGGGGGCCGGGTCCGCGGGCGTCAGGGCGGGAGCCGAAGGCGCCGCGGGCGTCAGTGTCGAGGGTGCCGGGGCCGCGCCCGGCCGCTCCGCCGTACCGCTCATCGCCTGCCTCCGTGGATACGTGTGCGCACCAGCGGCGCCAGGGCCAGATCGAGGGTCTCGCCGCGCTCGTGGGTGACCACCGCGATGCCGCGCTCCTTCAGCGCGAAGCGCGTCGCGTCCCGCTCGGACCGCCACAGCCGCAGGCCCAGCTCCGCGTTGACGTCGCCGGGTTCGATGTACGGGTCCGCGGTGGCGATCTCGATCACCACCAGGGCGAGGGCCCGCGCCGCCACGCGATGCAGCACGTCGAGGATCCGCTGGTCGGCGAGCGGCGTGAAGACGTACACGATCGCGCCTTCGGGCAGCGCAGGCGGCGGGAGGTTGCTCACGCCCTCGGTGCGGTAGGAGATGTCCTTGCGGACTTCGAGGACGCTCTCGACGATCCGGTAGAAGTAGCCGTCCCCGCTGCCCGGCTGGAGCCAGCGGGTCGTGCCGCCCACCGAGACGACGCCGACCCGGTCGTGGGTGCGCAGATAGGCGCGGACCAGTCCGGCCGCCGCGCGGAAGGTCTCGTCCAGCGAGGACGTGCCGGTGACCGGGTCGAGGACGTCGCCGAGTCCGTCGAGCATGACGACGGTGTCGGCGGCGCGCTCCGCGGCGAACTGCTGGAGTTGCAGGGAGCCGCGGCGGGTCGTGGCGGGCCAGTTGATCCGCCGCTGCCGCTCGCCGCGGATGTACGGGTGCACGCCGGTGACCTCGACGCCCTCACCGCGCTGCGCCGCGGTGTGCTCACCGAGCCGCTGCGGGAGGCGGACCGGGATGGGCGTCATCCCGGCGCGGGACGGCACGGGGAACACCCGCACCTCGCCGAGGTCCGCGCGGACCGTGCGGCGGGCGGTGCCGCCCGCGTCGTAGAGGTCGAGGTCGACGGTACCGAGCGTCCAGCGGCCCCAGCGCTCGGCGGTCAGCCGCAGTTCCACGCGCGAGCTGCCCACGGTGAGATGGTCGAGCCGTACACCGGGCCCCAGCGTGACGCCGGGGTCGAGCCGCCCGCGGTCGCCGTCGTACGCGACGGTGATCCTGGCGGTGACGGTCTCGTCCTCGAACAGCCGCCGCGGTTCGACGTCGACCGTGACGTCCATCCGCGCCGTGCGCGTGCCGTACGGGAGTGAGAGCGCGAGCAGCACCAGCGGGCCGGCGGCCAGCGCGAGCAGCCACGGCCGTCCGGTGAGCAGGGCGGCGGCGACGGCGACCGCGGTCACCGTGCCGTACCGCAGGGCGCGCTCGCCCGCGCGCCAGCCGGTCGGTGGCGGCGGCGGTGGCTCCGCGGGCACGGCCCGCCGCTCGCCGGGCGGAGGCTGGGCGCCGCCGAGCGCGCGGGCGACGGCCGCGTGGGGGTCGGTCATGACGCGACGGCGTCACGGGCCGCCAGCGGCAGGGTCTGCGGGGCGGGTACGGACTGCACGATCTCCCGGATCACGTCGTCGGCGTTGATCTGCCGGACCCACAGCTCGGGGCGGAGCGTGACGCGGTGGGCGAGCGCCGGGACCGCCACCCACTTCACGTCCTCGGGGGTGACGTAGTCCCGGCCGTCGAGCACGGCGCGGGCGCGGGCGAGTTGGACCAGCGCGAGGCCGCCGCGCGGTGACGCGCCGACCTGTATGTGCGCGTGGTCGCGGGTCGCACCGACCAGCGCCACGATGTACTCCAGCAAGTCGTCCTCGACCTCGACCCGCTCCACGGCCGCGCGCATCGCCAGCACTTCCGACGGCCCGCTGAGGGTGCGCAGCTTCGCCTCGGGCGCGGCCCTGTCGATCCTGGACCGCAGCATGTCGGTCTCCTGCGGCGCCGACAGATAGCCCATCCGCACCCGCAGCAGGAACCGGTCGAGCTGCGCCTCGGGGAGCGTGTACGTGCCCTCGTACTCGATGGGGTTGGCGGTCGCGATCACCACGAACGGGTCGGGCAGTTCGCGGGTGCTGCCGTCGATCGACACCTGGGACTCGGCCATCGCCTCCAGCAGGGCGGCCTGGGTCTTGGGCGGGGTGCGGTTGATCTCGTCGGCGAGCAGCAGGTGCGTGAAGACGGGGCCGGGCCTGAAGACCATCTCGCCGCTGTGCTGGTCGTAGAAGGGCGCGCCGGTGACGTCGGAGGGCAGCAGGTCGGGGGTGAACTGGATGCGGCGGAACTCCAGTCCGAGGGTGGTGGCGAAGGATCTGGCCAGCAGCGTCTTGCCGAGTCCCGGCAGGTCCTCGATGAGGACGTGGCCGCCCGCGAGCACGCCGAGCATGACCAGCTCCAGCGGTTCCGGCTTGCCGACCACGGCGGTGCGGATCTCGGCGAGCACCTCGGCGGCCCTCTCACCCGCCCGCCGCGGGCTCAGGGCGTCGGCGTCGTGGTCGGATATGCGCTCGGAGCTGGTCACTGCGGTCCTCACCTTGCCTGGTCGTGGAGCGTCGTGAAACGGGGTACGGGGGCGGGGCGGCGCACGGCGGACGCGCGAAATACGGGCACGGGGCGGCGCACGGCGGACGCGCGGAATGCGGGCGCGGTCACAGCGTCTCCAGCCGGTCGAGCAGCGCCCGCAGTACGGCTTCGGGAATCGCCGGCTGCGGCGGGCCGGTCGTCGGATCGATCCACGGCCACAGGTCGGGACCGACGATCGCGCGGGCCCGGTCGGGGCTCTTGCGCAGCAGCACCCCGTGCCGCTCGGCGAGCCGGGCCGCGAAGAGCCGCTGCAGCTGCGGGCGGAGCGTGGAGTGGAAGTGCAGGGCGCCTTCGGGGCCGAGCGCCTTGCGGACGACCCGCGGCCATTCGCCGAGCGCCGGGGCGCGACCGCCGAGCAGCCGTACGGACTTGCGGTATCCGCTGTCCTGCGCGCCCGCGCCGCCGACGTACCGGGCGACGCCCAGCGCGACGACGGTGATCAGGGCGAGGCCGGTGGCCGCGGCGACGAGGCCGTCGGTGAGCGCGAGCAGCACTTCGGCGGCGACGACGAGGCAGCCGAGCAGGGTCAGCGAGTGGCGTACGGAGCCGGGCGGGCCCGCCGCCCGCCGGAGGTGTTCTTTCACTGTGCGGCCTCCGCGGCTGCTTCGGTGGTCCGCTCCCCGGGACCGCCGCCGTCGCCCGACGCGGCCTCGTCCGGGGCGAGTTGGGCGGCGATCTCGGTGAGTGCCCGCGCGGCGCGGTCCCGGTGGCCGTCGTCCATGGGGTGGGTGGAGTAGCGCGCCTCACGGAAGAGCGCGGTGAGCGCCGCCGCGCTCGGGCCCGCCAACCGGCCTGCCGTGACGGCCCGTTCGAGCAGGTCCTGCGGGCTGTCGGAGGCGCGGCGGGCGATGCCGGAGGCGGCGAGGGACCGTTCCATGGCGGCGTAGCAGGCGATGACGGCGGCGCGCGCGTCGGCGTCGTCCCGCAGCGCCCGTCGCCCGGACTCCACGGCCTCGGCGAGCACTTCGTCCTCGTCGTCGGCCTGGTCGTACCCGGGGCCGTCCTGCCGCTCCGCCTCACCCGACCGCAGATAGCGCCAGAGCAGCACGGCGGCGAGGACGACGGCCAGCACCAGCAGTCCGATGCCGATGCCGATCAGGACGTGTGTCAGCCAGGAGGGGAAGCCGTGGTTGTCCTGGTGCCTCTTGAGCGGACGCGGCGGGGTGGGGGCGCTGGGGGTCGGCGCGGTGGCGTCTCGCCATTTGCGGTCCTTGCCGCCGCCCGAGGTACGGCCGGACGCGTGGAACCGGTGCATGACGAAGATCAGCAGCGGGACGACGAAGGCGGCGCCCAGCAGTGCGGCGCGGACCACGTCCGCGAGCCGCTGCCGCAGCGGGTCGGACTCGGCGTCGTCACCGACCTGGAGCACATAGCGGTTGTGGAGCATCAGCGCGCCGATGAACCACGCGAGGCCGAGCGCCACCACGAACACATTGCCGCCGAGCGGTCCGCCGCCCTTGCCGAACGCCTTGCCCTCGGGCCGCAGCACCAGGGCGCTGAGCGCCAGACCCGCGATCACCAGGACGCCGAGCGCCGCCCGTGCCCCGGCGCTCGTCCGCGGCCCTCCCCCGTTCCCCGCCCGTCCCACCGCCACCTCCCCTTGTCGCGGAAGGCAGCTTCGCACACGAGTCCAGGGCTGTCAGCAGGCCCCCCGCCTGGGCGGAGGCGCTGACGGGGGGGGGCGGGAGCGGGCCGGGGCGTCCTTCAGTAGCGCTGGGCCTGGGCCACGCGCGGGAAGAGCGTCTTGTCGGCGTCCTTCGTGCTGAAGGCGACCGGCTGGGCGTGTTTGCCGGGCTCGACGTCGCGGGCGCCGACGACCGTGGAGTCCACGACGGCGCCGTCGGAGTCGGCGAATTCGACCTTGACGGCGAAGGACGCCTTCGTGTCGGTGGTGTTGGTGATGCTGACCAGGACGGCGTTGAGGCCGCCGGTCCTGGCCTTGGGGAAGCCGGTGAGCTGGACGTCCTTGACGGCGTTGCCCTGCCCGTCGACCTTGGCCAGCTCCGACTTCGCCTCGGCCGCGGCGCTGCCCGCGCCCGCTTCCACCGACGCCTCGAAGCTGGAGGCGGCGGCCTTCGCGGAGGACTGCGCGGCGGAGGCGGTCTGCTGGGCGGCGGAGGCGAGGGAGTCCAGCGGGGAGGGCAGGGTGCCGGAGAAGTTCCCGGTGCTGGGCGGGGCGCCGGGCGTCGTCGCTCCGGTCGAGCTGTTGCCGGAGGAGTTGTCGCAGGCCGACACCAGCGCCAGGCCGCCGGCCGCCATGGCCACCAGCGCCGCCGCGGTCAGTGAGCGCAGGCGGCGCGAGCGGGCCGTACGGGCCCGTCCGTCACCGGTTTCTCCTGCGCGGGTCCCCTCGGTACGACGTCGGCTCACGGGCTTCCCCTCCGGTTTCTGCGCTGGTCACCGGCCGGGCACACGCTCCGGCCGCCCCTCCACCGTGCGGGGTGCCCCGGCGGCGCGCAGCGTGCGCGGTGCCGTACGGGTGACGCGCCGGGCCCGGCGGTGGGGTGTCCGCACCGGCCCTGCGAGGGGGTGCCCGCCGCGGGCCTTGCGCGTTTGCGGGGTCGGCGGGGCGGGCCGAGCATGAGGCCATGACCGATCCGGTGGCGTTCGACGTGGTCAGCGAGGGCTTGGCCGAGGTGCACCGGCGACTGCTGCCGCTGCGGGACGGCGAGGTGGCGTCGTACATCCCGCAGCTCGCGCTGGCCGACCCGGACGACTTCGGCATCGCGCTGGTAAGCATGGGCGGCCACCGTTACGAGGCGGGCAGGTCACGTACCGAGTTCACCGTGCAGTCGGTGTCCAAGCCGTTCGTGCACGCGCTGGCCCTGTCCGAGCTGGGCCTCGACGAGATGACCCGCTGGGTGGGCAACGAGCCGAGCGGCGACGCCTTCAACGCGATCAGCCTGGAGCACGGCACCGGCCGCCCCGCCAACCCCATGATCAACGCGGGGGCCATCGCGACGACCAATCTCGTACCGGCCGCCTCGCCGGGCGAACGGTCCGCGCGCATCCTCGACGCGCTGAGCGCCTTCGCCGGGCGGCGGCTCACCGTGGACGAGGACGTCTACCGCTCGGAGGCGGCCACCGGCGACCGCAACCGGGCGCTGGCGTATCTCATGCACGCGGCCGGTTCGCTGCGCACCGACCCGGTGGAGGCGGCCGAGGTGTACTTCCGGCAGTGCTCGGTGCTGGTGAACACCGTCGATCTGGCCGTGATGGCGGGGACGCTCGCCAACGGCGGGGTCAATCCGGTGACGCGCGAGCGGGTGGTGGCCGAGCAGGTGGCCGTCGAGGTGCTGTCGGTGATGGCGACCTGCGGGATGTACGACGCGGCCGGTGACTGGCTGGTGCGGGTGGGGCTGCCCGCCAAGAGCGGGGTGTCCGGCGGCCTCGCGGCGGCCAGCCCGGCCCGGTTCGGCATCGCCTGCTACAGCCCGCCGCTGGACCGTACCGGCAGTACGATCCGCGGGGTGGTCGCGCTGAGGGAGCTGTCGCGGCGGTTCGGCATGCATCTGATGCACCACCCGGTGCCGGGCGCGGACACCGTGACGCGGGTCGGCACGGGCGGCAGCGGGGGTACGGGGACCCGGGTCTCCTCCGGGCGGGAGCGGGTGACGGCCGACCGCGACCTGCTGGACCGGGACGGCGACCGGGTGGTGCTGGTGGCCGCGCGCGGCGAGGTGGACTTCCCCGCGGCGGAGCGGCTGCTGCACGCGCTGGCGAGCGCCGTGCCGCTGGTGCCCGGCTGGGTGGTGGTCGACATGGAGCGCGTGACGCACGTCAATCAGGTGGCCGGGCTGATGCTCGGCAACGCCTTCGAGCGGATCTCGGCGGCGGGGCACCAGGTCGCCCTGGTCGGCGCGCCGGACCAGCACTGGGGCGGTGTCGCGGTACGGCACGACAGCGTGGAGGATGCGCTGGCGTGGGCGGAGGACGCACTGCTGTACGAGCTGCGGCCACTGCCCCAGTGAGATATCCATAAAGAGACAAAGGGATTTCATGTCCGGGGGGGGACTTCGCCGGAAGGGCCTGCCATGCACTCGCCTCTCAGCCCCGCCACCCTCGCCGACCTGCGCCGTCCGCGGCACTACCCCGCCGTCTCCGTGCTGATGCCGACGCACCGCCGGGAGCCGGACAACGCGCAGGACGCCGTACGCCTGCGCAATCTCATCGCACGGGCCAAGGACGAGGTGGAGTCCGACCCCGAGGTGTCCAGGGCCGACCGGATCGATGTGGTCGAGCAGCTGGACAAGGCGCTGTCCGAGGTGGACCTGGTGCACGCCGAGGACGGTCTGGCGATCTTCGCGGCGCCCGGTGAGCACCAGGTGTGGTCGCTGGACCGCTCGGTGCCGGAGCGGGTGCTGCTCGCGCAGACGTTCCTGACCCGTAATCTCATCGCCGCGCAGGCGGCCGACCAGCCGTACTGGGTGCTGGCGGTCTCCGCCGACCACGCCACTTTGTGGGGCGGCGGCCGGGAGCGGCTGACCGAGCACACCGCGAGCGGTTTCCCGAAGACCCGGTCGCTGCCCGACACCGACATCGAGCGCGAGGAGCGCATCGGGGACCGACCCAGCACCTTCAACGACGAGGAGACCCGCCGCTATCTGCGCGAGGTCGCCGACGCCGTCGGTACGGTGCTCACGGCCGAGCCGCGGCCCCTCTACGTCGTCGCGGAGGCCGAGGCCCTCGCCGTCCTGGACGAGGTCAGCCCCGATGCCAAGGAGGCCGTCCGGGTCCTCCAGGGCGGTCTGTCCAAGGGCCCCGCCGAAGCCGTCCGGCAGGCCGTGCTGCCCGCCGTCCGCGAGCGCGCCGACCAGGACGTCTCGGATGTCCTCGCGGAACTCGACGCCGCCCGTGGCCGCCGTACCTTCGCCGCGGGTGTGGACGAGGTCTGGCAGTCCGTCGTCGAGGGCCGCGCCGCCGTCGTCGTCATCGAGGACGACTACCGCACCACCGTCCGCGACGACGCCGACCACCTCGTCCCCGCCACGCCCGAAACCCCGGGTGCCCGTGAGGACATCGTCGACGAGATCGCCGAACAGGCCCTCGACACCGGCGCCCGCGTGCACTTCGTCCCCGACGCGATGCTCAACGGCTCCCACCACATCGCGGCCGTGCTGCGCTACTGACGGCCCGCACGGCCTTTCTCCGCCTCGGGCCTCGCCTCATACACGGTCTCGTGCCCGGTCTCTTGCGCGTCGGGCCTCGCCTCTTGCCCGCTCCCCCAGCTCCGGCAGCCGCCGCGCGTCGTGGTGCGGGAACCGCACGGCGGCGCCGCGCTCGCGCGCCTTGGCCTCCGCGGCGCGCAGCGCGGTGTCCGCCAGGTCGGCGTCACCGTGTGCGTGCGGCCCGCCCGCACGAGCGCCTCCGTCAGAAGTCGATTTCCACGTAGTCGATGTCGGTGAACTCGACCAGCAGCCCGTCCGCGCGGCGGCCGCTGTCCTTGAAGTAGACCTCCTGGAGGCCCTCGGCGGCGATGGCCTGGAGCTGCTGTTCGGTGGCGCCGGAGGACTGGGCTTCGAAGAGCCGGGCGGCGTAGGCGGGCGGGAGGTGCTGGGTGATCCGGCGCATGCGGCCGTCGTCGGTGGAGCCGGGGGCGGCGGTGAAGCCGAAGCGGGCGCGGGTCTCGATGACGAGGCCGTCGGAGGTGGCGGCGCGGCGCTGGGCGCGCTGTTTGACACGGGGCTGCCAGTCCTGCCGGACGGCGGCGGCGAGGCGGTCGGCGAGTTCGCGCCGCGGCCGCTTGAGCGTGCCCTTCAGGTAGCGCTCGACGGTGCGCTGGGTGACGCCGAGGCGCTGGGCGACGGCGCGGGTGGAGCCCTTGGCGTATTTGACCAGGAAGCGCATCTGGGCCTGCGCGGACTTGGGGATGGGCCGGGTCTGGGTGTTGGCCGTCGCCTTGTCGAGGCTGTCGCCGATGATGCCCACGCTGTGGTCCTACTCTCCGTCGACGGCGGCGTCGGTGCCCTTGATGTGGCGGGCCGGGTTGTGGCCCTGGTCGAGGAGTTCGACCGCCCACATCAGGTCTTGGGTGCCTTCGTGCTTGACCATGCCGGGACTGACGCCGAGCCGGAATCCGCCGGGCAGCGGCTTGCCCTCCGGCGCGCGCGGCAGGAAGTCCAGCGGCGAGGGGCCGTCCGAGGCGTAGACGGCGCAGTCGGACAGCACGGCGAGCGGGTAGAGCCCGACGGCGGCGAACTTCCGCATTTTGCGGTGCATATTGACCCGCGCGGAGGAGATCACGGCCGCGCGGATGTCGGGCCGCCAGGTGGGGCGGTCCAGCGCGGACCACCGCTCCCCCGGCCGGTAGCCCGCGCCCTGCGGGCGCTCGCGGAGCTTGCCGATGCCGCCCTTGACGGTCGCCTTGACGGCGGACAGCACGGCGGCCAGGCCCGGATCGGTGTCCTTGTGGACGGCCATCGCGGCCAGGAAGTCCGCCTCGTCCATCCCCGCGGTGACGCCGAGCTGCCCCATCGTGGCGAGGTAGGCGTCCCGCAGCCGGGTGTACCAGGCGTCCAGATACGCGCCGGTCTCCGGCCGTACGTACGCCTCGACGGGCTTGACGTCGTGGCCGAGTTCGACGGCGTAGGCGACGGTCGGGGTGGCGTACCAGGCGGGTCCCTCGGGGCGGGTGCCCTGGGGGGTGAAGGGGCTCGGCAGCCGGGGGTCGAGTTCGATGCCGGAGAGGTCGACGAGCCAGCAGCCGGGCAGCGCCTTGTCGAAGCCGGGGGCGGTGCGGTGGACGGGGGCGCCGAGGCCGACGGTGAGGCGGTTCGCGGCGGCGGCGAAGGCCATGTTGACGTCGATGCCGACCGCGTACGGCCGGGCGCACTCGTCGTCACCGAGGAGCTGCGGGTCGCGGATCCAGTCGTACGCCTCCTCGTCCAGCACCTGGTCCGGTGTGCGCCGGTGGCCGCGCGGATGGAGCCGGGCCGCCACGGGGTGCTCGTCGGGGGCCTCGGGCGGCGCGGGGTCGACGGCGGCGCCGAGCGCGCCGGCCACCTGCCCCGACACCCACGCGCCGCTCGCCTCGTCCCGTACGGCCCTGGTCGGCGGGCGCAGGCTCGTCATCAGTTCGAGGCCGCAGACGGCGGTCGAGCCGCGCGGGGTGATCACGCGGGTGGCGTACGTGCCGAGGACGCGGGCCACTTCGGCGGGCGGCGCCTGGTCCACGTTCCCCCACGACCGGCTGTCCAGCGCGCCCCAGGGCAGGATCGCGAGCTGTACGCACTGGCGCTGTCCGGCCTGCGCGGGCCGGTAGACGCGTGCCCAGGGGCCGAAGCCGCGCCGGGTGAGCTGCCAGCCCGCGCGGGCGACGCGGCGTACGGCCTCGTGGTCCTCGGGCAGCCGCAGCCCGCGCCGGTCGGCCAGTTCCGCGGGGAGGCCGAAGCGGGTGGTGGCGGACTCGGTGAGGACGACCAGCGGGTCGGCGTCCTTGCCCGAGCGGTGCAGCCGGGCCGCGCCGAGGCGTGCCTCGGTGAGGGCCCACTGCACGAGCGACGGAATGTCGTCCGCCGGGCATTCCAGGACGAGGCCGCCGACGCAGTACGCGCTGCCGTCGCCGTCCACGACGGCCAGCGGTCCGTTGGCGAACCGCGGATCGGCACCGGGCTCGGGGGCACGGACGGAGGCGGGGGCCTGGGGGCGGCGGGCGGGGGCGGGGCGGCGCGGCGGCGGGGCGGGCTGGCGCGCGGGGGCGGCTGCTGGTTCGGGTGCGGGGTCAACGGGGGCCGGGAGCCGGGGAGTTGGCGGCGCCACCACGGCGACCGGCGGGGGCTCCGGTACGGGCACAGGTACGGGCACAGGTTGCGGGGCCGGCTCAGGAGCCGTGGCGACCGGCGGCGCCGGATGCAGCGCCGCGAGACCGTCCAGCAGCCGTACGTACGCCGCCCGCTTCGGCGACCTCGGCTCGGCGCGGCCGGACTCCCACGCGGTGACTGTCTCGCGCCGCACCTTGAGCGTCTTCGCGATCTGGTCCTGGCTGATCCCGGCCGCCTCACGCAGCCGCTTGCGCTCGGCGGGTTCCGGCAGCGAGTCCTGCGCGGCCACCTGTTCGAGCAGCGCGTCGACCGAAGCGAACAGCTCGCCCTGCTCATTCGACAACCGGACCACCTCCGGCCGTCACCCTAGCCAAACACACACCCGAACACACGCCGGACACACACTGTCCGGCGATCATGCCGGCGCGGCAACGGGCTACGGCTGCCGCGTCACCCCGCTCACCGTGAGCCGTACCGGCAGCGCGCCGCTGCCGATCAGGGCGGCCAGGTCCTCCGCGCGCTGCCGGTCGAAGTCGCCGAAGATCTGCGCCGCGCCGTCGGTGATGGCCTGCTGGACGGCCGGTGCGGACAGCAGGTCGTCGTCGAGCAGGATCGCGAACTGATTGGCGGGCGGCGTCTCCTGGGCCAGCGCCGCGGTGACCGTGCCGAATGTCTTCGCGCCCCGCTCGGTGAAGTTCAGATTCACCATCCACTGGCCGGAGTTCGGCTCGTACGCGGACTTGGCGCTCTTGACGTCCTCGCCGTCGAGCGCGACCGGGCCGAGCAGGTACTTCTGGCCGGTCTTGGCGTCGCAGGCCGGGGTCGGCTCCTCGGGCCTGGACAGCGGGGGCGTGCCGGTGACCGGGCAGGTGAGGGCGTCGAAGCGCTGCCGAATCTCGGCGGACCCCTCCGCGTGATCGCCCTTGACCGCCCGGAAGGCCAGCTCGGCGGTCGCCGCCAACTGCCGCAGCCGGTCGCCGCTGTCGCCGGGCGCGTCGGCGGTGATGACGTTGCCGCGCTGTTCGATACGGGTGCCGGTCAGTCCGAAGGCGGCGGCGCGTTCCTTGAGCCGACGCACCGTCTCCTGGAGTTGGTCCGCGCTCATCGCCGAGGCGGCGGTGTACGTGGCGACGGTGCGGCCCGAGGCGGTCGACTCCGACGGCTTCACACCGCTGTCGGGGTCGACCGCGTCGGGATCGACGGCGCCGGGGCCGGAAGGGCCGGAACGGGCGGCGCCGGGCGAGCCGGGGGACGGCGAGCCCGACGAGCAGGCGGCGAGAGCCGGGCCGAGCGTGATCAGGACGACGGTGAGGGCGACCGTGGAAACCGTACGGTGAGGACGCATCCGCCCAGTCTGACGTGTGATCAGCCGCTACGACAGTACGGGCGCGCTCGGTGCCGGCCCCGTCGACGGCCGCCGTACCCACAGCAGGAGGACGACGGAGACGACGGCGGCGAAGGCGCACCAGGTGGAGACGAATTCGGTCCGCCACACCGCCGCGCAGACCGCGGCCCCCACCCCGGTGAGGACGCCGAGCAGCCGCAGCATCCGGTCCGCGCTGAGCAGCAGGGAGCCGACGGTGGCCACCAGATATCCGGCGATGACCAGCGGTACGGCGGGCACGTCCACCGCGTAGCCGACGGTGTGGCCGCGGATGTCGGCGACGGGCGCCCGGTCGATCAGGCAGGCGACGAGCACGACGGCGGTGGCGAGTCCGGCCAGCACCGGTACGGCCAGCCGCAGCCGCCCGCCCGGCGGCGCGGCGGTCAGCACGGCGAGCGGCACATAGGCGGCCAGCAGCGGCAGCGCGATGATCGCCCACGCGAGGGTGGCGGGCCCGGTGCCGCCGCCGCGGTGCCAGACCGCGGCCTCGATGAGCTGATGGGCGCCGAGCACCAGCGGCAGCGCCGCCAGCGGCAGGTCCCGGGCCCGGCGTACGCGCGCGACGCAGGTCACGCCCAGGGCGCAGATCACCGAGCCCGCCGCCAGATCGGCCGTGGCGCTCCAGCACATGAGGTCCCCTCGCGTCGTGCGGTCCGATGATCCGTTGTACGTCCCCGTCACGCTACGACGCCTGCCCTCTTCCGGCCGCGGGACCCCGCCGCGCGGCCGGGGAAAATCACCTCCGGCGGGAATCGCGGGTGAGACGACGAAAAACGGCCCCACGCGCCGAAGCGCGTGGGGCCGTTGACGGTGCTCGGTGCTCAGTGCTCGGTGCTCAGTGCTCAGTGCTCAAAGCGTCGGGCGCTCAGGTACTCCTACGGGACCGCCCGCGCTCAACTCGCGAGCAGATCCCGGGTCCCGGCGGTCCAGGCGCGCGGGCCGGTGAAGCCGTGCGCGCGCCAGCGGGCGGCGCCCCGGCGGCGGGCGGCCGTCGCGTGGTCGGCGTCGGCCGCCGCGCGAACGGTGGCGGCGCGGGCGAGCAGCACGGCGGTGACCGCGGCGATCTCCTCGGGTGTCGCGGTGCCGCGCTCGACACGTACCAGCGTCGTCGGCGCCGGAGCCGCCTCGGGTGCGGCGAGCGGCACCACGGCGGGCGCGGCGTTGATCGTCTCCAGCGCGGGCGGTCCCGGCTGCGCCGGGATGGTCAGCGTGCCGACCCGCACCAGGTGCGGTGCGGCGGGGGTGGGAGCGGTGATGGCGGCGGGCATGGGCGGTGTCCCCTTCGGTCTCGGAACTGCCGGACGGAATGCACGAGTTGCGGGCGGCTGCGCTGACGCACCGTCAAGGGCTGTGCGGAGTACGGCGGGCTACTGCGGCGGGTTGCCGTGCTTGCGGCGCGGCAGGTCCGCGTCCTTCGTCCGCAGCATGGACAGCGACCGGATCAGCACCGACCGCGTGTCGCGCGGGTCGATGACGTCGTCCACCAGGCCGCGTTCGGCCGCGTAGTAGGGGTGCACGAGTTCCCTGCGGTACTCCTCGATCTTCTGGATCCGCATCGCCTCGGGGTCCTCGGCGGCGGCGATCTCGCGGCGGAAGACGACGTTGGCCGCGCCCTCCGCGCCCATGACGGCGATCTCGTTGCTGGGCCAGGCCAGCGCGATGTCGGCGCCGATCGACTGCGAGTCCATGACGATGTACGCGCCGCCGTACGCCTTGCGCAGCACCACCGAGATCCGCGGCACCGACGCGTTGCAGTAGGCGTACAGCAGTTTGGCGCCGCGCCGGATGATGCCGTCGTGTTCCTGGTCGACGCCGGGCAGGAAGCCGGGGACGTCGACCAGGGTGACGATCGGGATGTTGAAGGCGTCGCAGAACTGCACGAAGCGCGCGGCCTTCTCCGACGCCTTGATGTCCAGCACCCCGGCCATCGCCGACGGCTGGTTGGCGACGATGCCGACGGTCTGCCCGTCGAGCCGGGCCAGCGCGCAGACGATGTTGGGCGCCCAGGCGGCGTGCACCTCCATCGAGTCGCCGTCGTCGACCAGTTCCTCGATGACGTCCCTGATGTCGTAGCTGCGGTTGCCGTCGGTCGGCACGATCTCCAGCAGCGCGTCGCCCGGCCGGTCCACCGGGTCCTGTCCGGGGCTGGCCGGGGGCAGTTCGCGGTTGTTGGACGGCAGCAGCGACAGCAGGTAGCGGACCTCGGCGAGGCAGGTGTGCACGTCGTCGTAGGCGAAGTGGGCGACGCCGGAGACGCTGGCGTGCACGTCGGCGCCGCCGAGCGCGTCCTGGGTCACCTCCTCGCCGGTGACGGCCTGCACGACGTCGGGCCCGGTGATGAACATCTGCGAGATGCCGCGGACGGCGAAGATGAAGTCGGTCAGGGCCGGGGAGTACGCGGCGCCCCCGGCGCACGGGCCGAGCATCACGCTGATCTGCGGGATCACGCCCGACGCCTTGGTGTTGCGCTGGAAGATGCCGCCGTAACCGGCGAGCGCGGAGACGCCTTCCTGGATACGGGCGCCCGCGCCGTCGTTGAGCGAGACCAGCGGGGCGCCGGCTGCGATGGCCATGTCCATGATCTTGTGGATCTTCTCGGCGTGCGCTTCGCCGAGCGCGCCGCCGAACATCCGGAAGTCGTGGGCGTAGACGAAGACCGTCCGGCCCTCGACGGTGCCCCAGCCGGTGACCACGCCGTCGGTGTGCGGGCGCTTGCCCTCCAGGCCGAAGCCGCTGGCCCGGTGCCGCCGCAGCGCCTCGACCTCGGTGAAGCTGCCCTTGTCCAGGAGCAGGTCGATCCGCTCCCTCGCGGTCAGCTTGCCCTTGGCGTGCTGGCGTTCTGTGGCCGTGGGGTCGGGGCCCTGCCGGGCCAGCTCCTTGAGGTCGCTCAGTTCCTGCAACCGGTCGGGGACCTCGGCGGGAGACTCCGCGTTGGGCATGGCGCTCCACCCTCCCTTGCTCGGGTTCATGTCGATCACTCCTGTGGCCGCCGGACGGCGGCCTGCGGCACGCGGTGCACCCGCGTGCGGGAATCGGCGATCAGCTCCGTGGCGTCCTCGGCGTGGAGGCAGTCGGCGGTCAGTGTGCGGACGACGGTGCGGTAGTGGTGCGGGGTGCGGACGGCCGCCGCGGTGGCGTGGCCCGGCGGTCCCGGCACGTCGGTGACGGACCATCCGGACGGGCGGTGCGGGCCGCCGCGCCGGCCCGCCGCCGTCCCGAGGTAGTCGGCGGCCAGGTCGCGGCGCAGACCGGTGCCGAGGCCCTTGAGATACGCCTCCTTACGGGTCCACAGCCGGGCGAAGGCCGCGGGCCTCCTGCGGCCGGGCACAGCGGCCAACTCCGCCTGTTCCGCGGGGTGGAGGTCGGGCAGGCACAGCCGTACGGCGTTGGCCGGCGGCACCCGCTGCACGTCCACGCCGACGGTGGCGCCCGCGAGGGCGACGACCGCGACCTGGTGGCTGTGGGACAGCGAGAAGTGCGGCCAGTCGGGTACGGGACCGCGCGGGCGGTCGAGCAGCACCGGGCGGCCGTGCGGGCCGCCGCAGCAGGGGCAGCGGTCCCGGCCGAGCCGCAGCGCCCGCGGCGGGAGGCCGGTGTAGGCCGACAGCAGGCGGCGCAGGGCGACGTGGGCGGAGAGGTAGCGCACCCGGTCGCCCGTACGCAGCAGGCCCGCGGCGCGCTCGCGTTCGTCGTCGTCCAGTTCCCCGACCGGCAGCGGCGCCGGGTCGGTGTGCGTCCAGGGCCGGGGCAGCACCCAGATGTGCAGGTCGCCCGGCGCGACGGTCAGAGCCGGTGCGGTGGCGGCCCCCGTACGGTCCACCGCGCCGCTCACCGCGCGGTGCGCGCCGCTGCGGTGAGCCGCGGCCTCTCCGCCGGGGTGTCGAAGACGGCCGCGGCGACGGCGCCGACCGGGGCCGTCTGCGGGACGCTCTGCGGTACGGGGGTCACCAGCCCGGCCAGCAGCGCCGCCACCTCGGTGACCGAGTCGTCCCGCAGCAGGTCCGCGGCGGGGACGTCGACGCCCAGCGCCGAGACGAGCCTGCGGCGCAGCGCCAGCGCGGTGATCGAGTCGACGCCCTGGCTGCGCAGCGACCGGTCGGTGCTGATCCGGTGGGCCGGGGGCACATGAAGATACGGCTCCAACTGACGGCAGATGTAACGCTCGATGATCCTGGTCCGCACGTCGATGCCCGCGGCACGCAGGACGTGCGGGTCGGGAAGCCCCCTCAGGTGCAGGGGGACCGTCTGTTCCATCACGGCATACCGCCTTCCATCGGTAGTGCACGGACCGGCGCCGCCGTTGCGCTGTGGCGCGGCGGTTCACCGGCAGGTTCGAGAACGTGCCGCGCGGACGGCTCCGCGGGGCACGGGTCGCTCCGCGCGGTGGCGGAGCGTCGGCCCGCGGCGGTCGTCCGGGACCGGGCCCGCGGCCCTCGTGGGGACGGGCGCGGTACGGACGGGGCGCGTACGGGCGGGGGTGCGGGGGCCTCGGGGCACCGTCCGCGCGCCGACGTCACGCGCCGGTCGTCGGGACGGCCGGGGTCTCGGGCGACCGGCTGCCGGTCTCCCGCGCGCGCCGGGCCTCCCGATCACCGTCGCCCTCGCGCTCCGCCCGGTCGCCGTCGTCCGCCCGGTCGCCGCCGTCCCCTCGGCCCCCGCCGTCCCCTCGGCCCGGACGGGGCCGGTCAAGCAGCATGGCGACTGCCGCCGCGGCCAGCGAGACGATGCCACCCGCGTAGAGTCCTGATCTGGCGCCCCAGTGCTCGGTGAGCCAGCCGACCGCCAGCGCGCCCAGCGGGGTGGTCCCCTGGAGGATGAGCGCGTAGATGGCCAGCACCCGCCCGCTGAACGCGGGGTCGGCGCCGAGCTGGATGCGGTGGTTGGCCGCCTGGGCGAAGTAGAGCGTGGTGAAGCCGGTGACCGCGAGCAGCAGCAGCTCGCTCAGGTAGTTCGGCGCCCAGCCCGCCGCGGTCTCGGCCGCGCCGAAGGCCAGCGCGGAGCCGGTCACCAGCCGTCCGCTCGGCCGGGTCGTACGCGAGGTGGTGACCAGCGCCGCCAGCAGCGATCCGGCCGCCAGCGCCGTGGTGAGCAGTCCGAAGGAGGCCGCGGAGGTGTGGAAGACCGTCTTGGCCACCAGCGGCAGCGTGAGCTGGAAGTTGAACCCGGCCAGGCCGATGACGGCAACCAGGGCGAGCGGCAGCAGCAGGTCGGGGCGGCTCGCGGTGTAGCGCAGGCCGTCGATCACGCGGGCGCGGGCTGCGCCCGGCGGCCCGCGGTGCAGTTCGGCGGGCCGCATCATCCGCAGCGCGACGACCGTGGCCAGATAGCTGACGGCGTTGAGTAGGACGACGGGTCCGGTGCCGAGCCAGCCGACGAGCAGGCCGCCGAAGGCGGGCCCCGCCACCCGTGCGATGTTGAAGTACGCCGCGCTCAACGCCGAGGCGTTGGGCAGCAGTTCGGGGCCGACCATCTCGCGCACGAACGACATGCGGGTGGGGATCTCCACGGCGCTCGCGGTGCCGAGGCCGAGGGCGAACAGATACAGATGCCACAGCCGCAGCGTGCCGGTGAGCATCAGGGGCGCGAGCAGGGCGGCGAGCACACCGCAGACCAGGTTGGCGGCGACGAGCAGCGCGCGCTTGTCGTGGCGGTCGGCGAGCCGCCCGCCGTACAGCGCGAGGAGCAGGACCGGGGTGAACTGAAGGGCCGTCACCAGGCCGAGCGCGGTGGGTGAGTTGTCGGTGAGCGAGAGGACCGCCCAGTCCTGCGCGACCACCATCATCCAGGTGCCGGCCGCCGAGACGACCTGGCCGAGCGCGAAGAGCCGGAAGTTGCGCACGGCCAGCGACCGGAAGGGCCCGCCCGCGGACCGCCGTGCCCCGCCCTTCGGTTGGCGGAGGGCGCCGGCCCTCGAACGGTCGGCGCCCTCCGGTCGGAGGCTGGAACTCACGCGCCCGTCTCGGGCGCGCCGAACCACCGCTGGAGCGCCTCGGCCAGGCCGTCCTCACCGCCCGTCGAGACCCAGGCGACATGTCCGTCGGGCCGGAGCAGGACCGCGGTGGCCCCCGCCAACTCCCGTGCGGACAGCCCCTCGGGCTCGGCGACCGTGCCGCTGACGGTCAGGACGCGGCTCTTCCAGGGCGCGGCGACCGCGCGCACGGCCGCCGCGTCGGCGAGGTCGACGAGCACGCCCTGCGCGGTGTGCAGCAGTTCCGTGGTGTCGGTGCCGCCGCCGTCGGTGTCGACCTTCAGCGGGGTCAGCCGGCGTCCGGTCAGCGGGTGGTCGTCGTCCTTCGCGCCGAAGTCGTAGCGGATGTCGAGACCGCTGACGGTGCCCGCGAGGTGCCGCTTGACCTCGTCGTACTCGATCAGCTCGGCGAACATCTCGCGGATCGGGTCCATTTCGGGACCGCCGACGTAGACCATGCCCTGGGTGGCGGTGTTCATCATCAGCCGCTCACCGACCCGGTGCCGCTCGGCGTGGTAGGTGTCGAGCAGACCCTCGGGCGCCCAGCCGGTGACGACCGCGGCCAGCTTCCAGCCGAGGTTGGCCGCGTCCTGCACGCCGGTGCTCAGGCCCTGGCCGCCCGCGGGCAGGTGGATGTGGGCGGCGTCGCCCGCCAACAGCACGCGCCCGCGCCGGTATTCGGTGACCAGCCGGTTGGCGTCGGTGAACGAGCCGACCCAGTCGGCGGTACCGGCGCTGATGTCCTCGCCCGTGATCCGCTGCCAGGCCCCTGCCACTTCGGCGAAGCTCGGCTCCTCGGTGCGGTCCGGCGGCGGGGTGCCGTTCTCGACCACGATGACCCGGTCGACGTTCTCGCCCAGCGGCGCGGCCATGATCATGCCGCCGGGCAGCCGCTCGCCGAGGAATCGCGGGCGCAGCCCGCAGCCGACCACGTCGGCGAGGTACATGCCGCGGGTCGGGTCGGTGCCGGGGAAGTCGAAGCCGACGGCCTTGCGGACCGCGCTCTTTCCGCCGTCGCAGCCGACCAGGTACGAGGCGCGCAGGTGGCGTACGCCGTCCGCGGTCCCCGCGGTGAGGGTCACCGCCCCTTCCCCGTCGGCGACTTCGAGGAATTCCCAGCCGCGGCGGATGTCGGCGCCCAGGCCCACGGCCCACGCCTCCAGCACGGACTCGGTGAGCGACTGCGGGATGCCGCGGGCGCCGAAGTGCGCGCCCTCCAGCACCGTGTAGTCGAAGACCAGGCCGCCGAAGTGGCCGACCGGGGAGATCTCCAGGGTGCCGTCGGGGCCGCCGAAGGCGGGCAGCAGCCCGCGCTGGTCGAACACCTCCATGGCGCGGGCGGTGAAGCCCAGGCCGCGCGACTGCCCGGTGGGTTCGTCCAGGCGTTCCACGACGATCACCCGGGCGCCGCCCAGCAGCAGTTCACCGGCGAGCATCAGCCCGGTGGGCCCCGCCCCCACGATGATCACATCGGTGTCCAGGGCAGCGGCTCCGCCCGCGTCCGTGCTGTCCCTCTCGTGCACCTTCTCGTCCACCTTCTCGTCCACGTCTGACTCCTGTCTGAAAGGAAGTTGCCTCCGGCGAACGGGGCCACGGGCAGGGACGCGCCGCCGGACGGCCCGTCAGGAGGCGTCCGGCGGCGCTGTCGCGGGTGCGGTGCGTCTGCGATGCGTACGGCGGGGGGCCCTGCGTACGGCGGCGCTCGACGACCTGGGTACGGCGGGGGCTCAGCGCGCGAAGAGCTGCGCGATGTGCGCGGGCGCGTCCGTACCGGCCCATTCGACGGCGCTCTGGATCACCGCCGGCGTGGCCTCGAAGCACCTGTTGTCGGGCGAGCCCAACTCGAAGGGGGCGGGGAGGAATTCGGACGTCCGCAGCCGCTCGAAGAGCTGGGCCGCGCCGGCCTTGGCCTCCAGCGTGCCCGCCTCGACCTGCTGGCAGATGGAGCGGGTGAAGCCGAGCAGCTCCGATATGTCCTGGCCGACCGGGGCCGGGAGTCCGGGCACATCGCGCTTCTCCAGGTCGCGGAAGACCTGCTCGTCGCGCTCGGGGTCGGCCATGAAGGTGCGGTACGCCCGGTCGATGGTGACCGTCGGCAGGATGCTGGTCGACTCCCACACCCGGATGACCGCGTTCCACAGGTCGTAGTCGCGGAAGCCGACGAAGGAGCAGTAGACGAGGTCGTCGTGGATGTCGAACAGGCCCTGCTGGAGGCTGTCGACATACGCGAAGCGCTCGACGGACCAGTCGCCGTCCTTGGACGCCTCGATCAGCCGCCAGGCGAGGGCGTTGACGACCTCGAGGGTGTTGGTCAGGCCGCGCGAGTACAGCGCGTCGATGAATCCGGCGGCGTGCGCGGTCAGACAGTAGCGCTCGCCGACGGTCTGCGTCGCGGAGTACTGGAGCCGGCCGGTGGCCACCCACGGGCGTACGGCGGTGGCGCCGGTGAACTGCTCGGCGATCTCGGGGTACCGCTCCAGGAACTGGTCGAACTGCTCCTGCGCGGAGACGCCGGGCTCGGCGGGGAATTTGCGCTCGTCCAGTTGCAGGCCCACGCTGCACAGCGGGTTGAGGGCGCCGTCGTGGTTGTCGAACGGGATCACCCAGAGCCAGCCGCCGTCGAAGACGTGGTGCAGGGTGCCGTTGTGCCAGGGGCTGGGCTGCTTGTGCGAGCGGGCCGCCTTCGCGTCGTCGAAGGGTGTGACGCCGACCATGTGCGTGAACAGCGAGCGCGAGTGCGCCCTGGCGCGGGTCGGGGTCTCGCGCAACCCGAACTTCTCCGCGACCGGCGACCGGAAGCCGCTGCCGTCGATGAGGTAACTGGCGTGGAATTCCTCGCCCTTGTCGGACCTGAGCAGCACCCCGTGCTCGGGGAACACCTCGATGTCGGCGATCTTCGTGGCGACCTTGGGCACCGCGCCGTACTTCACGGCGAGGTTGAACAGATAGGCGTCCACGTCCTGCCGGAACAGGTGCGTCTCGGTGCGCTGCCACTCGGGCACCACGAGCTGGTTGATCTGCTCGGGGTCCTGCGGCTGCCCTTCGACGTGGTAGACGAAGCCGAAGTTCTGCTTGCGCCCGCACGACGGGGCGATCTTCTCCTGGATGCCCTTGAAGCTGGCCAGCGGCTCGATCTCGGGCACCTGGTAGCGCTCGGCGATGATCCGGGTCATCGACGAGGTGTACGGGATGGTGGACTCCCCCACCGCGAAGCGCGGGTGCACGCCCGCGTCGATGAGCAGGACCTTCACCCCGTTGCGGGCCAGCACCGAGCCCAGCAGACCGCCGGCCATTCCCGCGCCGAGGATCGCCACATCGAACTTCTCATTGGACTGGGCCTGTTGGGCGGTTGTGTTCATGCTGCTTCGTCCCTCCCGGGTAGGAATGTGTCGGGGCACGCGAAAACGTCCCCGGCTCCCGGTGCGGGAGAGGGGACGTCACGGGGTCGGTGCGGTGCTGCTGCTCGCCGCGCTGTCGCGGGGCGGTGCGGTCAGTCCAGGGTGCGCAGCACGACGGCGGAGTTGAAGCCGCCGTGGCCGCGGGCCACCACCAGCGTGGTGCGCAGTTCCGCGGTGCGCGGCGACAGGACCAGATTGAGGTCGTAGCCGGGGGACGGCAGATCGTCCGCGGTCGGCGGGATCAGGCCCTCCTCCATGGCGAGCAGGGCTGCCGCCAGGTCCAGCGGCGCGGCCGTGCCCGGGTAGCGGCGCCCGGTCATGGTGCGGGGCGCGGTGACGGGTACGGCGTGCACGCCGAACACCGCGGTGACGGCGGCCGATTCGGCCGCGTCGAGGCCGGGGACGAACACCGCGTCCACCTCTCCGGGGACGGCTCCCGCGTCGCACAGGGCCAGTTCCACCGCGCGCCGCAGGCCCGGTTCGCGTCCGCCGCTCGGGTCGGGGTCGAAGGTCGCGCCATATCCGGCGACCTCGCCGTAGATCTTGGCGCCGCGGGCCAGGGCCGCGTGCGCGGTCTCCAGTACCAGCAGCGCTCCGCCGCCGGGCCGGGCGGCGGGCGGCGGGGTGTGCGCGCTCCAGGTGGCGGGGCAGACCGGCGCGTCCACACCGCCGGAGACGATGAGCCGTCCGCCCTGCCGGATCTGCCGCCGGGCGTGCGCCACGGCGTCCAGGCCCTTCATGCCGTCCCTGATCGAGATCTGGCCGCTGCTGACGGCGTAGAACCAGGCGAAGGAGCGGTACGCGCCGCTCTGCCGCCCGGCCTGGCCGCGCGGTCCGCCGGTGCCGGCCCGGAAGCGGGCGCCGAAGCCGGGCCCGCGGCCCTCGCCGTACCGCCCGCCGGGAGCCGCGGCGGCGGCAGCCGCGGCGGTGACGGCCGTCACCGCGTCGGGGCCGAAGTCGGGCAGGTCCTGCGGGCGGATGCCCGCGTCGGCCAGCGCCCAGTCCGCTGCGGCCAGCGCGAGCCGGGCCATCCGGTCGGCCTGCGGCGCGGGCCTGCCCCACAGTTGGTCGCCCGGAGCGGGGTCGAGGAGGGCGGCGGTCTGCCATGCGGGTTCGCCCGCCGTACGGGCCTCGCCGTGCCGTCCGGCGCCGCGCCCGCTCCCGCACGCCTGCGCCCAGTAGTCGCGGGCGCCCAGTCCCGCGGGCGAGACGATGCCCAGACCTGTCACCACCACAGCGCCGGTCACGGCACCCTCCGCAGCAGCTCGGCCGCGCCGGGCACCCGCCCGGTGCGGCGGGCGGGCGGGGCCGGTCGGGCCCGCTCCACGATCGCCGTGCTGTCCATGGCCACGCCTTTCCGCAGTGCCCGAGCATGGACACCGCGCCCGAGCATGGACACCGCGCCCGGTGGCGCGGTGCCCGCCGATTCCGGCCGTTCAGGCGCCCGGTCGTCGGTGCCCGGGTCCGGTCAGACCTTGAACAGCTCCTTCTTCGCGTAACCGCGCTGCCAGATCAGCTTGTTGACGACGCGCAGCGGCGGCGGGAAGGACCCGAGGAACCGCTTCTGGTCGTCCGGCGTCGCGTCGTCGATGACCCAGGGGATGTAGACGCTGACGCCGCTGATGCCGAGGTTCTTGGCGTTGGCGAGCCCGAAGGTCCGCCATTCGGCGGGCGACAGCACGTCCTGGATCAGCGGCAGCGCGGCCTCCTCCTCGTGCGTGAAGTGGCCGTCCATCACCTGGTAAAGGTCCTCGATCAGCGCGGCCAGGTCGCCCCCGCCGCCCTTGATCGCGGTGTCCACCGCCTCGATGCGGGGGCCCAGCTCGGCGTGCTCCTCTTCCATTTCCTTCATCAGCCGCTGATCGTCGGGACGGTCGGCGATCTTGGCCTCCACCTGCGGCCACAGCGCCCGGTCCTCGACCGAGTGGTGGTTGTGGAGCTGGTGATTGAAGTTGTCCCACCCCGCGCGCACCTGCGGCGCCGTCGCCTGACCGGCGGCCACCGCGGTCGCCAGCCGGCGCAGGTCGCGTCGGAACGCCTTGTGCGTCGCATACATGACGGTGAAATCGATGTCCACGTTCGGGTCTTTCGACTCGGCCACGACGGCCCACCACTTTCTTCGTACGAATGTCGTTATCGGCCCCCCGGGGATCGGAGTGACCGCTCGGAGCCTCGACGGTCCGGAGGCTCCCCTCCGGGCCCGGCGTCCGGGCCACCGCCAGACCGTGTCCGGCCCCGCGGATAAAGAGCTTCGGGCCACGGTCGATGTGACATCGTGGCACCGTGTGATCATTCCAGCACTCATGGAGATCGGTGGGGCGCGCCGGAATATCGCAGGTGAAAGAGACGCGCGTCACATTTCACGGCGCGAGTGTCACGCTTTCGGGTCCGCGGTACCTCATAGGTGAAACGCATCACGGGAGGCTCACATCGTGTCCGACACTCCGGCTCAGCTCCCCTCGGCTGCTGGTGACCGCGCGACCGAGGTGTTCGTCGGCCATCGGGAACTCCTGTTCTCGGTGGTCTACAACCTGCTCGGCAGTGTCTCCGACACCGAGGACGTCCTCCAGGAGACCTGGCTGGCCTGGGCCCGCCGGGTCCGCCAGCCGGACGCCGAGGAGATCGACAACCCGCGCGCTTACCTGGTGCGGATCGCGGTCAACCAGGCGCTCGCCCGGCAGGCCACGATCAGCCGCCGCCGCGAGACGTACATCGGCCCCTGGCTGCCCGAGCCGCTGCTGACCCGTACGCCCGACGCCCTCGACAGCCCGCAGGGCGCGCAGGCCGTGGACGCCGCGGAGTCCGCGCTGCGCACCGAGTCGGTGTCCATGGCGCTGCTCGTGGTGCTGGAGACGCTGACGCCGCTGGAGCGGGCGGTCTTCGTCCTGCACGAGGTGTTCGGCTACGCGCACACGGAGATCGCCGAGATCCTGGGACGCAGCCCGTCCGCGATCCGGCAGCTCGCGCACCGGGCCCGCGAGCACGTCCAGGCCAGGCGGCCCCGCTACCAGGCCGATCCGCACCTCCAGCAGCAGGTCACCGAGCGGTTCGTGGCCGCCGCGCTCGGCGGTGACATCGCCGAGCTGATGAGCCTGCTCGCGCCGGACGTGACGATGTGGACCGACGGCGGCGGCAAGGTCCGCTCCGCGCTCCGGCCGGTCAACGGCCGGGACAAGGTCGCCCGCTTCCTCAACGGCTACGCCACCAGCCGGCTGCCCGAGTCGCTGGACATCCGCTACCAGCAGGTCAACGGCGACCCGTCGGCCGTCGTCTTCTCCGGCGACTCGCCGTACGCGGTCATGGTCATGGACCTCAACCCGAGCAACGACCAGATCACCGACATCTACCTGGTCACCAACCCCGACAAGCTCTCCCGGGTCCGGCTCGACGAGAGCGGTGAGCCGACGGGCGCGCCGCGGCTCGCGCCGGACACGGTGCCCGAGCCGGAGCTGGACCCCGAGCAGGAGGACGCGCACCCCCGGGAGGCCGGACGGCGCGCGGACACCCCCTAGGCCCGGGAGCCGCCGGGTGAATCCCCCGGACCGGCCGCCCCCCGTCACCCGACGGCGCGCAGGGCGCCGGTCACCCGGCGGCTCCCGACCCCCGTCGCGAGGACGGTGCGCGACGGTACGGACTACTGCGGCGCGCTGACCGGCGGGCCGCCGTGCGGTCCGCCCTGCGGCCGGGCGGCGGTGATGCCGTGCCGCTCGCCGACCGCCTTGATCGTGTCCCAGTCGGGCCGCTCGGGGCGGGTCAGCACCTCGCTCAGCTCCTCGAAGAACAGCTCGATGCCGCCGGGCGTCATCGTGCAGAGCATGAGTCCCGTGGTCTCGCCCACGTTGAAGAAGGAGTGCCACACGCCGCGCGGGCCGTGCACCATCGTCCCGGCGGGCGCCTTGTGGATCTCCTCGCCGACCTTGACCTCGAATTCGCCCTCGAGGACGTAGAAGGACTCGTCGGTGTCATGGTGCACATGCCACACCGAGCCCTCCCCCGCGGGCATCCGGACCTCGTAGAACGAGGAACGGCCGCTGGTGTCCGAGCCGCGCAGCAGGAAGCGGGTCTCCTCGCCTCCGCCGTATGTGATCGGTACGACGTCCTCCAGTCGGACGACCTTGCCGGAATCCACGCCCATCACACCCTCCACCGGTCGAATTCGGGAACTCGCAGAAACGTCAGGAACACGAACAGCGCGGATCACCTCGGATCCACGCGGAAGACCGCGGGGCGCCGCGAAATACCGCCGTGCGACGCGCCGCCGTGCCAAGCAGACAGGGAACGGGCGGGGCGGTCAGCCGTCGATGATGGGGTGCACGCCGCGCAGTTCCTCCTCCAGCGCGCCGAGCCAGCCGCGGAAGAAGACCAGCGGCTCCTGGTGCTGCCGGGGCACGCCCAACTCGACCACGCGGCCGAGGAAGATCGTGTGGTCGCCGCCGTCGAACTCCTCGACCAGGTGGCAGGACAGGAACGCCAGCGCCTCGCTGAGCACCGGAACGCCCGTCACCGACGGGTGGTTGGCCACGTCGTGGATCTCCGCGGTGCCCTTGCCCGCGAAGGCGCGGGCCACGCCCTCCTGCTGCCCCTGGAGGAAGTTGACGACGAATTTCCCCGACTCCCGCACGACGGACCGCAGTCGGGACTCGTTGTGCAGGCAGAAAAGCACCAGCGGCGGGTCGAGGGAGACCGAGGTGAACGAGTTCACCGTGGTGCCCTCGGCGTTGCCGTCCTCGCCGCTGGTGATCACCGTCACGCCGGTCACGAACATCCCGCACACCGTCCGCAGTGACCGGCCGTCCACCGGGTGCGCCTGGTGCAGTGACATCAATCTGCTCAACGGGGCCGGTTCGCCCACCCGTTCCTCCGGCGGCGCCACCGTATTTCCGGCGACGGTCCCGGCCGCCACCGCGTTCGACGACATCGCACCTGCCATCGTCCACACCTCCCACACCACAGAGCCCGACAACACGATTCAGGGGCCGCACCCGGACGTCAGGGGACGGTCGTCATGGTCGTTCGGAGAGAACCAAAGAGAATCAGGGAGAATCCGCGAGAATCGTGAAGATTCGTAGAGATTCCGAGAGAAAGGACCGCGCCGGGGGCTTTCGCCGACACCGCACCGGATCCTGACTACCAGGTTCTTCGGTCCGCCGGTCCGTCACAAGATCCCCGGCTTCAGGTCTCGGTCAGGAACCACAGATGCACCGCCCGACCTTCCGGAAAGGGCCAGGCGCGTGTCAGAGGAGTGTCAGATCCGGCGGTCGGCGGGCGAGAGCCGGCCGAGGGCGGCCCGCCGACCGACGTCCGGCCGGAGGCGGTTGGCCGTCAGACCGCGCGGCCGAGCGCGGTGAGCATCTGCCGTCCGCCGGGGCCGAGCGGGAAGCAGTTGGTCCTGGCGAGCCCGGCGCGCAGCGCGAGGCTCCCGCCGAAGGACGCGAGGTCGGCGTCGGGCGCGGTCACGACCAGCGCCACCCCGAACCGGCCGCCGACGGCGACGACACGCTCGGCGAGCCGGGTGGCCTCCAGGTCGTCGGCGAAGACGAGTCGGCAGTCCTCGACGGCGAGCACGATGCCCTGCCAGGTGTCGGTGGGATCGGGGACCGGGCCGTGGTGGCGGGCGCGGTCGGCGATCACCGCCACCGCGTCGCGCAACAGGTCCACGGTCTGCTCGCGGGTGGCGGCGGTACGGGCGGCGGCCTCGGCGATCGGCGCCGGGGTGTCGTGCCGCCCGCCGGGGTCGGCCAGCCACAGCGTGAACTCCTCGCGGCGCGCGGCCTCGTAGAGCACCATCAGCAGGAAGCTGCTCTTGCCGCTGCCGGGCGCGCCGCAGATCAGGCCGCTCTCCATGCCGGAGCCGGGGGTGTTGAGCTGCCAGTAGGCGGGCTCGCCGGTCGCGCCGACGCCGACGCGGTGCCGTCCGGTGGTCTCGTCGTAGGTCGGGCCGGGATAGCGCGGGCCGCGCTGCTGGGGCGCGGTGTCGCGGGCGCCCCTGTTCTCGGCCTCGCTGAGCGCGGACTCCAGGACGCGGCGGGCGCGGTCGGCGACCTCGGGGTCCACGGCTCCGGTCGCCACGGCGGTGTCGTGCTCGGCGACGGCGAGCAGGCGGCGCCTGGCCCGGTCGTCGCCCGCGGCTCCCGCGTCGACCACCAGCCGGGCGGCGCGCTCGCACAGATCGGCGGCCCTGGCATAGGCGCGGGCGTCCTCCGGCCGTTCGAGCCGCGCGTCGACCGCGGTGCGGTAGCAGGTCCTCGCGGTCGTCTGGAGGCGGCCGAGGTCGGCTCCGAGGGCGATCAGGACGAGCTGGGCGTGGACGATCTGCACGGCTTCCGCGTGCGAGAGCATCCTGGGCCCGGTCTCCGTCCCGACCGTCTCCCCCGAGCCGCCGTCGGCCTCGCGTAACAGGCAGTCGGTGCCGTGCGTCCACGCGTGGACGACGTCTTCCACGGCCTGCGACCGGTCCTCTGCGAACGACACGGCAATTCCCCTTCGCGTCACTGGTGTTGCGCCTGTGCCCTACGGTACGGGGCGGTAGCGTCACCCAACAGCGCGCCAGGGGGTTCAGTAACCGGTCAATGCCGTGCCGCCGTCCACGGTGCCGATGGCGATGTGCGGCTGCGCCGCGGGCCGCAGCCACGCGAGGATCCGGCTCATCGCGTCGGCGGGTACCGAGACGCAACCGGCCGTCGCGCCACTGCCGTTGACGTGCAGGAAGATGCCGGCGCCGCGGCCCTTGACCGGCTTGGCGTAGTTGAAGTCGATCAGGACGGCGTGCGCGTACTGCCCGGGATAGTCGGCCAGGCGCTCGGACTCGGTGCCCCGGCAGTCCTTCGGCAGCGGGTCGACCCAGCGGTTGTAGGAGGTCGACTGGGTGTCCTCGCACCACCAGGCGGTCGGGGTGACCGCGCGGTACGGCAGGGCGGTGCCCGCGGGCGCGGCGGCGTTGCCGAAGGCGAGCGGCAGGCCGTAGAGGCCGGTGGGCGTGGTGCTGGTGTTCTGGGTGCGGGTCGCGCCGTCGGCCAGGCCGTGGGCGCCGAAGCGGGCGGGCGCGGTCCCGACAACCTTCCAGCCGCCGCTCTGTTTCTCCCACCAGGTGAGGGTGCCGCTGGTGGAGCCGAGGGTGGGGGCGCTCGCGGTGATGAGCTGGGTGCCGCCGCCGGTGTCCTTCATGATCTGCGGGAGGTTCGCCACGGGCCGGGGCTGCGCCGTACCCGAGCCGGGAGCGGGACCGGCGCCGGTGCCGCCGACCGCGAGCGTGGTGGCGAGGGCTGCGGCGGTGACCAGGGTGGTCGGGGTCAGTGGGCGCACGGGGTCTCCTCGGTGCGGTGGTGGCGGATGAGCGCCAGCCGGGTGTGTGCGGGGTGTGGATGGGCAGCAGCTAAGCATGACCGTTGTGGTAATCGGCCGTATGGAGAGCATTGTCAGCTCCGCGACCACGGTCCTTCGCGAGGAGGGTTTCGACGCGCGTGGCGTCACCGGCGCGCGCGACGCCGTCTCTCTGATCGGTGCGGGCGGTGTGACGGCGCTGGTGATCGGCGGCGGTGTGGGCCCGCTGGCCGCGCGTCGGCTGCGGAAGGCCGCCGCCGCGCACTCGGTGACGGTGATTCGTGGTGGCCTGCGCGGCCAGGACGTGCGCGGTTACGTACGGCAGCAGATCGTGCCCCAACTGCGGGCCGCCGGTTCCTGACGGCCCGCGGCGTCCCGCGGCGCCCCGCGAACGCCCCGCGACCGTCAGCCGGTCGCCGTGGGAGCTCCGGCCGGGTCAGCCTCAGGGGCGTCCGGCGTCAGGTCGATCACCCAGTCGTGGCACGTGATCGGGTTGCCCTTGGGGTACTCGAAGTCGGCCTCGCCCAGCAACGTGAATCCGGCCTTGCGGCAGACGGCGTTCGACGCCGGGTGGCTGACCTTGGGGAAGGCGTGCAGGTGGCGGTGGGCACCGGCGGCTCTGGCCGCCTCGGTCACCGCGCGGGCGGCGTCCGCCGCCAGGCCCCGGCCCTGGAACTCCGGGAGGATCGCCCAGCCGGTCTCGTAGACCTTCCCGCCCCGCCACGTCTGTTCCCAGAAGCCGATGGAACCGGCGACCTCGCCGTCCGGGACGAGCACCACGCGGTACATCCTGCCGCCGGTCTTCTCGATGTCCTGGTAGCGCTGGTGCCGGGAGAGCAGTTGCTCCTCGGTCTCCGGTCCGCCGAGGTGCTCGGTCATCTCGGGTGTGTTCGTCCTGCGGAGCAGCCACAGGTCGTCCGCCGACCAGGGCTCGATGCGAATTCGCGGCTCATGTGCGTCGTCCATGTCCGCACCGTACGACGAGGGTCTGACAGTCGACCCCCGAGGCAGGCCGGTGCGGGCCGGACACAGGCGGGAACGAGCCCGGAGCGGGTCCGGAGCGGGTCCGGACATGGAGGAGCCCCGGCCGGGACGGGGGGACCAGGCCGGGGCAGTAAAGGGTGAAGAACGTGTGCGAACGTCTTCACATTATTAGTTTAACACTCAATGAGCGAAGTCAAAGCCACTCGGCGCGGACGTGGACCGCGCCGGGTCCTCGGGGGCCGAGGCGACCGCGGGGGCGGACACGGGAGCGTGCAGCGGGGCGGCCGGGGCGCGGGAGCCGCCGAGCAGATCGCAGAATTTCCTGGCGTCCGCGGGCAGGTCACGGCGCCAGGCCATGGCCACGACCGGGGCGAGCAGGACGAGGGCCGCGCGCAGCGAGCTGGTGACCGACAGCCGCACCAGCGTGCCGTCGGCGTGCGGGGCGAGCTCGAAGCCGTACACGGGCACCTGGGTGCCCAGCGGGCACCACATACGCTGGCCGCGGAAGACTATCCGGCGGCCCGGTTCGAAGGCGGCGCAGACCAGCCGGTGCGGTCTGCGCCGTCCGGGGTAGCGGTAGCGGTACTCCGCGTCCACGCCCGGCGGGACGGGCGCCGAGTCGACGAAGGCCACCCCCGAGCTCCACAGGGCGAGATTGCGGGCGTCGGCGAGGAAGTCGAAGACCTCCGTGGTCGGCCTCGACACGAACACGTTCGTGGACACGCTCGGCATCACAAACCTCCCCGGTAGCGGCGTGGGCGGCGAGCCGTCGCGGGTACGCCGACCGCACCCGTGGGGTGCGCGGCTCCGGCGCGGTACCGCCGCCTGTTTCACTCCTCTCGCACAGCGTGCCCCGCAAAGGTGCACATGTCGTGGCAATGCGCCCATTGGAGTGAGAACGCTGCGTGCCGGGGGATGAAACCGCAGGCCGGAGGCCGATAGCCTGGCGCGCGTGGAAGAGCAGAAGCTGCCGGCGCACTTCGAGCGCGGCACGGACGGACCGAAGGTCATCCTCGCCGGACTGGACGGCTCCGACACGTCGTGGCGGGCCGCCGCGTACGCGGCGGGGCTCGCGCGGCGGCAGCACGCGCTGCTCGCCCTGGTCTACGTGCAGCCGTACATGCCGACCGGCGCCGCCCTCGGGGTCCCGGTGTCGGAGGTCGACACCGGGATCGCCGAGCAGCTCATGGCGGAGATCCGCGACTCCGTCGAGCGGTTGCAGGGGACGTTCACGGTGCGATGGGAGTTCCACACCTTCCGCGGCGACCCCTACAACGGCCTGACCACGGCCGCGGAACAGCTCACCGCGGACGCGGTCGTGGTGGGCGCCTCGGAGCGCGCCGGGCACCGGTTCGTCGGCTCGGTCGCCGTCCGGCTCGTGAAAGCCGGACGGTGGCCGGTCACGGTCGTGCCGTAGCCGCGGTCGCGCCCGCGGTCGATACCGGCGCGGCGGGGGCGTACTTGTAGCCGACCCGGCGCACCGTCACGATGCTGGCGCGGTGCTCCGCGCCGAGCTTGCGGCGCAGCCGGGCGACGTGGACGTCGACCGTGCGGCCGTCGCCGACATGCCCGTATCCCCAGACCGTGGTCACGAGCTGGTCGCGCGAGTGCACCCGGTGCGGGTGCGCGACGAGGTGCGCGAGCAGTTCGAACTCCAGGTAGGTCAGGTCGAGTTGGCGACCGTCGACCGCGGCGGTGCGGCGCTCGTCGTCGATGCTGATCGGCACCTGGGAAAGCGGGTCGGAGGTCTCCGTCCGGCCGGTGCGGAACTCGGGGGCCGGGGCGGGGACGGCGGTCGGGACCTGCTCGGCCGGGACGAGCACCAGGTAACCGACCATCGGGGCGCCGCCGGGGATGGTGGGCAGCACATGTCCCGGCGCGGGCAGCCAGGTGGCGCCGGGCGGCAGGAAGTCCGGTGCGGGCGGCACCTCGTCGGGGCGTACGGCGCGCAGTCGCTGCCGGTTGACGGCCGGAGCGCCGCCGGAGGAGGGCGCTCCGCCCGGGCGGGCGGGCAGCGTGGAAAGGGAGTGGACGTTCGGCAGGTTCGACATGATTCGGCTCTTTCGCGCGATGGGGTCGTCAGGACGCCGTATTGCGCGGGGACCGGTGGCTGCGGGCAGCGGCTCGGAGGCCGGTGCGGCGGGGTCAGCTCAGGACGCGGGTCCGCGCGGGGGTCGCGCGGCAACACCAGCGGTCGAAGTGGTGCTCCTGCCGGGACGGCCAGAAGGGTTCGAGGTCGTCGCGACCTGTCCCGGAGTCAGTAGTGCTGGCCATGTGTCCTATTGAACCAGACGACGTGCGCGTGCGGTGACCGCCCGGACACACTGGTGCCGCTTTGCCCGCATTCCGGCCACTGACCTGGGCGCGCGCTCCGGGTCGGCGCGCGGGCCGACCCGGAGCGCGGACGGCTCGGGGCGCGGGTCTACCCTGGGCAGCCGGACCATAAGGAGTACCCCCATGCATACCCACATGGATCTCGGCGCGTTCCACGACGTCACGACGTTCGCGATGTCGAATTCGCCCGGCCCCGGTCCGGTGATGCGCAGCATCATCGTCGTCTCGGTGGTCGGTGTGGTGTTCCTCGCCTGGTTCCTGCTGCGCGGTTACCGCAACGACGGGGACTAGTCACGCGGGGCCGCGCCGGGCGGCGGCGGTCATCTCGCGCGCAGGCCGTACGCGACCTCGTAGGCGTACAGCCAGGTCAGCGGCCCGACGGCGCCGTCCGCCGGGCCGAGCGCGGCGACGTAGTGCCGCTGGAGGGCCTTGACCTTGGTCAGGTCGAGCGCGGTCATGGTGCGGGACGGGCCGACCTTGTACGGCGGGCCCCAGTTGCCGCGTTGCAGCCAGGTCTGGAGCAGCAGGGTGTGGTCGCTGACCGCGCCGAGGACGAAGTACTCACGGCCGGGGAACGCGGGCGCCGGGTGCGTGGTGGCGGTCGGGCGCACTCGGTAGGAGGCGACCGCCGTGCCGCCGCGCGGGTCGGCGGGGTCCGCGGTCGGCGGGCAGATCCCGTCGGGGAAGTGCGGCGCGAAGTAGCCGGTGACGCGCTGGGCGTGACGCAGTTCACGGTGCGACCACACGCCGTTGCCCTGGCCCCGGTCGGTGGCCCCGGCCTTCACGCTGTTGCCGCCCTTGGTGTGGACGTAGCGCTCGTCGAAGCCGGTGACGATCTCGGTGTGCCCGCCGCCGTCCAGATTCACCCAGGCGCCGATGCTCGGGTACGCGGACCAGGCGCCCTTGCGTCGGGCCCATGTGCTGAACGCGGTCACGTTGTCGGTCTTCGGGACGGCCTGGTCGAGACCGACGTCGTGGTACATGTCCCAGTCGAAGATCACGCACCAGGAGACGCGGTTCTCTCCGTACTCCTTGCCGAATTCGGTGTCGTTGTCCCAGCCGTCGGCGCCGCTCCAGTGCTCGTAGACGCGTTCCGGGACCGCCATGACGTGTTCGATGAGTCGTTTCCACTGCGGGTCGGCCATCGGCCCTCCCCGGGGCTTGCGCCGGAAATCGGCGCGTATCGGATGATGTACACCCTGCCCAACGAGGGGGTGGCCGCCGGGACATGCGTCAGGGGCGGACACCCCCGGCGTCCGCCCCTGAGCCCTGTGCCGTCGCGCCGCCTCAGCGCAGGGGCATCCCGGACAGCGTGCGGGCGATGACCAGACGCTGGATCTCGCTGGTGCCCTCGAAGATCGTGTAGATCGCGCTGTCGCGGTGCATGCGCTCCACCGGGTACTCGCGGGTGTAGCCGTTGCCGCCGAGGATCTGGATGGCCTGGGCGGTGACCTTCTTGGCGGTCTCGCTGGCGAAGAGCTTGGACATCGAGCCCTCGGCGGAGGTGAAGGGCTTGCCCGCCGTCGCCATCCAGGAGGCGCGCCAGACCAGGAGGCGGGCGGCGTCGATCTGGGTGCGCATGTCGGCGAGCTGGAAGGCGACGCCTTGGTTGTCGATGATCGGGCGGCCGAACTGCTCGCGGCCGGTGGCGTATTCGAGGGCGTATTCGTACGCGGCGCGCGCCGTGCCCACGGCCATGGCGCCGACCGCCGGGCGGGAGGCCTCGAAGGTGGCCATCGCCGCGTTCTTCACCCGCTCGCCGCCATGGGCCGACTTGGCCCGCTCGCGGGCCCGTGCCAGCCGCTCGTCGAGCTTGTCCTTGCCGCCGAGCAGGCAGTCGCCGGGAATCCGTACGTCCTCCAGGACGACCTCGGCGGTGTGCGAGGCGCGGATGCCGTGCTTCTTGAACTTCTGCCCCTGGGACAGGCCGGGGGTGCCGGGGGGCACGATGAAGGAGGCGTGGCCCTTGGTGCCCAGCTCCGGGTCGACCACGGCGACGACGACGTGGACGTTGGCTATACCGCCGTTGGTGGCCCAGGTCTTGGTGCCGTTGAGCACCCACTCGCCGGTGGCCTCGTCGTAGACGGCGCGGGTGCGCATCGCGGAGACGTCGGAGCCCGCGTCGGGCTCGGAGGAGCAGAAGGCGGCGAGCTTGACGTCGTCGGCGTCGCCGTACATCTGCGGGACCCAGGTGCCGATCTGCTCCTCGGTGCCGTTGGCGAGGACGCCGACGGCGGCGAGTCCGGTGCCGACGATGGACAGGGCGATGCCCGCGTCACCCCAGAACAGCTCTTCCATGGTGAGCGGGATGCCCAGGCCCGTGGGGTCGAAGAACTGCTGGGCGTAGAAGTCCAGCGAGTACAGTCCGATCTTGGCGGCCTCCTGGATGATGGGCCACGGGGTCTCCTCGCGCTCGTCCCATTCGGCGGCGGCCGGGCGCATCACGTCGGCGGCGAAGCCGTGGATCCAGTCGCGCACGGACTGCTGGTCGTCATTGAGTTCGAGCGTGAAGTCGCCCATCTTCCCCTCCACGTGCCAGTTACTAGCGGTAACAGCAGTCTGTTACCGACCGGTAGGCCATGTCAACTCATTCCGCCGCGCGCGGGGGGCGGCTGGCGGGGTGTTACGTTGCGCTGACCACCAGCAATCGAACAATTGGGGAGGCGCGGGTGGACACCGGCCAGCGGCAGGACCAGCGGACGGCCACGGAGCGGCGCCGGGCGGAGCTGCTCGAAGCGGCCGACCGCGTCGTCCTGCGGGACGGGCCCGAGGCGTCCATGAACGCCATCGCCGCCGAGGCGGGCATCACCAAGCCGATCCTCTACCGGCACTTCGGCGACAAGAGCGGCCTGTACCGGGCGCTGGCCAAGCGGCACACCGACGCGCTGCTGGCCACCCTGCGGGCCGCGCTGGACTCCCCCGGCGACCGCAGGGACCGCGTCGAGGCCACCTTGCACGCGTATCTGTCCGCCATCGAGGCCCACCCGCAGGTCTACCGCTTCCTGATGCACCCGGCCGAGGCGCCCGCCGACGGCGACAAGGGACTGGACGCCGGACGGCACTCCGTACCGCTGCTGCGCCGCATGGGCGAGGACCTGGCCGAGGTGATCGCCGAACGCCTCGACCTCGGCCCCGACTCGGAGCAGCTCGCCCGCGCCTGGGGACACGGCATCGTCGGCATGATGTACGCGGCGGGCGACTGGTGGCTCGGCGAGCGGCCGTTCTCCCGCGACCTGCTGGTCAGGCACCTGGCCGACCTGCTGTGGGGCCGCCTCGCGGCGGCCGGCGACCGTGCGGGCAGCCCGGGGCTGTGACGCGGTCGGCGGATCAGGAACCGCGAGCGGGCCGCACCCGTCCCCACAGACAGCGCCGGTGGCGCGGATGCCCCCGGTGCGCGTGGAGTTCGGCGCACGGTCCGACCGGGGCGGCGCGGTGCGGTCCGGGGGCCCGGAGTCGATAGGCTGAGCCGGGACCGAACCTTGTCGGCCGCCCAAGTGGCGCTCGGAGGCGTACAACCAGCCGCCACGGGGCAGCGGGGCCGGTCGCAGTCGAGGAGGAAGAGAGACGATGGCAGGCAACTCGGAGCCGCTGTCGCCGCGGGCGAAACTGGCCGTGACGGCGGGCAAGGTGGCGGCGGGCGTGTCGCGTGCGGCAGGCCGTGGCAGCGGCTCGGTGATCGGCGGCAAGGTGGCGCTGAGATTCGACCCCGACCTGCTGGCCAGGCTCGCCCGGCACCTCGACGTGATCCTGGTGTCGGCGACCAACGGCAAGACCACCACCACCCGGCTGCTGGCCGAGGCGCTGCGCGCGGGCGGCCCCGTCGTCTCCAACGCGCTCGGCGCGAACATGCCCGCGGGGATCACCTCCGCGCTGGCGGGCGGCTCCGAGGCGCGCTTCGGCGTGATCGAGGTCGACGAGAAGTACCTCGCGGGCGTCGCCCGCGACGTCGCCCCCAAGGCCATCGCGCTGCTCAACCTCTCCCGCGACCAGCTCGACCGCGCGGCCGAGACCCGCATGCTGGCCGAGAAGTGGCGCGAGGGCCTGGCAGGCGTCGAGGCGATCATCATCGCCAACGCCGACGACCCGCTGATCACCTGGGCCGCCTCCTCCAGCCCGACCGTGGTGTGGGTCGCGGCGGGCCAGGAGTGGAAGGACGACGCCTGGTCGTGCCCGTCCTGCGGCGGCGTCCTGCAACGCCCGTCGGAGGACTGGTTCTGCGCCGAGTGCGGCTTCCGCCGCCCCACCCCGACCTGGGCGCTGTCCGGCGACCACGTGATCGACCCGCACGGCTCCGCCTGGCCGATCCACCTCCAGCTCCCGGGCCGCGCCAACAAGTCGAACGCGGCGGTCTCGGCCGCCGCCGCCGCGGCCTTCGGCATCGACCCCAAGGTCGCGCTGGAGCGGATGTACGCGGTGCAGGCGGTCGCGGGCCGGTACGACGTGGTGAGCTTCCAGCAGCGCGAGCTGCGGCTGCTGCTGGCGAAGAACCCGGCCGGCTGGCTGGAGACCTTCTCGCTGATCGACGGCCCGCCCACCCCGGTGATCCTGTCGGTCAACGCGCGCGGCGCCGACGGCACCGACACCTCCTGGCTGTGGGACGTGGACTACACCCGGCTGGCCGGACACCCGATCATGGTGATCGGCGACCGCAAGCTGGACCTCGCGGTCCGCCTGGAGGTCGCCGGGCTCCATTTCCGGGTCTGCGCCAACCTCGACGAGGCGGTGCGCTCCGCGCCGCCCGGCCGGATCGAGGCCATCGCCAACTACACCGCCTTCCAGGACCTGCGCCGCCGGGTCGGCAACTGACCGCGACCACGTCGCGTCACATCGCGTCACGTTGCTGACGACGGACAAGGAGAAGCACGCATGAGTGAGTCCAGCCTCCGCCTGGTGTGGGTCTACCCCGACCTGCTGAGCACCTACGGCGACCAGGGCAACGCGCTGGTCGTGGAGCGCCGCGCCCAGCAGCGCCGGGTGCCGGTCACCCGGGTCGACGTCCGCTCCGACCAGCCGGTGCCGACGTCCGGTGACATCTATCTGATCGGCGGCGGCGAGGACCGCCCGCAGCGGCTGGCCGCGGAGCGGCTGCGCCGCGACGGCGGCCTGAACCGGGCGGTCGCCAACGGCGCGATCGTCTTCTCGGTCTGCGCGGGCTACCAGATCCTCGGCCACGAGTTCGTCAACGACCTGGGCCGCCCCGAGCCGGGCCTCGGCCTGCTCGACGTGGTGAGCGTGCGCGGCGAGGGCGAGCGGTGCGTCGGCGACGTCCTGGCCGACATCGACCCCCACCTCAATCTGCCGCCGCTGACCGGCTTCGAGAACCACCAGGGCGTCACCCATGTCGGCCCGCAGGCCAGGCCGCTGGCCCGGCTGCGGATGGGCAAGGGCAACGGCACGGGGGACGGCACCGAGGGCGCCTTCAACGACACGGTCTTCGGCACGTACATGCACGGTCCGGTGATGGCCCGCAATCCGCAGATCGCCGACCTGCTGATCAAGCTCGCGCTGGACGTCAACGCGCTGCCGCCGGTCGACGACCAGTGGTTCGAGGCGCTGCGCGCCGAGCGGATCGCGGCGGCCGTACAGCCCGCGTGACACCGTTCCGGCCCGCCTGACCCGTACCGCGCCCGTGTCCTCGCAGGAGGGCGCGGGCGTCGTGCGTCGGCGGGGGTCCGGGGTGGGTCCGTCACGCTGCGCAGGCGTTCCCCGGAGTTTGAGTAATCGTCAGGTGTCCGCAGTTCGGTCGCCGTGGAGGCGTGACAGCCGCTCTCGGTAAGCTGGCTGCGATCCATCCGGACGACGGGGTCCGGCCGTCCGGTCGAGTTGCGGGAGTAACGAGAGCAATGCGTATTGGTGTGCTGACCAGCGGCGGCGACTGCCCCGGGCTGAACGCCGTCATCCGGTCCGTGGTGCACCGCGCCGTGGTGGACCACAGTGACGAGGTCATCGGCTTCCACGACGGGTGGAAGGGCCTGCTCGAGTGCGACTACCGCAAGCTGGACCTCGATGCCGTGAGCGGCATCCTCGCGCGCGGCGGCACGATCCTCGGCTCCTCGCGGGTCCAGCCCGCCCACCTGCGCGGCGGGGTCGAACAGGCCAGGGGCCACGTGGCCGACCTGGGCCTGGACGCGATCATCCCGATCGGCGGTGAGGGCACCCTCAAGGCGGCCCGGCTGCTGTCGGACGCGGGCCTGCCCATCGTCGGTGTGCCCAAGACCATCGACAACGACATCGCGTCCACGGACGTGACCTTCGGCTTCGACACCGCCGTGATGGTGGCCACCGAGGCCCTGGACCGGCTCAAGACCACCGCCGAGTCGCACCAGCGGGTGCTGATCGTGGAGGTCATGGGGCGGCACACCGGGTGGATCGCGCTGCACTCCGGGATGGCGGCGGGCGCGCACGCGATCCTGGTGCCGGAGCGGCCGTTCGACGTGTCGGAGCTGGCGCGGGTCGTCGGCCAGCGCTTCGAGGCGGGCAAGAAGTTCGCGATCGTGGTGGTCTCCGAGGGCGCCAAGCCGCGCGAGGGCACCATGGACTTCACGTCGGGCGCGACCGACATCTACGGCCACGAGCGGTTCAGCGGCGTCGCCAACCAGCTCTCGGTCGAGCTGGAGGAGCGGCTGGGCAAGGAGGCCAGGCCGGTCATCCTCGGGCACGTCCAGCGCGGCGGCACGCCCACCGCGTACGACCGCGTTCTCGCCACCCGCTTCGGCTGGCACGCCGTGGAGGCCGTCCACAAGGGCCGGTTCGGCATGATGACGGCGCTGCGCGGCACCGACATCACGCTGGTCCCGCTCGGGGAGGCCGTCGAGCACCTGAAGACGGTGCCCGCCGAGCGGTACGTCGAGGCCGAGTGCGTGCTGTGAGTGGCGTGTCCTGACGCTTCATGACGTGCTCCGACCACGTGCGTCGGCGCTCCCCGCCCCCGGCCGAATCGGCGTCCGGGGGCGGTTCTACTCTGGAGCGGGCACAAGGGTCGAATCGGAGCACGGGCCGGACCGGCAGCACGCGGCCCGGCGCGACAGGAGAGTGACGGATGGACCACGGCGGACACGGCATGCACATGGACTTGCCGCCGTTCACCCTCGGCCGGGGGCTGTCGTTCAGCGGCGGCGATCCGTTCTTCCTCATCGGCTGCCTGGTGGCGCTGGTCCTCTACGGCTGGGGTGTGCTGCGGCTGCGGCGGCGCGGCGACTCGTGGTCGCCCGGCCGTACCGTGGCGTTCGTCACAGGGGTGCTGACGGTCGCTCTGGTGATGTGCACCAAGCTCAACGACTACGGCATGGTCATGTTCAGCGTGCACATGGTGCAGCACATGGTGCTGAGCATGCTCTCGCCGATCCTGATCCTGCTGGGCGCCCCGGTGACGCTGACGCTGCGGGCGCTGCCCGCCGCCGAGCGCGGGCGCACCGGACCGCGCGAGCTGCTGGTGAAGCTGCTGCACAGCCGGTATCTGCGGATCATCACGCACCCGGCCTTCACGCTCCCGCTGTTCATCGCGAGCCTGTACGGGCTGTACTTCTCGCCGATCTTCGACACGCTGATGCACACCAGGACCGGGCACATCGCGATGATGGTGCACTTCCTGCTGGTGGGCCTGCTGTTCTTCTGGCCGATCATGGGCGTCGACCCGGGGCCGCACCGGCCCGGTTATGTGATGCGGATGCTGGAGCTGTTCGCGGGGATGCCCTTCCACGCGTTCTTCGGCATCGCGGTCATGATGGCCAGCGAGCCGATGCTGACCACCTTCGAGCACCCGCCCGCCTCGCTGGGCATCGACGCGCTCGGCGACCAGACGGCGGCGGGCGGCATCGCCTGGGCGTTCAGCGAGATCCCGTCGGTCGTCGTGCTGGTGGCGCTGCTCTTCCAGTGGTACACCTCCGAGCAGCGGCAGGCACGGCGCGGCGACCGGGCCGCGGACCGCGACGGTGACGCGGAACTCGTCGCGTACAACGCGTATTTGGCATCGTTGGAGGCGCGCGGTCGCGGCTGACGGAGGGGGGCCCGGGATGGGCGAACAGGTACGGATCTCGGGGGCGGCGCTGGAGCTGCCCGGCGGGGTGACGGTCCGCTTCATGCGGACGCTGCGGCTGCCCGAGAAGGGCACGCACCCGCTGCCGCCCGGCTTGGGCTCCTTCCCGCTGCGCCGCGTGGGCGACTTCGCCGGGCGGACTCCGGAGCGGTGGCGCGCGCACGGCGGGGTGCTGCTGCCGGTGTACCAGCGCGAGGCGATGTGGCTCAGCTTCTCCTCGGCCGCGCCCGCCGCCCTCCAGGTCGGTGTCGGGAAGGTGTGCGCGGTGTCGGGCCGGCCGTGGAGCGACCGGCTGTCGCGCGATCCGCAGAATTACGTGGTGCTGCCCCGGCAGCCGTGGCTGGACGGCATCAACTCGGGCCCCGGCACGATCCGGCAGTTCGTGGCCGTGCCCCTGGGGCTCGGGGCGACCGTGGAGGGGCAGGTCTCCGGCGAGGAGGTCTGGGGCGGGGTGCAGCTCCAGGTGTTCGAGCTGCGCGAGGAGCCGCTGGCGCGCTGGCGCGCCGAGCAGAGCCGCAGGACGGTGACGACGAACGGGCCGTGGGGTGTGTCGGCGCAGGCGGGCGGGGGGTACGGCGGACCCGCGCTCCCGTCGATGGCCCCTGGCGCGGGTCACGTGCCGCCGCCCGCACCGATGGCGGCCAGGTCGGCGCCCGCGATGGGGCTCGGCGCGGGCGGCCGGATGCGCCAGGAGGTGTACCGCGACGAGCGGCCCGCGCAGGACTGGCGGAAGAAGCCGTCCGGCCGGGTCTTCGTCCATCTGGCGACGGCCCCGCAGTGGCGGGAGATCACCGGAGAACCGGCGCCCGCGTCCCCGGTGGACCGGGCGGCGTACAACGCGGCGGGGCTGCCGTGGTTCGACTACTACGACGCGGACGGCGAGGATCTGGCCGCCACCGAGCCGTTGACCGGGGTCAGGCCGGTCGGTGACTGGCTGGGCGACGACGAGCAGCCGTGGGCGCCGCCGAAGCCGGAGCAGGTCGAGCACCTGGGCGACGATCCGGGCCGGGTGACCGACGGGGAGTGGTGAACGGCCTGGCGCGCGGCGGGCCGAGAGGCGTGGTGGCGCGCGGGGTGCCCGTGGGGTCACCATGAAGGAAGGGCCGCGATACGGCTTCCGCCTCGTCGGCGGGTGCGCGCACGCGCCTGCGGAAGGGAGGCGTGCGATGCCGGGTTCCGTGAAAGCGATGGCGTTGACCACGGTGGCGTTTCTGGTCGCGGTGGTCGCCTACACCGTGGCACTGGGGTCGAACGGCTGGCTGTGGTTCGGCTGGGTGGTACTGGGGCTGTGCACGGCGGGGGCGGCGGCGATCCGGGAGCCGCACTGAGTGTGCGGGCGCGCCGAACGAGCGGGCCGGCTGAGCGATCCCCGGGCCGGGCGGGCGGCCGACCGGCCTGATACGGATCTGGGCGGGCGGCCGGATACGGGCGGGCGGCCGGATCTGGGCGAGTGGCCTACTCCCCCGCCGCCGGGACCGCGTGCCGGGCGAGGCCGGAGACCAGCAGGTCGAGGCCGAATTCGAAGCGTTCGTCGCCGACGTCCCGCATCAGCTCGTCGACCATGCCGGTGATGACGGGGAACTGCCCGCTGGGCAGGCTCTTGTAGTAGTCGCGGACCTGGGCGAGGAAGTCGTCCTTGCCCGCCGTCGTGACGCCGGTGCGGAAGGCGAGGGCGGCCTCCTCGGCCGCGGCGGCGGTGACGTACAGCGCGAGCGCGTCGACCCCGTAGGCGCAGACCTGCACGGGCAGTCGCCCCGCGGCGAGGATGGCGAGCACGCCCTCGGCCGTGCGCATCGCGTTCTCGCCGGTGGGGACGCCGATCTCGATCGAGAGCCGGGCCAGGTCGCCGTGCGCGGCCAGCGCCGCGCGGGCCTGCCGCATCACGTCCTTCACCTGCTCCTGCCACCGCTCGGGGTCGGGGACCGGGCAGTGGATCTCGGCCCTGACCCGGTCGAGGACCAGGGCGATCAGCTCGTCCCGCCCGGCGACGTGCGCGTAGAGGGAGGCCGCTCCCGTGCCCAGCTCCTGGGCGACCCGGCGCATGCTCATCGCGTCGATGCCCTCGGTGTCGACGATCCGCAGGGCCGCCGCGATGATCCCGTCCTGGCTGAGGACGCGGCGCGGCGCGCGCTTGCGGGTCGGCCCCCAGGGCGGGGCGGGGATCTCGGTCACGGCGGTGGAACCTCCAGGGACAGCTGCTGCGAACATCGTACTTGACGCGAACAGTGTTCGTAAGTAGAACAGTGTTCGTTCACAGCACGCCGTCCCGCCACCGCCCGGAGGAATCACCGTGACCGCATCGACCCTCACCGAGGACCCGGATCGCGCGTCGGAGCCGGACGCGGCCCCGGCCGGCGGTGCGCGGCTGCGCTGGCTCGCCCTCGCCGTGGTCCTGGCCGTGGAGGTGATGGACCTGCTGGACGCCACGATCGTCGGCGTGGCCTCGCCCTCGATCCAGGCGGACTTCGGCGGCAGCTCCACCCGTATCCAGTGGATCGCCGCCGCGTACACCCTCGCCTTCGCCGTCCTGATGATCACCGGAGCGCGGCTCGGTGACATCGTCGGCCGCCGCCGGATGTTCCTGATCGGGGTGGCGGGCTTCGCGGTCTGCTCGCTGCTGTGCGCCTGCTCGGGCTCCGCGGACATGCTGATCGGCATGCGGGCGGCGCAGGGCGCGTTCGCCGCGATGATGGTGCCGCAGGGCCTCGGCCTGATCAGGGAGGTCTTTCCGCCGGCCGAAATGGGTGCCGCCTTCGGCGTGTTCGGGCCGGTGATGGGTCTGGCGGCGGTCGCCGGTCCGGTGCTCGGGGGTTTCCTGACCGACGCCGATCTGTTCGGCACCGGCTGGCGGGCGATCTTCCTGATCAATGTGCCGATCGCGCTCGTCGCCTTCGCCGCCGCCCTGCGCGTACTGCCGGAGAGCCGCGCCCCACGGCCGCCCCGGCTCGACGTGCCGGGTGTCGGCATCCTCAGCGTCGCCGTTCTGCTGCTGGTCTATCCGCTGGTGCAGGGCCGCGACCTGGGCTGGCCGCTGTGGAGTCACCTCTGCATGGCGGCGTCCGTACCGGTCCTCGTCCTCTTCGCGCGCTACCAGAAGTCGGTACGGGCCCGCGGCGGCTCGCCGCTGATCGAGCCGGGGCTGTTCCGGCACCGCGGCTACACCGGCTCCCTCGCCGTCGGCCTGGTCTTCTTCGCCGCGCTGACCGGCCTGATGCTGGTGGTCACCCTCTACCTCCAGTACGGGCTCGGCTTCAGCGCCCTGCACGCGGGCGCGACGATGATCCCCTGGGCGTTCGGCTCCGCCGTCGGCGCGACGCTGTCCGGCATGTGGCTCGGCCCGCGCTACGGCCGCCGTGCCGTACAGGGCGGACTGCTGCTCACCGCGCTGTCCGTGGGCGCGGTGGCGCTGACCGTGCGCCTGGCGGGCGACTCCGTGACGAGCTGGCAGCTCGTACCGTCCCTGCTGGTCAGCGGCGCGGGACTCGGTGTGGTGATGGCGCCGTTCTTCGACATCGCGCTGGCGGGTGTGTCCGACCAGGAGACCGGCTCCGCCTCCGGGGTGCTCAACGCGGTGCAGCAGCTCGGCGGTTCGATCGGCGTCGCCGTCCTGGGCACGGCCTTCTTCGCCCGGACCGGACACGGCATGGGCGCGGCGGCCGTGGCCACCTTGCTGATGGCGGCGGGCGGGCTCGCCGCCGCCTTCTTGGTGGCCTTCCTGATGCCGCGCGCGGCCCAACACGCCGGGCAGGGCGAGGAGTCGGGGCCGGCCGGACACTGACCGGAGAACCGTGCGTACGCCCCGGGCCGGTCAAAGGCGCGGGTCGTGGGCGTGCTCCGGGCTCGCGCGGCGGGGGCGCGGGCACTACTCTGCCGGGGCACCGAGGATCGGGGCACCGCTCTCCGGGCGCACCGGGACGGGTCAGGGGAGGCAGCCACCGTGTTCTACCGACTGCTCAAGTACGTGGTCCTCGGGCCGCTGTTGCGGCTGATGTTCCGGCCCCGGATCGAGGGGATGGAGAACATCCCCGAGAGCGGCCGGGCGATCATCGCGGGCAATCACCTGTCGTTCACCGACCATTTCGTGATGCCCGCGATCCTGCCGCGCCGCATCACCTTCCTGGCCAAGGCCGAGTACTTCACCGGTCCCGGTCTGAAGGGGCGGCTGACGGCGGCGTTCTTCCGCAGCGTCGGACAGATCCCGGTCGACCGGTCGGGCGGCAAGGCGTCGCAGGCGGCCGTCACCGCGGCGATCGAGGTCCTGGAGCGCGACGAGCTGCTGGGCATCTACCCGGAGGGCACCCGCTCGCACGACGGGCGGCTGTACCGCGGCAGGACCGGCGTCGCGCTGATGGCGCTGCGCGCCCAGGCCCCCGTGATCCCCTGCGCGGTGCTCGGCACCTTCGAACTCCAGCCGCCGGGACGGAAGTTCCCGCGGATCGGCCGGGTCACCATCCGCTTCGGCGAGCCGCTGGACTTCAGCCGCTTCTTCGGCATGGAGGAAGAGCGGTACGTGGTGCGGTCGGTGACCGACGAGATCATGTACGCGATCATGGCGATGTCCGGGCAGGAGTACGTGGACCGGTACGCGGGCGAGGTGAAGGCCGAGCAGGCGGCGCTCGCGCAGGGCGGCACCGGGGGGCGGCTGCGCCGCAAGTCGTCCTGATCCGGGGCCTGTTCCCGCCCCGCCGGGATCGCGCCGCGCCCCGCCGGGACCCCGCCACGCGCTGCCGGGGCTCCGCCTCGCGCTGCCGGGGTTGCGCCGAGGGCGAATCCGCGCAGGGCGAACCCCTCTGGTCCGCGCGGTGCCCGCCCGCATAGCGTCCTCACCATGACGGGAACCGCGTTCGTGATCGGCGCTTCTGGACAGATCGGGCGGCAGGCCGTACGCGCCCTGGCCGCGGACGGCTGGCAGGTGACGGCCGCCTCGCGCGGCGGCGGATCGGACGAGGGGTGGCCGCCGGGCGTGCGTACGGTCCGGGTCGACCGCTCGGACAGCGCCGCGCTGGCCGCGGCGCTCGGCGACGGCTGCGACGTCCTGCTGGACTGTGTGGCCTACGACGGCGCCGACGCACGGCAGTTGCTGTCGCTGTCCGACCGGATCGGTTCCGCGGTGGTGATCTCCAGCGCGGCGGTGTACGAGGACGAGGCGGGACGCAATTTCGACACGCAGGCCGAGCCGGACGGCTCCCCGCGCTTCCCGGTGCCGCTCCCGGAGACCTGCGCGACGGTCGCGCCGGGCCCCGCGACGTACGGCACCCGCAAGGTCGAGTTGGAGCGGACGCTGCTGGAGGCGGGCGAGCGGCTGCCGTCGACGCTGCTGCGCGCCGGGGCGATCCACGGCCCGCACAGTCCGCTGCCGCGTGAGATGTACTTCGTCAAGCGCGCGCTGGACGGCCGTCCGGTGCGGGTGCTGGCGTACGGGGGCAGGAGCCGGTTCCATCCGGTGCACGCGTCGAACATCGCCGAGCTGGTCCGGCTGGCGGCGGCGAAGCCGGGCTCCCGTGCGCTCAACGCGGGTGATCCGCGGGTGCCGACCGTCGCGGAGATCTCCGCCGCGGTGGACCGGGCGCTCGGTGTGACCAGCGAGACCGTGCTGGTGGACGGGCCGCCGCCGGAGCCGACCGTGGGCGACACTCCGTGGGGCATGCCGTACCCGATGGTGCTGGACATGTCGGCGGCCGAGCGCGAACTGGGCTACCGCGCGGTCACCTCGTACGAGGAGTCGCTGCCGGGGACGGTGGCCTGGCTGGCGGCGGAGCTGGACAAGGCGGACTGGCGCGAGGTGTTCCCGCTGCCGGCGCGGCTGTCGGAGCACGGCGACTGGTTCGACTACGCGGCCGAGGACCGCTGGCTGGCCGGGCGCGGGGCGTGACGCCCGGTCGGCGCCGCGGCGTCAGCGGCCGTCCCGCCAGGGCCACTTGAAGCGGCGCATCACCCGGACGTGGCCGAAGACGGAGCGTCCGGTGATCCGCACGACCGGTCCGTCCACGCCGCTCTTGTCGCTGCGGCGGCCGTGCTGGGAGCGCTTGCCGAACAGCGCCGTGCCGACGTCGTAGACCTGCGCGTGGTCGGGGACGATGACCTCGACCTTGCCGAAGAAGGAGTCGGCCTGGATGACCACCTCGCGGCGGGTGAACACCGCCTGCCGCAGGTCGATCACGACGGCGCCGAAGCTGGCCCGTACGACGGTGTGCGGCGGCACCGGCCACTGGCCCGAGCGGCGGACCTTGCTGAACAGCGCCCGCACCGCCTCGTTGTCGGCGGGCGAGGCGAGCGGGGCGCCGGGCGCGGGGGCGGGCAGGTCGGCGGTGAGCGGCGCCAAGTCGCCGCGGGTCCTGGCGGCGTAGGCCGCCTCCATCCGCTCGGCGTGCTCCTCGGCGGTCAGCCGGCCCGCGGCGAATGCCTCCGCCAGCAGCGCCGCCGTACGGTCGCGCTCGTCGTCGGACGCCCGCATCCTCGGCTCGCCGGAACGCGCCTTCGGGGACAGCTCGGACACGGCACTACCTCCCAGGGAAACGGAACGCGACTCACGATATATCGCGTCTACCGCCGCCCGCAAGAAGCCGGCCGGAAGGCCGGACGAAGCCGTACGAAGTCCGGGATCAGCCCGTACGGATCGGCCGACGGCCGCCGCGACCGCCCGAATTCACTCGCGCCGGAGCCCGTACACGCCCTACCGTCCTGGGCATGAGTGCTCGTCTGCGGAACATCGCCACGGAGAATCAGCGGATCGCGGCGGAGGGCGGGTACGACTCCCCGGCCGGACGGTACGTCCCGCTCGGCGAGGCCGTCGCGGCGGCGGCCGACGGGACCCGGATGTACGGCCCCGCGCCGGTCGCGGTCCCCGGCGAGGGAGCGTGGGGCGACGGGCCCGTGCGCTGCGAGGTGACGCCGGAGAGCAGCATGGAGGCGGCGGCCAGGCTGGTCGCGGCAGACGCCGCGGGCGGCGCGGTGGCCGTGCTCAACTTCGCCTCCGCACGCAACCCCGGCGGCGGTTACGTCAAGGGAGCGCAGGCGCAGGAGGAGGCGCTGTGCCGTTCCTCCGCGCTCTACACCTGTCTGCTGCGCGCACCCGAGTTCTACGCCCACCACCGGGCGGACACCGATGTCTTCTACAGCGACCGCGTCATCCACTCCCCCGCCGTGCCGGTCTTCCGCGACGACAGCGGCACGCTGCTCGACGTGCCGTACACCGTCGGCTTCCTCACCTCGCCCGCGCCGAACGCCGGGGTCATCGCGCGCACGACGCCCGAGCGCGTGCCCCTCGTCGGAGCGGCCCTCGACGCGCGCGCCGAGCGGGTCCTGGAGGTGGCCGCCGTACACGGCTACCGGCGCCTGGTGCTGGGCGCCTGGGGCGGCGGGGTCTTCATGAACGACCCGGCGCGGGTCGCCGCCGCCTTCGCCCGGCTGCTGACCGGCGACGGCCGCTTCGTGGGCGCCTTCGACCAGGCCGTCTTCGCGGTCCTGGACCGGCGCGCGGACTCCCCCACCCGTGCGGCCTTCGCCGCCGCCTTCACCGACACCGCCGCGAAGCGGCCGTAGCCGTACCGCGGTCGTCGTCGCCCCGCGGCGGCGCGGCCGTCACGCCGGACGCGCGGTGGGCGGCCCACCGCACCGTGAAGGTGGGTGGACCGCCCGTACGCGGTCTCGCCGGTTCCGCGCCCTAGGGCGCGGCGGGGACGGGTGCGGCGTGGGGTCCGCACACCACGTCGTGGGCGTCGACCGTGCCCGTCAACAGATAGCTCTCGACACGGGAGTTGATGCACGGGTTCACCAGGTTGGTGACGCCGTGCGAGCCCGCGTCCTTCTCGGTGATCAAGCGGGAGCCCGCCAGGCGGCGGTGGAGTTCGAGCGCCCCGGTGTAGGGGGTCGCCGCGTCCCTGGTGCTCTGCACGATCAGCACGGCGGGCAGCCCATGGTGCGAGCGGACGTCCACCGGGCGCTGCTGCTTGACGCCCCAGGTGGCGCACGGCAGGTTCAGCCAGGCGTTCTCCCACGTCAGGAAGGGGTACTTGGCGTGCAGCGCGGTGTTGTCCCGGTCCCATGTGCGCCAATTCGTGGGCCACTTGGCGTCGGTGCACTCCACCGCGGTGTACACGGCGTTGCTGTTCTCGGCCGAGATGTTGCCCGCGGTGTCGGACAGGTCGGGCGCCGCCGCGTCGAGCAGCGCCTGGGTGTCACCCGCCTCGTAGCGGCTCCAGACGCCCGCGACCGTGGCCCACGTCGAGTCGTAGTAGGGCGCGTTCTGGAAGAAGCCGAGGAGTTCGTTCGGCCCGACGACGCCGCCGATCGGGTGGCTCTTGGCGGCGGCGCGCAGCGCGAGCCACTTCTGCTCGACCTTCGCGGGCGTGTCGCCGAGGTGGTAGACGGAGTCGTACGTCGCGACCCACGCCTCCCAGTCGTCCCAGCGGCCCTGGAAGGCCACGTCCTGGTCCAGGTTGTTCCGGTACCAGATCTGGTCCTGCGCCGGGTTGACGACGCTGTCCACGATCAACCGGCGCACGTGTGTCGGGAAGAGCGTCGCGTAGACCGCGCCGAGGTACGTGCCGTAGGAGACGCCCAGGTAGTTGAGCTTCTTCTCGTGCAGCGCGGCGCGGATGACGTCCAGGTCGCGGGCGGTGTTCTGCGTGGTCATCTGGGAGAGCGTCCGCGCGCCGGTGCGCTCCAGGCAGCCGTCGGCGTACTCGGCGGCGAGCTTGCGCTGTGCGAGCTTGTCGGCCTCGCTGTCCGGCACCGGGTCGGCCTTGGGGGCTTTCACGTACTCCTGCGGGTCCTCACAGGAGATCGGGGCGGAGTGGCCGACGCCGCGCGGGTCGAAGCCCACGAAGTCGTACGCCTTCGCCGTCTTGACCCACAGTGCGGAGGAGGTGGTGACCCGGACCGGGAAGCGCAGTCCCGAGCCGCCGGGACCGCCCGGGTTGTAGATCAGCGCGCCCTGCCGTTCGGCCGGGGTACCGGTGTTGCCCGCCCGGTCCACGGCCAGCTTGACGGTCGCGCCGAACGGCTTGCCGTAGTCGACGGGCACGGTCACATAGCCGCAGGTGATCGGCGACGGAATGTTCCAACTCGCCGGGCAGGCAGCCCAGTCGATGCCCTTGCGGGCGGCGTTCGCGGCGGCGATCACCACGCCGACGGACTCGGGTACGGTGACGGACCGCGCCGATCTCGACGGCTGGTCGTGCGACTGTGCGGTGGCCGCCGGGGCGGCTGCGATGGCGCCCGCGATCAGGGCGCCGGTGGAGACGAGCACGATCGTGCGTCTCAAGGCGGAAACTCCCCTCCTGGTCCGTGGCTTGTGGCCACGGTGGTCACAGTTGCTGCGGAGCGAATCCTTTCCCCTGTGAGTCGCCTGTGAACAGGCCAGGCGGGTGATTCTTCATCAAAGTGTGATTCTGCGGACGAGTTGGGCGTGAGGTGGCTGCCGCCGCACGGGTGACGGCCGTTTCCCCGGACACGCCTTAGTCGGCGGGCGCGCTCGCGGCCCGGACGGCCGCCAGACCGGCGTCCAGCAGACGGCGCAGGCGCAGGCCGTCCGCGGCCACCGCGGTGATCAACGCGGCGGGGCCCGCGAGCGGGGTGACGGCCGCCCGGCCTTCGGCGGGGTCGGCGGGCAGCGTGCGGGCGACGGCCGGGAGGTCGGCGAAGCCGGGTTCGATCAGCAGGAGTTGGCCGACGGCCCGGTAGCGGCCGAGGACGGCCGGTCCGTCCCAGCCGGTGGGGGCGCCGGGGCCGAAGCGGAGTTCCTGGTCCAGGAGCGGGCGGCCGTCGAGGTGGGCGGTCAGCCGGGTGCTGAGGCGGCCGGGGGGTTCCGCGTGGCGGCCGAGGATCTGTTCGTCCCGCAGCAGGAGGCGCGCGCCGGGGGCGAGGTCCACGCGGGTGGTCATCCGCAGGTCGCTGCGGTGGGCGGCGATCACCGGCTCGGGCAGCCAGCGCAGCGCGCCACCGGCCCGTACGGTCAGCCGCACGTCGTACGTCGCCCGGCCGCCGTCCCGCCCCGGCAGGGACACCGTGGCCGCGGCGGACCCCACCGCGAGCCGCGCGCCCTGTCCCACCTCCGCCTCGATCCGCAGGCGGTCGCCGCCGAGCGGCGCGCTCATCGCGCCGACCACCATCACTCCGGCCCCTTCGCCGTCGGCGCCGCCGACGACCCGGCTGCGCCGCAGCGCCAGCGGTCCGTCACCGGCCAGCACGGGCAGCGCCGTACCGCCGTGCCCGTCGGGGGCGGCGACGATCCGCGCCGTGGCGACGACGCCGCGCGCGGTGTCGCGGACCGCCACGTCGTTCACGCCGTCGTCGCGGGGACGGCGGCCCAGGCGGCCAGACGGTCGCCCACCCAGGCGGCGACCGGGGCGACGCCGTCGGGGGCGGCGACGGAGGTGAGGACGACCGGCAGGTCGCCGCGCTGGGCGGCGGCGTCGCGGGACATGCGGGTGAGGTCGGCTCCGACGTAGGGGGCGAGGTCGGTCTTGTTGATCACGAGGAGGTCGGCGGTGGTGACGCCGGGGCCGCCCTTGCGGGGGATGTCGTCGCCGCCCGCCACGTCGATGACGAAGATCTGCGCGTCCACCAGTCCCTTGGAGAAGGTGGCGGTCAGATTGTCGCCGCCGGACTCGACGAGGATGAGGTCGAGCGGGCCGACCGCGTCCTCCAGGTCCTCGACGGCTTCGAGATTCGCGGAGATGTCGTCCCGGATCGCGGTGTGCGGGCACGCGCCGGTCTCCACGGCGGCGATCCGTTCGGCGGGCAGCACCGCGTTGCGCAGCAGGAATTCGGCGTCCTCGCGCGTGTAGATGTCATTGGTGACCACGGCGATCGACAGGTCGTCGCGCAGTCTGCGGCACAGCGCCGCGACGGTCGCGGTCTTGCCGGACCCGACCGGGCCGCCGAGCCCGATCCGCAGCGCGCGCCGCCTGCCGTCGGCGCGGACGGCGGGCGAGGAGTGCGCGTACCGCTCGGGGAAGGTCTCGGGGTGGTCGAGATGCATGGTCAACTCCGTTGGTGCGGACGGCGTTCGGAACCGGGCGGCGGATGAAGCTGCGGATCGGGAGGCGGATCGGAAGGCGGATCGGGAGGCGGATCGGGAGGCGGGTCAGGAGGCGAAGAGGCGTACGGGCCAGGCGGCGTGGTCCTGCGCGGCAAGGTCGAGCAGCGGCGCAGACGCGGCGGGCAGCACGTCCGGGCCTTCGGCGAGGGCGCGTTCGGCGGCGAGCGCCGCCGCGGCGGCCGCCTCGTCGACGCACGGTGCCAGCCGGGCGAGTACGGCCGCGGCGTGGAAGGGGTCGAGGCTCAGCAGCCGTACGGCGGCGGTCGCGGGCCCGCTGACGGACTCGTAGGCGGCGACGTGTGCCGCGTCCTGCGGGAGCAGGCCGGCGGCGCGGGCGGTGACGCCGAGGACGACGGGCTGGTGGGCGCCGCGCGGGCGGGCGGCGGCGAGCTGGTCGAGCGCGGGTGCGGGCCAGGCGGCGCGGGCGGCGCGCAGGAGCTGGCGGCCGAGCTTGCGGGAGGTGGTGCGCAGGGCGGGCGAGGGGGTGCGGGCGTCGGCCGCCGCGTCGAGGACGAGCGGGTCGAGGCCGAAGGTCGCCGCCGCGGCCAGTGCGGCGGCGACCAGTCCAGTGGTGTGCAGACGGCCCCGGCAGAAATCCGCCAGGGTCGCCGCGTCCCGCACCCGGCCGTCCGCGACCGCGGCCTCCGCGCCGCCGGAGTGCGCGTGGCCGCCGGCCGGGAAGCGGCCGTCGGCGAGCAGCAGCAGGGCGGCGCGCGCGGCCGGCGTCGTGGTCGTAGGGGGCGGTGTCGTCGGGGTCATGGTCTCAGAAGAGGAAGTACCGCTGGGCCATGGGGAGTTCCGGCGCGGGCGCGGGCTCCACGACCTCGCCGTCGATCCGTACGGTGAACGTGTCGGGTTCGACCTCGACTCTCGGCAGCGCGTCGTTCTCCCGCATGTCGGCCTTGGTCAGGGCGCGTGTACTACGGATCGGCACGAACTCCTTGCCGAGGCCGAGGCGTTCGGGCAGGCCGTCCTCCAGCGCCGCCTCGTTGACGAAGTTGACGGAGTTGGCGGCGGGCGCGGCGCCGACCGCGCCGAACATCGGCCGGGGAAGCACGGGTTGGGGGGTGGGGATGGACGCATTGGCGTCGCCCATCTGGGCGTAGGCGATCTGCCCGCCCTTGATGACGAGTTGCGGCTTGACTCCGAAGAACGCCGGTTCCCACAGCACCAGGTCGGCGAGCTTCCCGGCCTCGACGGAGCCGATCTCGTGGTCGAGGCCCTGCGCGACCGCGGGGTTGATGGTGTATTTGGCGACATAGCGGCGGGCGCGGTGGTTGTCGGCCGCGCCGTCGCCGGGGAGCGCGCCGCGGCGTCGCTTCATCACGTGCGCGGTCTGCCAGGTGCGCAGGGCGACTTCGCCGATCCGGCCCATGGCCTGTGAGTCGGAGCTGATGATGCTGATCGCGCCGAGGTCGTGCAGGACGTCCTCGGCGGCGATGGTCGACGGGCGGATCCGGGACTCGGCGAAGGCGAGATCCTCGGGGACCGACGGGTTGAGGTGGTGGCAGACCATCAGCATGTCGAGGTGCTCCTCGACGGTGTTGACGGTGTGCGGCCGGGTCGGGTTGGTCGAGGACGGCAGCACGTGCGGCTGCGAGACCACGGTGATGATGTCGGGCGCGTGCCCGCCGCCCGCGCCTTCGGTGTGGTAGGCGTGGATGCCCCGGCCCGCGATGGCGGCCAGGGTGTCCTCGACGAATCCGGCCTCGTTCAACGTGTCGGTGTGGATGGCCAGTTGGGCGCCGGTCCGCTCACAGACCGTCAGGCAGGCGTCGATGGCGGCGGGGGTGGCGCCCCAGTCCTCGTGGATCTTGAACCCGACGGCTCCGGCGCGCAGTTGGTCGTGCATGGACCGCTGGTTGACGGTGTTGCCCTTGCCGAGCAGCCCGACGTTGACCGGGTACGCCTCCAGGCCCGCGAACATCCGCGCCAGGTGCCAGCCGCCGGGCGTGACGGTGGTCGCCTTGGTGCCCTCGGCCGGTCCCGTGCCGCCGCCGATGACGGTGGTGACGCCCGCCGACAGGGCCTGCGGCAGCAGCGTCGGCGAGATGAAGTGGACGTGCGCGTCGATGGTGCCCGCGGTGAGGATCTTGCCGTTGCCCGCGATGATCTCGGTCTCGGGGCCGATGACGAGGTCGGGGTGGACGCCGTCCATCGTCTCGGGGTTGCCCGCCTTGCCCAGCGCGGTGATCCGGCCGTCGCGGATGCCGATGTCCGCCTTGACCACGCCCCAGTGGTCGAGGACGACGGCGCCGGTGATGACGGTGTCGGGCGCGCCCTCCGCGCGGCTGGTGCGCGCCTGGCCCATCGACTCGCGGATCACCTTGCCGCCGCCGAAGACGGCTTCGTCGCCCGCGAGTCCCGGCCCGCCCGCCAGGTCGCGTTCGACCTCGATCAGCAGGTCGGTGTCGGCCAGCCGGACCCGGTCCCCGGTGGTGGGGCCGTAGAGGTCGGCGTATACGGCCCGCGAGAGGTCAGCCATCGAGCGCCCCCGCGGTCTCGCCGCGCAGCCCGGCCACGACGCGCTGTCCGGCGATCGGCACGAGTTCGACCTCGGCGGGGATGCCGGGCTCGAAGCGTACGGCGGTGCCCGCGGCGATGTTCAGCCGCAGGCCGCGGGCGGCGGCGCGGTCGAACTCCAGACCGGGGTTGGCCTCGGCGAAGTGGTAGTGCGAGCCGACCTGGACGGGCCGGTCGGCCGCGTTGAGAACGGTGAGGCGGGTCACCGGACGGCCCGCGTTGAGCGGCACGGGCGCGTCCGCGCTGAGGATCTCTCCGGGGATCATGGCGCTCCTGCCCGTCAGACGATCGGCTGGTGGACGGTGACGAGCTTGGTGCCGTCGGGGAACGTGGCCTCGACCTGCACGTCGTGGATCATCTCGGGGATGCCGTCCATGACGTCGGCGCGGGTCAGCACGGTGCGCCCGGACTCCATCAGTTCCGAGACGCCGCGGCCGTCGCGGGCCCCTTCGAGCAGATGCGCGGTGATGAGCGCGACCGCCTCGGGGTGGTTGAGCCGCAGCCCGCGGGCGCGCCGCTTGGCCGCCACGTCCGCGGCGACATGGATGAGCAGGCGTTCCTGCTCGTGGGGGGTCAACTGCACAGCCACACCTCACAGTCGTCAGAACCCGCGAGATTAGTTCGACGCGGTTTCGACTGCGTTAACCCCTGTTACGGGCGGCGGTCGCTGTTACGGACGACGGTCGCCGGTCTGGTGACCCCGGTGCTCGGCCGCGATGCCGAACCGTCGGCGTTCGCCCGTGGCGGACGTACGGGAGCCGACGGCGGAGACCGTACTGATCACCTGCTCCTCGGCCTGCTCGTCGAGATCACGCAGTCGTTGCAGGTCAGCGGCGGACACCAGGGCGACGAGCGGCTTGCCGTGGCGGGTCAGCACCACCTGTTCGCCGCCGTAGACCACGCGGTTGATCAGTTCCGCGAGCTCGGCACGCGCTTGTGTCACCGGGACGTCATGGGTCATGCTCCCCATCATAACGAGATGTACGTCCTGTACATTTTGACCTGTGGCCAGTTCCTGCGCCCAGATCCGCCCGGAGGTGCACGCCGTGTTCCGTCCCACCGCCCGCTACGTCCTGCCCGAGTTCACCGAACGCAGCAGCAACGGCGTCCGCACGATGGACCCGTACTCCAAGCTGCTCCAGGAGCGGATCATCTTCCTGGGCACCCAGGTCGACGACAGCTCGGCGAACGACGTGATGGCCCAGCTCATCCACCTGGAGAACGCCGCCCCCGAGCAGGACATCAGCCTCTACATCAACTCGCCCGGCGGCTCGTTCTCGGCGATGACCGCCATCTACGACACGATGCAGTTCGTCACCTGCGACGTGGCGACGGTCTGCATCGGGCAGGCCGCCTCGGCCGCGGCCGTGCTGCTGGCGGCGGGCGCGCCGGGCAAGCGCATGATCACTCCGGGCGCGCGGGTGCTGATCCACCAGCCGTCGCTCGGCGAGGTGGTCCAGGGGCCCATCTCGGACCTAGAGATCCAGGCCAACGAACTGCTGCGCACCCGCGAGCAGTTGGAGACGCTGCTGGCCCGGCACACTGGCCAGGACATCGAGCGGATCCGTACCGACATCGAGCGGGACAAGGTCCTCGACGGCGAAGAGGCCGTCGCCTACGGGCTGGTGGACAAGCTGACCACCAGCCGCAAGACCAACGGCCCCGCGTACGGCCTGCGGTGACCCGCGGTGGTCCCGGAACTGCCGCCGCTTCCGGCGCTCACCCGCTCCGAGGGTGAGCTGATCGACTCCTACCTGGAGGTCGTCGATCTGCTCGGCCGGATCAATCCGTCCCGCACCGCCGACACCTACAGCGCCCTGCGGGCCGCCCAGGCGCTGGTGGGCCGGGCGACCGCGCTGCGCGACGCGCTGACCGTGATGCACATGCGGGGCGAGACCGAACTGCACCACGCCACGCTGGCCCGCGCCCTGCGGGTGCTGGACGGCGAGCGGCGGTCGGGGCTGGTGGCGCTGGCGCCCGATCCGGCCGCGGGGCCGCCGCCCGCGTGAGGCTGGTGCGGTCAGCGCGGCCCGTGCGGTCCGTGCGGCCCGTTGGTGTGAGCCTCGTGCGGTCCGCCGACGGAGAGCTCGCGCGGCACGCCGACACAGACCAGGTGTGAGCGCGGTCACTCTGCGCGCTCGAAACCGTCGGCACTGCACCAAAGGGGCTCATCCCATCGGCGTATTCACCGCCGATTCATGCTCTCCGGCCGAATTGCGCGCACCGGCCAAAACCGCCCATCGTCCGTCACATATCCGCAGGTCAGATGATGCGACCGGAGGCGCGGACCGGGTGATTCGCCCCGGTGTCCACCCGAATAGGTGAGTCGTGACCTGACTCACACCGCGCGTTTCCCGCCCGGCTGTGGCCGGTTCTGTGCGTCACCATCCGTAGTGACGACAAGCCCCCGCCGCCGTGGCGGGGCGGTCCACGCGGACGCCCAGTCCCGCCGCCGCGTGGACGTCAGGTCGACATGAGTGCACCGGCGGGAGCGGAGGACCCAGGTACGACGGGTCGGTCACGGCACAGCGCCGGAGCCGTCCCTTGGGGTGAAGCCGCACCACGCGGCCGGGCATCTTCGCCAGCCCGAACCCGACAGGTCATCCTTCGGAGGCTGATGACGAAGGGTTGCGCATGTTCGCGCTCAAGTGCATCTCCGGACGGCTGTCCCGGCTCGGGACGGCCTCCGTGCTCACCGCCACAGCGGTCGCACTGCCCGCGCTGCTGCCGGGCACCGCCCAGCAGGCCGAGGCCGCGACGATGGGCGTGAAGGCCCTGAACGTGGCGGCGTCGAAGAAGGGCTCGCCCTACCAGTGGGGCGCCACCGGCCCGAACCGCTTCGACTGCTCGGGGCTGACGCTGTACTCGTTCAAGCGCGCGGGCAAGAAGCTGCCGCGTACCGCCGCCGCCCAGTACAACAGCACCCGGCACATCTCGTCGGGCGCCCGCCGCGTCGGTGACCTGGTGTTCTTCCACACCGGCCGGTCCATTTACCACGTCGGGATCTACGCCGGGAGCGGCCGGATCTGGCACGCCCCCAAGACCGGCGCCAGGGTCCGGCTGGAAAGGATCTGGACCAGCGCCGTCTGGTACGGGCGGGTGGCGTGACCCGGACGGCCGATTCCGGCCGCGCCGCGTATCGCGCCCGTACGGCGTATACGGTCCGTGGAGCGGTTGGCACTCGCCGCCGCGCGGCCCGGCCGTCTTCCGGCCCGAACAGCGGCCCGGAGCCGTAGGACCGTGCGGGCCGGCGGCTCGGGTGCGACGGGGCGACCCGCCGCACCCCCTTCAGCGGCGTGGACGGCCGGTCCGGCCGGGGGTACGGCTCCCCCGGCCGGATCGGGGACGGTCAGCCCGCCGGGAGCAGCACCGGCGCGAGCGGACGCGGCGCCGGAATCCCGCGCCACGGCACGTAGTACGGGTTGCGTACGCAGCCGGCCAGGTCCTCGTCCTTGGTCGCCTTGTCGACGGGACAGGCGCCGACGATGAACCGCCGGGCGAGGCCGCCGGGGAAGGCGACCTCGTGCTGGTCGGCCCACTTGTGGGTGTCACCGATCGTGGCGTTGACGTCGATGCCGCCGGGCGCGTCCACGTAGTAGTTGAAGCCGGGCTTCCACTGCTTGTAGAGGTCGTGGTCGTAGCTGGTGCTCACGAACGGCGACGGCTGGTTCTTCAGCACGTACGCCGCGAGGTCGTACTGCCCGTCCTGCGCGGCCTTGGGCTGGAAGCCCTCCTGGAAGACCACGGCGGGGGCGCGGCCGTCCGAGCGGAACAGCTCCCCGCACGTGCGGCGGTAGGACGGCTCGGGGGTGATGCGCTCGACGTCCACGCTGCGGTCGGCGGCGGCGAACAGCGGGTCGTGGACCACCGGGCACCAGCCGTCGTCGCCCGCGGGGGCGGGACGGGGCACGAGGGACGTGGAGGGCGCGGACAGGGCGGTGGGCGCCGCGGGGGACAGGGGTCCGGAGGCGACGGCCGACGCGGTCTCCGACGTGGCCGCGGTCTGCGCGGCGAGTACGGCGGTCAGGGTCAGCGCGCCGGTCGTGAGAAGCGACCGGACTCGGTTCTTGATCATGACGCACAGACTCGCGGGACCGGCCCCGCGATCGGCCGCATGTCACCCGATCGTAGGCGCGTCCGGCCGCGTACGGGACGGCTGAGAGGATGGTCGGATGAGCTCGCCGACCACCGCGGCGCACCGCGCCGGGCCCTCCCTGCGGTCCCTGCTGGACGCCGCCGCGCGAGGCGACTTCCCGCCCGCCGACGGGACCGTCACCTTCGTCGCCCAGCCGTCGGCCCGCGACGCCGGAGTCATCGCCTTCACCGCCCACACCGTGGTCTTCGCCGACATCGCCGACGCGTCGGGGACGGCGGGCACGTCGGGGACGGCGGGTACGGCCGAATGCCCGGCGCCCGAAGGCACCGGTGCCGGTCTCCGTGCCCTGCTCCCGCCCGACGACCTGTCCGCTCCGCTCAACCCGCCTTTCCTGAGCGCTCTTTGCGCCCGCACCGGCCGTGTGGTCAACAACCTCGACCTGCTGGCCCTGGCCGCCCCGCTGCCGGGGCCGCCCCCGCTCCCCCTCACCGAGACCACCGACCGCTCCCATCCGCGGATCGTGCGGGCGCTCCAGCACCGCGACGACGTGCGGGCCTGGACCGCGCCCGGCGGCACCGTCCTCATCGGCCGCGGTGTGGCGGGCCGTTGGGAGACCGCCGTCGAGGTGGACCCGGACGCCCGCGGCAAGGGCCTCGGCCGCCTCCTCGCTCTCGCGGCCCGTCATCTCGTCCCTGACGGCGCGCCGTTGTGGGCCCAGATCGCCCCGGGCAACGCGGCGAGCGTGCGGGCCTTCCTCGCCGCCGGTTTCGCACCGGTCGGAGCCGAGGCGCTGCTGGTGCCGCCGACGCGCCCGTGAACAGCGCCCGTCCCTCAGGCCACCGGGACCGCCCAGGGGATCGTGATCCAGACCGTCTTGCCGCCCTCGTCGGTCGGCGTGATCCGCAGCCTGCCGCCGGACTCCGCCGCCAGATGCCGAATGATCACCATCCCGCGCCCGTTGTCCTGCTGGACCGCCGCGGGCAGCCGCTGGGGCCAGCGCGGATGGCTGTCGGTCACGCCGATCAGCAACTGCTCCTGCCGTTCGAGACGCACGTCCACGGTGAAGGTCGGCGACATTCCCGAGGTGTGCAGCACCGCGTTGGTGGCCAGCTCGGAGACGATCAGGCGCACGGCGTCGACCGAGGGGGCGTCCGACGGCAGTCCCCATTCGGCGAGTCGGGCGCAGACGTAGCGCCGGGCCGCCGGTACCGAGGCAGGGTCGCTCGGCAGAGTGACGGAAGCTTCCTGCAGATCTGCCATGGCGACATCGTTCCTTTCCCATCCCACCGCGGACCGGGGTATCGGCGCGGGCTCTCCGGGCCACGCCCGGAAGTGGCTGGTTCGCGCCAGACTGCCACTAATCGTGCCGCCGTTTCGGACGGTCCACCGCGCAATGCATATATCTGTCGCTCAAATCGGTGAACTCTGCTACGTGGATACGCATTTGGTCGGCACACTGTCGTAATGACCGCCCGACTACCGGCATCCCTCACTTCAGGAGGTGCGAGAGGCCATGGAACGGGTCCCCGCCGTACGACGACGCAAGCTCGGCGGCGAACTGCGCCGACTCCGCGACCTGTCCGGAATGACCAGCGAGCAGGTCGCCGAGGCGGCCGGCTGGCACCAGTCGAAAGTCAGCCGTATCGAGACCGGCCGCAGCAGCGTCAGCGCCGAGGACGTCGACGTGCTGCTCGACGTCTACGAGGTGCGCGACCGCGATCTGCGCGACCTGCTGGGCACGCTGGCAGGTCAGGGCAGACAGCGCGGCTGGTGGCAGGACTTCCGCGACGTACTGCCCGTGGAGTACCGCGACTTCATCAGCCTGGAGGCGGGTGCCAGCCGGGCCCGCTCGATGGAGAACAGCGTGGTGCCCGGCCTGCTCCAGACCCCCGCCTACGCCCGGGCGCTCACCCGCGACGTCATGCCGCATCTGACCCGGAGCGAGGCCGGCGCACTGGTCGACGTGCGGATCGCCCGGCAGGCGGTGCTGCGCCAGGACGAGCCGCTGGAACTGTGGGCCGTGCTGGACGAGGCCGTGCTGCGCCGCGTGGTCGGCGGCCCCGCGGTCATGTCCGATCAGTTGCGGTCACTGGAACGCGCCGCCGCGCTGCCGCAGATCCGGCTCCAGGTGCTGCCCTTCGGTGCCGGAGGCCACATAGGAGTTACGGGTTCGTTCGTTATCTTCTCATTTCCGCGCATCGCTGATCTCGACGTGGTTGTTATCGATCATTTGACGAGTAGTCTCTACGTCGATCGAAAAGAAGACATCACCGCTTACGGCGCCGCTTTCACCCGATTGAGCAACATTGCCCTTCCTCGCGACGAGTCCGTCGCGTTGATCAGTAAGATCGCCGGGGAGATGTCGCGATTCGCAGGCGCATAAAGGAGGCCACCATGGCGGCACAGTCCGGGTACGTTTCCTCGAGCGCGTCGATTTCCGGCGTGACATGGCGGAGGAGCAGTCACAGCACCGCCGCGAACAACTGCGTGGAGACCGCGAGACTGGCCTCGGGGCTGCTCGCCGTCCGCGATTCCAAGGACCAGGAGGGGCCCGCGCTGCTCTTCCCACCGGGTGCCTGGTCGCACTTCGTCGGGGCGCTGCGCCGGGACGACCTCGGCCCCGCGTAGGACCGGGTCGGTTCCTGCGGCGGACGGACGGCGGCGGGCCGCGCCCTCAACCGCGCGGCGCCGTACGGACGATGACGTCCACCGCGCCCGCGACCTGCGCGTCCGTCAGGTCGCAGCGCGCGGTCAGCCGCAGCCGGGACACTCCGTCGGGGACGGACGGCGGCCGGAAGCAGCCGACGGCCAGACCCGCGGCCCGGCACCGGGCCGCCCACTCGACGGCCGCCTCGGGCGAGGGCGCGCGCACCGACACCACACAGGCGTCGGGCGCCGTCGCGTCCAACTCCGCGGCGGTCAGCATCCGGTGGAAGGCGCGGGCCACGTGCAACGCGCGGTCGGCGCGCTCCGGCTCGCGCCGCAGCAGCCGCAGCGCGCCGAGGGCGGCGCCCGCCGCGGCCGGGGCGAGACCGGTGTCGAAGATGAAGGTGCGGGCGGCGTTGACCAGGTGCTCGATGACGGCCGCGGGGCCGAGCACCACACCGCCCTGCGCGCCGAACGCCTTCGACAGCGTCGCCGTGCTCACCACGTCGGGGGCCCCGGCGAGTCCGGCCGCCGCGAGCGCGCCGCGCCCGCCCTCGCCCAGCACGCCGAAGCCGTGCGCGTCGTCGACGAGCAGCGCGGCGCCGTACTCGCGGCAGGCCGCGGCGAGCGCGGGCAGCGGCGCCGCGTCGCCGTCCACCGAGAACACCGAGTCGCTGACGACGACGGAGGACGCTCCCCCGGACCGGGACGCGTCGGCGTCCCGCCGGGCCCGCGCGCCGAGCGCCTTGCGTACGGCCTCGGGGTCGGCGTGCGGCACCACTTCGGTGGTGGCGCGCGACAGGCGGCAGCCGTCGATCAGTGAGGCGTGGTTGGCGGCATCGGAGACCAGCAGGGTGTCGGGGCCGGTCAGCGCGGTGACGGCGGCGAGGTTGGCGGCGTAGCCGGAGGCGAGGACCAGGGCCGCCTCGAAGCCGGTGAAGTCGGCGATCTCCGCTTCGAGTTCCGCGTGCAGCGCGGTGCTGCCGGTGACCAGCCGGGAACCGGTGGCGCCCGCGCCCCAGCGCAGGCAGGCGTCGGCGCCCGCCTGCGTGACCTCGGGGTGCCGGGTCAGGCCGAGGTAGTCGTTGCCCGCGAGGTCGAGCAGTTCCCAGTCCGCCGGGCGGGGGCGCAACTCCCGCCGGAGCCCGGCCTCGCGCCTGATCCTGGCCTGTTCCGCGATCCAGCCGAAGGGACCTGACGGGTCGGCGGTGTCGCTCCTGGCGGAGGCGTGCGGGTCGGCGGGGTCGGTGCTCTTCACGGGTGTCCCTGGGGTCGGCGGGTCGATGGATCGGGCGGATCGGTGCGCGAGCCGGTCGGGCGGATCGGCGGCTTTTCGGCTCAGCGGTTCTTCGGCTCAGCGTTTCAGTGGCACTTCGGTTCAGCGGCACTTCTGGTTGGGCCGCGCGCCCCCTCACACGGACGTCATCAGCAACGTACTGGCCCGCACACATGCACAGGGTGTGGTGATGCACACACCAGTAGCCACCCGAGTTGTGCGGTCCGCCATTGGCCGCGGGTGCCGTCGTGCGCGAGGATCGCCCCTATGGATCTGCTGACCACTCTCGTGGACAAGGGGCTGCGGCGCGAGCTGCCCACCAGGGACGAGGCGCTTGCCGTCCTCGCGACCTCCGACGACGAACTGCTCGACGTGGTGGCCGCCGCGGGCAACGTGCGCCGCCAGTGGTTCGGACGCCGGGTCAAGCTGAACTACCTGGTCAACCTCAAGTCCGGGCTGTGCCCCGAGGACTGCTCGTACTGTTCGCAGCGGCTCGGCTCGAAGGCCGAGATCCTCAAGTACACCTGGCTCAAGCCCGACGAGGCCGCCGCGGCGGCGCGCGCCGGGGTGGCGGGCGGCGCCAAGCGGGTGTGCCTGGTGGCGAGCGGGCGCGGTCCCACCGACCGCGACGTGGACCGGGTCTCGGCGACCATCGCGGCCATCAAGGACCAGAACGAGGACGTCGAGGTGTGCGCCTGCCTCGGCCTGCTCTCCGGCGGCCAGGCCGAGCGGCTGCGGACGGCGGGCGCGGACGCGTACAACCACAACCTCAACACCTCCGAGAACACCTACGGCGACATCACCACGACGCACACCTACGCCGACCGCGTGGACACCGTGCGGCAGGCGCAGGCCGCCGGGCTGTCCGCGTGCTCGGGGCTGATCGCGGGTATGGGCGAGAGCGACGCGGACCTGGTGGACGTGGTGTTCTCGCTGCGCGCGCTCGACCCGGACTCGGTGCCGGTGAACTTCTTGATCCCGTTCGAGGGCACGCCGCTGGCCAAGGAGTGGAATCTCACCCCGCAGCGCTGCCTGCGCATCCTGGCGATGACGCGGTTCGTCTGCCCGGACGTCGAGGTACGGCTCGCGGGCGGCCGTGAGGTGCACCTGCGCACGATGCAGCCGCTCGCCCTGCACCTGGTCAACTCGATCTTCCTGGGCGACTATCTGACCAGCGAGGGCCAGGCGGGCCAGGCCGACCTCGACATGATCGCCGACGCGGGCTTCGAGGTGGAGGGCGCGGGGACGTCCACGCTGCCCGCGCACCGCGCCGACGTCGCGGAGGCGGCGACCGGCTGCGGTTCCCACGCTTCCGGCTCCGTGTGCGGCTCGCACGAAGGCGGCTGCGGCCCCTGCGGCCACGACGAGGACGCGGCACCCGCCGCGAGCGCGGCGCCCGTGCGGACCGAGACGGTGCGGACGGAACCGGTACGCGCCGAGGGCCCGCGCCCCGATCTGGTGGCGGTACGGCGACGCGGCGCGGGGACGGACCTGCCGCCCAATGCCTGAGCCCTGCCCCTCGCCCGACGCGCCGCTCGACCCGGACACGCTGCTGGCGCTGGACCGGGAGCACGTCTGGCATCCGTACGGCCCGATGCCCGGCCGTCAGGAGCCGCTTGTCGTCGCGTCCGCCTCGGGCGTACGGCTGCGGCTCGCGGCGCCCGCCGAGGGCCGTACCGAACTGGTCGACGGCATGTCGTCGTGGTGGTCGGCGATCCACGGCTACCGGCACCCCGTGCTGGACGACGCGGCGCACGCCCAGCTCGACCGGATGAGTCATGTGATGTTCGGCGGGCTCACGCACGAGCCCGCTGTACGTCTCGCGGCCAAGCTGGTGGAGATCACGCCGGAGCCGCTGCGGCATGTCTTCCTCGCCGACTCGGGTTCCGTGTCGGTCGAGGTCGCGATCAAGATGTGCCTCCAGTACTGGCGTTCGCTGGGCAGGCCGGGCAAGCAGCGGCTGCTGACCTGGCGCGGCGGGTACCACGGGGACACCTGGCAGCCGATGTCGGTGTGCGATCCGGACGGCGGCATGCACGAGCTGTGGTCGGGCGTGCTGCCCCGGCAGATCTTCGCCGACGCCCCGCCGCCCGGCTTCGACGCGGCGCCCGACGCCGTGTACACCGCGCATCTGCGGGAGTTGATCGGACGGCACGCCGACGAGCTGGCCGCCGTCATCGTCGAGCCGGTGGTGCAGGGCGCGGGCGGCATGTCCTTCCACTCCCCCGAGTACCTGCGGGTGCTGCGGGAGGCGTGCGACGAACACGACGTCCTGCTGGTCTTCGACGAGATCGCCACCGGTTTCGGCCGCACCGGCACGCTCTTCGCGGCCGAGCACGCCGGGGTCTGCCCCGATGTGATGTGCGTCGGAAAGGCGTTGACCGGCGGCTATCTCACGATGGCGGCGGCGCTGTGCACCGGCGAGGTCGCCGAGGGCATCTCGCGCGGCGAGGTGCCGGTGCTGGCGCACGGCCCGACCTTCATGGGCAATCCGCTGGCCGCCGCCGTCGCCTGCGCCTCCGTCGACCTGCTGCTCGACCACGACTGGGCGTTGGAGGTCAAGCGCATCGAGTCCGGGCTGCGCGAGGGCCTGGACGGGGTCGCCGCGCTGCCCGGTGTCCGCGATGTGCGGGTGCTCGGCGCGATCGGCGTCGTCCAGCTCGACCACCCGGTCGACATGGCGGCGGCCACCGCCGCCGCGGTGCGCGCCGGGGTGTGGCTGCGGCCCTTCCGCGACCTCGTCTACACGATGCCGCCCTATGTGACGGGCGACGACGACGTGGCGCGGATCTGCGCGGCGGTACGGGACGCGGCCGTCGCGGGCTGACCGGGCCGCGTCCTTGGCGGCAGGCGCACGGCATCCGACATACCGCGCGCCGTACGGCATACGTCGTACGAGCTGACCGCGCTCGTCACCAATTGGGCGGAATGAGCGGTCCCGGCACGGGTACGAGGCGCGCCGGGACCGTACGCTCCGGGCACACGCGCGGCGCCCGGAGCGGCACGGCGACATGACATGGCACGGCAACGAGGAACGGAGCGACACCATGGCCATCGTGGTCATCACCGGAACGGGTACCGAGGTCGGCAAGACGGTGGCCACCGCCGCCGTGGCCGCCGCGTCGCTCGCGCAGGGGCTGAGCGTGGCCGTGCTCAAGCCCGCCCAGACGGGCGTGGCGGACGGCGAGCAGGGGGACGCCGCGGAGGTGGCCAGGCTCGCGGGTCCGGTGACGGCGGCCGAACTGGCCCGCTACCCCGAGCCGTTGGCGCCCGCGACGGCGGCCCGCCGCGCCGGGCTGCGGCCGGTGGGCCCCGAGGACATCGCCGAGGCGGCGGCCAAACTGTCCGCGGTGCACGACGTCGTGCTGGTCGAGGGCGCGGGCGGGCTGCTGGTCCGCTACGACGAGCAGGGCTCGACCCTCGCCGACGCGGCGGCGCTGCTGCGGGCCCGTGTGCTGCTGGTCGCCCCGGCCGGCCTCGGCACCCTCAACAGCACGGCGCTGACCGTCGAAGCGCTCAGCGCCCGCAAGGTCGACTGCATCGGTGTGATCATCGGAAGCTGGCGCGCCGAGCCGGAGCTGGCCGAGCGCTGCAACATCGCGGACCTGCCCGAGGTCGCGCAGGCGCCGCTGCTCGGCGCGCTGCCGGAAGCCGCCGGCGCCCTGTCCCCCGCCGCCTTCCGCACCGCCGCCCCCGACTGGCTGGCCCCGCAGCTCGGCGGCACCTGGGACGCGGCCGCCTTCGCGGAGGTCTTCGCCCCGGCGCCGTACAAGGCGTAGCCGCGCGGGGCGTCGCCGTACAGGGCGCAGCCGTACGTACGGGCAACCGCGAGCGGGCGCAGCCGTACGTACGGGCGACCGCGAGCGCGCCGCTATCCGACCTGTCCGGCCGGGCCCAGCTCCGCCTCCGTCGTCCAGGTGCGCAGCTCGTCGGCTATCCGGTCCAGTGGCGCCGAGCCGTCCTTCACCAGCCGGGCCAGGTCACGTACCTGTTCCGGCGTCATGGAGGGCTTGAGGCGGCTGGCGACGAGGTAGGCGTAGGCCACGGCGGAGGCGAACAGCGCGTTCGTCTCCTCCAGCGCCGGGACGTGCACGAGCAACTGGAGCATGGCGGCGGCGCGGGTGTGGGTGTCGGTGTAGACGGGCGTGCCGAAGATCTCCGCGTCGTGCCTGCTGACGGCCGCGACGAGCGCGCCCCAGTCGGTCACCTGCGGGTCGCCCGGCGTGTAGTGCTCGGCGACCATCAGCAGCCATGCGAGGTCGATACGGAGGGTCAACGCGGGCCTTCACCCCGGGCGGCCGCCCGGGTGCCGAACTCCTCGGCGAAGACCTCTTCGTAACGCTTCATGAAGTCGGCGGCGGCCTCGACGAATGCCTTGCCGTTCTCGCCCTCGTCCTGCTGGACGAGTTCCTCGATATAGCGGTTCACACTGATACCGCGCTGCGACGCGCGCTGCCGGGCCGTCTCGGCCGTGGCTTCGTCCACCCGAACGTTCAACTGGGTCTTCGACATGCGTCCACGCTAGCGCCGTGGCGCTAGTAGCGGCAAGGGCGCCTTCCGCGGCAACGCCGGGAACCTCCCGCGCCCCCCGGGGACGGATCGGGGCCTTCGACCGTTGGCAGGGCATGAACGACATTCATCTCGCATGCCGGAATTCCCCACCCGGAAATCGGTGCGGTGATTGGCTGCGGTGATGAGCGATCTTCACCTTCGGACCGCCACCCCCTCCGACGCCCTGCCCGTCCTCGCCTTCTGGCGGGTCGCGGCCGAGGGCACCAGCATCAGCGACGACCGGGCGGGAGTGGAACGACTGATCGCCCGCGACCCCGGCGCCCTGCTCCTCGCCGAGCGGGACGGCGACCTCGTCGGTACGGTCATCGCCGGTTTCGACGGCTGGCGCTGCCACCTCTACCGCCTCGCCGTCCACCCGGACGCCCGGCGTCAGGGCGTAGCGACCGCGCTCCTAGACGCCGCCGAACGCCGCTTCACCGCGCTCGGCGGCAGGCGCGGCGACGCGATGGTGCTCGAACGCAACGAGCGGGCGCAGCACGCCTGGAGAGCGGCCGGGTACACCCGCGAGTCCCGCTGGCGCCGGTGGACCAAACCGCTCACCTCATGACGGTTCACCGAGCGACGACCGGGCCGGCCCCGGACCGCCAATACCGAGCGGTCGGCCCGGTCGTGGCCGATCATGGGACCGAGGTGACCGGATGACTGAAACACTTCTGCTGTTGGTGGCCGTACTGCTCACCCTCGCCTGCGGCGTCTTCGTCGCGGCCGAATTCTCCCTGACCACGATCGAGCGCGGTGAGCTGGAGCGCGCGACGCGGGACGGCGAGCGCGGCGCCGCGGCCGCGCTGGCGGCCGTCCGCACACTGACCGTGCAGCTCTCCGGCGCGCAGCTCGGCATCACCGTGACGGGGCTGGTCATCGGCATGCTCGCCAAGAGCTCGATCGCGGAGCTGCTGCGCGGGCCGCTGCGGGCCGCGGGGCTGCCGGACTCGGCGTCGTCCTCCGTCGCCCTGGTGCTGGGCACCGCCCTGTCCACGGTGGCGCTGATGGTGGTCGGCGAGCTGGTGCCGAAGAACTGGGCGATCTCCACTCCGCTGCCGGTCGCCAAGGCCGTGGCGGCGCCGCAGCGCGCCTTCACCGCCGCCTTCCACCCGCTGATCCACCACCTCAACAACACCGCGAACCGGGTGCTGCGCGCGATGGGCCTCGAACCCGCGGAGGAGCTGGCGTCGGCGCGCGGCCCGCAGGAGCTGGCCGCGCTGGCCCGGCACTCGGCCAAGGAGGGTGTGCTGGAGGCGGACACCGCGGAGCTGTTCGTCCGTACCCTCAACCTCGCCGAGCTCACCGCGGAGAACGTGATGACGCCGCGCGTCCAGGTCACCGCGCTCGAAGCACAGGCCACCGCCGAGGACGTGGCGAACGCGACCCGCGCGACCGGCCTGTCCCGCTTCCCCGTCTACCGCGGCAGCCTGGACTCGGTGATCGGCACCGCCCACATCAAGGACGTCCTCGCGGTCCCCGCCGACCGGCGCCCGCGCGTGCCGGTCACCGAGCTGCTGCGCGAACCGCTGCTGGTCCCGGAGACGCTGACGGTCGACCGGCTGCTCGACCGGCTGGGCGGACGGCGCTCGATGGCCGTGGTGATCGACGAGTACGGGGGCACGGCGGGCGTGGTGACCATGGAGGACATCGTGGAGGAGGTCGTGGGCGAGGTCCGCGACGAGCACGACCCGCACGAGCTTCCCGACCTGCTCTTCCTGCGGGAGGCGCCGGACGGGCGGCGGATCTACGACGCGGACGGCGCGACCCGTACCGAGGACCAGTTGGAGCGGATCGGGCTGCACGCCCCCGACGGGCCGTACGAGACGCTGGCCGGTCTGGTGGCCCAGCGCCTCGGCCGTATCCCGGCGCGCGGCGACGCCTTCGAGCTGGACGGCTGGCGGATCGAGGTCACCGACGCGAGCGGGCACCGGGCGTCGCGGGCCCGGCTGATCTCCCCCGCGCGGGCGGCCCGGGCCCCCGCCGCCGCGGACAGGGCGGCGGGCGGCACGCCCGGCGCCACGGCGGGCAACCCGCCCGGCAACGCGCCCGGCGACACCGCGGGCACGGCCGAGCGGAGACGTGACCGATGACCGTCGTCCAGTTGCTCATCGGCGCGCTCACCCTCGTGGTGAACGCGTTCTTCGTCGGCGCCGAATTCGCCATGATCTCGGTACGCCGCGGCCAGGTGGAAACCCTCGCCGAGAGCGGCGACCGCCGCGCCCGCAGCGTGGTGTGGGGTCTGGAACACCTCTCGCCGCTGCTGGCCGCGGCGCAGCTCGGCATCACCGTGTGCACGCTGGTGCTCGGTATCGTCGCCGAGCCCGCCATCGCGCACCTGCTGGAGCCGGTGTTCCACGCCGTGCACGTGCCGGAGGGCGCGATCCACGTCATCGCGTTCGTGATCGCGCTGGCCGTGGCCACGTATCTGCACATGCTGTTCGGCGAGATGGTGCCGAAGAACATCGCGCTGGCCGATCCGGTGCGGTCCGCGCTGGTCCTCGGCCCCCCGCTGGTGGGGCTGACCAGGGCGCTGCGGCCGGTGATCTTCGCGATCAACGCGTTCGCCAACACGCTGCTGCGGCTGCTGCGGGTGGAGCCGCGCTCCGAGGTGGCGGCCGTCTTCTCCGACGACGAGCTGTCCCGGATGGTGGTGGACGCCGGGGCGGCGGGGCTGCTCGACGAGCGGGCCGCCGAGCGGCTGCGGGACGCCCTGGAGCTGGGCAGGCGGCCGATCGGCGAGATCGTGGTGCCGCCCGAGCGGGTGGTACGCGCGCCGCTGGGCATCACGCCCGAGGGCCTGGAAGCGCTCGCCGCCGACTCCGGTTACTCCCGCTTCCCGGTCGCCGACCCCGACGGCCGGGTCCTGGGCTACCTGCACGTCAAGGACGCCCTGGACGCCGATCCGCGGGACGCGCCCTTCCGGCGCACCGCCCTGCGGCACATCACCCGCGTCGGCGCCGCCACCCCGCTGGACGACGTCCTCACCGCGATGCGGGCGGGCAGCGCCCACCTGGCGGCGGTCGTGGACGACGCGGGGCGCGGCATCGGGCTGGTGACGATGGAGGACGTGCTCAAGGAGCTGGTCGGTCCCGGACGCCCCTGAACGGCCGGGGCGACCGGGTACGGGTCCCGACCTCGTTGCCGGTGCTCCTGAGCGGTCGCATAGGATCTCCGGCGCCATGCAGAATGACGCACAGACAGACACACAGGCGGGCGCGGAGGCGGGCGCGCGGACGCCGGCCGCGTACAGCAGCTTCGTCGCGGTCGGCGACTCCTTCACCGAGGGCATGTCCGACCTGCTGCCCGACGGGTCCTACCGGGGCTGGGCGGACCTGCTCGCCGCCCGCCTCGCCGCCGCTTCCCGCACCGCCACCGGGGGCGGGGACGGAACCGCGACCGGGACCGCTCAGCAGACGGAGCCGGGGGACGGTCCGGGCTTCCGGTACGCGAATCTCGCCGTGCGCGGCAAGCTGATCCGGCAGATCTCCGAGGACCAGGTCGACGTGGCCGCCGCGATGGGCGCCGACCTGATCACCCTGGTCGGCGGCCTCAACGACGTGCTGCGGCCCAAGTGCGACGTGGAGGAGGTCTGCGCGGTCCTGGAGAGCTGTGTCGAACGGCTCGCGCCGGCCTGCGGCCAGCTCGTCCTGATGCGCAGCCCCGCCCGGCGCGGGCCGGTCGCCGCCCGCTTCCTGCCCCGGATGGAACAGCTCTTCGCCTTCCTCGACGACCTCGCGGCCCGCCACGGCGCCCTGGTCGTCGACCTCTACGGCGCCGAGGTCCTGGGCGACCAGCGCATGTGGGCCGACGACCGGCTCCACCTCACGGCGGACGGCCACCGGCGCGTCGCCGAGGCCGTCTGGCAGACCCTCGGCCATCCCGCCGAGTCCGACTGGACGGTCGGTCTCCCCCCGGCGGTCCGCCCCGGCTGGACCGCCCGCCGCACGGCCGACCTGCGCTTCACCCGCCGACACCTCGTCCCGTGGATCGGCCGCCGCCTCACCGGCCGCTCCTCCGGCGACGGCCGCCCCGCCAAGCGCCCCGACCTGCTGCCGTGGGCGGCCGGTCCGTCGTACGACGACTGATCCGCTGTACGACGGGGTCGCCCGTCAGCCCAGCGGCAGGTCCAGGTGGGACTCCTCTCCCGGCGGGGAGCTGACGGTGGTCGTGCTGCCCTCGACGTCGGCGTCGGAGTAGAGCTTGTCCTTGCTGTTGACGACCAGGGCCAGCCGGTGGCCGACGGGCACGTCGTAGGCGGCGGCCTGGAGCTGCCAGGTGACGGTGGTGTCCTGGCCGGGCACGAGGTCGGACAGGGTGTACGGCTCGTGCGTGACGATCCGCGCCGTCCGGTCCTCGGCGATGTCGAAGAGATACGCGACCAGGGTCGTGGACGCGGCGGAGCTGCGCACGGTCAGCCGGACCTCGGGGATGCCGCGAATCCGGCGTGCCACGTGCGGGTCCGCGCCCGCGGGGAGCGGATCGGTGGCCCACAGCGCCAGGTGCTGCCGGTCGAACTTCTCCGTCTCGTAGGTCTTCGGATTGCCGTTCCACTCGGCCTTGCCGGTCGCCACGATCCCGTCCACCGCCGTGGCCTCGGTCAGGTGCCCGGCGATGAACCCGCGCGACCAGCCGGGCGCGGGCTCCTCGGTCAGTGAACCGTCCCGGCGCCCGGCCCCGGTGTTGGCCAGATACCAGCGTTCGGTGGAGACGGTGACGTCGCCCCAGGTCTGCCGGGGTTCGCGCCGCGCCGGGGTGACGACGGTGTCGTCTCCGGTGCCGGAGCCCGGCCGGGTCTCGTAGGTGAACATGATCTGGTTGTTGACCTGAGGCCAGTCGGGCACGTCGTTCGCCTCGCCCCGCAGGTGGTGGTCGAGCCAGGCGTACGCCTCGGCCATCGCGAGGTTGGGGCCGGTCGGCCCGGCCAGCGGTCCGGTCAGTCCGGGACCCTCCGGCACCGCGTGGTCACCGATCCACATGTTCAGCCGCTTGGGGACGGTGAGGCGGTTGAAGGTGGCAAGCACCTGGTTGACCGGGAACAGGCCCTCGTGCCAGGTGTTGGAGATGAAGGTCGGGACACCGCGGTCGTTGGTGGCGTCGGTGTACGCCTCCGGCGCGCGCTCCGTGCCCCACGCCACGACCGTGTCCATGTTCTGATTCGCGTGGAAGTCCGCCAGGATCTGCTGGGTGGCCTCGTCGAATTTGCGCTCCACGGGTCCGCCGGTCAGGGCGAGCAGGACGGCCACGGCCTGGAGGTGCCGGGTGTCGTGGTGGTAGAGGCTGGTGGCCAGATTGCCCCAGGTGCTCAGCGCCACGACCGCGTCCACCCGGTCGTCGTTCGCCGCGACGAGCTGGCTGATCCCGGACCCGTAGGACTCGCCCAGGAATCCGATCCTGCTCGGCGCGAAGTGCTCCTGCGCGTAGTCGATCACCGAGGACCCGTCGGCCCAGTCGTTGGGTCCGCCGACGTCGATGAAGCCGCCCGAGGTGAACGGGCCGTCCACGTACCCGTGGCCGGGGATGTTCACGGTCAGGCCGATCCCGCGCGGGGTGTACGCCAGCACGTGGTAGCCCTTGAGGGCCAGGGTCAGGTGCGCGTACTCGAACAGCGGCCAGCCGACCGGGGTCCAGCCGGCGGGGAGGATGACCAGCGGGCGCGGTTCCGCGGAGTTGTGCCTGATGGTGTGCGCCGCCAGCCGGGTCCCGTCCTGGGCCCGGATCCATGGGAAGCCGACGGTGGCGACCCGCAGCACGTCGTCGGTGAGCCGGCGCAGGTCGCGCGGCAGCAGGTTCTGGGTGGTGTTGCCCTGCAACGCGGCGACCAGCGCCTCGCCCAGGTTGGCCGCGTCGGGATTGACGCTCGCGCCCGTGCCCCAGATGCCGTTGTCGGCGACCTGGGTCAGTTGGGCGGTGGTGACCGCGCGGACCTCGTCCTGCGGAGGTCCGTCCCCTGATGACGTGCTCATGAGCGTGTTCCTTCCGTCTCGGTCCCGGACAGCCGGGTGACCGGGTAGCAGAACATGTGGCAGAAATCGTGCGAATCGCCACACCTCGATCGTGGGACCTCGCCGATCACCGGGGACAGGGCGCGAACCGACGCGCGGAAGCGTCCGGGCGGCCGCGTACGCCCGGCGCAGACCTACGACAGACCCGGGTCGACTCGGCAGTGGTACGGCGCCGGGGGCACCTGCGGCGCGCGGCGGTCACGGCCCCGTTCCCGGACCGCTGACCAGGGCTCCGGCGCGTGTGACCGGCGGAATCCGGCCGCCCGGATACCCGGTAAACTCTCCGCACGTGACTGCTAAGCCGCGCATCCCCAATGTCCTCGCCGGCCGCTACGCCTCGGCGGAGCTGGCCACCTTGTGGTCTCCCGAGCAGAAGGTGGTGCTGGAGCGCAGGCTGTGGCTGGCCGTGCTGCGGGCGCAGAAGGACCTGGGGATCGAGGTGCCGGAGCAGGCCATCGCGGATTACGAGCGGGTGGTCGAGCAGGTCGACCTCGGCTCGATCGCGGAGCGCGAGAAGGTCACCCGGCACGATGTGAAGGCGCGCATCGAGGAGTTCAACGCGCTGGCCGGGCACGAGCAGGTCCACAAGGGCATGACGTCACGGGACCTGACGGAGAATGTGGAACAGCTTCAGATCCGGCTGTCGCTGGAGCACGTCAGGGACCGTACGGTCGCGGTGCTCGCGCGGCTGGGGCAGCTCGCGGGTGAGTACGCGGAGCTGGTGATGGCGGGCCGCTCGCACAATGTGGCGGCGCAGGCGACGACGTTGGGCAAGCGCTTCGCGACGACCGCGGACGAACTGCTGGTGGCCTTCGAGCGGGTCGAGGACCTGATCGGCCGCTATCCGCTGCGCGGCATCAAGGGTCCGGTCGGCACCGCGCAGGACATGCTGGACCTGCTGGGCGGCGACAGCGCGAAGCTGGCGGATCTGGAGCAGCGGATCGCCGACCACCTCGGCTTCTCGCGGGCCTTCACCTCGGTCGGCCAGGTGTACCCGCGGTCGCTGGACTACGACGCGGTGACGGCGCTGGTGCAGCTCGCCGCCGGTCCCTCGTCGCTGGCCAAGACGATCCGGCTGATGGCCGGGCACGAGCTGGTCACCGAGGGCTTCAAGCCGGGCCAGGTCGGCTCGTCGGCGATGCCGCACAAGATGAACACCCGTTCCTGCGAACGCGTCAACGGCCTGATGGTGATCCTGCGCGGTTACGCGTCGATGACCGGCGAGCTGGCGGGCGACCAGTGGAACGAGGGCGATGTGTCGTGCTCGGTGGTGCGCCGGGTCGCGCTGCCCGACGCCTTCTTCGCCTTCGACGGGCTGCTGGAGACGTTCCTGACGGTGCTGGACGAATTCGGTGCCTTCCCGGCCGTCGTCGCCCGCGAACTGGACCGCTACCTGCCGTTCCTGGCCACCACGAAGGTGCTGATGGGCGCGGTGCGCGCGGGCGTCGGCCGCGAGGTCGCGCACGAGGCGATCAAGGAGAACGCGGTGGCGTCCGCGCTGGCCATGCGCGAGCAGGGCACCGAGCGCAACGAACTGCTCGACCGGCTCGCCGCCGACGCGCGGATCCCGCTGGACCGGGCGGGTCTCGACGCGCTGATGGCCGACCGGCTGTCGTTCACGGGCGCGGCGGCCGGACAGGTCGCCGAGGCCGTCCGGCGGATCGAGGACGTCACCAAGGCGCATCCGCGGGCCGCCGCGTACCGCCCCGGCGCGATCCTCTGACCACCGGGACGAGCAGGACGAGCAGGCGGCAGCCCGTATGACTCCGGAACAGCTCACGGCGGCCCGCGACCGCACCCTGGACGATGTCATCGGGGGCGGTCTGCGGGTGCTGTTCTGCGGGATCAATCCGGGGCTGATGTCCGCGCATCTCGGGCAGCACTTCGCCCGGCCGGGCAACCGCTTCTGGCCCGCGCTGCACGCCTCCGGTTTCACCCCGCGCCGGTTCGCCCCGGCCGAGCAGGAGGACATGCTCGCGCTCGGCCTCGGGATCACCAACGTGGCCGGGCGGGCGACCGCGCGGGCCGACGAGCTGACGGCGCGGGAGCTGGTCGAGGGCGGGAAGCAGCTGACCGCGAAGGTCGAGGAGTACCGGCCCGGCTGGCTCGCCGTGCTGGGCGTCACCGCCTACCGGGTGGCCTTCGCGGACAAGCACGCCCAGGTCGGCCCGCAGGAGCGGACGATCGGCGCGACCCGGATCTGGGCGCTGCCGAGCCCCAGCGGCCTCAACGCGCACTGGTCGCCGGCCGCTCTCGCGGAGGAGTTCGCCCGACTGCGCGTCGCCGCGGGTCACGAGCCGAAGCCGTAGCCCCCCGCCCTGCCGTTCCGCCTGGGCCGGCGGGACGGCCGCGCGCGGCACCGGCACTCCACCGCTCCCGCGCACCGTCCCCGTAGGACGTTTGGCGTCCCGTCAGCGCTTACGGGACGCCACGCGTCTTGGCGGGTACGGGCGACCACTCGCCGCGACGGCCCGCGCCCGGTACGATCCGCCACACACAGGTACAGGCTGGGAGGACATACGTTGGGGCGGCTCACCGGCGGGGACCCATCCCTGCTCCGGCGGATCAATTCCGCGGTCGTCCTCCATGCGCTGCGCGGGGCGCAGGCCCCGACGCTGACCGAGCTGGTGCACAGCACGGGACTGTCGCGGCCCACCGTCGAGGGCGTCATCGAGGGCCTGGCCGAGTCGGACCTGGTGGTCGAGGTGGCCCCCGAGGGCGCCGACGCGCGCAAGCAGGGCCGTCCCGCCCGCAGGTTCCGTTTCCACGCCGAGGCCGGGCATCTGCTGGGCATCGAGATCGGCGCGCACCAGGTACGGGTGGTGCTGTCGGACCTCAGCGGCCAGGTGCTGGGCTCGCACGGCCGCGAGGTCGACGAGGCCGCGTCCGCCGACGACCGGCTGGAGCGGGTCCGCGGCACGGTCGCCGAGCTGCTGCGCAAGGCCGGGGTGGCCCGCAGCACCCTGTGGGCGGTCGGCGTGGGCAGCCCCGGCATCGTGGAGGCGCACGGCGAGGTCCGGCTGAGCACGGCGCTGCCCGGCTGGACGGGGCTGCCGCTGGGCGAGCGGTTGCAGCGCTCCTTCCGCTGTCCGGTGCTGGTGGAGAACGACGCGAATGTCGCGGCGGTCGCCGAGCACTGGAAGGGTGTCGCGGTCGACACCGACGACGTGGTCTTCGTCCTGGCCGGGCTGAGCCCCGGCGCGGGTTCGCTGATCGGCGGGCGGCTGCACCGCGGCTTCGGCGGCGCGGCGGGCGAGATCGGCGCCCTGCACCTGCTGGGCCGCGAGGTCACGCCCGAGCACCTGCTGTCGACCACCGGCACCCCGCTGCACCCGCTCGACGAACCGGCGGTCGCGCGGGTCTTCGCGCTGGCGAAGAAGGGCGACGTACAGGCCAAGGACGCCGTCGAGCGCTTCCTTCGCCGCCTGGTGCACGACGTCGCCGCGCTGGTGCTGGCGATCGACCCGGAGCTGGTGGTCGTCGGCGGCTGGGCGGCGGGCCTCGACGGGGTCCTGGAGCCGCTCCGTTCCGAGCTGGCGCGCTACTGTCTGCGGCCCCCGAAGGTGACGCTGTCCGCGCTCGGGCAGGAGGCCATCGCGACCGGCGCCCTGCGGCTGGCCCTGGACCATGTCGAGGAGCAGCTCTTCGCGGTGGAGCAGACGTCACTGGCGCGGCACTGACGTATCAGTACCGCGCCATGGTGACATCGGGTCGGCGTACGGCCGCCGGGCTCGGCGCCTCCGGTGGTCTCGACCGGTGGGCGCTCGCCGCCGGGGCAGCCGCCCGGTTCAGGAAGCCTGGCGGCTGTCGTCCTGGTGGTGGGTGACCTCAAGAGCACCCGAGTCGCCGAAGGTCAGCCGGCAGGTGTCGGCACGGTACGTGGCCACCGACGCGGCGGCGACCCGGCCCTCGGAGAAGTAGCGGGTGGTGACGACCAGGACGGGCGCGCCGGGCAGCCGGTCGAGCTGCTTGGCGTCCTGGGCGCTGGCCGAGCCCAGCTCGACGGAGCGGTCCTCGCCCTCCAGCTCCAGCGTGTGCAGCTCGCGCAGGACGGCGGGGCCGTGGTTGGCGGGCGTGAGCATCGTCGACAGCTCGGGCACCGAGGCCGGGGGCACGTACAGCAGCTCGGTCGCGACGTGCTGGCCGCGCATCACGCGCTCGCGGCGGATGGTGTGCACCGCCTCGTCGCCGCCGGTGCCGAGGAGCGCGGCGATCGGGCCGGGCGCGGCGGCCTCGACGCAGCCCACCGTGTTCCAGGAGTCACGGCCGGAGCCGGGCCACGCCTCGGCGGCCGGTCCCACGGACACGCCCATCCGCGGCGGTGCCACGGTGGTGCCGACCCCCCTGCGCCGCTGGAGGCGCCCTTCGAGTTCCAACTGTTCGAGCGCCTGCCGGAGCGTCGCGCGCGCGACACCGAAGCGGGCGGCCAGGTCCCGCTCGTTCGGCAGGATCTCACCGACCTCGAACTCCGAGTCGAGGGCGTCGTTCAGCACGGTCTTCAGGTGCCAGTACTTCGGCTCCTGCACCGATTCGAGCTGCGTGGTCCCCACCCTGTCCTCGCAATCACCGGGTCCGCGACGGGCTCTGGCTTGTCGGCCACGCCCTCGGCTTGTTCAGCCTTGTTTCCGAACCACTATTTATTAAAGGTCCTTGCACTACTACGTCTCGAAGATAGAGCCGCCTCGTGAACTTGGTCAAGACCAATCCTCGAACGCGACGGCCTGCTATGGGGCGGGCGCGCGAGACGTTCATGAGTTGTTGACGGTGTGCTGAGACGCCGTTCGTGATGTCCGTGGGAAACGACGCGGGTGTTGACCTGGGCATGACTGAAACCCGACGGTGATACGGGGTAACGCCACGGAAACCCGCCGCGGCCGACCGGGGAGCACAATCCGTGTGCCCCGCCCTCGTTCCACCGTTTGTTGAATCCAGAGGAGCACCATGTCAGGACCCGTCGTGGACGCGGAGAAGCCGTCGTCCGCACCACCACCCGCGGCCAGTCCGCTGGACCGCTACTTCCGGATATCGGAGCGCGGATCCACGCCCGGCCGGGAGATACGCGGCGGTCTCGCCACCTTCTTCACGATGGCGTACATCCTCGTGCTCAACCCGATCATCCTGGGCAGCGCCACGGACAAGTTCGGGCACCACCTCTCGGTCGCCCAACTCACCACCGCCACCGCGCTGGTGGCGGCCGTGATGACCGCGATCATGGGCGTCGGCGGCAACCTCCCGCTGGCGATCGCGGCCGGTCTCGGCCTGAACGCCGTGGTCGCCTTCCAGCTCGCGCCCAAGATGAGCTGGCCCGACGCGATGGGCCTGGTCGTCCTGGAGGGCCTGCTGATCTGCGTGCTCGTCGCGACCGGCCTGCGCGAGGCGATCATGAACGCGATCCCGCAGCCGATCAAACAGGCGATCAGCGTGGGCATCGGCCTGTTCATCGCCTTCATCGGCTTCGTGGACGCCGGATTCGCCAGCCGTATCCCCGACGCGGCGAAGACGACGGTCCCGGTGCAGCTCGGCGCGACCGGGACGCTCACCGGCTGGCCGGTGCTGGTCTTCTGCCTCGGTGTGCTGCTGACGGTCGCGCTGGTCGCGCGGCGGATCAAGGGCGCGATCCTGATCAGCATCGTGGTCATGACGATCGTGGCGATCGTCGTCAACAAGATCGCCGACCTGCCCGACTCGGCGTGGGGCCTGACCGTGCCCAAGGTGCCGCACCATGTGACGTCCACGCCCGACTTCGGGCTGATCGGTCACTTCAGCCTCTTCGGCGGCTTCCGCGAGGCGGGCATCGTCACGGCCGCGCTCTTCGTCTTCACCCTCGTGCTGTCGGACTTCTTCGACGCGATGGGCACGATCGTCGGCATCTCCAACGAGGCCGGTCTGCTGGACGAGCAGGGCCGGGTGCCGAACATCGGCCGCGTGCTGTTCATCGACGGCGCCGCCGCCGTCGCGGGCGGCGCGGCCTCCGCCTCCTCCAACACCGCCTACGTGGAATCCGCCGCGGGTGTCGGCGAGGGCGCCCGTACGGGTCTGGCCAGCGTCGTCACCGGCGCGCTCTTCGTGGTGGCGCTCTTCCTGACCCCGCTCGCCGGCGTCGTCCCGTCCCAGGCCGCCGCCCCCGCCCTGGTCGCGGTCGGCTTCCTGCTCATGGCGCAGGTCCGCACCATCGACTGGACGCAGTACGACATCGGCATCCCGGCCTTCCTCACCATCGCCGTGATGCCCTTCACCTACAGCATCACCAACGGGATCGGCGCGGGCTTCCTGTCCTTCGTCGTGATCAAGATCGTGCTGGGCAAGGCGCGCGAGGTGCATCCGCTGGTGTGGGGTGTGTCGGTGTGCTTCCTCGCGTACTTCGCGATCGATCCGCTCCAGCAGGTGCTCGGCGCCAAGTAAGCACTCACGGAGGTCTGGTGACGCGCCGCACGGTCCCTCGGCGCCGCCGAGGGACCGTGCGGGAGGCGCCGCGCGCGGCGGCACCGGGCGGACGACGCCCCGACCGGGACGGGGGCGCCCGGTCGGGGCTGCTGGCCGGACCGGTGTCGCGCACCGGCCCGTACTGTCACAACTCGCCCACCCCAGCGGGAGTTCCCGGCCGCGCGGAATTTTGCCATCCGGCTATGGGGCGTCCGCCGCCGCCGGAACGGTCCGCCGATCGCGGTCGGGTACGTGCTCGGGAAGCGGCTTCGCGAGAGGCCGGTTCGCGAGAGGCCGGTTCGCGGAAGGTTCCTTCGCGAGCGGCCGTCGGCGGGACCGCAGCGCTCCCGAGCCGACGGCGACACCGACCGCGACCAGGACGCTGCCCGCGAGTTGACCCGCCCCGAAGGTGCCGACCGCCACCAAGGGCGCGGTCACCGCGGCGGACACCGGGATCAGCCCGGAGAAGAGGGTGGCGCGCTCGGTGCCGATCCGCTGCACGCCCGCGTACCAGCACAGGAATCCGATCACGGTGGCCACCAGCGACTGCCAGCCGAGCGCCAGCGCCTCGGATCCGGTGGGCACGCGGACCGCCGCCCGGCCCTCGGTCACCAGCCCCAGCGTCCCCGCCTCCACGGCGGCCAGCGCGCACACGCACGCCGACAGCAGCGGCGGCCCCAGCGGCTTCACCAACGGCGCCGCGAGCAGAGCGAATCCGCACTCCCCCACCAGCGCCATCACCGACCAGAACAGCCCCACGCCGTCCGTGCCGCCCCAGCCCTGCACCACGAAGGCGCCGGACGCCACGAGCACGGCCCCCGCGGCGACCGTCCGCGTCGGCCGCCGCCCCGCCCCGAGCGGTACGAGCACCGCGACCACGACCGGGGCGCACCCGACCAGCACGCCCGGCACCGCCGGTTCCGCGGTGCGCTCCGCCGCGAGGATCGCGAGGTTGAAGCCGACCATGCCGATCGCCGCCACGCCCGCCGCCAGCGCCCACTGGCGTACGGTCAGCGCCCGCAGTCTCCGCACGGCGCCTTTGCGCGCGGGCCACAGGAGCAGCAGACAGGCCGAGCCGTAACGCAGCGCCTGGCCGCCCGCGTGCGGATAGTCCACGAGCGCGCCGCCCGCGGTGAAGGACGCGCCGACCAGGACACAGGCGACAGTGGCGAAGAGGAAGCCGACGCGTGGGGATGAGTTCATACGACGACGGTATGGAGACAAGCGGTCCGGTTTAAGGTCCATTCCCATGGGAGTTAAGAGGACCAATTCGGATGGTGCCGGTGCGGTCCCGGAGGGGGCGGGCGGCGCGCCGACCGCGGCGGCCGGGCCGGACGTACCCCGGACGGCGGGCCCGGCGGGCCCGCCGGCCGACGGGCGGCGCGGCGCCCAGCCCGAGGGATGGACCGCCGCGTGGGAGCTGTTGCTGCCCTCCGCGGGGGCGTCGCCGCGGGGTCGGGGGCGGGCGCTCCAGGCGGCGCTGCGGGACGCCGTGCGCTCGGGACGGCTCGCGCCCGGCACGCAACTGCCCGCCAGCCGCGAACTGGCCGCCGACCTCGGCGTGTCGAGGGGCCTGGTCACCGACGCGTACGCGCAGCTCACGGCCGAGGGGTATCTCAGCGGGCGGCAGGGCTCCGGCACGTGGGTGACGGGCGCGGGCGCCGTACCCGTACCGGCCGCGACGGCCATGCCCGCCGTGGACGACCGGGGCGGTCCCGCGGACCTCAGGCCGGGTCTGCCGGACCTCTCCCTGTTCCCGAGGGCCGCGTGGTCGGCCGCCCACCGGCGGGTGATCGCCCGGCTCCCGCACCGCGCCTTCGGCTACCCGGATCCGCGCGGCCTGCCCGAACTGCGCGAGGCGCTCGCGGAGTTGCTGGCCAGGCGGCGCGGGGTGGCCGCGGACCCCGACCAGGTGATGGTCTGCTCCGGCGTGGCCCAGGCGCACACCCTGCTCGGCTTCGTCCTGCGCGGGCGCGGCGAGCGCGCGACGGCCGTCGAGGACCCGGGCAGCCCCGAGCAGAGCGGACTGCTCGGCGCGACGGGGCTGACGGCGGTGCCGGTGCCCGTCGACGAGGAGGGCCTGTCGGTGACGGCGCTGGCCGCCGCCGGAGTACGGTCCGCCATCGTCACGCCCTGCCACCAGTTCCCGACCGGGGTCGCGTACTCGGCGCGGCGGCGCGCCCAACTCACCGACTGGGCCCGTACGGTCGACGGTCTCGTCATCGAGGACGACTACGACGGCGACTTCCGCTACGACCGCGCGCCGGTCGGCGCCCTCCAGGGCCTGGCGCCCGGCCATGTCGCCTACACCGGCTCGGTGAGCAAGACCCTCGCCCCTGGGCTGCGGCTCGGCTGGCTCGTCGCGCCGCCGGACATCATCGCCGACGCCGCCGCGCGCAAGCGCACGATGGACCTCGGCAACCCGGTCACCGAGCAGGCCGTCCTGGCCGACTTCCTCACCTCCGGGCAGTACGACCGCCACCTCCGCCGCTGCCAGCGCCTCTACCGCCGCCGCCGCGACACGCTCACCACCGCGCTCGCCGCGTACTTCCCCGGCGCCACGACCAGCGGCATCGCCGCCGGTCTGCACGCCATCGTCACCCTCCCACCGCGCTGCGGACCCCCGTCCCGTCTGCTGTCCGCCGCGACCGCCGCCGGAATCACCCTCCGCCCCCTGTCCGACTACGAGCACGCGCCGACGCGGGTGCCCGGCGTCCGGTTGGTCATCGGGTACGCGCACCTGTCCCCGGAGTCGATCACTCGCGCGGTCGAGCTGCTGGCCAGGGCGGAGTCGGCCGCACCGCGCTGAGACGAGCGGTCCTGAGCCCGGCCTCAGCTCTCGTCGTCCGCCCGGTCGGCGCTGGTGTAGTCGAGGATCGAGGCGGCCTCGGCGCGGCGGGCGTCGGCCGTGGGGTCCTGGGCGCCGGCGTATTCGGCGGTGACGGTACGGGCGCGGGTGGCGGCGGCGGCGGGGCGGGCGAGGTCGGCTTCCAGCCAGGCGGCCATGAGGGTGGCGGCGGTGCGGTCGTCGCGGGCGGTGGCGCCCAGCGGGGTGAGGGTGGCGATGGCGAGGTCGGCCAGTGCCAGGGCCTCCTCGTGGACGGCGTCCGTGTCGCCCGGACCGTCGTCGGAGCCGTCGGTCCCGCCCGCCGCGCGTAGGACGATCTCGGCGGTCTGGCGGTAGGTGTCGGCGAGGTCCACGCGCAGGTGGGCGGTGGCCGTCCCGTCATCGGGGGCGGCGGTTTCGAGTGCCTGTCGCACGGTGTCGGCGGCGGCGGTCATGAGGGAGCGGGCCACTGTGATGCCGCCGCGGCCTTCACCGACTTCGATCCAGGCGCGGGCGCGCAGGGTGCGGATCAGGGCGTGCGGGTCGCCCACGGCGCGCCAGAGGTCCTCGGCGCGGGCGTAGGCGCGTACAGCCTCGTCGTGCAGACCGGCGCGGTTGAGCGCGTCGGCGGCGAGATTGGCGAGCATGGCGTGGTCGCAGGGGTCGTCCCAGCCCTCGGCGACCCGGGCGGCGCGCAGGAACTGCTCGGCGGCCTCGCGGGCCTCGCCGAGGTCGAGTTGGCACTCGGCGAGCCACCAGCGGGCCTGGACGATCTGGGCCTCGTTGGCGGCGCGTTCCAGGTCGGGAAGCACGGACTCCAGGACGCAGGCGCCCTCCTCGGCCCGGCCGAGCCGCCGCAGCGCGCCGCCGAACAGCAGCCGGGCGGTGGCGCCCATGTCGTCGCCGTGGCCGGCCTCGTCGGCCCAGGTCGCGGCCTCCAGCGCCTCGGCCGCGGCCTGTTCGTCGTCGCCGAGCGCGGCGCGCGCCTGGGCGATGAGCAGGTGCAGATGGGCGCGGTGCGGCGGTTCGAGTACGTCGGCGCCGTGGTCGAGCGCGGCGCGCGCGCAGTCGGCCGCGGTCTCGGGGTCGCCGCCGCGCAGTGTCAGGTCGGCGAGGGCCGCCTCGGGCTCGGCCGCGTACCAGGGCTGTTCCGCCGCGTGGTGCAACTCGGCTCCTCGGGTGAGGAGTCGGACGGCCCGCTCGCCGTCGCCGCGGCCCGCGGCGAGCCGTCCGAGCATGACGGTGGCGTCCGCGAGGCGTCCGGTCATCCCCGGCTCGGCCTGGTGCTCTTCGCTGAACTCGGCTACGTCGGCGGCCTGTTGGGCGGCCTCCGCGAGCGCGGCCCGCCGGGCCTCGTCATCGCCGCCCGCCGCGGCGGCCAGCAGGACACGGCAGCGCAGCAGCCCCGCGCCGCTGACCTGGCGGGCGGTGGCCCGCTCCCCGCCGTGCAGGTCGCGCAGCACCGCGCACTGCTCCTCGACCGCCCGCAGCGCCTCGTCCGCCTCGCCGGTGAGCGCGAGCGCGTAGGCGGCGCGGGCCCGGCTCGCCGCGGCCTCCCCCGGCTCCCGCGCGTCCTCGAACTGCCGAGCGGCGCGCAGGAACAGCTCGCGGGACCGTACGGGTTCGCCGATCGCGGCCATCGCGGCGTTGTCGGTGATCTCCGCGCGCGCCGCGGCGTCCACTTCGGCGCCGGTCCGTTCCACGGCGGCGGCCACGTCCGCCCACGCCTGGTGGGCCCGCGGGTCGCCGCCGCCGCTGAGCCGCCGCGCCTCGGCGACCATGTCCGGCAGGTCGTCGGCGCCGGGTTCTGCCGGTACGGAGTCGGCCCGCGGCGGGGGAAGGGCCGGTCCCGCCTCCGTGGCCGCCGCCTCGCCGAGCCGCGCCGCCCGAATTCCCAACGGCAGCCGCTCCAGCAGGGGTTGGCGCGCCATCCGCTCCCGTACGGCCTCGGAGACGGCCCGTGTGCCGTTGCGGGCGTCGAAGCTGTGCGCCAACTCCAGGGCGCGGGTGCGGGCATGGGTGTGCAGGTCGGCGGCGGTCCAGTCGCGTCCCGCCGGTCCCGGCACCGGGCGGTCGGCGTGGCCGAGCGCGGTGAGCCGGGCGGTGAGCAGCGCGGTGACGGCGTGGTGGTCCATGAGGCTGTCGGGGTCGCCCGCGGCGGTGAAGTGCGCGGGGTGTGCGGCCAGGATCTCCAGGCCGCGCGCCTCGTTGCCGGTGAGCGCGCAGAATTCGATGTGCTGGGCGACGGCGGACCGCATGCTCTCCATCGACCGGACCATCCGGTAGCCGCGCAGGTGGTTGGCGCGGGCCAGGTCGGCGCTGCCGGTCCTGAGCAGCGGCAGCAACGAGGAGGCCAGCACCCCGTGCGGCTCGTGCGCACACGTCAACTCGCCCGCCAGTACCGGCTGCCAGCTCTCCAGCGCCCGCCGGTCGTCGCCGAGGCGCACCCGCCAGCCGCCCTGGGCGTGCAGTTCGCAGGCGTGGCAGTCGCTCATCACGTCGCGGTCGGCGGCCAGCCACGCGGCGAAGGCGGCCTCGGCGCGCGGCAGGTCGCCGATGTGCCGGGCGATCCTGAACTGGCCCTGCCGTACGGCGCGTTCGGAGTATCCGGCGAGCCGGTAGCGGTGTTCCATCTCGGCCTGCCACTTCTCGATGGCGGCCAGCGGGATGTGCGGCTGGTCGAGCATGCCGCTGGAGACCCACTTGAAGTACCAGTGCAGGCTCTTGGCGCTGAACTCGTCGAAGTCGCCCGGCTGTTCGTCCCACATCCGCAGCGCCTTCGCGAAGGGCACGAATCTCTTGTCGGACTCGGAGCTGTAGTTGTACGCGGTGAGCAGATTGAACAGCGCCTCGATGATCAGCGGCCGGTCACCGGTGCGGTCGGCCTCCTCGGCGATGCGCTCGGCGCGGGCGTTGCGGGCCGCGCCCTCCGGCTCCGCCGCGTTCTCCTGGATGGCCCGGCGCAGATCCGCCGCGGTCGTGGGCTCGCCGGTCATCGTGGGCTCCCCGGGACGCCGCGCCGTGGCCCGGTCGGACACGTCGTCCTCATCGGCCCTCCTCCTGCCCGGCCGGGTGGTCGGTGGCCCACTGGAGCAGGTCGAGGAAGGCCCGGTTGAGCAGCGCGGTGTCGGCGGGCCGCAACGGCCGCTGCGCCATCAACAGCGCCTGCCCGTACAGCGCTTCGACGGAGCTGGCCACCAGGTCGCGGGCGCCGAGCGCGCCGATCCTGCGCACCAGCGGGTTGAGGTGGTTCAGGACCAGCCGGGCCCTGGGCGCGGTGCCGCGCAGCGATCCGAGGATGCCCGCCCACAGGTCGTCGGCCTGTTCCTCTTCCTCCTCACGGGCGCGCTCGTGCCGGGCCGACCGGTCGTCGAGGTGCAGCGCGGGAACGGTCAGCGGGTGGAACGTGCGCAGGACGACGTCGCACCCCAGCGGGTCGAGTGCGGCGCGGGCGACGGCCAGGAAGCCGGACAGGGCCAGTTCCTCGGCCGGGTCGACCGTGTCGAGGTGGGCGGTGACGGTGTCGGCGTCCAGTTCCGCGACCGGGGTGCCCGGCCGTACCCGCGGGAGCATCCCGACCAGGTCGGCGTCGTACGTGTAACCGCCGTTGACCACGCCCATGCCCTGGGCGGCGGCGATGGCGGCGACCTGGCGGAATTCCTCGACGGTGCGGGTGAAGTGCACGGTCGGGTGGCGGCGGGCGAATTCGTCGAGCGACTGCTGCCCGTCGGTGGTCTCGAACGGCAGCCAGGGCAGCATCACCCGCAGCAGGTCGGGGTCGTGCCGGGCGAGCGTCTTCACGCCGAGGTGGTGCACGGACAGGAAGTGTCCGAGGCGTTCCGGCTCGCCCGCGGCCAGCGTCGTCAGCCACTCCTTGATCCGCTCGCCCAGCGCGTCGCGGACGGCGGCGAGCGTCTCGTCGGCGTAGAGGTGTTCGCGGGACGCGGTCGGCCGCAGGCTGTCGGTGTCGATGACGCAGCGGACGAAGAAGGCCCAGTCCGGGAGGAGTTCGTCGGCGCGGTCGGTGAGCAGCATGCCCTTGAGGTGCACGCGGTGGCCCGCGCGCTGGGCCGGGCTGACGGCGGAGGGCAGGACGTACGCGATGCCGCGCACTCCGGCGACCGGCACGTCGAGGTCGATGGCGTCCAGCGGCAGGAAGCCGAACTGCTCCTGGCAGTGCCTGGCCAACTCCACCCGGCGGGCCCCGGCACTGGCGTGGCGGCGCTCCCAGACCGGCGGCCGGTCGGTGACGGGCGTGTCGTCCACCCGGATGTCGTACGGCAGCAGCGAGCCGAAGTCGCGGGTGACGGCGGTGACCCGCTCGGGCGTGAACCAGTCGGCGGCGCCGGGCCGCGCCGTGAGGTGCACGGTGGTGCCGGGTTCGGTCCTGGCGTCGTCCGGCAGCGTGCGTACGGTGTACGAGCCGTCGTCGCGCGCGGACCATTCGACCGGCGGCGCGTCCGGGGTGCGGGCGGAGCGGCTGACCACGCGGATGGTGTCGGCGACGACGAAGCAGGCCAGCAGGCCGATGCCGAACTGGCCGAGGAATTCGGTGCGGGCGGAGGCGATGCCGCTCTCCAGCGCGTCGCGCTTGGAGCTGCGTCCGATGGTGGCCAGCAGATTGTGCACGTCGGCCTCGGTGAGGCCGATTCCGGTGTCCTCGACGCGCAGCGCGCCGGGTTCGGTGTGCAGCAGGACGCGGGCGGGCGCGTCCTGGTCCTGCGCGCGGCGGGCGGTGATCGCGTCGACGCCGTTCTGCAGAAGTTCCCGCAGGTAGACCTTCGGGCTGGAGTAAAGGTGGTGGGAGAGGAGATCCACCAGGCCACGCAGATCGACCTGGAAGGTGTGCGGTGTCTGTTCTGCAGTCATCGTCGCTGCGCCGGTGGGGGTAGCTGCTTCGGCGCGGGTAGGGCGGCTCGGGTGGTCCGCGGCGGGGTGAAGTCGGGCCATCGTAGGCGGCGCGGGGGCTCGTTGACCATGGGGCCACGGATGCCGCACTCCGGCGCGAGAGGGGCGCATTCGGCAAAAACGTTGAAAACGTAAGTTAACCGAAAAGATCCGTCCTTTACCGGCCGGTCACGGAACGTTCGTGATCACGCAACACATCTTAGGCATGGTAGACGTATGTCTCAGTCGACTCCTGCCCATCCCGGATCCCGTCAGCATCACTGGCGCCGCGAATTCGTCGAAGTGGCCGCGCTGTTCACGGCGATGGCCACCGCCGACCTGATCGCCGAGACGGTGGGGCACGGACCCGACGGCCGGGTGCTGCTGGTCATGTCGGCGGCGGCGCTGCTCGCGGTCGCGGGCTTCCACACCTGGTGGGCACGCGGGCGCGGCCACGCGCCACCGGCCGCCCCGCCGCGGCCGGGCGAGGACGGACGCGCCGACGCATCCGCCGACGAGGCAGGCGCCGAGCGCGCGGGCGACCGTACCGACGGCGAGACGACGCTGTGGCGGCTGCGGACGACCGTGCGCGACGCCCCCGGCAGCCTGGGCGCGGTGTGCACGGCGCTCGCGGGCAGCCGCGTCGACATCGTGACCCTTCAGACGCACCCGCTGGCCGACGGCACGGTGGACGAGTTCCTGCTGCGGGCCCCTGCGGCGCTGCCCGCCACGGCGCTCGCCCGGACCGTCACCGCCGCGGGCGGCACCGACACATGGACGGAGCGGGCGGACGCCCACGACCTGGTGGACACCCCGACCCGCATGCTCACCCTGGCCACCCGTACGGCGCTCGACGCGGCGGAACTGCCGCTCGCGCTGCGGCAGTTGTTCGGCCGCTGCACCATCCGCTCGACGCCCGCGCCCGCCGACGCCCCCGCTCACGCCGAGGACGCGCTCGACGGCACCGTGATGCGGCTGCGCGACCCGTCGGGCGGCACGATCACCGTCCAGCGCGACCATCTCCCCTTCACGCCCACCGAGTTCGCCAGGGCGCGGGCCCTGCTGGAACTCGACGCGCGGCTCGGCGCGCGCCTCGGGGCCAGGACGCCCGACGCCAGGGACGTCCTGACGCTCCCCGAGGGCAACGAGATCACGATCCGCCGCGCCGGGCCCGAGGACCGCGAAGCCGCCCTGGCCATGCACGAGCGCTGCTCCCCCGGCACTCTCGCCCTGCGCTACCACGGCCCCGTGGGCGACGCCGACCGCTACCTCGCCCACCTGCTCAGCCCCCGCTTCGGCCAGTCCCTCGCCGTCGAGACCGCCTCCGGCCGCCTGGTCGCCCTCGGCCACCTTCTCTGGGACGGCGACGAGAACGAGGTCGCCCTCCTCGTCGAGGACGGCTGGCAGCGGCGCGGCATCGGTGCGGCCATGCTGCGCAAGCTGGTCGCCATGGCCGCCGAGGCCGGGCGTGACAGCGTTTACGCTGTCACGCAGTCGACCAACACCGGCATGGTCGCCACCATGCGCGAGCTTGCGCTGCCGCTCGACTACCAGGTCGAGGACGGCACCCTCGTCATCACCGCCACCCTGGCGTCTGCCGACGCCCCTTCCCCCCTCCCCCGCACCGCCCAGGACCGCACCTGACGCCTCGGGTCACGCTCCGAAGGGGCGCGGGAAGGGTGCACTGCCGTCGCGCGGGGCCTGCTCTCCAGGGGCGCGGGAAGGGCGCGCTGCCGTCGCGCAGGGCCTGCTCTTCAGGGGCGCGGGGAACTGCGCGGCCCGCCCCCACCGGGCTGTCAGCCCGAGAACGACAGCAACTGCCACACTGGGGCCGGTCTTTCGAGGCCCGCCACCATCGTGGCTGAGCGCGCAGGTTCCCCGCGCCTAAAAACACGGCCTACCCTCCTGCGTCAGCGGAGAACGCGGTCAGACGTCGATGCGACGTACGCCAGGTGCGGCCGAGGTGGTGGAGGACGCGAGCGCGAGCGTCAAGTCGGACCAGAGGTCGTCGACGTCTTCGAGGCCGACCGAAAGGCGGAGGAGCCGTTCGCTGACGCCGGAGCGGGAGCGATCGGCCTCGGGGACGATGCGGTGGCTGATGGAGGCGGGGTGCTGGATGAGGGTGTCGACGCTGCCGAGGCTGACGGCCGGGGTGATGAGGCGGACGCCGCCGATGACGGCGTGGGGGTCGCCGAGGACTTCGAAGGCGATCATGGCGCCGCCGATCCGCGGGTAGTGGACGGCGCCCACGCGGGAATCGGCGGTGAGGCGCCGGGCCAGTTCCGCGGCGGTCGCGGAGGCCGCCCGCATGCGTACCGGAAGGGTGGAGAGCCCGCGCAGCAGGAGGTAGCCGGCGAGCGGGTGCAGGACGCCTCCGGTGGCGAACCGCACCTTGCGCAGGCGCCGCGCGAAGTCCTCGTCGCAGGCCACGGCGCCGCCGAGCACGTCGCCGTGGCCGCCCAGGTACTTGGTCGCGCTGTGCAGCACGATCCGGGCGCCGGATTCGGCGGGCCGCTGGAGTACGGGCGTGGCGAAGGTGTTGTCGACCAGCAGCGGCACGGTGCCGCAGGAGTGGGCGACGGCCCGCAGATCGACCTCCGCGAGCGTCGGGTTGGCGGGCGTCTCGACGATGACGAGACCGGTGTCGGGCCGCATCGCGTCCGCGATGCCCGCCGGGTCGGTCCAGGTCACCTCGGTACCGAGCAGTCCGCCGGTCAGCAGGTGGTCGCTGCATCCGTACAGCGGCCGGACGGCGACGACATGGCGCAGCCCGTCGGCGGCGCGCGCCAGCAGGCAGGCGGTCAGCGCGGCCATCCCGCTGGCGAAGGCCACCGCGGCCTCGGTGCCCTCCAGCCGGGCCAGCGCGGTCTCGAAGCGGGCGGTGGTGGGATTGTCCAGCCGGGCGTAGACGGGCGGGCCTTCGAGCTGTTCACCGGTGGCGGCGAAGGCGTCGATCCGCCGGGCCTCGGCGCGGCTGTCGTACGACGGGTAGGTGGTGGACAGGTCGAGCGGCACGGCGTGCACGCCGAGGGCCGCGAGGTCTTCGCGCCCGGCGTGCACGGCCTCGGTGGCCAGGGTCAGGCGGGGCCGGGACGGTGTCGTTGCTGCTGTCGTCTCCATGTGCTCCAGGCTGAACGCTCGCCGGGCGTCGTGGGAGAACGCCCGTGCTACGTTCGCCCGATGTCTGATTCCGTCGCGCTGGATCCGGTGGATCTGGAGATTCTCCGGCTGCTGCAGAACGATGCCCGGACCACGTACCGCGACCTCGCGGCGGCCGTCGGTGTGGCGCCGTCGACCTGCCTCGACCGGGTGGCCCGGCTGCGGCGCGGCGGCGTGATCCTCGGGCACGAGCTGCGGCTGGACCCGGCGAAGCTGGGCCGCGGTCTGGAGGCGCTTCTTCTGGTGCAGGTACGGCCGCACCGCAGGGAGTTGATCACACCGTTCGTGGACCGCGTCCGCGCGCTGCCGGAGTCCCGCGCCCTGTTCCACCTCACCGGGCCCGACGACTATCTGGTGCATGTCGCGGTGACCGGTGCCACCGATCTCCAGCGGCTGGTGATCGACGAGTTCACCTCACGGCGGGAGGTCGCGCGGGTCGAGACGCGGCTGATCTTCCAGCAGTGGGCGTGCGGCCCGCTGCTGCCGCCCACGCCGTGACCCGGACGGTCCGATCCGTACGGGCCCGGCGGGGCTGTTCCGCGGGGCGCGAGGGCCGGGGAACACGCCCCCAGCTGCGGCGTACGCGCCAGGCGTAAGGCACCACGCACACAATGGTGGTGACGCGAGGGCCGGTCTCGTACCAGGATGGCGCCATGTCCAATATCACCAGCAGCCCTCTGCCCCGCCAGGTCGCCGACACCTACGTCGACGATCTCCTCGCTCTCGACCCGGTCCTCGGCACCTACCTCGGCGCCCCCGGCAGCGCCCGCCGCCTGCCGGACTTCTCACCGGCCGGCGCCGACGCCCTGGCCGCGCTGGCCCGTGCCACGCTGGACCGGTTGACCGAGGCGGAGGCGCGGCCCGGTGGCGAGAGCGACGCCGAGCGGCGGTGCGCGCGGCTGCTGCGCGAGCGGCTGAGCGCGGAACTCGCCGTGCACGCGGCCGACGAGCACCTGCGCGCGGTGAGCAACCTCAGCTCCCCCGCGCACAGCGTCCGGGACGCGTTCACCCTCATGCCGACCGACTCCGCGGCGGACTACGCCGATCTCGCCGCCCGGCTGCGCGCCGTCCCGGCCGCGCTCGACAGTTACCGCGCCGCGCTCGCCGAGGGCCTGTCCCGCAAGCTGTACGCGGGCCCGCGCCAGGTGTCGACGGTCATCGGCCAGATCGGTGAGTGGATCGGCGACGACGGCGGGGAGAGCTGGTTCAGCGCGCTCGTCGCCGAGGGGCCGCAGGAGCTGCGCGCCGAGCTGGACGCCGCCGCCGCCGAGACCACCGCCGCCTACGCGGCCCTGCGCGACTGGCTGCGCGACACGTACGCCCCCGCCGCCGAGGGCACGTCCGACACCGTGGGCCGCGAGCGCTACGCCCGCTGGTGCCGACTGTGGAACGGTACGGACCTCGACCTGGACGAGGCGTACGCGTACGGCTGGTCCGAATACCACCGCATCCACGCCGAGATGGTCGCCGAGGCCGCGAAGATCCTGCCCGACAAGTCCCCCTGGGAGGTGCTGGCCCACCTGGACCAGCACGGCACCGCCATCGAGGGCGTGGACGAGGTACGCGACTGGCTCCAGGGCCTGATGGACGAGGCGATCCAGGCGCTGGACGGTACGCACTTCGAGCTGGCCGACCGGGTCAAGCGCGTCGAGTCCCGGATCGCGCCCCCCGGCGGCGCGGCGGCCCCGTACTACACCGGTCCTTCGGAGGACTTCAGCCGTCCCGGCCGTACGTGGCTGCCGACGATGGGCAAGACCCGTTTCCCGATCTTCGACCTGGTCTCCACCTGGTACCACGAGGGTGTGCCGGGCCATCACCTCCAGATCGCGCAGTGGGTGCACGTCGCCGAGAGCCTGTCCCGCTACCAGGCCACCGTCGGCATGGTCAGCGCCAACGCGGAGGGCTGGGCGCTGTACGCCGAGCGCCTCATGGACGAGCTGGGCTTCCTCACCGACCCCGAGCGGCGCCTGGGGTACCTGGACGCCCAGATGATGCGGGCCAACCGCGTCATCGTCGACATCGGCATGCACCTCGAACTGGACATCCCCGCCGACTCGCCCTTCCACCCGGGCGAGCGCTGGACGCCCGAGCTGGCCCGCGAGTTCTTCGGCCTCCACAGCGGCCGGCCCGCCGACTTCGTCGACAGCGAGCTCATCCGCTACCTCGGCATGCCCGGCCAGGCCATCGGCTACAAGCTCGGCGAGCGTGCCTGGCTCACCGGCCGCGAGACCGCTCGCGCGGCGCACGGCGACGCCTTCGACGCCAAGGCGTGGCACATGGCGGCCCTGTCGCTCGGGTCGCTGGGACTCGACGACCTGGTGGCGGAGATCTCGGCGCTCTGACCTCCGGTCGGGGCATTTCCCGGTGACGCGAGCCCCGCCTCGCCGCCCGGGGAGACCTGTGCCCCGAAGGCGCGCCGGGGGAGGAACCGCGCGCTCGGCCCCCACCGGTCCGGTGGTCGCGAAACAGCGTCTGCCCCACTGGGGCGACCCTGTGCCCGCGGCCCCGTGGGGGCCGGTCGCGCGGTTCCCCCCGCCCGCGGAAAAGCCGGGCGCGGCCCTCGGCACGGGGTCGCCGCGCGAGGCGGTTACGCTGCTGCCTTCCGGTTCGACGCCGGGACGACAGCTCGCAGAAGGCGGTACGGCTCGATGACGTTGCACGCTTCCCATGACGGTGGACGGCTGGTGCTGACGCAGGGCCGGTTGACCCTGCGTGAGCAGCTTCCGGAGGACGCGGCGCTGTTGGCGGACGGCAAGCCCGCCGGGTTGGTGTGGGTCGACGGCGTGCCGGGGGACGGCACGGTGGGCGCGGCCTCGATGACGGTGGCCGCCGCCGCGGCGGGCGTCTACCGGCCGGGCTGGGGCGTCTTCGCGATACAGCGCAGTGACGACCTGGTGGCGCTGGGCGGCGCCGGGTTCCACGGGCCACCGGACGGCGGCGCGGTGGAGATCGGGTACGACCTGTCGGAGTCGGGGCGGGGCGCGGGCTGGGCCACGGACGCGGCGCGGGTGCTGTGCCAGTGGGCGCTCGCGCAGCCGGGTGTGCTGGTGGTGCTCGCCACCACGGAACCGGCGAACCGCCCGTCGCAGGCCGTTCTGGAGCGCGTCGGCTTCGTGCGGGTCGCGGACCGCGGCGAGCTGTGGGCGTACGAGCTGACGTCGCTGCCGGACTGAACGGCCGAACAGGCGGACGTCGGGGTCAGCAGCCGCAGTCGTCGGCGCCGACCGGCGCGGTCAGGGGGTCGGCCGCGCGCCGGGCGGGGCCGTCGGCCGTCTCGTACGCGAGGCCCTCGCGGATCCAGTACTCCATGCCGCCGAGCATTTCCTTGACCCGGTAGCCGAGGCCGGCCAGGGCGAGGGCGGCGCGGGTGGCGCCGTTGCAGGCGGGGCCCCAGCAGTGGACGACGACCGGGACGTCGCGGTCGAGGAATTCGGCGGCGAGTTCGGGGACGCGCGCGGTCGGCAGGTGGACGGCGCCGGGGATGTGGCCCTGGTCCCAGGACTCGGTGGAGCGGGAGTCGAGCACGACGAAGCCGGGGTCGCCGCCCGTGGCGCGGGCCGCCTCCAGTGACGCGGCGACATCGGAGACGTCGGTGTGGAAGGCCAGGGAGGCCGCGAAGTACGCGGCGGCGTCGGCGGGGGCTGCCGGCGGCACCCGCAGGACCGGGCCGACGGCGGTGGCAGGGGTGGCGCTGAGCTGGGATGTCCGCTGGGTCATGGCGCAGAATCTACGGTCGCGCCCGGCTTGCCGGAAGTGTGCATCCCCCGCAAATGCCTTGATCGGCCGGGCTTTCCCCTGCTATCCCTCGTGCATGACCGCTTATTCCCTCGACCCGACCGACTGGCGGCTGCTGGAGGCCCTGCAACGCGACGGCCGGGCCAGTTACGCCGAGCTGGCCCGTAGCGTCTCGATGTCGCCGAGCGCCGTCACGGAGCGGGTCCGGCGCCTGGAGGAGGCCGGGGTGATCACCGGATATTCGGCGGTGATCGACCACGACCGGATCGGGCTGCCGATCCTCGCGATGGTCCGGCTGCGCTATCCGACCGGCAATTACCGGCCGTTCCACGACATGCTGGCGACCACCCCCGAGGTGCTCGAGGCGCATCACGTGACGGGGGACGACTGCTTCGTGATGAAGGTCGCGGCGCGGTCCATGCGGCATCTGGAGGAGACCACCGGGCGGATCGCCGGGCTCGGCGCGGTCACGACCAGCATCGTCTACTCCTCACCGCTGGAGCGGCGCCCCCTCACGCTCTGACCGGCCCGCCTCCGGCGGCGGCCGGTGCCCCGGTCCGCATCCGCACGCTCGATCCGTCCCTGCCCTTGACGACCCGCAGTTGGGCCGGGATGCGGTGCCGCAGGTCGGCGACGTGGCTGACGATGCCCACCGCGCGGTCGCGTTCCCGCAGGCCGTCGAGGACGTCGAGCACTTCGTCGAGGGTCTGGTCGTCGAGGCTGCCGAAGCCCTCGTCGATGAAGAGGGTGTCGAGGCGGGCGCCGCCCGCCTCGTCGGTCACGACATCGGCGAGGCCGAGCGCGAGGGCCAGTGACGCGAAGAAGGTCTCGCCGCCGGAGAGCGTCGCGGTGTCGCGTTCGGTGCCGGTCCAGGCGTCGACCACCATCAGGCCGAGCCCCGACTTGGCCCGGCCGCCGCCGCGCGCGTCGGTGTGTACGAGGGTGTAGCGGCCCGAGGACATGCGCTGGAGGCGTACGGCCGCCGCGGCGGCGACCTGTTCCAGCCGCGCCGCCAGCACGTACGTCTCCAGCTCCATCCGGTAGCGGTTCTCCGCGGTGGTGGCGGAGGCGAGGTCGGAGAGCCGGGCGATGGCGTCGAACTCCGCGCGGGCCGGGGCGAGTTCCCTGGTACGGGTGGCGGCCTGCGCGGACAGCCCGTCGAGTTCGGCGCGGCGGGTCGCGGCGGCGGACTCGGCGGCCGATGCGGCACGCAGCCGGTCGGTCGCGGCGGCGAGTGCGGCCTGCGCGGCTGCCGGGTCCGCGGGCGGCAGTTGGGCCGCCGCGGCGGGTTCGGGCGCGGCGAGGTCCGCTTCGACGGCGGCCTCCTCCTTGGCCCACGCCTCGGCCTCGCGCTCGGCGCGCCACAGCCGTTCCGGGTCGAGCAGCGCGGCCTCGGCGTCGGCGGGCGCCGCGAAACCGGCGCGCGTCGCGGCCTCCGCGAGCGCCGTGTCGGCCTCCGCGAGCCGCTGCCGGCTGTCGCTCCGGTCGCGTACGGCGTGCGCCGCCCGGTCGAGCAGCGCGATCCGCGCCGACAGCCGGGCCCGCCGGTCCGCGACGCTCGCGTACCCGGCCCGCGCCTGGTCCAACTCGGCGCTCAACCGCCGCTGCTGCGCGTCCAGTTCCTCCCGCCGCGAGGTGCGTACGTCGGTCCTGCTCTGTGCCTCGTGCCGCTGCGCCGTGCGGCGGTCGCGCTCCTGTTCCGCGCGCTCCAGCGCCCGGCGCGCCTCGGACACGTCGGCCGCCGCGCGTGCGGCGGAGGAGTGTTCGGCCTCCAGTACGGCGCAGGCGGCGGTCAGCCGGGCCAGCGGCTCGTCCCCCGCCGTGGCGGCTGCGGCCTCCCACGCGGCCCCGATCCGGTCGGCTTCGGCACGCGCCGACTCGTGCCCGGCCGCGGCGCGTTCGTAGGCCGCGCCCGCCGCGTCCTCGTCGGCGCGGGTGACCTGCTGCGCGGCGGGCCGCGCGGGGGCGGGGTGTTCCTGCGAGCCGCACACCCGGCAGGGCTCGCCGTCCGCCAACTGCTCGGCCAATTCGGCGGCGATGCCGTCGATCCTGGCCTCCCGCAGGTCCTGCCACGTCTCCCTGGCCCGTGCCGCCGTGTCCCGCGCGTCCCGCGCCCGGTCCTGAGCCCGCGTCAACTCCTGCGCCAGCCGGTCGCGTTGGTCCGCCGCCTCCCTGCGGCGGCGCGCGGTCTCCAGCTCAGCCGCCAGGCCCGCAGCCCTGGTCGCGGCCTCGGCCGCGCCGTCCGCCCTGGTCTGCAAGGCGGTGCGCAGCGTCGGCCACTCCTCCAGCCATCCGTCGGCCTCGCGTACGGCTCCCTCGTCCGCGCGCTCCTCCCGGTCGAGCGCCGCGCGCCGCTCGGCGATCTCCCGCACGCGCTGCTCGGCCTCTCCGGCCCGGGCGAGGCCGCCCAGCTCCTCCCGCAGCTCTCCCGCGCGTCCCGCCAGCGCCTCGGCGCGCCAAGACCCGTGCTCCGCCGGGCTGTTGGGCGACACGGAGCCGGATTCGGGTGCCACCTCACCCCGGCCGGCCTTCCGTTGCTCGCCGAGCCTGACGTCGTGACGGTCCACGGACCTGACCTCAGTTTGGCTGACGGTCCGCTCTTCGCCGTACCCGATAGACGCCCGATCGGCAGGCCCACCGGCCGACCGCTGCTCGCCGGGTCCGCCGAGCGGCAACTGGCCACCGGACCCGGTGTCTTGGCCGTCCGAGGACCGGCCGGGCTCGGCCGGGCCGGAAGCCGGTCGGGGGCCCGGCGCGTCGGCCGCCAGTGGACCGGCCGCCTGCCGGGCGGGCGTCTCCACCGGGGATCGGTGGTGCGGTACGGCGGGCGTCGGGGGCTGTTCGCCCGCGGTCGTCAGGTCCGTGAGGACGCGGTGTTCGAGGGCGACGGCTTCGCGGTGTTGGAGGGCGGCCTTGTCGCGCAGGGCGAGGGCGGGTTCGACGGTCGCGGCGCGGTGGGCGCGGGCCAGGCGGTCGCGGGCGGCGGCGCGGTGGGCGCGCTCACCGTCGAGGGCGGCGGCGCGGCGGCGGGCCTCGGCGTGCCGGGACTGGAGGGCGGAGAGGTCGCGGGCGGCGTCGAAGCCGGTGGCGGCGGCGCGGTGGGCGGCCTCGGCGTGCCGCAGGGCCTGCGCGGCGATCGTGGCGGTCTCGCGGGCGTCGCAGCGCAGGACCGCGGCCCACTCCAACAGCCCTTCGGGCGAGGGGCCTTCGTCCGGCGCTCCGTCAGCCACGGCCCCGGCCGCCAGGCCGCCCGCGGCCTGGCGCATCCGCTCGGCGAGGTGGACCAGCCCCTTGTCACCGGCGGCGAGCCGCCCGGCCGCGTCCTGCTTGCGGTCGCGCAGCCAGTGCTCGACGGCCTTGAAGCGGCGCGTGTCGAAGAGCCGTCCGAGCAGTGCGGTCCTTTCGGTGGCGCTCGCGCGCAGGAAGGTGGCGAATTCGCCCTGCGGCAGCAGCACGACCTGGCAGAACTGCTCGCAGCTCATGCCGACGAGCTGCTTGATCTCCTCGCCGATCTCCTGGTGCGACTTGGACAGCGCCTGCCATCCGCCGTCCTTGTGCTCGCGCAGCAGCGTGACGGCCTTGTCCATGGTGGTGCCGGTGCCGCGCTTCTTCGCCCGCGGCTGCTCGGGCCGCCGGGTGATCTCCAACCGCCGTGTCCCCACGGTCAGTTCGAGGACGACCTCGGTGGCGGTGCCCGCCGCCGCGTGGTCGCTGCGCAGCCGCGTCACCGGCCGGGCGCCGGGCACCTGGCCGTAGAGGGCGTAACAGACGCCGTCCAGGACGGAGGTCTTGCCGGAGCCGGTGGGGCCGTGCAGGAGGAAGAGCCCGGCGGCGGAGAGTTCGTCGAAGTCGACGCGCTGGGTGGCCGCGAAGGGGCCGAAGGCGGTGAGTTCGAGGCGGTGCAGTCGCATCAGGCGCGTTCCGTCCGTACGGTGTCCGCCCGTACCGCGTCGAAGGCCGCGCTCAGCGTGGCGCTCTCGTGCGCGGCGGGCGCGGAGCCGCGGACGTGGGCGACGAAGTCCTCGGCGATCTGCTGGTCGCTGCGCCCGCGCAGCCGCCTGGCGTACGAGGCGAGCGGGTCGTCGTCACCGGTCTCGGGCTCGAAGGCGAGGCTGAGGACGTGCGGGAAGCGTTTCGCGAGCGCGGCCATCGGCTCGTGCGGGCGGAAGGGGTCGGTGAGGGTGGCCTCCACCCAGGCGTCCTCGTGCCGGTCGAGCGCCGGGTCGGCGATCAGGTCGTCGAGACGTCCGCGGATCCGGGCGAGCGCGCGCGGCACGGGCGTGTCGACCCGTTCGGCGTCGATGGCGCCTTCGGGGCCGAGGCCGACCAGCCACATGCTCTTGCGGTGGTGCTCCTCGGAGAAGGAGTACGCGAGCGGCGAGCCGGAGTAGCGGATCCTCCCCTGGCCTTCGGCCAGGGGCTCGCCCGTCGCGTCGCGCTCGGTGAGGGTCTGGCAGCCGTGCAGGTGGCCGAGTGCCACGTAGTCGACGCCGTCGAAGACCTCGGCGGGTACGGCCTCGACGCCGCCCGCGGTGATGTCGCGCTCGCTGGCGCAGGGCGCGGCGCCGGTGACGAAGGCGTGCGCGAGCACGACGCTGCGCGTGCCCGCGGGGCGCTCGGCGAGGTCGGCGCGGATCCGGTCCATCGCGGCGCCGAGCACCGCCGTGTGGTCGGCCCGGTCGGCGGCGAACTCCTCGCGGGCCAGGGCCGGTTCGAGGTACGGCAGCCCGTAGACGGCGACGTCGCCGTGTTCGTCGGTGAGCACGACGGGCCGGTGGCAGCTCGCCGGGTCGGTGCGCAGGTGGATGCCGGAGCGGCCCATGACGCGGGCGCCGACGCCGAGCCGCCGGGCCGAGTCGTGGTTGCCGGAGATCATGACGGTGGGCACGTCCAGGTCGGCGAGCCGGTGCAGTACGTCGTCGAAGAGTTCGACGGCGGACAGCGGCGGGACCGCGCGGTCGTAGACGTCCCCGGCGACGAGGACGGCGTCCACGCGTTCGGCGCGGACGGTGTCCACGAGGTGGTCGAGGAAGGCGCGCTGGGCGTCGAGCAGGCTGACGCGGTGGAAGGAGCGTCCCAGGTGCCAGTCCGAGGTGTGCAGAAATCTCACGCGACCGCTCCGACCCGCACGCTCACCCTCGCCGTTCCTCGACTCCCGCGGGCGTCAGACGACTTCGACTGGCTTCCGCGGGCACCTGTGCCGCGCCGCTTCCGGCGCCCGATCCGTACCGCTGCGATCTTCTCATCCGGGCTCGCGGCCCGTGCGCCGTGGCTCACCGGCGGTGGTCATGGAGTGAGAAGGTCGCCGCCCGGCAGGCGGTGGAGATCGCTGATCAGGTCACCGGAAAGCCAGGAAACTGGCGTAAGACCCTGTAATTCGCCAGTAACTTCCCTAAAAGGGCACACCGCTTGACCCTGACGCGCGGGTCAGGGATTAGCGTCACCGCGCCCCGGCCGACGGCACCGCACCACGCCGCCGCACCGAATCCGCGCGTCCTCAGGAGACCCGTCCATGTCCGCAACGCCACCGGTAACCCCTCAGGCAAGCCCCTCTGTCCTGCCCCGCACCAGCCGCGAAGTGCGGATCGTCGCCGTCCCCCGAGGACTGCCCTCGCCCGGGGATTTCGCCGTCGTGCAGACGCCGCTCCCGGAGCCGGGGCCCGGCCAAGTCCTCGTCCGCAACCGGCACTTCCTCGTCTTCCCCGGCCTGCGCACCCTGCTCGGCGGTGAGAGCGACGGCGTCCCGCTGCCGCCGCTGCGCCACGGCGACACGCTCTTCGGGCCCGCCGTCGGCGAGGTGGTCGCCGCGCCCGACGGCGACGGGCCGCGTCCCGGTGACACGGTGCTGCACCTGCTCGGCTGGCGCGAGTACGCGCTGGTGCCCGCCGCCCAGTGCGCCGTGCTGGACGACACGCTGCCCGACCCGGTGGCGTATCTCGCCCAGGGTTCCTCCGCGTACGGCGCGCTCACCCGGCTGGCCCAGGTGCGGGCGGGCGACACCGTCTTCGTCACGGGCGCGGCGGGGGCGGTCGGCACACTGGCCGGGCAGGTCGCCAGGCTGCTGGGCGCGGCCCGGGTGATCGGCAGTACGGGCTCGCCGTGGAAGGCCGACCGGCTGCGCTCCGAACTCGGCTACGACGCGGTCGTGTTGCGCGGCTCCGGGCCGTTCGCGCGTCAGCTCGCCGAGGCTGCGCCCGGCGGTGTGGACGTGGTGCTGGACACCGTCGGCGGCGAGCAGTTGGCCGCGGCTCTCGGCGCGGCCAACCAGGGCGCGCGCTTCGCGCTGATCGGCGCGCTGTCCGGGCAGCTCTCCGCGGACCGGGCGGGCGGCAGCGCTCCCGTCGAGATCGACTCGTACCGGCTCGTCGTCAAGGGCCTGTCCCTGCGCGGCTACAGCGGTACCGACCACCCGGAGGTCGAGGCGGAGTGGACCGCGCGCTTCGGCGGCTGGCTGCGCTCGAACGAGATCCGCTTCCCTTACACGACGGTCACCGGCATCGAGCGCGCGCCCGAGGCGCTGCCGGATCTGATCGGCGGGCGGCACTTCGGGGCTGCGATAGTGGAGCTGGAGTAGGGATGGGCTAGCGGTACGAGGACCGCCAGGGGGACGGATGCGGATCGGCGAAGCGGCGGCAGCCGCCGGAACCACCCCGCGCGCACTGCGCTTCTACGAGCAGCGCGGCCTGCTGCCGCCACCGGCCCGCACCGGCTCCGGCCAGCGCGACTACGGTCCCGCCGAGGTCGCCCGGCTGCGCGTGATCCGTGAGCTGCTCGCCCTCGGCCTGACCGTCGAGGATCTGCGCAGCCGCGCCCACCGCCTCCACCTCCTGGCGGCCGACCCGCCCGCCCCCTGCGACGGTTCCGCCGACCGGCCCGGCTCCTTCGCCGACGTCGTCGACCGCCGGCTCGCCCTCCTGGACGCCGAGATCGACCGCCTCACCCGCCTGCGCACCGACCTCGCGGAGCGCGCCCGAGGACGCTAGGGCGTGTCCGTAAAGTCGGATATGCCCTAGGGCGTCACGGTCACATACGCGCTTCCGCCCACCGTCACCTCGGCGGCGCCCGATGTGGCGTCCGCCAGCCAGGAACGGAAGCCGGGGAGATCCGCCTGCGGTACGCCCAGGTCGATGGTCACGGCGGCGGCGTACGCGACACCGCGGATGGCGTGTCCGGCGGCGCGCAGCTCGTTCTCCAGCCGCCCGGCCCGCTGGTGGTCCACGGTGACCGTGACCAGGACGAGCCGCCGCCGCTCGACCGTGCCGATCTCGTCCAGCGCGGCGGTGACGGCGCCCCCGTACGCGCGGGCCAGTCCGCCCGCCCCGAGCTGGACACCGCCGTAGTACCGCGTCACGACGGCCGCCGTGTCCCGGACCTCGCGGCCCAGCAGCGCCTGGAGCATCGGTGTGCCCGCCGTCCCGCCCGGCTCCCCGTCGTCACTGGCCCGGTGCAGCCGCCCCTCGGGGCCGATGACGTACGCGAAGCAGTTGTGGCTGGCCCCGGCGTGCTCCTTGCGGACGCGGCCGATGAAGTCCTGCGCCGCCTCCTCGCTCGCCACGGGCGCGAGCGCGCACAGGAACCGCGAGCGCTTGATCTCGCTCTCGCAGACCCCCGCCCGCGCCACCGTCAGATACCGGTCCACCATCCGGTCAGCCTACGGGCCGCGACCGGGAATGGCGGGCGCGGGAGGCGTGTTTGACCAGGCACGACGGCAGTACGTGGACGATGTGACGGCGAGCGGCTGGAGGACGGCGTGTACGGCGACGCGGAGACGGTGCGGAAGATCCTGACCGGTACCGGGGACACCTGGGCGGTGGTGGGGCTGTCGAACAACACCTCACGGGCCGCCTACGGAGTCGCGGGCGTGCTCCAGCGGTTCGGCAAGCGGGTCGTGCCGGTGCACCCAAAGGCCGAGACCGTGCACGGCGAGCAGGGGTACGCCTCGCTGGCCGACATCCCGTTCCCGGTCGACGTGGTCGACGTGTTCGTGAACTCCTCGCTCGCGGGTGGGGTCGCGGACGACGCGGTGGCCGTGGGCGCGAAGGCGGTGTGGTTCCAGCTCGACGTGATCGACGAGGCGGCGTACGAGCGCACCCGGGCGGCCGGCCTGGAGATGGTGATGGACCGCTGCCCGGCGATCGAGATCCCGCGCCTCCCCTGACCTGTGAGTTTACGGTGGGGGTATGGGACGCAAAGCTCCGCCGCCGCCGTTCGGACTCGACGAGCGGACGTATGCGCAGCTCTGGTACTACGCGCTGCCGGTGCTGGCTTTCGTCCTCGGTCTGGTCGTGCTCGTGGCGCTGATGGGTGTGCTGTCCGGGGCGTGGAAGATCTTCGCCGTGCTGGCCGGTGTGGCGGTCGGTACGGCCGTGGTGACGGGCGGCAGGGCCCTGCACCGCAGGCTGGAGGACCGCTCGTGACCTGCGGCTCCGCAGCCCGGTAGCCGCGCGTCGTCAGATGCCGAGTCCTTCGAGGACGACCGCTCCGGGCAGCGCGGCCAGCGCCTTGCCCGACACGATGAGCTTGCCGCGGCGCGCGCCGCTGCCGATGACCAGGTGCGGCGCCTCCACGACGGCCGCGTCGACGAGCAGCGGCCAGTCGGCGGGCAGACCGACGGGGGTGATGCCGCCGTACTCCATGCCCGTCTCGCCCACGGCGGTGTCCATCGGCGCGAACGACGCCTTGCGCGAGCCCAGGTGGCGGCGGACCGCGCCGTTGACGTCGACGCGGGTGGTGGAGAGCACCAGGCACGCGGCGAGCGTGACGTCCTGGCCGCGCTTGCCCGCGACGACCACGCAGTTCGCCGAGGCGGTCAGCAGGTCGTCGCCGTAGGTCTCGACGAAGACGGCGGTGTCGGCCTTCTCCGGGTCCGTGTCGACGTAGAGCATGTCGGGTGTCACGGCGGCGGCGACCGGCGGCGGGAGCAGGTCGCGGCGCTCGGTGGCGGGGTGGGCTTCGTCGAAGTTGCCGATCGGTGCGCGCATACGGGCAACGTAACAAACGCCCGCACGGCGGCGGAGATTCAGGGCGAGCGCCGGGGCCGGGCGCTCACGGCCGGTCCTCCAGATCGGCCAGCGCCAGCAGTTGCTCGGGGGTGACGCCCTCGGGGACCGGCAGCGGCGGCGGGGTGCGCAGGGGCGGCTGCCAGCCGGTGTCCGGGTCCCAGCGCCGTACGATCCGGGCCGGCGCTCCGGCGACCACCGCGAAGTCGGGCACCTCGCCGCGGACCACGGCGCCCGCCGCCACGACCACATTGCGGCCGAGCCGCGCGCCGGGCAGGATCACGCACCCCGAGCCGAGCCAGCTCCCGCTGCCGATCTCGACCGGCGCGGTGCGCGGCCACTGCTTGCCGACGGGCTGGGTCGTGTCGTCGTACGAGTGGTTGTCGCTGGTGACGTAGACGTACGGGCCGCAGTAGACGTCGTTGCCGAAAACCACCGGTACGGACGCGACGACGTGGCTGCCGCGGCCGAGGACGACGCCGTTGCCGAGGCGCAGGACGGGGTCGGGCCCGAGGTCGAGGCCCGGCATCATCCCGGCGGTGAGGGTGACCTGCTCGCCGATGACGCAGTGGTCGCCGAGGTGGATCCACGGTTCACCGAAGACGGTGCCCTGCGGGAAGGCGAGCCGGGTGCCCTCGCCGATCCGGCCGAAGCGCAGCGGTCCCGGGCGCGCGGCGGTGACCGCGCCCGCGTTCTGCACCCAGCGCCAGCCGCGGTGCACCATCCGCGATCCGACGCGGCGACGCCAGGCCGTGGCGGCGGCGGTCGCGGAGGAGAACACGTTCTCGTTCTTCGGCACGGGCCCACCGTATACGGTGCCGGGTGGAGACCACAGGACGGACGACGAGGGCGGTGGGCATGACGGACCCGGCGGTTACGCGGAGCGCGGGCGCGGCAGGCGCGGAGGGCGGGAGCACGGCGGGCGGCGGCGTCCCCGTACCGCTGATCGCGGACATTCTGGGCCGCGCACCGGAGATCGACCCGACCGCGTTCACCGCTCCCGGCTCGGTGGTCCTCGGGGATGTCACGCTGGGCGCGGGCGCGAGCGTCTGGTACCACGCGGTGCTGCGCGGCGACTGCGAGTCGATCACGGTCGGCGCGGGCTCCAACATCCAGGACAACTGCACGGTGCACGCCGACCCCGGCTTCCCCGCCGTCATCGGCGAGGGCGTCACGGTCGGGCACAACGCCGTCCTGCACGGCTGTGTGATCGAGGACGACGTCCTGGTCGGGATGGGCGCCACGGTGCTCAACGGCGCGCACATCGGCACCGGTTCGCTGATCGCGGCGGCGGCGCTGGTCCCGCAGGGGATGCGGGTGCCGCCGGGATCACTGGTGGCGGGCGTGCCCGCGAAGGTGCGCAGGGAGCTGACCGAGGAGGAGAAGGCGACGGTACGGCTGAACGCCGAGCATTACGTGGCGCTGGCGGACGCGCACCGGGAGTCGCTGGGCTGACGGCGGACGCGCACTGCGAGTGGCGGGGCTGACGGCCGATGCGCGCACCGCGAGTCCCTGACCGACGGCCGACACGCGGACGGCGGGCCCGGAGATCCGGGGCCCGCCGTCCGCGCAGTGTCGTATGGCCTACTCGCCCTGCGCCACCGCGACACCGGGCGCCGCCGGTGCCTCCTGCTGCTCGAACTCCGCCTGCGCCTTGGCGGCGCGCCGCCTCACGAAGAGGAACGAGGCGATGCCGAAGAGCACGGCCGCGGCGAGTCCGAAGTAGCCGAACCTCTTCAGCCAGGGTTCGGCGACCACACCCACGTAATAGATGACCGCGGTGGTGCCGCCCGCCCAGACGATGCCGCCGAGCAGGTTCGCGATCAGGAACTTCCAGTACGGCATCTTGAGCACACCGGCCAGCGGCCCGGCGAAGATCCGCAGCAGGGCCACGAAGCGGCCGAAGAAGACCGCCCACATGCCCCAGCGCTGGAACGAGCGCTCCGCGGTGGCCACATGGCCGGGTGAGAAGTGTTTGGGGAATCTGCGGCCGAGCCGGTCGAGCAGCGGTTGGCCGCCGCGGTGCCCGATCGAGTAGCCGATGGAGTCGCCGCCGACCGCGCCGATGATGGCGGCGGTGCCGACCAGCCAGGGGTTGACGTGCCCTTGCGAGGACAGCAGCGCGGCACTCATCAGGACGATCTCGCCGGGCAGCGGAATGCCCAGGCTCTCGACGCCGACGACCAGACCGACCATCAGATAGACGAGGATCGGCGGGATGCCGTCGAGCCACTCCTGGACGTGCACAGCGGGGTTCCTCCCCTGGACAACGGTGGGTTGCGCGCACGCGGCGCACACCGCCGAAGCCTAACGGACCGATCGCCGCGAAAGTCCGGTCAAGAGCGAGTCAAACAAGCCGATCGGCGGGCCGTCCGGGGCGGCGCTCCGCGACCGGCGTGAAGTGCCCGGTTCACCGGTTCGGCCGGAGCGTCCACACCACCGTCATGTGCGCGGTCTCGGCGCCGTCCTCCCTGCTGATGGAGATCTCGACGGGGAACTCGGGGCGCTCCCCCGCGTCCAGTTCGGCGACCACGTCGGCGGCGGGCCGCCCCAGTTCGGCGGTGGCCGTCACCGGGCCCATCGCCAGCTTGCTGTAGGCGATCTCGGCGCGGACGGCGAGCGGCACGGCCCGGCCGAGCTGGTCGCCGAAGGCGGCGAGCACGATCGCGCCGCTCGCGGACTCGGCGAGGGTGAACATCGCGCCCGCGTGCGGACCGCCGACGTGGTTGTGGAAGTCGGGCTGGTCGGGCAGCAGCACGACGGCGCGCTCCGCCGTGGTCTCGATGTACTCGAGGTTGAGGGTGCGGGCCATCGGCACAGTGGCCGCCATCATGTCGCCAATGGAAGGCAAGGTCTCGGACATGGCGCGATGTTACCAGTCAGTAGCGGTATCCGGCGTGGAACCGTCGGGCCCACTCCCCTAGTGTTTCCAGCCATGTGGCCAGGAGAACAGCACAACGGGGGAGAGCAGAACCCGCAGGGCGCCCCCCCGCCGAATCCGCCGGGGCCGTACGGCCGGCCGACGCCTTACGACACGCCCTCGCCGTACGCTCAGCCGGGCTACCAGCAGCAACCGAACCAGCCCGCCCAGTCCGGTCCGCCGAACTTCCAGAAGCCGCCGGAGCATCCGTCGGCCCCGCCCTACGGCCAGCCGCCCTCGGGACCTGGCCAGGCCGCGCCGCCGAACCAGTCCGCGGCGCCCACCCAGCCGTACGGGCAGCCCGGTTACGGCACCCCGTCCCCGTACAGCCAGCCCGGCTACGGACAGCAGCCGCCCGGCGGCTACCCGACTCCGCAGAACTGGGGGCCGCCCGTGCCCGGCGGTCCCGGCGGTCCCGGCGGCCCTGGTGGCCAGCCGCCGCAGCGCGACCGCAAGGGGCTGACGGTCGGCATCGCGATCACCGCCGCTGTCGCGGTGATCGCCGCGGTCGTCGTCGGCGCGGTCTACCTCACCGGTGACGACAAGAAGAAGACGGACGCGAAGGACGGGAGTCCGACCGCGTCGGCGCCGCAGTCGCCCACGGGCACGCCGTCCACCACCGCGCCCACCTCCACCGCCACGGGCGGCAACGCCGACACGGGCGACTCGCCGCGCGGCGACCCGGCGGCGCTCGACGTCAAGCCGGTCATTCCGGGCTGGAAGGTCGTCATCCGCAGCGAGCGCAATGTCGCCTTCGACGTACCGCCGGACTGGTCGGTCGACAGCGAGGGCATGACGATCGGCTTCGAGGACAAGAACGGCGACCCGGCCGTCGCGATGAGCGCGCCCGCGTACTACAAGAAGGACTGGTGCAAGAACGGCAACAGCAGCGCCGACCGCGCCGCCGTGGGCACCAAGGGCGCCAACGGGGCGAAGAGCGTGCGCAACGCCGCCGAGGTGCAGGCCGTGTCGTGGGCGTACTGGGCCTACCAGGACAACGGCAAGGGCACCTTCTCCAAGGTGCAGAACAGCAAGGCGTTCCACAACGCGCACGGCATCTCGGGCTGGCAGGCGTCGGCCACCGCCGCCAACATCCCGAAGAGCAGCAAGTGCTCGGCGGACGGCGCCGCGTACACCGTCGCTTGGAGCGACCCGACGCAGACGGACGCCGCCAAGAAGCTCGTGGTGTGGGTGCTCTACGCCGACCGCGGGGTGCCCGACCAGCTCTCGGATTCGGTGATCGACAAGATCAAGAGCACGATCCGGCCGCTGAAGAAGTAGCAAGGAGCGGCGGGGAGCGAGCGAGCGGGGAGCGGCGGGTGGCCGCCGCTCCCGGACCGGCCGGAATCCGTTTGCGAGAGGAAACGGACTGCGGGCATAGTCCCCCGGGTGACCTCGAACGACACGGCCCGCAGCGGCGGCCCCTCCGACGCCCGCCCGCCCGGTCCGCGTTCTCGGGATCCCAGGAGCCGCCTCCCGTCCTGGGCCGGGCGCAATTTCCAACTGCTGGTCACCGCCTCGTTCATCACCAACCTCGGCAACTCCGGCGCGCTCATCGCCGCCGCCTACGCCGTCATCGAGTCCGGCGGCAGCGCCACCGGCGTCGGTCTGGTGGCCGCCGCCAGGACCCTGGCCATGGTGGTCTTCCTGCTGATCGGCGGCGCGGTCGCGGACCGTATCCCGCGTCAGCGGGTGATGGTGACGGCCAACCTCGTCAACGCGCTCTCGCAGGCCGCCTTCGCGGTGCTCGTCCTGGCCGGGCACGCCGCGCTGTGGCAGATGGCGCTGCTGACCGCGGTCGGCGGCGGCGCGCACGCCTTCTTCTCCCCCGCCTCCGAGGGCATGGTGCTCTCCACGGTCGAGTCCGCGCACGCGGGCAAGGCCTTCGCCGTCTTCCGGATGTCGATGAACGGCGCGACCATCGGCGGCGCGGCCGTCGGCGGCGCGCTCGTCGCCGCGTTCGGGCCCGGCTGGGTGCTGGCGATCGACGCGCTGGGCTTCGCCACCGCTGCCGCCATGCGCTCCCGGCTGCACGTCGCCGCGGGCGACCGCCCGGCGCGGGCGTCCGGCATCGTCAGCGATCTGCGCGAGGGCTGGCGGGAGTTCGTCTCCCGCTCCTGGCTGTGGGGCATCGTCGTGCAGTTCGCCGTGGTCAACGCGGTGGTGGGCGCGGCCGAGGCGGTGTACGGGCCGCTGGTCGCCCGCGACCATCTCGGCGGCGCGGGACCGTGGGGCCTGGCCATGGCCGCCTTCGGTGTCGGCACGGTCGGCGGCGGCCTGCTGATGATGCGCTGGAAACCGCGCCGCATGCTGCTCGCGGGCACCCTCGGCGTCTTCCCCCTGGCCCTGCCGAGCGCCACGCTCGCCCTCGCCTCCCCGCTGTGGATCCTGGCGCTCGCCATGTTCATCACGGGCGTGGCCATCGAGGTCTTCGCGGTCGGCTGGATGCTCGCGCTGCACCAGGAGATCGCCGAGGACAAGATGTCACGCGTGTCGGCGTACGACTGGTTCGGCTCCGTGGCCGTGACACCGATCGCCCTGGCCCTCGCCGGCCCCGCCGCCAGCCTCTTCGGCCGTACGCAGGCGCTGTGGGGCTGCTCCGCGGTGGTCGTGCTGCTGACGGGCGCCGTGCTGACGCTGCCGGACGTACGACGGCTGGAACGGCGTACGGGCGGCGGGCACGGGGTGGTGGCGGGCAGCACCGTGGCGCACGCGGACGCCGCTCCCGCTCAGCCGACGGTGAAGGCGCCGTCCGGCGGGGTCGGCGAGGGCGCGGCCGACGTGTCGTAGACCGGGCGGGCGCGGCCGATGAAACGGTCGAGCGCGGCGCCGTGCACCACGCGGGCGGGGAAGGCGTCGGCGGCGCACAGCCGGGCGAGCGCGTCCACCGGGAGCGGCGCGGCGCTGGCCACGAGCACCGCGTTGCCGAAGCGACGGCCGCGCAGCACGCCCGGCTCGGCGAGCAGGCAGATCTCGGCAGGGGCGGGGAACACGGCGCGGACCGTGGCCAGTTGGGACCGCAGGAAGGCGAAGGGGGCCGCGTCGGCGACGTTCGCGACGTAGACGCCGCCGGGGCGCAGGACGCGGCGCGCGGCGCGTACGAACTCCACTGACGTCAGGTGCGCGGGCACGCGCGCGCCGCCGAAGACGTCCGCCACGACCGCGTCCGCGCTCGCCTCGGCCGCCGTGGCCAGCCACGCGCGCGCGTCCGCCGTGTGCACCGTCACCGACGCGGGGTCGGCCAGCGGCAGATGCTCGGCGACCAGCGCGGCCAGCCGCCGGTCGGCCTCGACGACGTCCTGCCGCGACCCCGGCCGCGCCCACGCCAGCCACCGCGGCACCGTCATCCCGCCGCCCCCGAGATGCACGGCCGCCACCGGCTCCCCCGGCGCGCTCCCGGCCTCCAGCGCGTACGCGATCCGCCGCACGTACTCGAACTCCAGGCACTCCGGATCGTCCAGGTCCACATACGACTGCGGTGCCCCGTCCACCGTCAACAGCCAGCCCCGTGGCCGGTCCACGTCCGGCATCAGCCGGGCTTCCCCGAAGTCCACGGGGCGGATCACGGGGACCGCTTCGGGGGCGGGGGCCTCGTCCGGGGCGGGGGCCTCGTCGGGGGCGGGGGCCTCGTCTGGGGCGGGGGCCTCGTCTGGGGCGGTTGGCGGGTCCTCCGGGGTGTGGCTCACGGGGTCATTGTCCCAGGCGGGCGGTTTCCGTATGGGGGGTGCGGGTGTCCGTGCGGGCCGATGGCCGCCGTCGTGGGATCGGGGCTGAGCGGGCGGGGGGCGGGCGTGATCCGTACCGGCGCGGGGGGGGGGGCCCCCCCCCCCCCCCCCCCCCCCCCCCCCCCCGGGGGGGGGGGGGGGCGGGGGCGGGGGGGGGGGGGGGCGGGGCGCGCTGGGGCGCGCCCCCCTGCGGCGGGCGGCCGGGGGGGGGCGGGGGCCCGCGCGGCCCGCGCCCCCCCGCCCGGCGCCCGGGGCGCCGCGGCCGGGGGGCGGGCGCCCCCCGCCCCGGCGCGGGCGCGCCCCCCCCCCCACGGCCCGGCCCCGCCGTCCCCCGGTTGTTCGGGGGTCGACGGGGCCGGGTTCTGTCGCGGCCGGGCCGCGATGGGCCGAGCCCTCTTGTGGCCGGGCCCTGTTGGGCGGGGTCGCCGGGTGGGCGGCTCAGCCCACGGCGGTGACCGTGCCCGCGCCGACCGTGCGCCCGCCCTCGCGGATCGCGAAGCCGAGACCCGGCTCCAGCGGGAGCGGACGGCCCAGCTCGACGCTGATGTCGGCGGTGTCGCCGGGCAGCGCCATGCCGCCCGGCCCGCCGAAGTCGACGTCGCCGACCACGTCCGCGGTGCGGATGTAGAACTGCGGCCGGTAGCCGGTGGAGACCGGCGTGTGCCGGCCGCCCTCGGCCGCGGGCACCATGAAGACCGTCGCCGTGAACCGCGTGTGGGTGGCCACGCTGTCCGGCGCCGCGACGATGTCGCCGCGCCGCACCTGGGCGCGCTGCACACCGCGCAGCAGCAGCGCCACGTTGTCACCCGCCTGCGCGGACTCCATCGGCTTGCCGAAGGTCTCCAGACCGGTCACCACACTCACCAGCGGCCCGTCGCCGTGCCCCTCGCCGTACACCTCGACGCGGTCGCCCGGCCGTACGGTCCCTCGCTCGACCGCGCCCGTCACGACGGTGCCGCGCCCGGTGATGGTGAGCACGTTCTCCACCGACAGCAGGAACGGCGCCTCGGTGTAGCGCACCGGGACCGGCACGTGCGTGTCGACCGCGTCGAGCAGCGCCTCGATCGCGGCGGTCCACCGCGGGTCGCCGTCGAGCGCGCGCAGCCCGGAGACGCGCACGACGGGCAGCGTGTCGCCCGGGTACCCGTGGGCGGTGAGCAGTTCGCGCACCTCCAGTTCGACCAGGTCGGCCAGCTCCGGGTCCCCCGCGTCCGCCTTGTTCAGCGCGACGACGATGTGCCGGACACCGACCTGCTTGGCGAGCAGGACGTGTTCCGCGGTCTGCGGCATCACGCCGTCGAGCGCGGAGACGACCAGGATCGCGCCGTCGAGCTGCGCGGCGCCGGTGATCATGTTCTTCACGTAGTCGGCGTGCCCCGGCATGTCCACGTGCGCGTAGTGCCGGGTGTCGGTCTCGTACTCGACGTGCGCGATGGTGATGGTGATCCCGCGGGCCGCCTCCTCCGGGGCCCGGTCGATCCGGTCGAACGGCACGAAGGTGCCGGTCCCGCGGTCGGCCAGGACCTTGGTGATGGCGGCGGTGAGGGTGGTCTTGCCGTGGTCGACGTGACCCATGGTGCCGATGTTGAGGTGGGGCTTGGTGCGCACGTAGTTCTGCTTGGACATGACGGACGTCGTCTCTTCTCTTCCTCTGACGGAGTTGTCTGACGCGGCCGGACCCCATGAGCCGGACCGACCCTCCCCCTGCGGGGTCCGCCGGATGACTGTCCGGGGAGGGTCAGCGTCGTGCGCCGTCGAAGAAGGTGTCCCGTGCGCTCCGGGCAGCCTTCGTCGGCGCGACCGCTGCTGCGGTGGCGTCTGCGAGGAAGGTGAGCCGGAACATGCGGTGATCATCCCTGCCGGGTCGGTGGTACGTCCAAAGGTTTTCCGTCGCCTTCCGGGGAGGCGTGGCGTGCTGGTCGACACGACTTCACCCGGTGGTGACGTATGCGAAGCAACCGCGTGCGAGAATTTGTTCCGCGAAGGAACTTAGAAGGTGCCGGGCACCGCCGCGAGCCCGAGCGCGGCACTCATGATGTCCGCCCGCACGAACCCGGCGTGCACGAACCCGGCTTGCACGAACCCTCCCCGTACGAACCCGGCGCCCACGGGCCCCGAACCCCGAACCCCGACCACTTCAGAAGGATGCTGCTCCATGCCCCTGGCCATACTCGCTCTGGCGGTGAGCGCCTTCGGCATCGGCACGACCGAATTCGTGATGATGGGCCTGCTGCCCAACGTCGCTGACGACCTGGGCACATCGGTGCCCACCGCGGGCTATCTCGTCTCCGCCTACGCCCTCGGCGTCGTGCTCGGCGCGCCCCTGCTCACCGCGCTCGGCTCCCGCGTCCCGCGCAAGCGGATGCTCCTGCTGCTGATGGCGCTCTTCACGCTCGGCAACGCGGCCTCCGCCGTGGCCCCCGGCTACAGCACCCTGCTCGTGGGCCGCTTCCTGGCGGGCCTGCCGCACGGTGCCTTCTTCGGTGTCGGCGCCGTCGTCGCGGCCCGGATGGTGAGCGAGGACCGCAGGGCGCGGGCGGTGGCCGCGATGTTCCTCGGCCTGACGATCGCCAACATCGTCGGCGTGCCGGCCGCGACCGCGCTCGGCCAGAGTCTCGGCTGGCGCGCGACCTTCCTCGTGGTGTCCGTGATCGGCCTGATCGCGCTGGGCTCGCTCGCGCTGCTGATCCCGCGTCTGCCCACCGACGAACACGTGGGAGTGGCCCAGGAGTTCCGCGCCCTGCGCGAGCCGCAGGTGCTGCTCGGCCTGCTCACCGCCGTGTTCGGCTTCGCCGGGATCTTCGCCGTCTACAGCTATCTCGCGTCGATGATGACCGAGGTCACCGGCTACGCCGACTCCTCCGTCACGTGGCTGCTCGCCCTCTTCGGCGTCGGCATGACGCTGGGCACGCTCGCCGCGGGCCCCCTCACCGACCGGGCCCTGCGGCCGACGCTGTACTTCTCGCTCGGCGCCCTGGCCGTCGTCCTCTTCGGCTTCCACTACGCGGCCGAGTCCAAGGTCGCCGCCCCGATCGGGGTGGTCGTGCTCGGCGCCGTCGGCTTCCTCACCACCACGCCGATCCAGATGCTGGTCATGAACAAGGCCCGCCAGGCCCCGACCCTGGCCTCCGCCTCCAACCACTCCGCGTTCAACCTCGCCAACGCCGGCGGCGCCTGGCTCGGCGGCGTCGCCATCTCGGTCGGCTGGGGCTGGACCTCCCCCGCCCTGGTCGGCGCGGTCCTCGCCGCCGCCGGACTCGGCATCGCCGTGACCGCCGGCGTCCTCGACCGCCGCACGCCCCACGCCGTCTCCCCTGTCGTCACCGGCAGCGGCCCGCAGCTCCAGAAGGCGGAGGGCGACGGGGAGTTGACGGTGGCGGACACGGTGTGACGCGGGGGCCGCGCGGAGTTCGACGGTCTTCCGCCGGACTCCGCCCTCGGCCCGTACGGCGTGCGCCACGCACCCGTCCCCGGCCGTAGACGTGTCGCGGCGCCCCGCCCCCGCCGTGGGGCACATCGACAGGCGCCATCTGCCGCCCGTCTCGATTACGCTGCCTGAATGCTCGACCGCTTCCCGCGAGTCCCGGTCTCCGCTCCGTACGGGGCGGCCGTCCGTCTTTCGCGCGTGCTGCTCTCCCCGTGGGCGCGGTTCGCGCTGCTGATCCTGCTGTTGGCGGGCGCGGGCGCCGCCGTACTGGCGTGGCAGCCGCAGCATCTGCTGACGCACGGCCTGCCGCGTACGTCGGGCACGATGGCGGTCGTCCTCTTCGCGCTCGCGTACGGCGTGTGCACCGTCGCGTTCGTCCCGCGACCGCTGCTCAACGCCGCCGCCGGGGCCCTGTACGGCATCCACGCCGGGCTGCCCGCCGCCATAGCAGGGACCGTGCTGGGCGCGGGTCTCGCGTTTCTGCTCGGGCGGCTGCTCGGCCGTGACGCCGTACGGCCCTTCCTGCGCGGGCGGATCGCGCTCTCGCTCGACCGGCAGCTCAGCAGGCACGGCTTCCGCAGCACACTCGCGCTGCGGCTCTTCCCCGGTGTGCCCTTCGCCGCCGCCAACTACGCGGCGGCCGTCTCCCGTATCCGGCTGCTGCCCTTCCTCACCGCCACGGCGGCGGGCAGCGCGGCGAACACCGCCGCCTACGTGGTCGCGGGCAGCCGCGCCGCCTCACCGACCTCGCCGGTCTTCCTGCTGGCCCTCGGTTTCCTGGGCGTCACGGGTGTGGCGGCGGCCATGGTGGCCCGCCGCACCCGCTCGGCGCGCGCGGCCGACCCGGATTCCGCCGAGCCCTCGGGCTCCTCCGAGACGGTCGCCGGAGCGGTCACATCCCCGGACCGGACCAGTCCGCCAGCGGAATCCGCTTGATCTCCAGGATCTCGCCGAGCGTCCCCCACTCGTCCTTGCCCAGCCGTGACAGCGGGCGCAGTTTCCGTACGTCCGGGTGCCCGTCGTCCATCACCGCCTCCGAGACGGCCGCGTGCACGACGCGCCCGAACACCACCGTCGAGTCCCCCAACCGGACCGTGCTGTGCAGCTCGCACTCCAGCGCCACCGGCGAGGCCGCCACCCGCGGCGGCTTCACCCTCAGGCTCGGCTCCCGCGCGATCCCCACCGCGTCGAACTCACTCGTCCCGCGCGGGAAGTCCGTCGCCGTCGCGTTGATCTGCTCGAACAGATGCTCCGGCGCCAGGCTCACCACGAACTGCCCGGTCTCCTCGATGTTCCGCACCGAGTCCTTCCGCCCCACCGACGTGAACTGCACCACCGGCGGACTCACACACGCCACCGTGAAGAAGCTGTGCGGGGCCAGATTGTCCGTGCCCGCCGCCGACGTCGTCGACACCCAGGCGATCGGCCGGGGTACAACGACCGAGGTCAGAAGCTTGTAGAAGACGTTCCGTTCAACCTGGCCGGGATCAATGTCGATGCGCATGGTCCTCAGTATCCATGCGCCCCCCACCGATCCCCACGCCGGATCGCGGCTTCTTCTCAGATGGGAGATGCAAGCCAGCATTCCAGTAGCCCGGCCCTGAGCGTCAAGGCCCGGCCTGATGGTGCCCTCTACCGAACAGATCGCCGACCCCGATCACCCGAATCTGCGACCGGTCTCCGACCGCAACGGTTTTCGCGCCGTTGCGCGCGACCTCGGCCAGGGGCTCACCATCGCGACCTGTCCACGACGAAGAGGGCCAACACCGGCCAGAATTGCGCCGGGTGCCTGCAACGCCTTGCCGACGTTGCAGACTTCCCGGCCGGGAGGCGAGCAGTCGCTCAACTGTCTCCCATCGCCGGAATCGAGTGACGTCCCCGTTGCACTCCTGCGCGAACCCTGTTGTTCCAGCCAGCCCGGGGAAGGGTCCCGACGTCAGAATGTTCATAATAAAATAGGTTCACTGAGGTGCGCTCGGTATCGATCCCAGACGGTGCCGAGGAAAATCGTGGCGATGACACTGGTCGATCATCTGGGAGGCGGGTTGACCTTTACTGGTTGCTTTCGCCGCCGCCTAAGCGGCTTTCAACACGCGACCAACTTTCAACAGGCGGGTCACAAAAAAAGCTGGTCGATTTCCTCGGTCCAGTGCCACCATCATCGTGTAAGGCTTCCCGGTGGACCGGCCGCCACTACTGAGAACAGAGCAGGCCGCAGGCTCGTGGCCGTGGGGTACCGGACGATTGCGAAAGGTCGTCTGTCGGCGTTCTCGGTTGCGCTGATCCGGGATTACCTCGCTGCCCGACAGCACGTCCGGTACTGCCACCCCGAGGGAGACACAGCATGTCCCGCTCCGCCGTGACTTCTCAATGTTCTCGTATCGAGCCTGCCGTCCTGTTCCGCTACCGTCAGGTCTGCGTCGCGCACCTGCAAACGTGGCGGCTCTACACCATCTGGTATCCCGGACTGGTCGGGCTGTCCGGAGCCTGGTTAACCGGAGATGCCGCTCCTGCCCGCCTGGTGTGTGCCTGGCTGGGACCGACCGCCGCCTGGATCGCCGCTCACTACCTAGGCGATTTCCTCGACCGTGAACTGGACGCCCACGCCAAGCCAGGCCGCCCCATCCCATCCGGGCGCATCGCTGAGCAGGCCGCGCTCGCCAGCGCAGGACTGGGGCTATTGGCCTTCAGCGGCACCGCTGTGGTGCTGGGCGCGCGCGAACTCCTGCCCGCTGGTGCGATCGGTGCGGGGATTTTTCTGTACAGCGGCGCGTTGAAAGCGCGAGGGCTGGCCGGAAACCTGGTCCGCGGCTGCCTGACTGCGGCGGCATTCGTCTTTGGAGCGCTCGCCCCGCCAGGCCACCCGGACTGGCGGCTCGTCATCCCACTCGCCCTCGCATTCCTGTCTCATGACACCGCCTCGAACCTGGTTGGCACTCTGCGCGACATTGACGGCGATCGGTCCGGCGGCTATCGCACCTTTCCCGTGCGCTATGGCGCTGGGCCCGCTCTCACTGTGGCCGCAGCCAGCTACTCGGTGGCGCTCTCCATCGGGTGGGCAGTGGAACTTCTTGCCAGACCCAGGCACCACCTGCTGTTCGGCAGTCTCGTAGCTGCCGCGACCGTCATGGGCGCGGTCGGATTTTGGCGCTTGTACCGCCGCCGCGGAGCTCTGGACCAGGCGACTGCTCTGCGTGGCCATGAGGTGCTGGTACTGGAACGCCTGGTGCTCACTAGCGCCGTACTCGCCATCGGCATCGGCTGGTGGTGCCTGCCAGCGCTCGCGCTGCTGCTGACTCTGAGCGGGCTCACCCAGCAACGCATGCGCGCGGCCTACGAACAAACCCGGTCGGCTCGTCCGACGCAGGGACAGCACACCAGCCCGTAGGAGTGAACCGTGTTCGCAATCCTGGTCGTCGCCGCCGGAATCGGCTGGACCGCGACCTACGTCCAGATCATCCAGCACGGCGTCCGCGACCGCGTCTACGGCATGCCACTGGCAGCGCTGTGCGCGAACATCTCCTGGGAGTTCATCTTCGCGTTCGTCCACCCCTACCCGCACCTACTGCGCCCCGTCACCGTCGTCTGGTTCTGCGTCGACCTGATTCTGGTGTACCAGGCCCTCAAGTTCGGGCCTGCGCAGTTCCCCTCCCTGAAACGCGGAATCTTCTACGCGATGTTCGCCCTGACCATGGCGTCCACCTATCTGAGTGTTCTGCTGCTGAGCAGCGAACTCGGCGACCGTTGGGGGGCCTACGCCGCCTTCGGTCAGAACCTGGCCATGTCCGTACTGTTCCTGACCATGCTCCACCACCGCGGCACCCTGGCCGGCCAGTCCCTGGGAATCGCGGTCACCAAACTGCTCGGTACGGTCCCCGCCTCGCTGGCGTTCTCCCTCTACCGGCGCCCCTACAGCGACTCCTCGCTGATCCACTTCCTGTGTGCCGCGATCTTCGTGTTCGACCTGCTCTACGTTCTCGCCGTGCGCGATGCCGTCCACTCCCGCAGGGCAGCGGGCGCCGGCGTACCAACGGCCCGTGCCGGTGCCGAGGCGCTGCCCGGTCAGGAGGCCACCAGGTGGCTGTGATCCGCGACATCGTCCACCACATGCTCAGGGAATGGGGGATGACGACCATCTTCGGCAACCCCGGCTCCACCGAACTCGGATTCCTGCAGGACTTCCCCAGCGACCTCAACTACGTCCTGACCCTGCACGAAGCCGTCGCCGTCCATGCCGCCCACGGCCATGCCCTGGCCACAGGTCGGCCGGCACTGGTGAATCTCCACAGCGGCCCTGGCCTCGGCAACGCGATGGGTGCCATCCTCGCAGCCAAGGCTGGCCGAGCGCCCCTGGTCATCACCGCCGGCCAGCAGAGCCGACGCCTCGTCACCATGGAAGCGCTGCTCACCAACGCCGATGCCACCACGCTGCCCCGGCCGGCGGTCAAGTGGGCCTTCGAACCGCCTCGCCCGCAGGACGTCCCGGCCGCCCTGGCCCGCGCCCGGCACCTGGCGATGCAGCCTCCCCAAGGGCCGGTGTTCTTGTCCCTGCCCGCGGACGACTGGGATGTCGAGGGCGAAGACCCGGCCCCGCTCACCGGCCGCCGTATCAGTGCCCGGTCCGTTCCCGCCCCTGGCACCCTTGCCGCCCTGGCCGACCGCCTCGACCGGGCCAGACGACCCGTGCTCGTTCTGGGCTCCGGCCTGGACTCCGAGGCGGGGCGCGCCAGCGCCGTCCATCTTGCCGAACGCACCCGAACACCGGTGTGGACTGCGCCTTCCCAAGGGCGCAGTCCGTTCCCCGAAGACCACCCCCACTATCAGGGCGTCCTCCGCCCCGCCGCGCCGCTCCTGTGCCAGGCACTCGCCGAACACGACCTGATCCTGGTCGTCGGAGCCCCGGTTTTCCGCCATTACTTGGACCTGCCCGGCCCCCTCATCCCCCCGGGCAGTGAACTGGTCCTGCTCACCGACGATCCAGACGAGGCCGCCCGCGCCCCGGTAGGTGACGCCGTACTGGCCGATCCGGCCCTCGCCCTCGCCGCCCTGGCCGATCTGGCCGCCCCGGGCGGCCACCGGCCCCTGGTCCCGAGACGCCCCGCCGCAGCTCCACCCACCGACCGGGCCGACCAGATCCTTGACTGCCTGGCCCACCTGTCCCCCGACACCGTCATCGTCAACGAGTCCCCCTCCACCCTGGACACCTTCTGGAACCGTGTCACCATCCGCCGCGCTGGCGGCTACTACACCAGCCCCGACGGCGGCCTCGGCTTCGGCCTCGCCGCAGCTGTCGGCATCCAACTCGCCGACCCCACCCGCCCGGTGGTCGCCGTGATCGGCGACGGATCGGCCCAGTACTCCATCACCGCCCTATGGACCGCCGCCGCTCTTCGGCTCCCGCTGACCGTCCTTGTCCTGCGCAACGATCGCTACGCCGTCCTGGACTGGTACGCCCAGCTCACCGGCCGAAAAATGGTCCCTGGGCTGACCATCCCGGGCCTGGACCACCTGTCCTTGGCCCGTGGCTACGGAGCCACCGCGCATCAGGTCGTCGACCTCGCGGCCCTGCCCGCCCTACTGCACCATCCAGTGTCCGAAAAGCGTCCGAAGGTTCTCGTCGCCGATCTGTGACGACCCGGTCCTCCTCCAGCCGAGCGACCCCACCCCGCTAACGGCGGTGGGGAGGAGAGCCGTGGACGTTCAACGCCGCGGAACATTCAACGCCTCCGGTTCGGGCGACGCATGGCGCTCCCGTCCGAGGCTGTGCATTGATGGTCTTGTGAATCCTGGCTCCGGACACCGCCGCGGCAGAAATAGAGCGCCGGGAGGGAGCTTCACGCGATACGACCGGCATCCCGAACTCCTTGGAGAGAGGATGGTTGAGCTGTGTTGTCGGACTCACCAGGGACAACGTCAGCAGAAGGCAGCACGACCGACAGCCCGGACGGACGTACCTACACGGAGGCCGGGCCTCTCGAACGCATCTCCTGGGATTCTCGGCTGACCTGCAATGTCGTCGATCCCTCCGTGCCGCTGCGGATGCACGGCTACGGCGTCTTCGGCGACCTCGCGCGGCACTATCGCTTCTCCGAACTGGCATTCCTCGCCTGGCGCGGAGAACTGCCTGCCGAGTCGGAGGCCGTCGCGATGGAGACCGCGTGGACGTTGCTGATGCCCGTCCCGCTGACCGACGCGGGCGCGCATGCGGCACTGCTGGCGCGCATTACGACGTGCCCACCGGCTCAGGTGCTGTCGGTCGCGGCGATCACGCTAGCCGAATCGGCCCAAGGGGTGCTCGACGAGCACACGGCGTGGCTGGAGTGGCTGAGGGGTCCCGAGGACACGCCGCCCGCGGCCTACGCCGCCAGCACACCGGACGACCAAGCCGCTTGGGAGGCCGTGCCCGCCGACGCGAAGACCCTCCTTCCCGGCCCGAGATCCTTCGTTCCGACCGTCACGGCGGGCGCGCTGGCCCTGCTGTTCTGCTGCGGACTGCGGGATCCGCAGGAATTGATCACCTCGATCGTCATGGCTCAACTGCCCGCGGTCACCGCTGAGGTACTACGCCACTCGGCGACCGAAATGCTGCGCTACCCCATCAACCTGCCACCCTTCCGCTATGTCCCGGAGTCCAAAGGCAATGGCTGAGACCTTTGATGAAGCCAGGAACGTTGATGAGATCAGAACAGCGATCGGGAGGTTCGGCTGGGGTGACAACCACTTGGCCGGTTACGCGGTCGCCGGTGACCTCGCCGGTTCCACGTCCGTCTGGAGTCTGATGTCGCTGGTGTTCGGGCACCGCAAGCTGACGGACGCGGAGAGCTCGATGCTCGACGACCTCGCCGCGTCGTCCGCTCTCGCGGATCCGCGGATCTGGCCGCTCAAGGCGGGCCGCATCGCGGCGTCCTGGGGCAATCCGACGGCAGGGTTCGCCGCGTCCGTCCTTGCCGCCACAGGTGTGGCCGGCCCGGGCACCTCCCGGCTCTGCGCACAGATGCTGCTCGATCTGCGCAGCCGGCTGAGTGGCGCGGAGGGAGTGAGCCTGCCCACCGCAGTGGGTGAACTGCTGGAGCGCAACCCCCGGCTGCCGGGTTTCGGAGTGCCGCTGCGACCCGCGGACGAACGTGTGCTGGCATTCCAGCAGTGCGTCCGAGTCCGCCAATGGCCGGTCGGCACCTACCAGTTGCTGGTCTACGACGTCGAGGCCGAGCTGTCCCGGAGGAGGAAGACGGCAGTGAACATCGGCGGCCTCGGCATCGCTGTCCTGCTCGACCTCGGCTTCGCGGCCGACACCGCTGCCGTGATGATGATGCTGATCATTCAGCCGTCCTTCATCGGCAACGCCGTCGAGGGCGCCGCACAGCAGGCCCCTGTCCTGCGTTCTCTGCCGCACTCCGCCCTGCGCTACCGGGGAGTCGCCCCCCGGACGAGTCCACGCCACCGCGACGCCGAACGCGACGATAGGACCTTCCGTGGCTGACGTGTCCGACCAGGCAGAAGCCTCCGCCCCCGCACGGCCGGCCGACCTTCGCCCAGCCTCCCCGGACGGCACCGCCTCCACACTCGCGCAGGGCGTGGTGATGATGCTCCGGGCACTGGGTGTCAAAGAGACGTTCGGTGTCTCCGGAGGAGGCATCGTCTACATGTGGGATGCCCTCTCCGCCTCCGGCGTCCCCACCTATCACTGCCGACACGAGACAGGCGCCCTCTTCGCGGCATGTGAGGCGAGCATCGCCGCCGACCGTCCGGTCGCTGTGTTCGTCACCACGGGACCAGGTCTGACCAACAGTCTCACCGGCTTGATGGCGGCGCGTTACGAGGGCGCGAAGGTGCTGCTGATCAGCGGCTACACCGATCCTGCCTATGTCGGCCGATTCCCCATCCAGGAAACGAGCCCTCTGTCCCTGCCACCGCAGACGCTGCACACGCCCAACCAGACGGTCCAGGGAGTCACCATCCTCGACAGCCCGCAATCTCTGGCCGGCGTATGGGAGGCGTGCGCGGCAGGCTTCGCCCGGTCCACCGGCTATGTGCACCATCTCGCCCTGACCGTTCCGGCCCAGCGCGGTCACCTTCCCGTGCCGCTGTCCGCTCCTCCGCGTGCCACCGCGGCGGACACACCGGCTCTTGACCAGGCGCTCCTCTCCCGGCTGGCCGCCGGTCGGTGCGCGCTGTGGGTCGGCTGGGGCGCGCGCCGGGCAGCAGCGGCCGTCGCCGAACTCTCCGAACGTCTCGACGCGCCGGTGATGTCCACTCCCCGCGGCAAGGGCATCTTCCCCGAGGCAGGTCCCCGATACCTGGGCGTGACCGGACTGGGGGGCGATCCCGAGGTCGCCGACGCACTGCGGCGCCACGACCCGGATTTCGTGATCGCGCTGGGCAGCAGGCTTGGTGACGGGGCCTCCTGCTACGACGAGGCGTATCTCGCCCGAGCCCAGCTCATCCAGGTCGACCTCGCTCCCGACGACCTGCCTCACGTCTACCCTGCCGACCGGCTCATCCGTGTAGAGGCTGACGTCGCCGCCTTCGCGTACGCGCTCGTGGAAGCGGCGCCCGCCATGTGCGCGCCGCCCACCAATACGCATCACACCGGCGGCCCCGCACCGGGGCACACTCCCTCAGCCCCACCGCCGCGAACAGAGCGCCTCGTGCACCCACGCCGGCTCCTGCACGAGATCCAGAGCCGGTTCGTCGACCGGGGCGACCTCGTGATGGGGGACAACGGCAACGCGTTCGCCTGGGGGAACCGCTACCTGCGCTTCTCCCGCCCGGGGCAGTGGCGTGTGAGCAACCTCTACCTGGGCTCCATGGGGCACTTCGCCTGCGGAGCGGTCGGCGCGGCCCTTGCCACCGGCAGACGCGCCGTCGCCCTGGTGGGAGACGGGGCCATGCTGATGCAGAACGAGGTCAGCACCGCGGTCCAGTACAACGCGTCCGTCGTGTGGATCGTCCTCAACGACGCGAGTTACGGTATGTGCAGACAGGGAACGAGAGCTCTCGGCCTGCCTTACGCCGACTCCTCGCTCCCCATGACCGACTTCGCCCAGTACGCCGAAGCCCTCGGCGCCCGCGGCCTCCGCGTCACCGCCCCGGAGGCTCTGCACGACGCCCTGCGGGAAGCCGCAACGGTCCAGGGCCCGTGTGTTGTCGACGTATTGATCGACCCCGAAGCACTCGCTCCCACTCAGCGACGCTTCGCCGGGCTCAAACACGTCCCCTCCGCCAGCGTTCGTCACTGACTCTAGCGGCGCGCCCTCCGGGGCCCCTGGATCCGTTCGCCCGCCCCTTCCTGCCCTGCCGGCGTTCTCGGCCGGTGGGTCGGCGAGAACGGCCCGCCCGTATCGGCCGCACTGCCGGTGTGCGGATCCGACCCGCGTTTCCGGGAACCGGGCAGTGGCCGCAGGGCCGTTCCGGCGAGCCGCCGACCGCGAAGTAGACCTGGGAGCGCCAGCTCCACATCGGACCCGTCCTCGCCGGATCCGACGACGATCTCCTCGCCGCCCTCAGCGCATTCGCGCTCCCGCTGGACGTGGCCTTCCCGTTCCGGACGACCTGCTCGGCATTACGGTGAATCGGCCGGCGGGGCGCCGCTGGCGAACGCCTATGAGTGGCTCCGGTTGAGGACTTCTCGCGCTACTGGTTGCTGCCTGAAGGGCCGCAGTCGTGACCGCATCTCAGCCAGCGCGGAGGCGATCCGACCTGACCGCAAGTGGGCCTGGTCATCAAGGAAGAGGTGCCAGGCCGCGCATGCCTGTTCGAGGTGCCCTTGGTCGAGTTGCAGCCCGCCGAGCCGCGCATTGATCAGGGCACGTGCTCGGCGTTCGTCCGCAGGCCGTTGCCTCAGCGAGGAGGTAAGTTCCCGGATGGCCCGGGCGGGCTCGCCCGCGTAGGCGAATGTCTCCGCGCTCTGGTGTGCGAAGGCGGCGGCGTGGAAGTCATCGATCGTTCCCGTGCTCAATGGGCCTCGGGCAAAGGTCTGTTCAGCCCGGCGCAGTTCCGCGAAGGCCTTGCGGCGCTGACCGTTCGCCGCCAGGGTGAGTGCCCACTGGGAAGTAAGCAGTACGGCTTGCCCCGGCGGGAGGTCTGTGTTGTGCCGAGCTGCGGCCTCAGCGATGTCCAGGGCCAGAGACCGATGGCCCAAATGCAGAGCCTGGATGCTCATCGCCCGCAGGACGGTCGTATAAGTGCGCAGGTCCGCTGACGCGGCCGCCATGCGAACGGCAGTCTGGTAATACGACTGCCCTATTCCGTTCATGTTGTCGTCGAAGTGCATGTACCCGGCGAGATAGGTGAGTCGCGAGGCAGTGCGCAGAAAACGGTCGCGGCGTCCCGGAGGCATCCTCAGGACTAACCGCGGCGTGATGTCGACGGCCAAGTAGGAGGATAGGGCTTGGCGGGCCGCTCCACCGCCGAAAGCCATGTCGATCCGGGCGAAGACGGGAAGCATCAACTCCGTGGCTGGCACCGAGGTGGGCTCGGCCTCCCGGGCGTGCGGTACCGATGGCGCCAGTGGTACAGCGAAGTTTCCCTCGGCCGCGTCCAGTTCAAGGAGGGTCGTGTAGACGCTGGAATCCGCGAGTTCTTTCGTGGGCGGGCGAGCCAGCCGCACCAAGGACAGGCCGAGGTCGTCCGACTGGCGGGTGGCGACCGGAGCGTTGCCGTTCAGAAGGCCGGTGTCCGCAGCAGTGACCTGCCGTCCCAGCGCGCGAGAGAGGACCTCGGCCACCAGGGAAGGCACCGGTTCCGGAGGACGAGTTCCGGAAAGCCAGTGCGAGACGGACGTACGGTCGTAATGCAGGGCCAAGTCGACTTCACCGCCTGCCTGGTTGACGGCCCTGGACAAATGTCCGGCTGTCATGTTCGCCTCGCGTAAGAGAGCTCGCAGCCGCATGTTGGGCAATCGACCCACAGAGATGCATCCCCTCTCTTTTCCGACTTTAGGGGGAACAGAACACATACCCGCCAGAACCTCCGTCAGCACCTCGGGATGTCCCGGTCCGCCCCGGCTACACCACGTGATGAACACATTGCGCGGGCAGCCGCACGCCCCACCCATGCGGTACACACCGGCACGCCGGGGCCCAGAGGGCCAGCTGACGGTCAGCCGCTCTCCGTGTCGCCCCGGTCCACGAGGGTGGTCGTAACCTGTCGGGTCACGGCCGACGGCCCCAGACCCGTCAATGCCCGCAACGTGTCGGCCATGAGAGCGGGGCTGGCTCCAGGGGCCGCGACGATGCCGACCGCGGCGGCTCCCGCCAGCCACGCGGGCCTCACCTCTGCACTGCGAGCTGCCCCGTACGCCCGCACACCGGAATTCCTCAGGCTGGCCAGAGTGGGGGAGTTTTGGCGTCCCAGGACCAGGACGGCATCGCTGGATGCGGCCAGTCTGAGCAGGGCGTGCTCCCGATCGCTGGCGGCGTGGCAGTACGTGGTCGGGTCCTGGGGCAGCACATGACCCAGTGCGCCCCGCACCGCCTCGGCGACCATCCGGTTCCGCTCGCCTGGGGTCCCCGGCGCGGTCACCACCGCCACACGGCCGGGGGCCTCCACCCGGATGTCTCCTGCTTCGGCGACATCGTGCACCGTCCGGACCGCGTCGGGAGCCTGCCCGACCATGCCGGGCAGCACGGCACTGTCCCGAGGTCCGATGAGAAGGACGCTTTCGCCGTGCGCGGCGAATCTGCGGACCTCGGCCTGGGCGGCCGTCACCAGCGGACAGGTCGCATCAATAACACGCAGCCCCTGGCGGACCAGGGAGGCTCGCACAGTTGGGGCCACGCCAGCCGGCCCGATCACTACACGGGTGCCCGCCGCCACTCGGTCGAGTTCGTCCGTCGACAACGCGGAGTGGCCTTCATCACCGGCACCGGCTGAATAGTGCGGCATCGTGCCGGCCAGAATTCGCACCTGGCCGCCACCGGCCGACAAGGCCCCGTCCAGCAGAGCCTGGGCGCGCACGGCACCCCAGCACAAAGGATCACCTTCCGCGACCACGAACTGGCGAGTCCGCATCACAGCCCGCCAGGAAGCCAGCGCCCTCTGCAACGCGATCGAGGCCCCACCAGAAGGAGCCGCCCCTGCCAACCCTGCCGCCTGCCGGTCACGTTGCAAGTAGGACAGCACCTGGACTCCTGCCGCAGCATGGCCGGCCCCGTCCGGGAAGCTCGACAGAAGCGGAGGGGATTCGTCCTCATAACGCACAGACCAGCCTTCCCGCTGGAGAGCCCCTCCCAGGAACTCCGCCGCCCGGCAATGGACGAGCCCCCGGACGGGGTGACGGACCGTCGCGAAGACGGTGATCTCCTCCCGGCTTTCCAGGCCAGCCGCTACCTGCCAGTGCTCCGTCCTGCACGACCTCTGCATGTCTCGGCAGCCCTTTCCATCGGCACACTCCCGTCGCACCGGACCACGCCTCCGCCGAACCACACAACGGCGACAAACATAACGAACGGCGCGTTTCCTACTGCGTACTCGTGCCCTGCCCAAGGCACAAATATTGCCCGCCTCCGCATATGCCAATTGGATTCACCCATTCGTGTCACGCCCGACCCGCCGCCTCCGCAGCTGCGATCTCTGAGCCCGCCCCGGACAGCAGCGACGCCCAGCCGGGGAACGGCTCCAGCGGCTCCAACGCTACGAAGAAGGTCACCGCCGCAAGCGGCACTTCATGGTGGACACGCTCAGGGTGCTGTTGAACGTGATGGTCACGGCAGCAACGGTCACCGACCGCGAGGCCGGGCGCGCAGGCTGCTGGAGCGGACGTTCGCGGGCCTGATGCGCTCGCGCTGCCTGGCCCGAGACTACGAACGGCGCACCGACAGCGCCCAGGCGATGACCACGGTCATGCCGCCGCCTCGGGCTGGCAGGGACGCTGAACGTCTCCGGCCTGTCCTCGGCCAGCCAACCAAATGCGGCCAGACGCACGGCGTTCGAACGCAAGCCCTCGACCTTCACCGGAACCGGTTCAAGCCTGCGGCGGGACTGCGCCCCAACCTACGACCACGACATCTACAGCGACCAGGTCAGCGCACGTGGCATCGTGCCCGCGATCGCCCGCCACGGCACCCTGCACGGCACCGGACTGGGCACCTACCGCTGGGTGGGCGAGCGGCGTTTTGCGTGGCTGCACGGCTTCCGACGTCTGCGCATCCGAGGGGAGCGGCGAGCCGACATCCACGAAGCGTTCCTCAAACTCGCCTGCTGCCTCATCACCCACCGCCAACTCGGCTCGTTGTGTCAGCCGTTGTTAGCCGATGTAAGTGACGCCCCATACAGGACGTCGCCCGTCTCGCCGATAGATGTGCGCCATACTCGACCTGCAGAGCCGCGAAGAGGTCATCACGCAAGTGCATTCCGGATGCATCTTGATCCATTGGTGCAGCCAGCCCGACAACCTATGATCATTGAGTTCCGTTCACATGCAGCACACCCAGAGGAGGGACGTCCGAAACCGAACCACAGGTCGGAAACGTTGAATCACCCACACCGTTAATGAATTGACTCGACCTCGACTGCCTTCATAGATTTCTCACAACAATGACAAAGAGAAATCACGGAGGCCCCATGAAGCCGACCATGCGCACAACGACAAAAATCGCCGCCGCATTGGGCGCACTTATCATTTCCGGAGGTGTATCCACCGCCGCGCAAGCGGCGCCGGTCCAGCCAGCAGCGCTCAGCCCGACCGCGTGCAACGGCCAGACAGCGGGGCACATTGTTAAGTGGTACGCGCCTCACGTGCCGTACGCACTTGTACCGCTTCGGTGTGGAAGTAGCACCTGGGGTTTCAACCACATTCATTCCAAGCACTGGTCCGCCCACGTCGACGAAGATATTGCCAACACGTTGGCATACTTCACCTCTACTGTCCCGCAAGGGGGAAATTCCATAGCGTTCATCCTCCGTGACCTGGCCCCCTGCGAAGGTCAGTTCCGGGTTGTGGTCCAGTTCAACAGCTACGGGTCCACCGGCATCAAGGGGATCATCACCGCCTACCACGAGAACTCGATAACGCTCCATCGCGGTGAAGTCCAGCCGGCGTGCTGACAACTCGGCATCTGCGGAAAACTGCCGGACCGCAGTTCGAAGAAGGTACAGTGGCGGCATGGTAGGCGAAGAATTCCCACCCGCCGAGACAACGCGGCTCGTCGCGGAGAAGATGAAAGGTCTAACCGGCCATTCCCCACAGGCAGGCGCCCTTCGCATCGTCGACGCGCAGGGCACGGGCACGGGGACGGGGTGGCCGATCCGCGTCCGGGGGACGGTGGAATCAGATCAATGGCAGTCAGCCCGGACCTGGGAGACGGAGTTCGTCCCGGAGGACACGCTCGCCGGGGAGTCCGCGGAGGGGAACGCCTCCGCCCTCGCGGACTGTTTCCTCATCCTCGTCATCGAAGACCTGGCAGTGGGACCTGTTCCCGGCATCCAGGAGATCCTTCAGCCCTGATCCGCAACCCTCCGCCACAGGCGCGTGGAGGGGACGGCCCACGCGCCAAGTCCGCGGCTGCGAGTTCCTGCTCCCCCGATTCGTTCGGTGTGGACGACCTGGGTGACCGCCTGCACCGTGCATGGCCCGATTTCAGGCAGTGATGTTGCGGTCGGAGACGATGCCTGCGATGGCTCGGTAGGTGTCGGGGAGGCGGTCACGACGATGGGTCCAGCGCTGGAGCTGCTTCCAGCGTTTGTGATCGGCGAGGGCGCGTCCGACGGTGATTCGGTCGGACGAGTGGCCGTGGCGGTCTCGTTCCCGCTGTTCCGCTCTGCCGGGTAGTGCCCACGGGCAGGGTTTTCTCGGAGGGGTGATCGCTTGCCCACGGTGGTCGCGGCTCAGGCCCAGGCAAACTGCTTCTTCTTTCCCGAGACGAACGCGCGCCGTCCGCCGCGGCCGACCGGTGGCCGGCGGACCTGAACCTCGGTGGCGTCCAAACGCAACTCGACGCCCTCGGCCCGGGCGTAGGCAAACACATCCGTCAGCGTCCGAAGCCGCAGGCCGGGGCGGTCGGGAACTGCGCACCCCCGCTCCGCCAGGAGCGTGCGCATCTCTCCGATCGCCCGGGTAACGGTGGACCGGTCGACGCCGAACAGCAGCCCCAGCGCCGAGTGCGGCAGGTCGTGCCGCGGATGGATCAGCGTCGCCACCAGCCGGCCGTGTTCATGTCCGAGGAATCCCCGTACGAGTAATCACGTTCGGAGCGTCGTCCGGCGTCGGTAAGAGGAGTGACCACCCGGCCGGTCAGGAGAAGGAAGGCCAACGGATGTCAGGCGGCGCCGTTCCAAAGCCTGCCGCTCAGCCGAGCTGGTAGTCGAACCAGATACGGTGCGTGCCGTCAGCCTCCACAGCCATCCCGCCAGCGCCAACGATCCCCGCCAACTCGCCGGTGCCGCTTGAGGGCACGATGGTGAAGAACTCCGCAGTGCGGTCGTTGCCAGACGTTGTCGCCGAGTGCGCGAAGTTGAAGGAACCCTGCCGACCGTGCAGCGATCCGTCGAACGACTCCATGGCAATGTATGTGCCCACGCCGGTCGTCTGGTCGAACGCGGAAGTGAACAAGGTCGCCGAGCGGCCGGTTGCCTCCCCCTCGTAGTGCTTCTCCATGGTCGCGACACCGACCGGCAGCGCCGTGGATACGGCTGGCCCGGGCTTCAGCTCGGTAGGGACGAACGCTTTGACGGTGAAGGTTGCCGTTGCCGTAGCTCTCATGCGTCGACCGTACCGAGGGGGTCTGACAATCAAGCAGCACCTGAGGCAACCCCAGCCCCCAAGGAGACTTTAAGAACAAGCTAAATGCCTGTTTCGGAACCTCAATCATCAAGGGGAGGCCATGGCAGTTCATCGGCTACCGATACTCGAAGGTGGCTTGACCCTGTCGGTTACTGGCCCGGGTGGCTGTCGCATGCCTGCCTGTCCCTTTACTGTGTCCGTGCCGTAAGTCCCCGTGACAAGGAGACAACCCCATGGTCGCGTCAGCGTTACGTCAGCAGTTCGAACCGACCCTGCGCACGGACCGTCGTCCCCGGCGGTTGGCGCGGCGTGCCATCCTCGGAAGCTCTCTCACCGCCATATTCACGGCGGTAATGCTCACCGTCACCCAGTCCGCTGCCTATGCCGGCGGCCCCTACCTCTGGGCGAACGACGGCAACATAGGTCAGCGCATGACCGTGTGCGCTCAGACCCTCGATGTCCGTAGCTCCTACGGTGGCACGCCGTTCAACCATCTCACTTACGGACAAACGTTCACCGTGCACCAGAACTATGCGGAGTTCGGCAGCGAGTACGTGCGGGGCTTCGCCTGGGGCAACGTGAACGCGGAGGGTTTCGTGCAGAACGGCTGGTTCTGCTTTTAGACGTGAGCCCTCGGTTCCTCCGAATCAGGCAAGACCCTGGGCCAAGGTGCCCCTGGAGAACATGAGGACGATCAAGGTCCCGAGCGTTTTCGGCGGGTCCGGGGCGGAGACGCTGATCAGCGTCGCGGCTCCGCTCCCTCCCATCACACCAGCCTCAGAGGTTCCGTTCGGGGAACGGCCGCCGTGACCGTTCCCCGCGGGGGCCCGCACCCAGGTGGCATGTCGACCAACCTGTGGGTGCGGGCCCGTATCAGTTCAAGACGTTGGCGGCCATCGGGCGTGTCCGTCAGTGCCAGGCTGAGCATTTCTGACCGGATGCGGGACCATTCTCCGTGCATGCCCTGATCCACACGGGATGGCTGTAGTGGAATTCGCCGGTGACGAAGTGCACCGATGTCCCCGCACCCTTGCGAGCACAGTAGTTGTAGGCCGAGTTGGAGGCCTTGATGATCTCTCCGCAGCCGCTGTGCCTGTCGGCCTTGGTGTCGTAGACCTGGCCAGCCACCTTGGCCGTACTCCCGCTCCAGCAGATGGATGCAGCGATCTTCGCCCCGGTGGTCGAGGCGGTGGCGTCACGACACTTCCAGGACTGCGGGGCCGACTGCGCTGGCGCCGCCAGACCTAAGCCGACCAACCCCGCAAGCGCGACGGTGGCCGTGATCGTGGTGATGTGCCTGCGTACCTTCACGTAACCCGTTCCTCTCAAAACGTGGGGCTCAACGTCCGCCCGTAGCCCCTTCAAACACCGTTGCCCAATCCGAAGAGGAGGAGCGAGAAGAATCCCGGCCAACCTGGGTGCAATGGGATGTGGGATGTTCACGGCGCGAGGGAGGGGCGGTCATGCAGTAACGCAGTTGGCCTGAGACATAGCACTGTCAAGATCACATCGGCGGTGTGGCTGGCCCACGCCTGCCATGCCCATGGGCTCGGTGTCTGCCTCGCCGATGTCCGCCCGGGCGGCGCGGTTCCCCGCTCTGGCTTGGTCATCGTGAAAGGGATGAGACCACAGCCCCCATGTGGTCATGTGCGTTGTCGAGACGCTGTTGATCATGCAAGGCCGCGGGGGTGAGTCTGCTGAACGGTGCTGTCCGCGTCGAGTCCCTGACCGTGTTGTCGCGGTTCCGGACCGACTTCTACGATCGCCTGACCGCCCGTGCGGACGCGCTGTTCGAGCTGGCCGACGCCGTGCTCTGCACGGACGGACCGGTGTGATCGCTGGTCGACCTGGCGCTGGCGCCCGAGCATCGCCGTGGGCACGGTTCCCTGTACGCCGGCCTGAACCGCAGCGGGGTGAACAAGCCGGTCTGGCTGTGGTGGTCACGCACCGGCGCCACCGACGCCGACGTCGCACGCCCGCCCGGGTCCCGCGCGGGTTCCGGCACCTCCGCACGACGACTGGTCCTCCAGCCGGTGTACCGAAACCCACCACACCCGGCCCCGGCCGCCCACCCGGCTCAAAGAACCGCCTCGGCGTTCTCGTCCGGGCCACCGCTGCCGCCCGCGCATGGTCGGTCTGTTGTTGACAGCGCCGACTTTTTAACAGTCCCGATCTGGCAGACCCCGTATTCGGCAAGGTCGCCGCACCAAGCTGGGAGGAGTCCGCAGCACGTACCGGCCCGGACGCGCCGGTACGGTCCGAGCCGGCATCGTCACTTTCCTTGACGGGCCCGCGGAGCTGCCGAGCCTGCGGATTCCGTCCCTGGCAGCCGTCATCGGATCAGAACGGATCCCAGCCAGGAGACCGCAGCCATCTGTCAGGACACAACGCCAAGGACGTGAGTGTGACGAGTGCGCAGATACCGGCCGATGCCACCATGGCAGCTGAACCGGCCCTCACCGTACCGACGGCTTTCGAGCGGCAGGCGCGGGTGGCGCCGGACGCTGTCGCGGTGGCCGGGGACGACGGCGAGCTAACCTACGCACAACTGGACGCGCGCGCCGACCGCCTCGCCGCGCACGGCGTCCGGGCCGGCGACATCGTCGCCTTCGCCCTCCCACGCTCGGCCGACTACGCCGTCACAGTGCTGGCGATCCTCAAGGCCGGAGCGGCGTACCTCCCGCTCGACGCAGCCTATCCGGAGGACCGGATCGCCCTGATGCTCAACGACGCGAAACCCGCCGCGCTGGTCACCCGACGGGGGATCGCCGCTCGCCTCGGTACCGACACGACGGCCGGCCGGGCCGCATGGATCGTCCTGGACGACCCGGCGTTCCTGTGCTCCCTCACCGGGACGCGCCGGGGCCGTACGGAGGATGGGCGCGGGCCTATGAGCGGCAGCGGTGACGACTCGGCATATGTGATGTACACCTCCGGCTCCACCGGGCGCCCCAAGGGGGTGATCACCACACACGCCAACATCCTCGCGCTCGCCTCCGACCGCCTTTTCAGCACTCCCGCGCACCGCGCGGTGCTCGTGCACTCCCCGCAAACCTTCGACGCCGCGACTTACGAACTGTGGGTGCCGCTGCTGAACGGCGGCCGGGCCATAATGATGGCGGACGCCCTCGACTCCGACCGGCTGGGCGCCGTCGTCACCGCGAGCGGCGCTTCGGCCGTCTTCCTCACCACGGCGCTGTTCAACGTCATCACCGGCTTCGCCCCGGCGGCCCTCGCAGGTCTGGACGAGGTACTGACGGGCGGCGAGACCTGTTCACCGCAGGCCATGCGGGCTTTCCTTCGCGCCGCTCCGCACACCGTGCTGCGTCATGTGTACGGCCCGACCGAGACCACCACCTTCGCCACCCAGCAGCGAGTTACCACAGCGGACGCGGCCGGTCCGTCCATCCCGATCGGCGGCCCGCTCGACACGGAGCGGCTCTTCGTGCTTGACACCCGGTTACGGCCGGTGGCGGCCGGAGAGGTCGGCGAGCTCTTCATCGCCGGGGCGGGAGTCGCCCGCGGGTACCTGCGCCGACCGGAGACCACGGCCGAGCGCTTCGTGGCCTGTCCCTTCGGCGCGCCGGGCGAGCGGATGTACCGCACCGGCGACCTCGTACGCTCGCTGCCGGAGAGCGTCGTGGACTTCATAGGCCGCGCCGACGCCCAAGTCAAAGTGCGCGGGCACCGCATCGAGCCCGGCGAGGTCGAGGCCGCCCTGCTGGGCAGGCCGGAGGTGGCGCAGGCGGCCGTGGTCGTCCATCAGACAGGCCCCGACGACAAACGGCTGGTGGCGTACGTACGTCCGCGCGGCGCCCTGGAGAGCGCCGGGATCCGGGCCTCCCTGCGCCGTACGCTGCCGCCCCACCTGGTGCCGGACGCCGTCATCCCGTTGGACGCGCTGCCCCCTCAACGCCCATGGCAAGGTGGACCGCGCCCTCCTCGCGGACCGCCCGCTGCCGGACGGGCCGACGAACGCCGCAGCCGGGGACGACGAGCCACGGAACCGGGTCGCCGCGTTGTGGAGCGCGCTGGGGCTGCCCCCGGTGGAGCAGGGCGCCGCCTTCCTCGACGCGGGCGCCAACTCTCTCCAGATCACCCGGTTCACCTACTTGCTGCGCCGCGAGTTCGGCGTCGGCCTCCCGATCCGCACCGTCTTTGATGCCGGCTCGCTCGGCGCGGTCGCCGACCTGGTCAGCGCGGCCCGCCGCGGGGATCCCGGAAGCGGACCGAGGCCGCCGGAAGCGGGCCCGCGCCGCACGGAGCGGCGCCCTGACCCGCTTCCGCTGTCCCCCGGCCAGGCCCGGCTCTGGCACCTCAACCAGCTCGACCCCGGCCCCGCCTACCACGTGCCGCTGCTCATTCCGGTGGACGGCCCGGTGGACCCGGACGGCCTGCGGGCGGCGCTGAGCGCCTTGGTCGAGCGACATGAGAGCCTGCGCACTATCTTCCCGGTGCTGAACGGGGAGCCCGTCCAGCACGTCCTGGCGCCCGGCGACTGCCCGTTGGCGCTACGGACGCAGCGCGTCGAGCCGGACGGGATCGACGTCGCGGTGCGGGAGGCAGTGGCCGAGCCGTTCGACCTCACCCGTCAAGCGCCTCTACGGGCATGGCTGTTGCGCGGCCGGTCCGACCTCGCCGGGTCGGTCCTGGTGCTGGTCGTGCATCACATCGCGTGCGACGGCTGGTCCGTGGGGCCGCTGGCCAGGGATCTGGCGGCCGCCTACCGGGCCGTTCTTGCCGGGCGGGCCGAGGCACCGCGCGAAGCACCCGCGCAGTACGCCGACTTCACCGTCTGGCAGGATCGGGCCTTCGGGGCCGGCGCCGACTCCGCCGGGCCCGCCGCCGACCAGCTCGCCTTCTGGGAGAAGACGCTGGCGGATCTGCCCGCCGAACTCCCGGGGCTGTACGACCGCCCCAGGACGCCGGGCGCGCGAATGGGCGGCGGCAGCGGCTCAGTAGGCGCCTTCTGGCCCGCCGCCCTGCACCGAGAGCTGGTCGCGCTGGCACGCGGCAACGGGGCGACGCTGTTCATGGTGCTCCAGGCCGGGGTGGCCGCAGTGCTGGCCGAGTCGGCCGCAGCCACAGACCTCCCGCTGGGCACGGTGACGGCCGGCCGGAGCGACCCTCGGTGGGAGGAGGCGATCGGCTTCTTCGTCAACTCCCTCACATTACGCACCGACACATCAGGCGACCCCTCCTTCGCCGGACTCCTGGACCGCGTCCGGAGCACGGTGCTGGCTGCGTTCGAGCACCAGGACGTCCCCTTTGAACGGGTCGTGGAACGGCTCAACCCGCCGCGGAGTCTCGGCCGCAACCCGTTGTTCCAGACAGTCGTCGTGCTCCAGAACATCCCCTGGCCGACCGTCGATCTGGGCGTCCGTCCGGCCCACGTCATTGTGCCCCACAACGGCGCCGTGAAGTTCGACCTGCTGCTGGAGTTCTGGGAGCGGCGCGACCCCGCCGGCGAACTGTTCGGCCTCACCTGCGACGCCGAGTACGACCCGAGGCTGTACGACAGGGGCACGGTCGTCGGGGTCCTCGGCCGGCTCAGGCGCTTCCTCACCGCCGCCGCGGGTGACCCGGGACTATCGCTCAGCCGGCTCCTGGCCGCGTCCTTCGCGACGCCCACCGCCCACCCGGCCCGAACGGAAAGGAACCCCGCTCCATGACCACCACCCCGCCGTTGTCACACCTCTTCGAACGCCAGGCCGCCGCGCACAACATTGAGGCCGCGATCGGCGGCGCCCACGGCGCGCTGACGTACGGGCAGTTGAACGCCCGCGCAAACCGACTGGCCCGCCTTCTGGTGGACCGGCACGTCCGCCCCGGTACGACCGCCGCCCTGCTGCTGCCGCGCTCGACGGACCAGATCGTCGCCGTCCTGGCAGTGGTGAAGGCCGGCGGGGCCTATCTGCCGCTCGATCCGGGCCATCCGCCAGCGCGACTGGCGCAGATGGCGGCGGACACGGCCCCGGCACTCACCCTCACCGAGAGCCGCCTGCTCGACCGGCTGCCTGACGGCCTCGCCGCAAACGTGCTGCTCTTGGACGCCCCGCAGACGGCGAGGGAACTGGCTGTGGCCGCCCCCGACGACCTGGGCGACGCCGAGCGCACCCGCCCGCCGGCCGCGAGTGACCTGGCATATGTGATGTTCACCTCGGGTTCCAGCGGCGCCCCCAAGGGCGTGATGGTCACCCAGGCCAACGTCGCTGCGCTGGTCCTGGACCCCCGCTTGCGCAGTGCCGCGCACAGCCGGGTGCTGGTCCACTCATCGTACGGGTTCGACGCCTCGACGTACGAGCTGTGGGCGCCGCTGCTCAGCGGCCACCAGGCGGTGCTGGCACCGGACGGACCACTCGACATCGCCGGGCTGGCCCACTGCATCGCGAAGTACCGCATCACCTCGCTGCTGCTCACCGCAAGCCTGCTGCAACTGGTTGCCCAAGAGGATCCGGGCTGCCTGGCAGGCGTCCGGGAGCTGTGGACCGGCGGGGAGGCGGTACCGGCCGCCGCGGTGCGCGAGGTGCTGGCGCACTGCCCCGATCTCACCGTCGTGGACGCCTATGGCCCCACCGAGACCACCGTAGCGGCCACCAGCCACCGGCTCCGGCTCCAGGGCGATGTGCGGGACCCGGTGCCGATCGGCCGCCCGCTCGGAGGCAGCCGGGTGTCCGTGCTCGACGCGCGTCTGCGCGAAGTGCCGGACGAAACCGTCGGCGAGCTGTACATCTCAGGGGAGGGCGTCGGGGACGGATACGTCGCCAGGCCGGTGCTGACGGCCGCCCGCTTCGTCGCCTGCCCATTCGGGCTCCCCGGCGAGCGGATGTACCGCACCGGCGACCTCGGCTTCCGGTCGGCGAACGGCAACCTGGTCTTCGCCGGGCGCAACGACGATCAGGTGAAAGTTCGCGGGCGCCGCATCGAACCGGGCGAGGTGGAGGCCGCGCTGACCCGCCATCCCCAGGTGGGCCGGACCGCCGTCGTCGTCCACGGGGACTCACCCGCCGACAAGCGCCTCGTCGGCTACTTCACCGTCGACGGCACTGGCCCCTCCGCCGAGTCTGTCCGCGGATACCTGGCCGCCGAGCTGCCCCCGCACCTCGTGCCCGACGTACTGGTCCGGCTGGACCGGCTCCCGCTCACCACCAGCGGGAAGACCGACCGGGCCGCTCTCGCCGCCAGGCCCCTCACTCCTGCCGCGGCCTCGCCCGCTGCGGCGCCGCAGGACGACACCGGCGAACAGGTGCTCGCTCTGTGGGCGCGATCCTTGGGCGGCCGCCGAGCCGGACCGCGTGACGACTTCTTCGCGCACGGCGGCACTTCGCTCCAGGCCACCCGGCTGGTCGCCCGCACGGTCAAGGCGTTCGGACTGCGCCCCGAGGACAGCCGCGCCGTACTCCAGGCGCTGCTGGCCAACCCGACCCCTGACGCACTGACCGCGGCCGTGCGCACCGCCCGCGCCGCGCCCTCCGTACCGGCCCGGCGGCGCATCCTCCCCGACTTCGCCGCCGAGTCGGACCCGGGCACCGCTCTCGACTTCGCCGCGACGCTGGCGTCCCGCGCGAGCGGCCCCCGCCAGGCACTGCTGACCGGGGCGACCGGCTTCCTCGGCGCCCACCTGATCGCCGCCCTCCTGGCGGACACGGATCTGACGGTGCACTGCCTGGTGCGGGCCGCGGACGACGCACAGGCACTGCTGCGGGTCAGGTCGGCCCTGCGGGGCAACGGCCTGGAAGTCGCGGACCGGGACGCCTCGCGGATCGTCGCCGTCGCCGGGGATCTGGCCGCCGACCGCCTGGGTCTCACCCCGGAGCGCTACCGGTGGCTCGCCGAGGAGACGGACCTCGTCTACCACAACGGCGCACAAGTGAACTTCCTCTACCCTTACTCCGCCCTCTCCCCGGTGAACGTCGGCGGCACGAGGGAGGTCGTCCGGTTCGCCGCCGTCGGCCGGACGAAGTCCGTCCACTACGTCTCCACCCAGGCGGTCTTCTCGGCCGCCGGCCTGTCCGGTGTCCGGGGCGTCCACGAGGGCAGCATCCCTGTCCACCCCGAGCACCTCTTCATGGGGTACCCCGAGACCAAGTGGGTGGCCGAGGAGCTGATCCGAAAGGCCGGAGCCCTCGGGTTGCCCTTCGCCATCTACCGGCCGCACGACGTCACCGGCCACTCCCGAACGGGGGCGTGGAAGACCGACGGCTTCCTGTGCAGCCTCATTAAGTCTTTCACCGATGTCGGAGCCGCCCCCGACATCCGGCTGCCGATGGACTTCACCCCGGTGGACACTGTTGCCCGCGCCATCGTCCGGCTCTCGCTGGACCGTCCGGCCAACGGCTCTGCGTACCACCTCAACAGCCCGCGCTACGCCCTGCTGGAAGACCTCGTCGAGCACCTCAACCAAGCCGGCCACACCGTCGACACCGTCCCGTGGAAGATATGGGTGGACCGTCTGGCCGCGCACGCCGCGCGGGACGCCGAGTCCCAGATAGCGCCGTTCCTGCCGCTGTTCACCGAACGCCTGGAGCAGTCCGGCACCAGCGTCCTCGAACTCTACCTTGAGGACCGGATGCCAGCGCTGTCCTGCACGCGGACCTGGGACACCGTCAGGGCGCTGACCGGCCAGGCGTGCCCCACCACCGACCAACTGCTCCCGAAATACGTCCGGGAGCTCACCCGCAGCGGATTCCTCGCCCCCGTCGCACCTAAGGACGACTGATCAGGAGACAGTGATGACCGACAGCCCCTTTGACGACCAGGACGGCACATTCCACGTGCTGCTCAACGAACAGGGCCGGTACTCCCTGTGGCCGGCCTTCGCCGAGATCCCGGACGGCTGGTCCGCGGTGGTCCGCTCCGCGCGCCGCCAGGAGTGCACGGCCTACATTGCCGCGCACTGGACCGACATGGGCCACCTCCCGGCCGGCTGACCCCGGCGCGCAGGGCCGGGTCAGCCGCGGGCCGCCCTCCCCGGTGGCTCCGCGCTGCGGCACGGAACCCCGGCCACCTCCTCCGTCCTCCAGCAAGGAAAAGACGTGACGACATGATGTCAAGTCAGTTCGATGCCCTGGCCCAGCTCTACGAGGACTTCTCGGCCCTACCCTTCCGCCAGCACCTGGAGTTCCCCACAGTCCTGGGGGCAGTCGGCACGGTGAACGCCGAGCGGAAGGTCCTGGACCTCGGCTGCGGCAGCGGGGTGTACAGCCGCATGCTGGCCGGACGCGGCGCGTTCGCGGTGACCGGGCTGGACGAGTCGGCAGGGATGATCGGCTACGCCCGGCGCCGCGAGGAGGCCGAGCGGCTCGGTATCCGCTACGTCGCCGGTCCGCTGCCCGCCGAACTGCACGGCACGTTCGACCTGGTGCTGGCCGTCTACGTGCTGCCGTACGCGAGCAGTTATCCGGAACTGGTGGACCTGTTCCGGACCGCGGCCGGAGCGCTGCGCACGGGAGGGGAGTTAGTGACGCTCCCGATCCATCCAGACCTTCCCGCCGACCCCGACTACTACTCCCGCTACGGCTTCCGGCTGAACCCCCTCCACGGGCGCGAGGACGGCGGCGAGGTCGACCTGCACATCCTCTTCGGCTCCTACGACACCCATGTCACCGCGCACTACTGGAGCGCACCAACCCTGGAAAAGGCTCTCGCCGAGACCGGATTCGGTCCCTCCCAGTGGCACAGGCACCGGCTGTCGGACGCGGCCGCGGCTGGCCCCGACACGTTCTGGCGCCCCTATCTGGACGCCCCGCACGCGGGGCTGCTCACCGCCAAGCAGCTGACGGGGAGGAGTTGACGACCGGCGAGGCCAGCCGGGAACGCTGCTGATCTCCTCGGCCGACAACGACGCCAGGAGTTTGACAGCCTGCTTCGGGCGAGAGCACGCTCCCAGAGCGAGCGCCATAGCGACGGGTTCCCTCCACCCGCGGTCGCAGGGCGTTCCCGCCGTTCGCCGAGGAGCCGTCATGGCAAAACTGAACGTGCCGAATTCGCAGTTACGGGCGCTGCTGGCCGAGGCCGGGTGGACGGGTGAGCAACTCGCCCAAGCCGTCAACCGGGCCGGCCGATCATCCGGGCTGGCGCTGTCTTACCAGCGGGCGTCGGTATCCCAGTGGTTGGCGGGCACCACGCCCCGTCCGCCCGTCTCCGACCTGGTCGCGGAGGTTCTGACGCTCCGCCTGGGCCGCAGGGTTACGCCGCTCGACGCAGGATTTGCGAAGAAACAGGCCCCGGCGTCGACCGCTGAGCAGGAGAACAGCGTCCACTGGAGGAGTGTCCTGCTGACGAGTCTCGACAAGCCGTCCACCGCGGCCGGGGCCACGCGCATTTATCGGGCAGCGAGCCTGCCCGGCACCGAGGAGATCCCGATGGCCTGGCCGGACGGTGCGGCTGTTGAGGGTTTGGCCCCGTCCGCCGCCGAGCTGCGCTGGGCCGGCTCGATGGTCACTTTGTTCTCTGTTGCGGACCGCACCTTCGGGGGCGGACACGCCAGGCCCGCGCTCCAGGGGTTCCTGGCCCACACCGTCGCGCCCTGGCTGTCGGCCCCGGCCTCGCCCGGTGTCCGCCGTGAACTGCTCACGACCGCTGCCCGGTTGACCTACCTGTGCGGTTTCATGAACTTCGACGACGAGCGCCAGGGCACCGCTCAGTCCCTCTACCGGCTGAGCCTCAGCCTGTGCGAGGGCGCCGACGACCAAACAGGCGCAGCGCTGGCCCTGCGTGCGCTGAGCGTCCAGTCCCGCGCCCTCGGATACTTCGCCAACGCTCGCGTCTTGGCCGAGGCGGCAGTAGCGCGAGGCGCCCGGCAGGCCCCGCGCCACGTCCGGGCCAGCCTCATCGGACAGCTGGGCGTGGCCGAGGCGGCGTCCGGCAACAAGAAGGAGGCATTGCGCCTGCTGGGCCGGGCCGAAAGCAACCTCGGCCGGACATCGGACGCGCCCCACGACGTCGGAGCGTTCGACACCGCCGCCTTCGCCCATCAGGAAGCTGTGGTGATGCATTACCTGGGGCAGAAGAAGGACGCGCTCCTCGCGCTGGAACGGTCCGTACGCCTACGCCGACCTGGCGAGGCCCGCTCGCAGGCCATCCTGCTCGCGCGCCTGGCCGAGCGCCAACTCGCCCAGGGCCACGTGGAAGCGGCATGCCAGACCTGGCACGGCTTCCTGGATATCATCCCCGGCCTCACCTCCCGGCGCATAGACCGGGCCCGCAACGAGTTGGCCGCACGCTTGCGCCCCTACCGTACGCTTCCGGCAGTCGCGGCCCTACTGCGCCGGAACAGCGCGCTGATCCCGGACCGGGACGGCGCGACGTCCGGCATGCGCTGAGGAAGGCACCGGTCGAGAACGGCTCGACAAGGGTCGGGTCGGTGAACTATCAGTGCGGCACTGGGCTGCGCCGGCTCTCAAGCCGCGCATGCCGGGCCCGCCGCCCGGCCAGCCCTCTGCCGACCCGGCCGCAGGACAGCGCCGGAGGCAGAAATCGGTCGAATTGCCCGCGTCAGCGCCCGCGCCGCCGGGCTACGCGGGCGCCCGGCGTCCACCACGGCCGTTCTGACCGCCGCCCGCGCAAGCCAGGGCAAACGTCCCCCTCCGAACCAGCCCAGGTCACGGCGGAGTACGGCCCCGTGCGCTGCTGACCGCAGCCCGTCAAAGGTGGCTGGGAATCTCCGGAAAGATATTCGAAAGCGGGCCTTTTCCTTTATGCGCAGACCTGTCTGTGCTCTGCTGATTTGAGCCAGTCCTATGACTCGGACATAGGACAGATCGTGTAAGGCAGGGCTGGGCATGAACAGGACACGTAAGACCGAGCGCTTCAATGTCACAGCAGACCGCTCCACTGCGGACTTCCGTATCGCCACGACTTTCCTCCATCCCACCAGGGGCGAGGTGCGGTGTCCGGCGTCCGGCGTGGTGACGGAGTGGCTTGGACGCGCGGGAGCCGAGGTGCGGGAAGAGCCGTTCGGAGCCCTCGACGCTCACGGTCCGACGCGGCGGAACACGGAAGCCGTCTTCGGGACTACGTACCTCGAACCCGACGGTACGGCAGTGGGCATCGCCGTCGCGTCTGCCGGGCACTGGCAGGAGGCCGAGGACGCGGTGCACCAGTGGACGCAGGCGATGAGGACCCGGCGCGTGCTTCTGGTTTCCGCCGACGAGCGGTGCGCCGGGCTGTTCCGCGGGCCGGCCGCTTCTGCCGGATCCGCTCAGGACGCCCGCCCGCTCCGCAGCCTGCCGAGCGGGCGGGCGTCCCGGCAATGCCCGCACCGCCTCGCAAGCCAGATGCTGACGGCCGACTTCCTCGCCCGGGGCGAGACGGTGGTGGTGCTCGGGCGGTCCGGAGTGCCCCAGGTGCCCGGTGCCGCAGGGGAAAGTGGGACCGCCGTCACCGTCATCGCCACCGTGGAGCACGCCCGTCACTTCCAGCCGGCGGACCCCGACCGGCTGTCGTTCGTCCTCTCTCCGTGCACCCCGGTCGAGCCGGCCGCAGAGATCCTCGGCGTCTTGCGGACCCGCTTCCCCAGGCTGCGCGGGCAGCATCCCGACCAGTGGTGCTACGCGGAATCGGACTTCCGTGCCGCGTCCGCCTCGGTCACGGACGCGAGCGACCTGCTCATCACCGTCGGGCACGGCCCCTTCCCCGCTGCCGGGGCCATCGTGCCTCCCAAGCGGTACCGGCACATCGACGGACTCGGCGACCTGCACCCCGACGATCTGGCGCGGGCACCGACCCTGGGGCTCGTCGAACGTGGCCCCGACTCCGCCCACCTCACCCGGCAGATCCTCACCGCCCTTTCCGGGCTGGGTCCGCTCAGCGTCGTCCAACGGCAGTACCGGACACAGAAGTACGACATCCAGCACGTCCTCCGGTCGGCCAGGACCTCCCCGACTGAAACTACCGGCCTCCGGCCGGCAGACGGACGCATGGACGAGATCGCAGCGCACCTGTAGTACCGCGCCGTATGCGGAAACTGAGCACCTGGACGGGAGGGGCCTTGCGGAAGTTGACATATAGGCAAATCGCCCGTGACTGGCCACGGCATATGCTGGAGGCACAGAAGGCGGAGCCCCTCCATCCAGACCTCCCCCGGCCTTCGCAGTGGGCGCGCCGGCCCAGGCCCGGCGTCGTTCCGCGGAGGGATTGGACAGGCCGCCCCTCCCGACGGGGGCGCTACCGGCAGATACCGACGCCCGATGCCAGGGCGGCGCGGTGGTACCGAGCCGAGAGACGGGCCGACCGAATGGATACCGCCTCGCGGTGTGCCCCCCTGGGGGTACAGGTGGGCATCGTCCTTACCCGCCGGGTTCAGGCGCGGATTTCGTAGACGGCACTGCGCGGTGTTTCGGCGGCACGGCGCCAGTGGGCGAAGCCGGCTTCTCGGGCCAGCGAACGCAGCGCGTGTTCGCCCGCGTGGTTGCCCAGGGCCTGGGGTCCGTGCTGGGCGACCGCTGCGGGCAAGCACAACCCTACGGACAGCGCCATGAAGAGTTTGCTGACGGGGTGCGTGTTCATCGTCGGATCCGCCTCTCCGTTGGGCTCGACGAGCATGACCGTGCCTGCCGGCTTGAGGATGCGGCGTGCACCTTTCAGGGCCGCGAGAGGGTCACCCATATCGTGGAGGCAGTTGAAGAAGGTCACCAGGTCGTAAGCCGGGCGGTCGGCGTCAAGGTCGGCGGCGGCGACGGTGTGGAAGTGAACGCGGTCGTCGAGGTCGCGCTCTTCGGCGATGATCGCAGCCCGGTCGATGGACTCGGCGTGGTAGTCGTATCCGTCGAACGCAGATCGAGGGAAGGCCGCTGCCATCAGCATGGTGGAGTAGCCGACCCCGCAGCCGATGTCGGCGACCTGGGCGCCGCTGTCGAGGCGCTCGCGCACTCCCTGGAGGGCGGGCAGCCACCGAGTGACGATGTTCGCGTTGTAGGCCGGCCGGAAGAACCGCGCCACGGCTCGGAACATCTGTGGCGGGTACTCACTCCAGTCCACGCCCTCGCCGGTGCGGAAGCACTGGGCGAGCCGGTCTTCGACCCGGTAGAGGGTTTGCAGTGCGGTGAAGATGCCGACGCCGGCTGTTGGGGCGTCGGGGTGGGCGAGGACCTGGGCATGGGCGTCGGGGAGCTCGTAGTTGCGCTGACCGTCCGCTTCGGTGCCGGGTGATACCACGTATCCGGCGCCGTACTGGGTGTGCAGCCACTCGCGTACGTAGATCTCCTGAGTACCGGTCCGTTCGGCGAGTTGGGCCGGTGTCAGCGGTCCCGCGCCGGCCATCGCCCGGTACAGACCCAGGCGGTCGCCGAGTGAGACAGCCAGTCCTCCCACCGCGGTCGCCGCGTCGGTGAACACCCGGTCGGAAAAGGCCGTCACCAGCTCAGACGGGGCCGAAGCCGCCGCGGGCTCGGGAGAGGCGACCGCACGCGCCTCCGCCTTCTCCCGCGTGGGTGGACCGCCCGCCTGATGCCCGGTGTGTTCGGCGAGTTCGGCGACCGCCTCGAGGAACACGTCGATCTCGTCCTCGGTGTTGTAGGCGTAGAAGGAAGCGCGAGTGGTGGCGGGCAGTCCGAAGCGCACACACGCCGGACGGGCACACAGGTGACCGACGCGGATGGCGATCCCGCGCTCGTCCAGGTGTTCTCCGATCTCGTCGGGAAAGCGTCCCTTGACCGCAAAAGAGATCGCTGGCCCGCGATCACGGCTGTCAGCGGGGCCGACGATCCGGGCGCCCGGGATGTTCGCCAGCCCTTCGAGCGCGCGGGCGGTCAGTCGGGCGCAGTGCTCGGCGATCCGGTCGCGGCCCAGCGTGTCGAGGTAGGCGCAGGCGGCGGCGAGTCCGATGGCTTGGGCGATCATGGGAGTGCCGGCCTCGAATCGCTGCGGCGGGTCGGCGTAGGTGGAGTGCCCCATGGCGACGGTGTCATTCATCTCCCCGCCCGTCAGGAACGGTGGAAGCGCCCGCAGGAGCTCCCCTCTCCCCCACAACACCCCGGTCCCGGTGGGGCCGCACATCTTGTGCCCGGAGAACGCCAGGAAGTCCACCCCGAGTTCGGTGACGTCGACGGGGAAGTGCGGCACCGACTGACACGCGTCCAGGACCGTCAGCGCCCCCACCTCCTTGGCGCGTTTCACCAGCACCGACAAGGGGTTCACCGTGCCGTACACGTTCGACTGGTGAGTGAAGGCCACAACCTTGGTGCGCTCGTTGACCACCTCGTCGAGGTTGTCCAGATCCAGTCGTCCTTCTTGAGTGATCGTCAGCCACGCCAGCTCCGCACCGGTCTGGCGGCACAACTGCTGCCAGGGCATCAGGTTCGAGTGGTGTTCCATCTCGGTGATGACCACGCGGTCCCCCGGCCCCAGCGCCAAGGACCGCAACTCACGCTCCGCACGGGAGGCGTTCGCCAACGCGTATGCGACGAGATTGAGCCCCTCGGAGGCATTCTTCACCAAGACCATGTCCTGCGGCCGGGCGCCGATGAAGCCGGCGATCCTGGCCCGCCCCCGCTCCAGCAGATCCGTCGCCTCACGCGCCACCTGGTGGGAACTTCGGTGCACATTGGCGTTGTGAAGACGGTAGAAGTCGGCCTCGGCCGCCAGGACCATCTCCGGCTTCTGTGCGGTGGCCGCGCTGTCCAGATACACCAGCGGAACACCGCCTCCGACCCGGCGCGAAAGGATGGGAAAGTCCGCCCGGATCTCGTCAAGGTCAAACACCCGCTGGCTCGCGCCCGGCACAGAGTCCCGCAGGGCCGAGTGCGCACCGCACGGACAGTCAGAATCAGCATTCATATGCACCCTCCAGTTCATTCGATGAGTTCGAGGACGGCCGCAACACGCCCATTAACCAACTCTCCGCAGGGGACGTGTAGAGAAGCCGGTGACGGAGGTGTTAAATGCGCCGGGACGTTTACAATTGCTGACGCCACGCGGGACGGGCCTGGTGCGGCGGCGGAGAACTTCAGTTGCCGCGACGGGCTGCTACGGCATCGCGGTGATCCCCATCAACCCGCTGCGGGTCGAGGGCGATCTCGTCAATCTCGCTGACATCGCCGACGCACTGGCAGTGGCGCTTGGGCGCTACGGCGTCGGCCGAGCACGGCGCTCGGCTCGACCGTCTGTCGACCAGGACGGTCCGGCACCGGTGTTTTCAAGTCCCCGACGCCCGTTCTGGCGCAGCCAGCATCTTCACGGGTTCCCGTCGAAGCCCCTGGTGCGGGTGAGGCCGTACAACCTGCACACTCCGAGCGCTCAAGCTTCGGTCTCCGATTCGCGGCCGAGCGGCGTCCGGCCGCACCACCATCATCGGGTCCCAAGGTCAATCGGGCGGTACTGACGCACCGGCTGTTCACGGGGATCTCCCGGCGTCATCTCGCTTGCCTGATCGAGGAGTTGGCGGCGCCATGGCAGGCCGCCGTCATGCTGTGCGGGGCGGAATCCGCGAGCGGGCCGAGGGTGCCGGAGTTCGCCACTAGCTGATGCTCGTCGATCGACTGGTGGCCACGCTGATCCATCTGCGCCAGGCAGTTGAGCTTAGGGCTGTCCTCGGGCGGTGCCGTGCTGGTGCTCGGGCAGTTCATGCCAGAAGGTCACCGGTCGGCCAGCGGCAACGAGGGGCTGCTCGATGGACAGGGGCACGACCGCGCGGACGTCGTGGCCGGCAAGCCAACTTGCCACGGCGACTTCACGCGCTGCTGCCGCGTCCTGCCCCGGCCGGGCGATGCGCACGACGATGCCACCAGGGATCCGCCAGAGATCGTTTTCGGCGAACCGGATCGGCTCGGCGTCGTCAGCTGCCAAGTGGGCGGTACTGGCTACTTCCTGAAGGATGTGCCGTGATGCTTCGACTCGCGCCGGGCCATAGCGCGACGACATCGGCGATTCTCCGCCTCAGCTCGGCCACCTCTGGCCTGCGCCCGAAGGGGCGGGCAGCATCGGACAGCGCCGCCACGTCAGTCAGAGCGCGTTGGGACCTCAACCCGCTGACTTCGCTGAGCGCTTTCTGGGCCGTGGCTACAACTTCGCTGGGGTCACCAATACCCATGGTCAAGGTCGCGAGCTTAGTACGCGATAGAGCCCGGGATCGGAGGTAACCGTCACCGTGGCCGCTCGTCGCCCTCGTAAGGCGCTCGGCTGCGACGCGCCCACGCCGAGGACGCCTGCTTCGTCCCCACCGACGAGCCCGGTTGGTGCAGGCTCATTCCCCGAGGCGCTGTGCTGGCTCGGACCGGCGTGAGCAGCGCACGCACCGGCAGCACTGGCCGATGTCTTCGGGCCCGAAGCCGAGCGCGGCTATGCCTCCTTTGTCCCGACAGCTGACGGCGGGCACGTGCTCAAACGCAAGTGGTTCGCCCAGGACGCGCTTGCGCGGCGCGAGCAACTCCACCCGGGTATAACGGTTCGACCCGACGGCTTGGCGGAGTATCTGCGCTCCCGTGGGGCCCCAGGTCAGGGCGACGCCTCCCTTCCGCAGGGTCCGCCACGACGTCCACCGCGCGAATCCACGTCCACTGGCCGCGTCTACAGCCCCCGTTCCGGCGGTGGCTGTAGCTCAGGAGGCGGGTCGCAGAGCCGATCGCGTGATCGTTTTCCGGCTGCGGCACGGATGGGTTTGAGATTGTACTGATTTTCATATTTTCATGACGACATGCACCGTATATGAACATGTGTTTGGAAAGGTCGTGCCCAGAACATGACGCGTATCCCTGTCTCCCGCGGCATCGCCGCACTCGCGGTGGCCATCACCGCTGCCGCCCTCCCCGCCTCCCGGGCAGTTCTGCATGACGCTCCCACCGTCGCTGTCGTCCGCGCGGCCGACGATCCGACGCCTTCCCCCACCGACTCGACCTGCCCGGACGGCGCGGAGAAGCCCTGCCCCGCGTCCACGAAGGACCGTGAGGAAGTGGACGGGCAGCGCGACAAGGTGGAGAAGGACGAGGCGCAGGCCAAGGAGGACATCGCCGCCGCCAAGGGCGAGGCCACCAAGTGCCCGCCCACCTCGAAGGACTGCATGACCAACCTCGCCGGGGACGGCCACGAGCAGAAGGAGGGCATGGCCAAGACCCAGCAGGAACTGGAAGGCGTCCACCCCGCTCCTTCAAACAACGCACAGACCGCGGTCAGCGGCGAGTGCTCCGCGTTCGGAGCCGATCTGCCCCCCGCGCTGTCGTCCTCCGGTGACCCCGCCGACCTCACCCGCGTCTGCGAGTTGATGAACCCATGACCGCCGCGACGAACCGCCGAGTCCTTGCCGCCGCCGCAGCCCTGGCGATCGCGCTGTCCGCCCCGGCCGCCGCAGCGGCCGACGGCCCCGACCCCGCCGTCCCCGTCGCGCAGGCCTTCGACGGCGACAAGCCGCTGGACTCCCCGCAGAAGATCAGCGACTACTGTGCCGCACACGCCGGTGCCTGCCGCTTCGAGATCAACCGCGACGCCTCCAGGGAGTACGTCACCGCTGTCAGATCGCTGGGCAATGCGGTCCTCAACTGCACCAAGGAGCCGATCAAGGTCAGCCGTCAGGTCTCCCTCCAGGTCTCCAGCTCCGACAACCTCGGCGGCGAGATCACCGGGCAGATCACCATCGAGGGAAGCCTGAACGCCTCCGGCTCGGTGACCGCCGGCGTCGGCGGCGAGGCCGGCGGGACCTTCAAAACCCCGGACCAGTCCAAGGGGCCCAGCGCCGAGGCCACCGCGAAGGGAACCGCCAACGGCAGCGGCACCCTGACCGGCACGGCGGGCCTGCGGGCCGCCTTCGAGGGCGCCTTCAAGCTGTCGTACTCCAAGAACTGGAGCACCCAGCAGACGGAGTCCACCACATACGAGGTCACCGTCGCCCCGGGCGACGCGCTCATGTTCGGCGCGAGCGCTGCGATGCAGCGCGTGGCCGGCAGCATCCTCACCGGAAGCGGTCTCGGGGCGCACAACGTCTTCGTGGACGGTCCTTCCACCGTCAACCGCAGCACCTTCGTCGCGGACACCTACACCGTGCCCGGCAACACCTGCCAGCGGCTGCGGCCCGGCGGCAGGGACGCCATCGACGAGACCACCACGCCCCCGCCCACCCGTAGCGTTCCGGCCCGCCGTGCCGGCGCGCGCGCCGGGTCCGACGCCGGCCTGACCGTCGAAAGGCTGCCCGCGGGCGCCTGGCTCAAGCACCGCGTTCACCTTGCGGGCGTCGCCTCGTGAGCGCCCGCACGAAGCCGCCGCACGGTCCGGCCCCGGAGAGGACCCTCGTGACCACAGCCCGCCCCGTGCTTCGCCGTGCCGCTGTCGGGGCCATGTGTCTCGGCCTGGTGGCCGTCGCCTTTCCTGAGGCGTCCTCGGCGGACACGCCCGAGCCGGTCGCCGTGATCAACGGCGACCTGGCGCTTCCGGCGATCACCGGAAACGGCAACACCCTCACGCCCACGGGATGGTCGGTGGGTTCGACGTCCGCGAACAACGGTGCCGGAACCGCCAGCGGAGTGTTTCGCTACGCGGGCACCGTCACGGGCCACCCCGGGGGGAAGGCCGCGGCGATGCTGCCCCAGAACGGCTCGTCCTACGAGTTCAAGCAGCGTCTGCGCGGTGTGCGGCCGGGCGCACGGGTCACGGTCACCTTCGACGACAGCCCCGGCATCGCGATGCAATGTGCCCCCCGCACGGTGGAACAGGGGCAGACCTACACCGTCCAAGGTGAGGGCGGCGCCGTTCAGGACGAGCTGACCGAGCCCGACCCGGACAAGGAATGGAATGTCTTCGGCGCAGGTGGATGGCGCACCGGGCGCACTTACACCTTCACCGCCAACGCCTACGAGCCGCTGCTCACCTTCGCCTCCACGGTCCCGGTCAAACCCAACGGCGGCGCGGCCGGCACCGGCACCAACGGCGGACAGTGCGGACCGATGATCACCAACATCACGGCGGTCCAGGTTCCGCCCCCACTGGACAAGACCATCCGCAACAACGAACTGCCGCCCTCGCTGGCGTTCAGGGGCAACGACAAGCGGAACGTCACCGAGGCCGTCACCGAGTGCAACACCGCCGCCAGCCGCTGCACGTTCACGGCCGAGTCCGACTACTCCTTCGCGTACTACGAGCCCGCCAGGCAGGCCGAGGAGGGATACATCAACTGCACCCGCGCGACCATCACCCGAGAACGGCCGCTGCGGATCTCCTCACGCACCATCAGCGACCTGCCCGCCGCCGCCGGACTGCCCCCGGCCCCCGGGTCGGCTGCACGCTCGAACATGAACGGCCAGTTCACCACCGGCACCGGCACCACCCCCGCATGGGCCCCGGCGGCCGACCGGACGGTCCGTGAGGTCATCAGCCCCGGCGAGGTCTCCTGGATCGAAACCCAGAGCGGACGCCAGCGCACCGAAGGCTGGTACACCTCCAATCCCACACCCGCCGACCCGAACCTCGACTGGCGCCTCTACACGGTCGTCGACCACCCTTCCACCCAGCTCGCCGACCGCGTCTACCAGCGCACCGGTCCCCTCACCTCCGGTGAGCAGGCACGCTGCCGCTCCAACCGTCCCTCTGCCGAAACCCCCGTCGACGCGGGCGCGCCGGCAGCCGGAGCCGACCGTGGCTGACGTGACCACCACCTCCCCGAGTTCCCAGGGAAAGGGAAACCGCCCCATGCCGACCCGCCGTGAAGCAGGCCGACGCCGCTGGAGACCCGCGGCCGTACTGATCGCCCTGGCCGCCGTCAGCCCCCTGCCGGCCCTCACCCAGCCAGCCTCCGCCACCCCGGGGACCGCCCCCGCCGTCGTGACGCCGGCTCCCGCCCAGCGCGCCGCAACCGACTGGGCGACACTCGCCTGGGGCGACAACACCTACGGCCAGACCGCCATCCCCGGCGCCGCGCTGCGGGGGGCGAGCGCCATCGCCGCCGGCGCCTTCCACTCGCTGGCCGTCAAGGACGGCGCCGTCACCGCCTGGGGCAGCAACCTCTACCACCAGACAGACGTCCCGGCCGCGCTCCACTCCGACGTCACCGCCGTCTCCGGCGGCTATCTCCATTCCCTCGCCGTCAAAAACGGCCAGGTCATCGCCTGGGGCAGCGACCGCTACGGCTCCACAGCCGTCCCCGCCGCCGCGCAGACCGGCGTCGACGCCGTCGCGGCAGGCCAGTTCTTCTCGCTCGCCCTGAAGCACGGCCAAGTCCTGGCCTGGGGCGACAACCGCTACGGCCAGACCCAGACCCCCGAGGGAACCCACACCGGAATCACCGCGATCGCCGCCGGCGCCTACCACGCCCTCGCCCTCACCGACGACGGCAAAGTCATCGCGTGGGGCGACAACCGCAAGAAGCAGACGGACGTCGTCACCCCGGTCAAGAACGGCACGGCCACGGCCATCGCCGCCGGCAAGGACTTCTCCGTCGCAGTCGTAGGCGGTCGCGTCTACGCCTGGGGCACCGCGATGACCAACCAGTGGGTGCCGACTACCGCCCAGACCCGGGTCGTCGCGGTGGCAGCCGGATACGACCGCATCGTCGCCCTGCGCGACAACGGCCAGGCCATTGAATGGAAAGCCAACACCACGGCCCTCACCGCACTCCCCACCGACGCCGCCACCAAAGTGCAGGCCATCGCAGCGGGCGGCTACCACTCCCTCGCCCTGCGCGGCGACCCGCCCTCCCAGCCATGACCACCTGAAACGCCGATCGCGCAACAGGCTCCCGACGTAGACCGGCTGCCGCTCGCCAAAGGCCACGCGGCAGCCGGTTCACATGCCTCACTCCGCCACGCAACCCCGCTCAGGATCTCCCCAACTACCGCTACCGGGCTGGGCAGAACACCGCGCGGCTCGAATCATCAAGCACGCCGCGTCCACCGGCCAGTACCCGGTCGCGGTTCTGTCCGGCTGCGTCGTCTACGCCGCCGACGGCCCCTCACCGCTGGACGTCCTGGCCTGCAAGGACGGCAAGCCGTCGCCCGGCGGCTTCTAGCTCGGCGTCCACCCCGGCTTGGTCAAGCAAGAAGGCACCCAGCCCACCTGCGTGGTGGCGTTGGCGTAGATGTATTCCAGTACGCGGCAGCCCTTGGTCGCGGACGTGGTGGAGCAGGTGGCCTGCGTGACGGCGGACGTGGGTGCGATGGCGTACTTGGGGCGGGCCAGGAACGTATTGCCGACCGGGATCTTCTCCGAGACGACCTGGGTGGTGGAGTTGGTGGTCGGCAGGAACATCGAGGTGACCCGCCACGTCGTAGCCGAGGGGTCGACCTTCGCGAACGTGCTGGTCATGCCTTCGCCGCCTTCAAGGTGAAGGTGCCGGTGAGCGGGGAGCCGGTCAGCGTCAGGTCCTCCGCGCCCCGTTCGGGCTTCCACCCGCCGCCGGAGGCCGCGGTGAACCCGGTCGGATCACCGTCCGCATCCGGACGTGGCCTGGCCCATAAGGCGTACTCCTCCCGCGCGATCCGCGAGCACCTGCGCGAGCGTGGCATGCGGGCGGTTATCCCCCGTTCCGGCCGATCAACGAGACCACCACCTGCGACGCGGAAGGCCACCAGCCCTTGACCGCGAGGCATACAAACAGCGCGACACCGTTGAAGGCTGCATCAACCGCTTGAAGCAGTGACGGGGCATGGCCGCCCGTGACGACAGGACAGGGACCATCTACCTGGCTGGACTGCACATCGCGGGATCTTCCTCTGGCCTGCCAGCCGATCCAAACGAAACGACCTAGCGGTAAAGCTAGCCGGGCTGCCGAAAAGAACCCGGCTCTACCGCCTGAAGCACTTCTCCACCACATGGCTCCTTGACTCTGGCCTGAACCCCAAGGCCGTGCAGGCGCTCTCCCGGCACAGGGAGTTCAACGAGACGATGCATACCTACGTGCACCCGCCGGTTGCGGAGCCGGGCCTCACTGTGCGGACGTGCGGTCACCTGGTCGCTGTGGTCGGCAGGACGAAGACCGAGTCACCGGCTGAAGCAGATTTCGGGTCCTCAGCATCCATGCGCCCCCCACCGATCCCCACGCCGGATCGCGACACCACCCGGCCCCAACTCCTCCGCCGACCGCCTCGGCGACGTCGGGATCGCGTTGGCGGGCGGGGACGCTGCCGCACGGTCAGGCGAGGGTGATCCGGATGCCGACGGTGCCGTCCAGGCCGCGGCGCAGGCGGCTGCCCAGGAGGGTGAGTCTTCCGGTCAACCCGTACTTGCGGGCCAGGAGACGGCGGTAGTGCTGGGTCTGCTCGCCGGTGAGGATCTCCGCCCGTCCTGGGACGGGCTCGCCCGAGGGGTTGCCGCGAATGTCGCAGGCGGACACCAGGACGTCGGCGCGGTTGCGGATCCTCTTGACCTTGCCGGAGTCGGCGACCGTCCAGATACCGAGGGCATCACCGTCCTGGATCACCCACACCGGGGTCGGAACCTCTGTGCCGTCCCGACGGAAGGTAGTGACCCGGACGTACTTGCCCGATGTCAGCCGCTCAAGGTCCGTTTGACCATCTGTCATGGCGGAAGGGTACGTCACGGCTTGGTGGAGCCTCCCTCTGCGTGCCCGGCATGCGCTTGACCAGAAGACCAGGTCGTGGGTGCGAGACCGGAGTGGGGCGATCGTCGGCCGTGCGGTGGTGACGTGCTGCCTCCGTCCAACGCCGGACGGATCTGTCGGTGTCTTCGTAGCGAATCCGAGCTGCGGTGATGCCCTGCAAACCGGAGCCGCCGGAGCCGGTGGCGATCTACCGGCCTGGTACGCGGCCCGGAAGGGCGGTTGCCGGCCGGATCACTCCGTTACGGGCAGGCACTCGGTGAGCAGGTCGATGACGTCGCGCCAGGCGCGTTGTGCGTGCTGTGGGTGGTGGCCGACGCCGGGGACCATGGGGTGGTCGACCGGCGGGTGGTGGAAGGCGTGGAGGGCGCCGCCGTAGACCACGAGGCGCCAGTCGACGCCGGCGGCCTGCATCTCGGCGGTGAACGCGTTGCGTTGCGCGGGGGGCATGATCGGGTCTTCCGACCCGACTCCGGCCCACACCGGGCAGCGGATGCGCGCTGCCTCGCCCGGCCGGCCGGTGGTCGTCGCGTTGACGGTGCCGATCGCGCGCAGGTGGGCGCCGTCGCGCCCCAGTTCCAGCCCGATGGCGCCGCCGGTGCCGTAACCGATGGCGGCGATCCGGTCGGGGTCGGTGCGCGGTTCGGCGCGCAGCACGTCCAGCGCCGCGTGGCCGATCCCCCGCATCCGGTCCGGGTCGGCGAGCAGCGGCAGGCAACGGGCCAGCATCTCCTCGGGGTCCCCCAGATAGCGCCCGCCGTGCAGGTCGAAGGCCAGCGCTACGTATCCCAGCTCGGCGAGAGCATCCGCCCGACGGCGCTCGACGTCACTGAGCCCCATACCCTCAGGCCCGAGCAGCACCGCTGGCCGCCGGTCGGTACCGGCCGGAAGCGCGAGGTGCCCGACCATCGTCAAACCGTCAGCCGGGTACTCGACCGTACGCGTGGTAACCGTCGTCATACGACTGGACCGTAATGGCCGTCGAGCCCGGTCGGGCCGCTGTTCTCCGCCGGCGGAACAGAAACATCCGCGCACACCTCGCGCCCGCCCGGCCCGAGTGCCCAAGTCATCGGCCGACCTGGCAGGTCCTGGTAGATGACGGACAAGCCGAACGGGTCGTTTGGCGTCGCCCGGTGAGGGTGCGGCGAGGCGGACGATGGCGGGGCTGCCGCAGCCGTGGAGGGGCGCCGGGCGCCGGTGGCGGATGCCGCCCGTCCACCGCCCGTCGCATCCCGGTCGGCCACCACATGGGCGGGGGCACGGTTGACGGCCGGGTGGCGCGATCCGCCTGTCGCGATGCCGACGGCTGGTCCGGGACTAGAGTCCGTCGGTGAACAGAAGTGCGTTGGGGGACGTCGGGTTGAGCTTGGTCAGGACGTTCCGGGTGGCCGTGGTCTCCAGGAATTCGGCGGTCTCGGCGGGGTCGGCCGCGGGGTGTTCCTGCTTGTAGAGGACGGCGACTCCGGTGGCGTGCGGTGCGGCCATCGAGGTGCCGTTCCGGGAGGCGGAGCCGCCGCCGAGCTTGGCTGAGAGGATGCCTTCTCCGGGGGCGTAGAGGTTGACGCATGGGCCCCAGTTGGAGAACGTGCTCTGTTCGTCGGACCTGTTGCTCGCCGCGACCGTGACCACCCGCTGCGCGGAGGCCGGGGATTGCTCGCAGGCGTCCTTCGCGTCGTTGCCCGCCGCGAGGACCGGCAGGACGCCCGCGTCGGAGAGGGCGGTTGTGGCGGTGTTGAGCGCCGGGGACTTCTCGCCGCCGATGGAGGCGTTGAGGACGGCGGGCTGTACGGCGTGCTTGGCGACCCAGTCCAGGCCCGCGATCACCGCGGAGTCGTCGCCGTTGCCCCGGCAGTCCAGGACTCGGACACTGACCAGGCTCGCCTTGGTGGCGACGCCGTAGGTCTTGCCGCCGACCGTTCCCGCGACATGCGTGCCGTGGCCGTTGCAGTCGGCTCCGTCCCTGCCGTCTGCGACCGCGTCGAAGCCGAACGTGGCGCGCCCGCCGAACTCGGAGTGGCCGTAGTCGATGCCGGTGTCGAGGATGTAGGCGGTCACTCCGGCACCGTTGCCGGTGGTGATGAACTCCCCGTCGAGCGGCAGATCGCGCTGGTCGATCCGGTCCAGGCCCCAGGACGAGGCCGCCGGACCCTGGCGTACCGCCGGGGCGGACGCGGTCGCCGGGTCGGGAACAGCGACCTTCCCGTCCTCCTCCACCGCCTCCACTCCGAGGCTGCCGCGGACGAGCGTCAGCTGCTGGGGAGTGAGGCGGACAGCGAAGCCGTTGAGGACCGTGTTGTAGAAGAAGGCCGGCTTCAGACCCAGCTTCGCCGCCGTTCCGGCGGGGTCGATTCTCTTGTCGAGGGTGACGATGTACTCGCCCGGCACCCGGTCCGCCGCGCGTACCAGCGGTGCGGGCCCCGAGGCCGAAGCGGAGGCGGAAGCAGAGGGCGTACCGGCGACGAGAGGCCCGGTAAGGGCGAGCACGACGGCACCGGCGAGAGCGATGTTGCTACGAGTGTTCACTCGGCTCAGGTGATCACGCGGAAACGATCCCTCCCAAGGACACCTCCCGGCGATTCGCGCGACTTGCTCCTGCGACTTCTGACCCGATACCTCGGGGTCAGCGCGCAGACGCTCGCTCCGCAGCCGGACCGCCCGGCGGGCTACCTTCAATTGCCGGAACAGCTCCGAGCGGACGTCTTGGCGAGGTTCAAACCCTCGGCCGGGCCCGTCGGCGAGGTTCACGCCGCCGTCGGGTCCGTGATCACTGCCTGGTCATCGACGGTTCCGCCGTGTGTCTCGGCTTGATAGGCAAGTGGGGGCTTGCCTATCATGGGGGCGTGGCCGATGACCTGTTCAAAGCCTTGGCCGACCCCACCCGCCGGACGATCCTCGACGAGCTCGCGGAGAAGTCAGAACAGACACTGTTCGAGATCTGCTCGCGGCTGGCGATGAAGCATCGGCTCGGGCTCTCGCGTCAGGGGGTCTCGCAGCACCTCGCCGTGCTGGAGGCGGCCGGGCTCGTCGAGACCCGGCGGGAGGGGCGCTACAAGTTCCACGACCTGAACACCGACCCGCTGCGGCAGATCACCGAGCGCTGGCCTGTCCGCGGCACGTCCGAACCAAGGGAGAGCACCCCATGAGGATCCATCTGACCAGTGTGTTCGTCGACGACCAGGCCAAGGCCCTGGCCTTCTACACGGACGTCCTCGGCTTCGTGAAGAAGTACGACGTGCCGGTGGGCGAGAAGGACCGGTGGCTGACCGTCGTCTCACCCGACGAGCCCGGCGGGGCCGAGCTCCTCCTGGAGCCCGCCGGCCACCCGGCCGTCACGCCCTACCGCGACGCGCTCTTCGAGGACGGCATCCCGCTCGCCCAGTTCGCCGTCAGCGACGTGAAGGCGGAGTACGAGCGCCTGTCCGGCCTCGGCGTCCGTTTCACTCAGGAGCCCCTGGAAATGGGCCCCGTGACCACCGCCGTCTTCGACGACACCTGCGGCAACCTCATCCAGATCGCGACCCAGCCCCAGTAGCCGTCCGCCCCGCGCACCCGCCTGCGTCGCGTATCCGGCGTCGTCGGGGTAGTTCATGGACAGGCAGAGCAGTACGTCGAGTCCTGAGTCGCCCGCGACGCCGAAGCGTTTCCATTCGTTGTAGTGCGGCCAGGAGCGGGACAGATCAGTGGAGCCGTCGTAGACGCTCACGACCTTGAACGTCCCGGTCGCCACCTGGCCTGCTACTCATCCGATCAGCCGAAGGTGCATCCGGCGGACCGTCATGACGTATCCACGCTGGGCGACGCCTACTCGGGGCTTCCGCCCATGGCCAGAGTGCGCTTGATACCACGCCGCACGAAGGCGCGGGCCCGCATCGCTCGGCGGATTCGCCGCAAAGGGCTGATCGGCTTGGGATCTGCGTACCGGCGCTCATGGATGTCTCGAACCACATCTGCCGGCGCACCCAGTTCCAGCAGTTCCGCGAGGGACTCACCCTTCGTGATCAGCCGTCCGTCGCGTAGCGTGACGGTGGCTCGGGCCAGGACCAGCAGGCCCAGATCCACCCAGATGTCCCGGAGCCAAAGTAGGGGCTTGCCTGTGGCCGGAAGCCAGAACTGTTCCAGGTCGCGCCGGATGAAGTCCTCCAACTGCCCGCACGTGAGCGGCGGGAGCAGTTCCGTCGGTGACGGACCATGGAGGGTGAGCCCGCCGTCGAGCAGTTCTCGGCGGGTGACCGGTGTCACTGGGCGTTCCAGGATCATGCTGTGTGCCCAGGTGACATGGTGCGTCTCGACCTCGGAGAGCGATGTTGTGACCATGTATGAGCAGTGCAACTTGGCCGCGGCTGGCTCTTCGTCCAGCAGGCGCTGGTGAATGCTCGCCAGCCGGTCCCTGTGCTCGCCGTCCAGAGGGCGTTCGACGATCGCGATGAGATCAAGATCGCTGCGTCCCGGCTGGAAGTCGCCAAGCGCGAGTGAACCGTGTGCCCAGACGGCCACCATCGGCACCGCCAACTGTATCTCGGAGACGAACCGGTTGAGAACGAGATCCGTTTCAGTCGCCGCCATAGCCGAGATCCTCGCACACGGGCACGCACTGCGCCGCAGGTCCGGCATGCTCACGATCTACCGGGCTGGAGTAGTAGTGGTCAGACGGGATCGGTGAACGAGATCGGTTTGCCGGTGGCTTGGGCGTAGGCGATCTCCCGGGTCGTGGACTCGCCGACGTAGCCGCCGGGGTTGACGATCAGAACGCGGTCGGCCAGGTCGATCTTGCGCAGGTGGAGGGCGTCCAGTGCGGTCTTCTGCTCGGTGGTGATCGGCGCGTCCGCCTCGCCCGGCGCGACGACGATGGCGCCGGCGAAGGTCAGGTCACGGTTCGCCGCGCGCATCTCGGCCACGAACCGGGTGGAGCCGCAGATGCAGACAATCTCGGGCCGGTCGGCCACGGCTGAGTCCTTCGGGTCGAACGGGAAACCGTCGGAGTCGACAGTTTACGCGGCGAGACGGACACCACGCGGTCGGCGGGAGGCGGCGTGCTCGACGTCGTGAGGTCCGGGGGCGCCCGGCTCACCGGCTTCCGCTGGCGACACAGCCTAGAGCGCGGGTTGGGCGGGGATGGGGGGCGCGTCGGTGGGGTCCGGTGGCGCGGGGGTGGGGCGGCGGAATCGGCGGAGGTGGGCGGAGAGGGAGAGGTAGAGGCGGTCGGGGAGGAAGGCGGTATCGGCGATGATCATCGCCGCGGAGAAGAGCGGCAGACCGAGGAAGAGGGCGATGCCGGTGTGCATGCCGATCAGGACGACGAGGACGGGGTATTTGAGGCGGCCGAACAGGACGAAGGGGAAGGCGACTTGGACGAGGACGGTCACGTAACCGGCGATGACGAGCACCGTCGGAAAGCTGTCGGCGAGATGGGACAGCGCGGGCCAGGGCTGGAAGAGGGGGAGATTGAGTACGTCGTGCAGGGCGGTGCCGTTGCCCCAGGAGGCGCCCTGGACCTTGTAGAGGCCGGCGGATCCGTAGAGGAAGCAGACCTGGGCCGCGATGACGAACATGCCGCAGTTGTGCAGCACCGTGGTCAACGTGCTGCGGACGTAACGGAGTTGCGCGAAAGCGTGCGCGTCCGGGCGGGCGGGGCGAAGCCGAGTGCGGCGTGCGTCCAGGGACCAGCGGCGTCCGCAGGCGGTGAACATCAGGTAGACGGACATCAGCAGGGTGAGGTTGTCGCCGCCGTCCGTCATGAAGAGCGCCCTGGCGTGGAATGAGGCGACGACGACGGCGAAGAGCACGGAGACCGCCCGCGTCCGCCAACCCAGCGCGAAGAGCGCGCAGATGATCACGGCAAAGGCGTAACAGACCTCGAAGTAGACCTTGTTGTCGGACAGCGTGAGGACGCTGGCCCAGCCGCTCTGGGCGAAGAGCTGCCGGGCGAAGTCGGGAGTCCACGGCGAGCCGGGTCCCCAGATCTCGTCGCGATGCGAGAACTCCCGCAGCAGGAAGACGAGGTAGAGCAGTCCGTATCCGATCCGCAGCACGGCCGCCGCGTACAGCGACACCGGTCGCTCCGTGAGCAGGGCGTACGCCCTGCCGGTCCCATTCGGGGTGGGCCGCGGCACGTCGGGCGCCGGCCGCACCGCGTCCTCGGTGGACGTCACCTGGTCAGTGGTCATTCGAGGGCACCTTCCACCAGGGCAGCAAACGGGTGTCGGCGGCCGTGGCCGCGGTGGCGACCGGGCGCGCGTGCTGGACGGCGACGGGCACGGTGACCACTCGGAGTTGGACGGACTGGACGGGACCGTCGCCGACGGGTCGGCGGCCCCCCACGCGCTGCACCGCGATGTTGCGCAGGTACCGCTGGGTCATGACCGCGCGGTCCGAGTGGGGCTCGTCGTCGCTCCCGTGCGTGTCGACGTAGGAGGACCAGGCCCGGCGCAACATGTTCTGGTGGGTGTGGCTGGGGAACGGGTCGTGCTCGACCGCCGCCGTGTCGGCTGCGGTCAGGTCGACCCACGCGGTGACGTGCATGGTCCCGTCGGGGCCGGTGCTCGCGACACGGGCGTAGACCGTCCGGTCCACCGACTCGGGATCCGGCGCGAACAACTGCCAATTCTGCTCGAAGACCGGGTAGATCCAGGCGTTGATCTGGCGGCCGAACCGCTGCGAGATCGGATTGGCCGGTGCCACGTGCAGGAACACCATGGCCACATGGGTCAACGCCGTGGCCACGATCAGCGCGATTGCGATCCCCATGCCCGCTCTCAGCGGGACGGGCAGTCGGTGTTGTCCGGAGAACTCCGGTGATTCGTCCGGCAATTCCCGTACGTACGTGTCGGAATCGACCCGCACCGCTGTCCCTGCTGCCCGCATCTGCGCCTGCCCTCTACTTTCCGCTGCTGCCTTTTGTGCGGCCCGGTGCCGCGGCGCGCGGCGGGTTCGGTGTCGATTCCGCCGCGCACCGCTTGGTCGCTCACCGAGCGGGGTCGTGCTCCGGGCGCGTCAGCGCTGGTGACCCGCCTGGGAAGCGGGTTGTGCGCCGTAGCCCTGGTTGTCGGACCAACCGCCGGGCTTGCCCGGCTTCTTCTTCGGCGGGCAGTGCTTCACGGGCTTCTTGGGCGGGCAGTGCTTCACCGGCTTCTTCGGCTTGCAGTGCTTGCCCGGGTAGTGACCCGTGCCGCCGGTCGAACCGCCGGTGGTGGCCCCGCCGGTCGTCGTACCACCCGTCGTGGTGCCGCCGGTCGTGGTGCCGCCCGTGGTCCCGCCAGTGGTCGTGCCACCAGTCGTCGTACCACCCGTGGTCGTCCCACCGGTCGTGGTGCCACCGGTCGTCGTCCCACCCGTGGTCGTCCCGGCCGTCGTCCCACCCGTGGTCGTCCCGCCCGTGGTGGTTCCCGCCGTCGTACCGCCCGTGGTCGTGCCGCCGGTGGTCGTGCCACCCGTCGTCGTGCCACCGGTCGTGGTCCCGCCGGTGGTCGTGCCACCGGTCGTCGTACCGCCCGTGGTGGTGCCACCGGTCGTCGTGCCCGTGCCGCACGCCGGCCGCGTGATGCGGTTGGTGTCCAGCGTCACCGAGCCGTTACGGGCCAGGGCGCGGCCGTCGATGCTCGCGCCCGTGGTCACGTTGATCGAGGTCAGGGCGAGGATGTTGCCCACGAAGGTGGAGTTGGTGCCGATCGTGGCCGAACTGCCGATCTCCCAGAAGACGTTGCACGGCGAGGCGCCGTTGACCAGGAGAACGCGGCTCGCGGACGCGGTGGTCAGGCCGGAGCCCACCTGGAACACCCACACGGCGTTGGGATCGCCCTGGGCGTCGAGGGTCAGCGTCCCGGTGAGACCGAGCGTGGACGAGGAGGTGTAGACGCCGGGGACCAGGGACAAACCCCCGGCGTCCGGGGGCAGCGTCGAGTCCGTGGCCTGTCCTGCGGCGTCGTTGAACGCTGTGACCAGGTCGGACTTCGCCTGGAGGGCGACCGCGTCCGCCGAGTGCTGGGCCCCGTTGACCAGGCCGGGCGGGAACCCGGTGATGGCGGTGCCGGGGCTCACCCCGAGGTCTCCGGTGATCACCGAAGGACCCGTGTTGGTGACCGTCTGACCGGCCAGTACGGCGAAACTGTCCGCCGTTCCCAGCGGGACGGCCGTGGCGGTGGCATCCGCCTGGGTCGACACCGCGGCGACGAGAGACGCGGCGATCAGCGGCGCGACCACCGCCGCGACCCACGTGGGAATGGTGCGACCTTTCGGCGCGGGCAGGATCTGTGACGTCATAGAGGCGTGACTCCTGACAGGAACGGCAGCGAAGCCCGAAAGGCGGGTTCTGAGGACGGCCGACTCCGTGCCAGGCACACTAAAGAAAGAGATGCGGAAGCGATGCACGCATACGAGTGAAGGATTGATTTATCAACCGGCATGGTCGAATATCGCAGAATCGCGAGGCCGGAAAAACGTTCCCGCTATTGCACGTCACGCCGGAATGCGCCGCGAGGAAATCATCGCCATGAGCGGCCGATGATGAGCGCGGGTGTCCGCCACTCGCGCCCAGGCGGACTGATCCGGCCCCATCTGCGGTCGCCCGAAACGGAGTTCGGCCCCGCGCGGACGCGCTCCGGGGTTCAGTCCTGGAGCGCGGACGGCAAGGACGCCGCCAACTCGTCCAGCCTCCGCGCGGAGCGCGCCAGGATCGCGTACCGCCAACTCACGCCGTCCGCAGGGGCGTCGGCGTAGAGGACGACCCCGTCGCCGCGCTCGGGGTCGTAGTCCAGCGCGCGGTCACGGAGGCGGTCGAGTGCGGCGGAGAAGGAGTACGGACCGGACGCGCGGACCGTGCCCGTCGTCCAGGTGACGGGGGTGCCGCGGGCGAGGCGGACGACCAGGTCGTACGGGGTGGTCGTCGCGGTGCGGCGGACGTTGGACTCGGTGGCGTACAGGGTGCCGTCGGTGGCCACGAGGGCGTCGATGTCGTAGGGGCCGCGGTAGCCGTGCGCGATCAGGTGGCGGCCGAGGGCCATGCCCCAGTCGCGCAGTTCGTCGCACACCGTCGGGTGCACGATGCCGCGCAGCGGAGCCCGGTAGCCGGTGAAGGAGCCGTCCTCGGTGCGCATGACACCGTCGAAGAGCGGTCGCGGTCCCCCCGCCGCGGCCACGAACTGGGCGCTGATCGAGACGGTGTGGGGGACGTACTCCTCCACGGTCCAGCGGCTGTCCGACCCGAATCCTTCTGACGCGAAAGCGTCCGGCCCGAAACCGTCCGGCCCGAAACCGTCGACACCACGTCCGTCCACGCCCAAGCCGTCCGAGCCCAGACCGTCCGGCCCGACGACACCACGTCCGTCCACACCCAAGCCGTCCGCCGCGACCAGCGGATCCTCGGCGCCGACGAACCGCAGCCCGTGCCCGCCCGCCGACCGGTCGGGTTTCACGACACCGCGCCCGGAAACGGCCGCGCGGAGCACCGCGCGTACGGTCTCGCGCAGGTCGGGGCCCGAGCAGGTGCGTCCGTACGGCACGCGCATCCCGGTCCGCTCGGCCACGGCGCGGAAACCGGCCTTGGTGTTGCACAGCTCCGTGACCGCCAGCGCTTCGGCGCCGACCGCCGGCCCGCCGCGACCGCAGGGGGACACCGGCACTCCCAGCGCGGCGGCGAGCGCGAACGTCGAGGCGTCCAGGGCGATGGGCAGCAGCCGGGTGCCGGGGCGGGCCGCCGCGAGCGCGCGCAGCTCGTCGGTCAGGCCGGGCGTGTCGGCCACGGATTCGGCCATCGCGACACCGGGTCGGTCACGGACGGTGACGATCCGTACAGAGTCCCTCGGGACGCCGGTCAGGGCGCACGCGTACCGCGCGAACGGCTCGGACAGCGGGACCGGGGTCAGCAGTACGTCACCGGGCCGGGTCAGCCAGATCTTCCGCGGGGCCTGCTCGGCCCACCGGGCGACCACGGCGTGTTCCCGCAGGTCGACAGCGAGTGCGGAGGCGAAGTTGGCAAGAACGATCAATGATGGAGTGCCACTGTCCTTCGGCGCCATAGAGGGTGTGTGCCCGCGATCGCGGCGGGAAACCCGGTTCCGGAATTTCCGGAACCGTCCGAATCCCTATCGGGTCGCCGTCCGTCGATTGGTACCCCGCATCCGGGGCAGTCGGCCCTGGACCACACAAATAGGTGACTCAAAGTCATCGCATCATGCGTCGGAGGTGGACCGTGCTGTGTATGCCAGGTGTCTATCAACCCCAGCAGGACACCCACCTCCTGATGCGGGCCATGTGCCGCGAGGCCGTGGCGCCCGGGATGCACGTACTGGATCTGTGCACCGGCAGCGGCGCGCTGGCCATCTGCGCCGCGCGGCTGGGCGCCCGGGTGACCGCCGTGGACATCGCGTGGCAGGCCGTGCTCTCGGCCCGCGCGAACGCCCTGAGGGCCGGGCGGCGGGTACGGGTGCTGCACGGCGACCTCGCGGGGCAGCGGGGACGGCACGACCGCCCGTACGACCTGGTGGTCAGCAATCCGCCCTACGTCCCCTCCCCCGCGGCCGAGCCGCCGGTACGGGGCGCGGCCCGCTCCTGGGACGCGGGGCACGACGGGCGGGCGGTCGTGGACCGGATCTGCGCGACCGCGCCGCGCGTCCTGGCGCCGCACGGCGTCCTGCTGATGGTGCACTCGGCACTGTGCGGGGTCGAGGCGACGCTGGCCTCCCTGGCGGAGGCCGGGCTGCGCGCGGCGGTGACCGACCGGGAGCTGATCCCCTTCGGGCCCGTACTGCGCGGACGAACGGCGTGGCTGCGGCAGGCGGGACTGATCGACGGGGAGCAGGACAAGGAGGAGCTGGTGGTGATCCGTGCCGAACACGCCTGAGCGCCCGCGCCGCGTCCTGGTCGAACGGGACGGGCCCGTCCTGGTCGAGGGGCCGGTGACCGTCGTCGGCGACGACGGTGTCGCCGTGACCTCGCACCGCTTCATGGTCGCGGTGTGCACCTGCCGCCGCAGCCGGACGCACCCGTGGTGCGACACCAGCCACCGCCGCCGGTCCAAGGGCGGCGGGGACGGAGAGCCGCCGGCGTGCGGCGCGCAGCGGACGGCTCCGGCCGGGCCGGAGGGAGAGTCCTGATGACGACCGCGTACCCGACCGCGAACCCGACCGCGAACCCGCCGACCGCGAACCCGACCTCCTACCGCGAGTCGCGTGCCACCACTCCCCCGCTTCCGACGCCCCGCGGGCCGCTGTCGGCCGCCGTGGTGGCGTCGCTGCGCGACGGCGCGGGAGAGCTGCCCGGCGCCGGTGCCGTGGCCGCCGCCGATCCGTACGGCGACGACCTGCAACTCGCCCTGTATTCGCTGTACGAATTGCACTACCAGGGCTTCGCGGGTGTGGCCGACGACCGTGAGTGGGACGTGGAGCTGCTGCGGACGCGCGGCTTCCTGGAGGACCGTTTCCTGCGCCAGGTGCGCGCGGACGCGCCGACCCGCCCGCACGCGGCGGACTCCGTCGCCGCCCTGCTGGTCGAACCGGTGGGAGACGACGGCACCGGTGTCAGTCATTACCTCCAGCCCGAGGGCCATCTCGAGCACTTGCGGGAGTACGCGGCCCTGCGGTCCCTGTACCACCTCAAGGAGGCCGATCCCCACGCCTGGGTGATCCCGCGCCTCCACGGCCGGGCGAAGGCGGCGATGGTCGCCGTCGAATTCGACGAGTTCGGCGGCGGGCACGCGGAGGACATCCACGCGCGGCTCTTCGCCGACCTGATGGCGGACCTCGGCCTGGACACCGCGTACGGCCGCTATCTGGACGCGGCGCCCGCCGAGGCGCTGGCGGTGGTCAACCTGATGTCGCTCTTCGGCCTGCACCGCGCGCTCCGCGGCGCGCTCGTCGGGCACTTCGCCGCCGTCGAGATCACCTCGTCGCCGGGTTCCCGGCGGCTGGCGCGGGCGATGCGCGCCAACCGCGCGGGCCCTGCCGCGGAGCGCTTCTACGACGAGCACGTCGAAGCGGACGCCGTCCACGAACAGGTCGTACGCCACGAGGTGATCGCTCCTCTGCTGGCCGCGGAGCCGCAGTTGGACGCCGACGTGGTCCTCGGCATCGAGGCGACCGGGCTGCTGGAGGACCGTCTCGGCGCGGCGCTGCTCGACGCCTGGCGGAACGGACGCAGCGCGCTGCGCACGCCGTTGGAGCCGCTACGGGACCGGCCGTCGCCGCGCACCGGAGGCTGACGGTTCCCCTGCCCGACGCGGGTCCGAGGAATTGACCCACCGGCCCGGTCCGGTGGCGGCGCCATGGGCGTGGAGCGCGCCGCCGGGCCGGTGGCCTCTTCCGGGCGGGCGGGATACGGGTCAGGCCGGACGCGGGGGCCGGGCCGTGTGGTCGGGGTGGCCGTGCGTGCGGCGCGCCTCCTTCATCTCGGCCTCGTGGATGTGGCGCGCGCCGCCCGCCAGGTCGGTGCGGATCTGCTCCTCCATGCGCCGGAAGGGTTCGACGTACGTGTCGTCGTACGCCTCGACCATCTGGAAGGTCCAGTAGCCCGGCAGGACGTTGCGGCCGACGATCTCGCGTTCGAGCCGTTCCGCGTGTTCCGCGTGGCCCGCGGCCTTGAGGTGCTCGACCGCCTCGCCGAGTCGCAGGTCGGCTCCCCCGGTGAGCTGGTGGAAGTCGTACAGCCGCCCGCGCGCCCGCTCCACCGTCTCGAGGGCTTCGGAGAGGATGCCGAGCGCCTCCACCGAGGCGTCGCTCAGCCCTGCGGGACGTCGGGCCGGTGCCGCGGGGCCGCGCTCTTGTTCATGGTTGGTCATGTGCAAGACCTTCCCCGGCCGGCCGTGTCCATCACGGCGATCGGAGCGCCCGGCGCGACCGGCCCGCGGCGGGAGGCCGGGGGCGGGCGCACCGGGGACGGCCGGCGGCCACGGCGTCGCGGGGAAACCCGTTGGCGAAGCGTGCCCGGCCCTTGCTACCCTCCCCGAGGCCGTGCGAGAGAACGAGGAGGTGGTACCCGTGAACGCAGTATCGACATGGGTGCTCCCCTCTGGGGCCACGGTCGGGCGATAGGTCGTCCGGGAGCGCCGTCAACGAGCACTCCCGAAAGGCACGACCATGCGATTCACTTCTGAGCAGCGCCTCGACGAAGGCGTCCTCGAACGCGAATTCACCCTCGGCGAGATCCCCGGCATTTTGTGGACGCCCGATGCGGCGTCCGCGGCGGCACCGGCGCCGCTGATTCTGCTCGGCCACCCTCCCCTCGGGCTGCGCAAGATGTACCCCCGGCTGCTGGGCCGGGCCCTGGGCTGCGCGGCGGAGGGTTTCGCCACGGCCACCATCGAGCTTCCCGGAAGCGGCGACCGGCCTCGCCTGCCCGCCCTCGACGAGGCCCGCGCCGACCTGCGCCGGGCGATGGAGACCGGCGAGCCGGTCGGCGACGAGATCGTCCACGCCCTGGTCCTCCCTCTGGTGGAGGCGGCCGTCCCGGAATGGCGGGCCGCCCTGGACGCCCTTCTCGCACTGCCCGAGGTCGACGGCCCGGTCGGGTACTCGGGAGGGGTGATCTCCGTCGGCGTCCGGCTGGCGGTGGTCGAGCCTCGCGTCTCGGCCGCCGTTCTGTTCGCCGGGAGCCTCGTGCCCCGCGCCATCTTCGAGGAGGCCAGGCAGGTCACCATTCCCCTGCACGTGCTCCTTCAGTGGGACGACGAAGGCAACGACCGGCAGGCGTCCCTGGATCTCTTCGACACCTTCGGCTCCAAGGAGAAGTCCCTCCACGCCCACCTCGGCGGACACGCCGGAGTCCCGGAGTCCGCGGGTGCCGCCGCGGCCCAGTTCTTCACCCGCCACCTGAAGTAGCGGCGCGCCGTCAGACCGGTCCCGGACGGTAGCCCGCTCCGACCGGGACGGCCCCGCAGGAGCGCCGCCGCCGGCTCGGCGGCGCTCCTCCACACACAGCCCTACGACCGGAGGCACCGGGGAGCGACGCGGGTCGGTCACCTCTGGTCCGACGGGACTTCTCTGACTAGAGTCAGAGAATGGACGCACGAGAGATCGCCCAGGTGCGGCGGTTCAACCGCACTGTCACCGAGCGCGTGGGCGTGCTCCACGACCGTTATCTGGGCCGGGACCGGCCGATCGGTGAGGCACGGCTCCTGTGGGAGATCGACGAACGGGGCCAGGACGTACGCCGGTTGCGCGAACGGCTCGGCCTCGACTCGGGATACGTCAGCCGTCTGCTGCGCTCCCTGGAGACGGACGGGCTGGTGACGGTGGAGCCGCTGCCCCGCGACAGACGGGTGCGCACCGTCCGGCTCACCGACGCCGGTCGCGTCGAGCGCGCCGTGCTCGACGGTCGCAGCGACGACCTGGCGGGTTCCCTTCTGGAGCCGCTCAACGCCGTCCAGCGCTCCCGGCTGGTCGCCGCCATGGCCGAGGTCGACCGGCTGCTGACCGCCGCGACGGTCGCACTGGACGTCGTCGACCCGGACCACCCCGACGCCGAGCACTGCATGCGCTCCTACTTCGCCGAGTTGCGCGAACGCTTCGACGCCGGTTTCGATCCCGCGCGCAGTCTCCTGCCCGACGCCGGTGAACTCCGGTCGCCGCACGGCCTCTTCCTGGTCGCCCGGCTGCACGGTGAGCCGGTCGGCTGCGCCGGTCTGAAGCTGCCGCCGGGGGCCCCGGCCGAGATCAAGCGCATGTGGGTCGCGCCGCGGGCCCGCAGACTCGGCCTCGGCCGCCGCTTCCTGGCCGAACTGGAACTGCGGGCCGCCCGCAACGGCCGGGACCTGCTGCGCCTTGACACCAACAAGGCGCTGAACGCCGCGATCAGCCTGTACCACTCCTGCGGTTTCGAGGAGGTCGCGGCCTTCAACGACGAGCCGTACGCCCACCACTGGTTCGAGAAGCGGATCACCACACCGCCGTCGGGGTGAATCCCCACCGCCACGATGGCCGCGGCCACTGCGGCATCACCCGGTGAAGGGGTGGGGGCCGAGGCGGCCCCAGGTGATGAACAGGGCCAGGCAGAGATAGAAGAGGTTGAGGAGGACGAAGGGGGCTTCGGCCGGGCGACGGGCGTGGGTGGTCATCGCGCCGACCATCAGGAGGCACCAGCAGATCGCGGTGACGGGGACGAAGAAGGGGGCGACGTCGAGAACGGCGGGAAGGATGAGGCCGAAAGCGGCGAGGAGTTCGAGGACGCCGAGGGATTTGACGAAGGTGACACTGGCGTCACCGGTCCAGCCACCGCCGTGAGTGGCGGTCAGTTTGTCCTTGGGAATGAAGGCTTTGGAAACACCGCCGGTCAGTGCCACCGCGGCCAGCAGCCCGGTGACGATCCACAGCGCGAGGTTCATCGTCCGCTCCTTGATCGGGAATTGCCTGTGTCCCGTAGGACGAGACAGCCGCCGCGCCCTGTGACACGCCAGCGGAAACGGCGCGGGACGAAGGCGGGAACGGGCGCGGAGCGAAGGCGGGAACGGGCACGGGACGAAGGCAGGAACAGGCGTGGGGCGAGGGCAGGACCGGGGGCGGCGCGATGGCAGGACGGGCACGGGACCGGGCGCGGCCAAATACGCCGAATTTGCGCATGCTTGAACCTCGCGCGGGCCGCTTTCACCCCTTTTACCCTCCCCACAGAACCCGTGGGACCGAGAAGTCAACTCCCGCCACTGGCGTCCCCACACGTAACAAAGCGACCAATTGAACCCATGTGATGCAGGTCGGTCCAACCTGCTTACGGGGTGGGGCGACGTACCGCTATTCTCAGCCCCCGAGTGTTCGTAGAACGACGTCAGCAGGGAGACAAGTCACCATGTCGCACGATGTACCGCCGCCGGGCCCACCGACTCAGCCGCCGAGCGCGAGCGGCCCGTCCGGGGGTTCTTTCGACCCGGCTTCGGTCAACCGACTCGACTGGGCAATTCTCGGTATCGGGTTCATTGTGTTGATCTTCTCGTTCTTCGACTACTACTCCTGGGATTTCGGGAGCGGTTACGGCATCAACCTCGGCAGCGTGAGTTGGAGTGCCTGGCACTTCAGCCACGGGCTGTTCATAGCCTGGTTCGCGATGGTCATCACGGTGCTCAGCGCCGCGGTGCTCGCGGTCAGCCTCTTCGTGCCCACCGTCACGCTGCCCGCGCCCGACCGCATGCTGACCTTCGTCGGCTTCGCGGTGGGCTTCGTCCTGTACCTGATCGCGATCTTCGCGCACTCCGACTTCGGCCCGGCCGGTGGCCACGGCTTCAGCTTCTGGGTGAGCCTGATCCTCGCCGGTGTCGGCGCGGTCCTCGCTCTCATGCGGGCCCAGCAGACGAACACCGCACTGCCCGGCAAGCTCAACAGCCTCCCGCGCGTCGGCCGGTAGTCAGGCAGTCCGCAGCACCACTCGCACCACACGCGGCACCGGCCGGACCGCCGCCCCACCCTCAGTACGGTGGAGGCGGCGGTCGGGCTCGCGGCTCTCGCGCACCGACGCGTGCGCGCCGCGCACCACACGCGCTACGCCTACGCCCTGCCCGCCGCTGCCACCGCCGCCCGTACGAACGAGGCGACAAGCGCCCGGTCGTCGCTCCGCGACCACGCCACGACCAGTCGGCTCGTGGGCGCGTCGGTCACCGGCACGCACACCAGACCCGGATGCGCCGGCTCGGCGAGCGACCGCGGCAGCACCGCGATCATCCGCCCCAGCACGATCATCTGGACCATCTGCGGCACGTCCGCGACCTCCGGCCCGCTCCCGTCGTCGGGCACACCCGCCCAGCCCACGCCCTGCCAGCGCGGCAGCGTCTCGCCGTCCAGATCCGCGAGCCGCAGCTGCGCACGCCCGGCCAGCCGGTGGTCACGCGGCAGGATCGCCACCCGCCCCTCCACGAACAGCGTCTGGGACGCGAGCCCGGTCAGGTCGTCGAACGGCGCGTACAGCAGCGCCACATCGGCCCTGCCGTCCCGCAGGTGGTCGGCCCGGTCGGTGGCGCCGCCGAACAGCACGTCCACCCGGCGCGCGTCCGGCCGTTCCGCGTACGCGGCGAGGATTCCGGACAGTAGATTGGCGTCCCCGCCCGGCTTGATCACCAGCCGCAGCTGGGCCCGCGCGTCACCGGCCCGGCGCGCGCTCTCGGCCGCCGCGCCGACCGCGTTGAGCGCGTGGCGGCCGTGGTGCAGCAGCGCCTCCCCCGCCGGGGTGAGCGCCACATGGCGGCTCGTACGGGTCAGGAGCAGGACACCGAGGCGCGACTCGACCCGCCGGATCGCCTTCGACAGCGCGGGCTGCGCGATGGACAGGCGCTCGGCGGCGCGGCCGAAGTGCAGTTCCTCGGCGACCGCGACGAAGTACTCCAGCTCGCGCGTCTCCAGGTCACTCATGCCCTCAGGTTATCGCCGATGATCCAGAAGGTCTTGGACGTGGCGGCCGGGCGGCGGTTCCATGGACCCATGATCAGCCACACGATGATTGTCTCGTTCGAACCGTCGATCCCGGACGCGGACCTGGATCAATACCTCAAGGACATCGAAAGCCTGATGGTGGGCTCCGGGCACGTGCGTACCTTCTCCGCCCGGCGCCACATCCGTGTTCCCGCGGACGACCACAGCCCGGTGTTCACCGCCACCGCGATCGTCCACATCGGCGTCGCCGACCTCGACGCGCTCAACGCGGCCTTCGCCATTCCCGGCACCGAGGAACTCATCAGCCGCTGGCAGGCCCGCTACCCGTACCAGGTCGTCTGGGCCAACCACGAGCCGCTGGCCTGACCGACCCACCGGGCGGGCGCGTGTTCAGTGCGCGCGCTTCCGCCGCACCCACGCCACGACGAAGCCGACGGCGGGCAGGGGCAGGGCCAGGACCGCGAAGAGCGCGGCCAGCACGAGGACGATCGCCGCCTTGCCCGCCGGGCTCTCGTCACTGGCGCCGACGATCCGGACCGCGCAGGAGGCCGCCGCTCCGGCCACCGCGAGCGCGGCCACGGCGACGGCCTCCCGCCGGACGCCCAGGCGTCCGAGCAGGACGCCCAGCGGGATGCCCAGGACGCCGACGGCGACGAAGGCGGCCAGCAGGGTGACCACCGTGGGGTCGACGGGCGAGGCCGCCCTCGACGCCCATGGAGTCGCCACCGCGGCGGCGATCCATGGGGCCGAGGACAGCCAGGCCCTACGCGTCGTGCGTGTCATCCGTTATTTGTTCTCCATGGCGTTCCGCAGATTGCGGGCCTGCTGCTGCCACTGCTGCTTGGCGGCGCCCATCTTCACCCCGGCCCACGCGAACCAGTTCGACCCCGTCGTGTATGCCTTCTGCGTCAGGTACACGCCGTCCTTCCGGGACGAGATCGAGAACTTGATCTGCGAACCGGCGTCGTCGAAGTATCCCTTGTTGGTCACCGTGAAGGTGAAGGAGGTCTTGTCCTTGAAGGACACCTTCACCTTGCCGGGTCCGCCCGCGATCCGGCCGAGGCCGTGCGCGATCGAGTCACCCGGGTGCAGCGTGCACATCGCGCCCTGGGTGAAGGCGTCGCAGCCGGTCACCTTGAACGGGAACATCTCCTTCGGGTGCGCCTTGAAGTAGGCCATGATCTCCTCGGGTGTGCCGAGGCTGTTGGGCCCGATCAGCTCCGACATCGTGTATTTGTAGCTCGGGTGCGGCGAGAAGGCGACGGACTTCTCCTGCGCGTGCGCGGCCGCGTACGTGTCTCGCTCGGGCTCCGGCGCGTTGCCGCCGTACAGGTCCTTGATCAGGTCCTGCCACCGGTGCTCCCTCGGCGAGGAGATGCCGAGGGTGCCGCACAGGTCGTCGCAGTGGCGTCGCGCGTAGGAGACCTTGCGCTGCGTCTTGAGGCTGACGTACGGGTTCTGGTTGACCTTGCTGCTGCTGCACTCGGTGTGCACGCAGTCACCGGTCTGGGTCGCCCACGCGCTGCAGTCCTTGCCGCAGGCGTTGCCGTGCTCGTCACAGCCCTCGTGACCGTTGCGGCAGGTGTACAGGCCCGTCGGGTCGCTCTGGGAGACGGGGTCGTTGCCCGCGTACGCGTAGCCGTTGAGCGACTGCGGGTCGCTGGTGTCGAGGTCGGCGTCGACCGAGGTGAAGCGGCCGGTCGACGGGTCGTAGTCGCGGGCGCCGAGGTGGGTCAGGCCGGTGCCCGGGTCGTTGACGCCGCCGACGAAGCCCTTGTCCCCCGACCAGGCGGTCGGCGCCGTGCCGCGCGGTTCCCCGAAGGGGGTGGTACGGCGCTGCTGCATGGTCAGGTCGGCGCCGTTGACCTGGAGTTGGCTGGTGCCCTGGCTGTCGGCGATCAGGAACGACACCTTGTTGTCGTCGGTGCGCATCGCCTGGTTGCCGTCGCCGAGGTCGTAGTAGCGGGTGGCGCGCGGTGTGGTCGACCCCTTGGCGAGGGCGACCTCGGTGCCGCCGAGGTAGAGCGTGCTGCCGCTGTCGGTACGGACCACCAGCCGGTTGCCGTCGGCGTCGTAGACGTACGAGGTGGTCTTCGTACCGCCGTTGCCGTCGACCGCGGTCACCTGGGTCAGGTGGCCCTCGGTGTCCCACACCTGGGTCTGCTTGGCGGCGCCGACCGTGCTGGTCTGGGTGCCGCCGATCGCGTCGTACGTGTAGGACTTCAGCGTGCTGCCGCCGGGGCCCGTGGTCCGCATCTGGCTGAGCGTGTGCGGCTGGGGGCTGGTCGGGGCTGGGTAGGAGTAGTCGCGGACGGTGTCCTGTGCGGTGGCGCCGGTGGCGGAGTGGTCCGTCTCCTTGGTGCGGTCGCCCGCCTTGTCGTAGCCGAAGGACTGCCAGTACGCGGCCGGGCCGCCGAGTGCCGCGGCGCTCGGGGTGGCCGCGCAGCCCGCCGAGCCCTGCGCCCACGCCTCGGTCAGCCGGCCCAGGTAGTCGTACTGGAAGCACTGGGCGTCGGTGCCGTCGCGGGAGACGTCGGTGAGCGAGGTGATGTCACCGGCCGGGTCGTAGCCGTACGTGGCGGACTTGTCGGTGCCCGGCACGTCCTGCCGGTCGACGCGGGAGTTGGACAGCCGCTGGGTGCCCCACTGGTAGGTGTTGGTGACCTGGGTCATCTTCTGCCCGGCCGCCTGGAAGGTGTACTGGAGCGCCTGGCCGGTGTAGCTGTACGTGGTGTTGGTCGTGTACGTGGCGCCGCCGGAGCCGGACACCGTGCTGGGCCGCAGCACCTCGTCGTAGGTCGGGGTGACCGCTTCCGCGGGCAGGCTGCCCGCCGCGGGGTAGCCGACGGACTGCGTGGTGCCGTCCGCGTTGTACTGCACGTTGCCCTGGTAGGAACCGGCGAGCGCGCCTTCGGCCGCCGGGATCGTGGTCGTCGTGCGGTGGGCGCGGTACAGGTTGTCGTACAGCGAGTAGGCCACGGTGTACGCGGAGCCCGTGGCGCCGCCGACGTAGCGGGCGGCCGAGGCGATCTGGCCCTTGAAACCGGCCGGGTCCCACACGTGCTTGGTCAGCAGCGGGCCGGTCGCGTCGCCGTCGTGGGTCTCGGTCTCCCGGCCGAGACCGTCGTAGAGGTGGGTGACGCTCTTGCCGCGCTGGTCGGTGCTGGAGACCAGTTGGCCCCGGTCGTCGTAGCCGGAGTCGGTCGTGCCCTTGTCGGGGTCGATCGCCTTGGTCTGGTTGCCGCGCTGGTCGTAGCGGTACTCCCAGACGGTGCCCGACGCGTCGGTGACCTTGGAGAGCTTGCCCGCCGGGGTGTAGTCGTAGAGCGTCTTGTCGTACGGGCCCGTGGGTGTCGCGGCCTGGTACTGGTCCAGCTCACGGACGTTGCCGCCCGCGTCCACGACCGTGGTGGTCGGTGTGCCGCCCTTCGGCGGGGTGACCGTGGTGCGGTCGCCGCCGTAGGCCGTGGTGGTGGTCGCGAGGACCTGGCCGCCGTCGCCGTTGCCCGCGACCTGCTGGCTGCGGACGACCCGGCCGAGACCGTCGTAGGTGTTCCACGTCTGCGTCTCGACCGACAGCGCGTCGTCCACCTTGTACAGCACGGTGGAGGGCGCCTTCGCCGCGTAGTACGAGGCGAAGGTCTTCGCGGGCAGGCCGCGTTCGTCGTAGAAGGTGTCGGAGACCAGCATGCCGCCCTTGGGCCCTGGCGTCTGGGCCTGACGGACCCTCAGGAAGCCGTCGTACAGCGCGTACGCGGTCTGCGTGCCGGTGCCCGCGAGGCTCGTGGTGGCCACCACCGGGGGCTTGCCGTCGGCCAGTGTGTACGTGAAGGCGGAGTTGGGCGTCTGGTTGTTGGCCTTGGAGCGGTCGGGCAGCCAGATCCTCAGCTTGCGGCCCAGCGCGTCGTATGTGGTGTCGGTGCGCTTGCCGTTGGTGTCGACGGCCGTGACGGGCAGCCCGCGTACGGGGTCCAGGGTCGTGGTGGTGGTCTGCGCGGTGCTCGCGTCTACCGCGGTGGCCGGCGGTGTGGTGACCGTCGTCGTGGTCGGGAAGCCGGTCGCCGGGGCGTAGACCGTGGTAGTGACGCGGCCGTCGGTGCGGTCGGTGCGCTGGGGCGCGCCGGTCACGGTCGCGGTGACGTTGCCGCTCAGATCGGTGGCCGAGACGGCGCGGCCGTAGGAGTCGTAGGCCGCGGCGGACTCCAGGTAGGTGGCGGTGGTGCCGTTGTGGGACTTCAGGCTCGCCACGTGCGTGGCGTCACCCGCGGTCGGCGCGGCTCCGTAGGCGTGGCCGTCGTAGGCGGTGCGGATGTCCGACAGGACGTCCTTGGTGTAATCGGGGGTCGCCGAGCAGGGCACCGCGACCGTGAGAATCCGCGAGGGGTTGTCCAGGATCCAGTCGGTGCCGTTGTCGACGTAGGTGGTGGTGGCGCACCGGTCGTCGGCGGCGGTGGAGATGTCGCCGTGGTCGTCGGTGGTCAGGACGCGGCCCGCGGTGTTGTCGAAGGTGCGGGTGACGTCGGTGATCCGCCACGACGAACCGGCGCCGTTGTCCAGGGAGGTCCAGGCGCGGGTCTCCGCGGTGCCGGTCAGATTCGCGGCGATGGTGCCCCAACTGCGGGTGACCGAGGCCGTTTCGTGGTGCCAGGGGGTGCTGACGGACTTGTCCAGCACCTTGCCGTCGGGCCCGGAGTAGTGCTCGGTCTTGTACTCGACGCCCGCCAGCGAGTCGTGGTCGGTGATGGTGCCGCCGTTGTCGTCGGAGACGGTCACGGTGCGCTTGCCGCCGGTCGTCTTGTCGGCGTCCATGCCGCGGAGGTAGTAGTGGTCGGTCCGCGAGCTCATGCCGACCGGGTCCTGGCCGCCGGTCTCGACCTGGACGTGGGCGTAACCGCGCCAGGTGGACCAGGACTTGTACTTCTCCTTGGTGATGCCGTCGTCGGAGTCGTAGTGCCAGGCGGCCCCGCCGAGGTAGTCGTACCTGGTGACCTCGTCGGGCGAGGAGGCGGTGCGGTCGGACTGGATGACCTGCTTCACCACGTACTTGTTGAACCACTGGCGCGACGGGTCCTCGTCGCCCTCCTTGGTGAAGGACTGCGGGAAGCAGAGCGTGGTGTTGGTGTCGGGGGTGGGCAGGTGCGCGGCGTCGCAGGCCGCGGTGGAGTAGGTGATGTCGGTCTGTCCGCCGGTCTCGTCGTCGATGGTCGAGACGCGTTCCTTGATGAACGGCGAGGTGTTGTCACCGGGGATGTCCAGCCGGTTGGTGCGCTGGTCGTACCCGAAGGTGATCTTCGGCATGGTCAGGTCGGGCGCGCCCTCGGGGGTGTCGGCGTTGCCCGTGTGCTCGATCGACGCCAGCTCCAACTGGTAGTCGATGTCGGCCATGCCCCACTGGTGGCCCAGCTTCCACGTGTCGACCGGGGTGTACTTCCCGGCCGAGGTGAGCACCTGCGAGGTGACCGCGGTCAGGCGCTCGCGGGTCCAGAAGGACGGGCCGAAGGAGTGGCAGTCGCCGGTCGACTTGCAGTTGAGGTCCCACGGCGTGTCGTACCAGGGGGAGGCGGCGTTGTCGATCTTCGAGGCGTCGCAGGCGCCCGCCGTGGCGGACAGGCACCTCTCCCCGCTGGTGAAGGCGACCTGCGCGAGGGCCTTGGCCGAGTACATCGCGGTGGACTTCAGGCCGTAGTCGATGTGGTCCAGGTAGCCGCCGCGGACGTAGGTCGTGGGGCTGGCGGCGGTCCTGGCGCGGCCGTAGTAGTTGGTCTCCTTGGTGTAGTAGTACGCGATGGCGTTGCCGTGCGGGTCGACGGAGTAGTCGAGATTCCACCGCCAGCCCTGCTGGCACCAGGAGTTGGCGAAGGTGGAGGCGTGGCACGGCTCGTCGGCGTTGTTGCCGAAGACCGGCACGGTCCACGTGGAGTCGGTGGTCGCCTTGCCGCTCGCCCAGCCGGGCAGCCGGTTGTAGCCGAAGTAGTACTGGCTGCCGTCGGTGAGCGTCAGCCGCCAGTACTCGTCGTTGCGCGCGCCGTTGGAGCGCACGTCGGTGGAGGTGCCGTAGACCCGGTCGACCTTCGTGCCGTCGTCGCCCTTGATCCGGAAGGAGTTGGTGCCGGTGGCGACCAACTGGCCGGAGTGGCCGTCGAAGGAGATCGACGCGTTGTCGTACGCCCAGCACAGGTCCTCGTACTTCTTGCCCGAGGAGTCCTTGGCGCCTTCGTCGCCGCAGGACTTGTAGCTGCGCTCGATGTAGCCGGGCGACAGGTCGAAGCCGTCACCGGCCCAGGACGCCTGGTTGTTGGTGCTGCTGGTGCGGCCGTCGACGCTGCCGGAGTCGTAGGACAGGCCGACCTTCGGGGTGAAGCTGCCCGGCACGTCGGGGGCGGGCATGTCGTAGGACCAGGTGAAGGAGCCGGTGTTGGGCCCGACGTTCCAGTTCGAGGACGGGGACAGCGAGGTGGCGGTGTAGTCGCCGTGGTCGCTCGACGTGCCCGCGGTGGCCGCGAGGACCGTCGCGGTGCCGGGCACGCCCGAGGACGCCAGGGGCAGCGCGTCGGCGGTCAGCGTGTGCGCTGCCGCGTCGTTCGTGGCGCGGACCGGGGTCCGCGTGGTGCAGGCGGGCTTGTCGGGGGTGGTCAGCGCGCACGCGGGCAGTGTGACCAGGCGCAGCCGGGCCGCGTAGGCACCGCCGTACGCCTGGGCGTACGCGCTGTCGTCCACGCGGACGCCGACCGTTCCGCCCGCGGCGTCCGCCCGCGGTGCGACGGTGAACAGGAGGCCGTCCACGCCCGCGGCCCGCGTGGTCTTCCGGTCCAGGACGCGTACGGTCGCGGCGCCGGTCAACGGCGGGGCCGTCGCCTTGGCCGCGCCGTTGACCGTGGCGGATGTCGCCGCCGCCGGCACGGTGAGGGTCACCGGGAGCTTTCCGGCGCGCACCGCCGTGGGCTCGGCGTGCGCGGCGGGCAGCGTCACCGTGGCGGTTCCGGGCGCGGCCCAGGACTTCTCCGCGGCCCGGTCGTCGGCCCGGTGCGGCAGGCCGTCCTCGGCGCGGGGCGCCGTCGTGGTGCTGGAGTGTCCGGCCACGGGCACGCCCGGGGACGGTGTTCTCGGCATGTCGTCGGCCTGGGCCGCCGGTAGCGCGGCCACTTGCAGCAGGCCCGCCACCAGTGCTCCGCAGGCGAGCAGCGCGGCCTTGCCGCGCGCGCCGCCCGTTGATGTCCGTCTGTCGCTCACGCTTGTCCCGTCCCCATCCCTCACCGTGTGCGCCCCCGTCTTCCGACGTCGGCAGCACGAACCGCCGCCGGGCTCCGCCCGTGCGCACGTGTCTGATCTGTCACTTCGTCGAATGCCACGCGTCCGGGGCGGCGCGCGATGACCCGCGCGCCGCCCCGGTGGTGCTACCGGGTCAGGGCCCGGCGGTGGTGTCGAGATCCACTCCGCTGGCGAGCGCCGCGATCTGGGTGTCGGTCGCGACTCCGCCGAAGACCCACACGTCGTCGATCACACCGGGCCAGTACTCGCCCCAGGTGGACGTGCCGGTCTTGAGGCGGCCCAGTTGCAGGCCCTTGGTCGCGTCGAACGGCAGCACCGAGGAGTTCCACGACACCGACTCCTTGCACGCCGGGTCGTCGGGGTTGCCGTCGTCGTCACCGTCGGAGCAGAGCGACTGCTGCATCTGGCCGTTGATGTACAACCGCATCTGACCGGCCATCAGGTCGTAGACCACGGCGATGTGATCCCACGCGCCGTTGTCCTGGAAGCTGGTGTCGGAGGCGGTCGAGACGACGGCGCCGGTGCCGTCCGCGTTGGACGTCTGCAACTGCCAGGCGCCCGCGTGGGCCGGGTCGGCGGAGTCGGGTACGTAACGCACCGCGAAACCACTGGTGTTCGTACCGGCCATGCTCAGCACCGTCACCGGTTTCGTCGGCCGCGCCGCGGTGGAGACCCACGCGCCCACCGTGAAGCTGCTGTTGGTGTGGATCGGTGACGTGGTGGTCGACGCGTAGCCGGTTGCCGTGCCGTTGAGCACCAACGACCCGGTGCCGACCATGCTGTTGGCGCCCGTGGCGTCGATCTGCGCGCCGCCGCCGAGGGTCAGCGGGTGCTGGTCGGCCGCGGTGGTCAGCGAGTCGGGCGAGACCTGGGGAGTGCCGGACGCGCTGTCCAGCTTCCAACGCCCCTCGACCACGAGCTGGTTGTGGTACATCGACTCGGCTTCCGGCGCCGACAGGGCCCGGTCGTAGAACCGCACGTCGTCGATCTGACCGGGGAAGAAGCTGCTCGGTGCGCCGTCGTACGACCCGGCGCCGATCTGGACGGGTCCCTTGCCGTAGAAGGGCGCGGCGAATTTCGTCGTGGCCACCCAGAGACCGTTGACGTACAGCCGCATGTCGTCGGTGTTCGCGTCGTACGAGCCGAGGAGGTGGGTCCAGACACCGGCCGGTGAATGGGTGGTGTCGCCCTGGGAGGCCCGCACGATCGTGGCGCTGTCGGAGTCGGCGGTGTAGGCGTCGAAGGACCACCCGTAGGTCGCGGAGTAGTACAGCTCGAAGCCCGGCCGGTAGGTACTGGTCTGGGTGGCGATGATCGCCGCGTGGTCGGGTTTGGCGGACAGTTTCGCCCAGCCGACCACGGAGAAGCTGCGCTGGTTGTTGACCTGCGGGGAGCGGGTGGACGCGTAGCCGCTGGTGCCGTCGAGGGTCAGCGACTTGTCCTGCGCGCCCGCGCTTCCCGCGGTGACCCCGCCGTGCAGGACCGCGGGGTCCACGTCGGCCTGGCCGTGCACCACCGTGGTGGGGTTGCCGTCGTCCTGCGCGGCCGGTTCGTCCAGCGGGAAGACCGCGCTGGCCGGGCGGCCGGCCCCGAGCTGCTCCCCCTTGTACAGGTGCGCCACGTCGGCGGCCACCAGGGGCTTGTCGTAGATCCGGACGTCGTCGACCGTGCCGGGGAAGAAGCTCCCCGGGGAGCCGGAGTAGCTCCCCGCGCCGATCTGGAGACCGCGCCGCGCGTCCCACGCGGTGGTGTAGCTCGTGGTCCCCATCAGGGCCCCGTTGACGTACAGCGACAGGGTGTGGGCCGTCCCGTCGTACGTGCCGAGCAGGTGGTACCACTGTCCGGCCGTGACGCCGCCCGCCGTGGCGGACATCGCGCGGACCGGGGTGGCGGTGGCCGAGTCGGAGCTGTACTGGTTGAACACCCACCGGTCGTAGCCCTGTGAGTAGTACAGCTCGAAGCCCGGCGCGTTGTTGCCCGGCTGTGCGGCGACGACCGCCGCGGCGGTCGGCATCCGGTCGAGCTTCACCCAGGCGGCGACCGTCATGCCCTGGTCGGTGTGGACGGCCGGGATGTCGGACTGGAGGTAGGAGTCGGTGCCGTTGAAGTCGACGGCGGTGCCGGACTTGCCGGGCGCGCCGAGGGTCGGCGAGCCGACCACGTTCAGGGTGCGGTCACCGGCGGAACCGGCCGCCTGCGCGGCGCCCGCGTCGTCGTCGAGTTGCCACTGGGCGCGGGCGGGCTGGCCCTCCTTGACCCGGAACTCGTACACCTCCGGCTCACTGCCGTTGCCCGCGCTGTCGAATGCCTGCACGTTCAGGAAGTTGGTGCCCGCGCGGGTCGGCCGGAAGGTCACCGACTTCGCCGCGCCGCCCGAGGTGGCCACGGTGTGGGCCGTGTCGCACACCGCGTCGGCGTTGACGCCGTAGCAGTACTTCACGACGTCGGTGGAGGCCGAGCGGAAGGTGAAGTCGCCGTCCCGGCCGACACCGTCGTACGTCGGGTCGTTGGGGTTGTTGTCGTCGACGGCCGGGTAGTCGCCCGAGGTGATCACGGGGCCCGCCGGCACGGTGGTGTCGTACACCCAGTAGCAGTTGGTCGCGGAACCCGCGGACGACCACGGGGAGTAGCTGTAGTACTTGCCCTGGTCGTAGTCGACCGCGCGGGCCTGCCAGGCGATCGTCTTGTTCTTCGGGACGGTCTTGCCGCCGAGCGTCGCGGTGAGCTTCGTGGAGAAGGTCGAGCCGGACTTCTTCGGGCCGATCTTCGCCGAAGTCCACTGCGTGACCAGGCCCTTGCCGTCACCGGCGTCCCACGCGACGGAGAACTGCACGCTCACCTGGTCGCCGTCGGGGTCGGTGACATCGCTCGCGCTGATCGTCGGCAGGGTGCGGATCCGCACCGACGTGGACGGGCTGTGGCAGGAGGCGCCGGGGCTCATCGACAGGTGGGACATGGGGATCTGCTTGGGCGGCTGGTTGTAGTGGACCCGCAGATACGCCTTGTTGGTGAAGCGCTTCCAGCCGTACGGGTCGGACTCGTTGGCCTTCAGACCGAAGGTGGTGGTCCCGGAGTTGTGGGCCGCCGCGTACTTCACGCCGGTGGTGGCGTTGAACTCGACGTCGGAGGCCGCGCAGCCGGAGCTGCCGTGCGCCTCGGTCTGGGTGTCGATGTGGTCGAGCCAGTGGTCGGCGGAGGAGTTCCAAGTCGTGCCCTTGGTGAAGCCGCTGGTGCGCCACAGCTCGATCGGCTTGGCGGTGCACGACGCCGACCACGTCTCGTGCGCGATGAAGGTGGCGTCCAGGATCGTCTTGCCCGCGAACTTCGACGTCGGGAAGGAGTAGAAGAGCCGCTTGACGTCCCTGGGCGCGCAGTAGGTCCAGTCGCAGTCGCCCACACCCGCGTCGTCGTCGCCGTTGAAGCGGTACTGCGGGCTGGAGGCCCAGTAGCGCGAGACCATCGTCCAGTCCCCCGCCCTGGGGGTGTATGTCTGCGGGTCGATGTACAGCGGGAACGAGGTGTCCGCGCCGGTCAGCAGCGCGTGGTCGGGCGTCAGCGTCAGCGAGCCGGACGCGTCGGAGGTGTCGACGGCGACGGCGATCGGCGCCATCTGGGAGGTATCGGTCGGGCCCTGCGCCGGGTCCTCCGGGCTGCCGTCCTCGGCGGTCGCGGCCTTGGCGGCGCTGGTGGTCCTGGCGCTCTTGGTTCCGGCCGCCGGGGTGTTCGTCCCCTGCGTGCCGGAGTCCCACATGATCGGCTGCGGCGCCGCGAAGACCTCGCCGCCGGTCGTGGTGTCGGTGGCGGTCAGACCGCCGTCGGCGGTGCGCGCCACGTCGAGGCCGTCGGTCACCACCCCGAAGGTGAGCTGCGTGAGCGCCGGATTCCGCGCCGCCGCGGCGGTGTTGACCACCAGCAGCTCGTGGAAACCGTCGGTGTCCGCGCGCACCCGGAGGTCGACGTCCGGCAGGACGTTCTTGTACGTGGCGGTGTCGCCGTCGAGCGTCGGCGCGGGCAGCGCCGACGGCCAGGTGTACGACAGTTTCCGCCCGGCCCTGTCCAGGGTCACCAGCGGTGCGGAGCCGCCGCCCGACAGCTCCATGCCGACCGACGCGACCGCGGGTGCGACGCCGCCGTCGGGCCGCCGCACCAGAGTGTTGTCGATCGTCTTCCACTCGCCGCCGACGCGGGCCCGGACCGGACGCAGGTGCTGGTCCGTCTCCAGGCTGCCGTCCGGCAGCGCGTACGTCTCGTTGGACTCCGTCCGCAGCGACGTGATCTCCACGCTCTGCCCGGCCTCGGCCGCCTCGGCGACCGCCGCGTCCTGCGTGAGCGCCGTGCGGTGCGACGCACCGGTGTCGGCCTTCACCGGCTTCGAGGACTGTGCCGCCTTCGAGGACAGTGCCGGCTTCGAGGACTGTGCCGCCTTCGACATCGATGTCGATGTCGGCTCCGCGCCCGGAGTCGGTGCCGCGGCGACCGCAATCGCCGCCGCGGGACCCACCGCGACGACCAGAGCGGACGCGAGCGTCACTATCAGCCCACGAGACGCACGCACACGTCTGACCCCACCCAAATCCATAATCCCCCCATGAGACGCGCCGCCTTGTAGGCGTCTGTTAACAGTGCGCGAACAATCGAGAACCGTAGATCAACGCCTTCACGACAGCAACACACTTCTCTCGAATATTCGCCCGCCCCCAGCGTTTCGTGACGTTCCGTCAATGTCCGTCGAATATTTCGCGTAGGCGCAGGTAGCGGACGGATGCCCGCGTCTGTGTGAATTCCGCTTAGCCGCTGGTGAGAGCCGCTGCCCGGCTTTGTCCTGCCGTGCTCGCACAACGGCCCTATGCGCCGTCTCGGCGTTATCGGCACCGTCGGTGAGCGCCGCGACGCGGCCCGGACAGACGGCGGGCGGCGGACGTGCGGACGGTCGGACGGTCCGACAGGCGGGTGTTCGGACGGGCGGTCGGTGACGGTCAGTGACGGGGAGGAGCGAGGGTGGTGCCGGCGGCGATCGAGCAGGGGACGAGGAGGCTGTCGGCGCGGCGGCCGGGGTCGTCGAGCATCGCGATGAGCTGGTCCACGGCGGTCCGGCCGATCTCGACGCGCGGGATCTCCAGCGACACCCACCGGCCTTCCGGCTGCTCGGGCGCGCCTTCGAGCACGGCGACGGACAGGTCGTCCGGCACCCGCAGGCCGCGCTCGGCCAGCTTCGTCCGCAGCGTCTCGGCGAGCCGTACGCTCTCGGCGACGACGGCCGTCTCGGGTCCCGTGACCAGGTGGTCGAGCCACGCGTCGGACAGGCCGGTCTCGCCGCGGAAGCCGGGTGACCCGTCGGTGAGGCCGAGTTCGCGGACGGCCCGCGCGTAGCCCTCCCGGCGGTCGGTGTACGGCTCCATCTCCAGGGGCTCGCGCAGATAGCCGATGCTGCGGTGCCCGAGCGCGGCGAGCTTCTCCACGATGCCCGCCGCCGCGGTCTCGTAGTCGGGGATGACGCACGGGATCCCGGCGCCGGGCACCTCGCGGCGGCCGATGTGGATGAACGGGTAGCCCTCGTACCAGAGCCTGGCCAGTTCGCCGCGGTCGGTGGACACGCCGAGGAGCACGCTGCCGTCGGCCAGGCCCAGCCGGTTGGTGCCGTCCCGGTAGATGTTGCGGCGGCCTCCGTCGCCGCTGCCGGTCGAGGTGAACAGCACCAGGTCGTAGCCGGTCTCCTCCGCCCGCTCCTCGATGCCCTGGAGGAATTCGAAGTAGAAGTCCTCGCGGGCGTGCGGGAAGACGGCCTCGAAGGTGTGCACCCCGAGGAGGTTGGTGCGCTTGTTGCGCATCGCGCGGGCGGCCGGGTTGGCGACGTACCCGAGTTCCCTGACCGCGTCGAAGACCCGCTTGCGGGTCTCCTCGGGGATCCGGGCGCGGACGGCGTCGCCGCTGATCACTCGGGAGACCGCCGACTGGGAGACCCCGGCGAGACGGGCCACGTCGGCCTGGTTGGGGGCGCGGTCGCGGCGGCGGGCGGTCACGGTGTGCTCTCCTGTCGCAGGGGGCTGTCCTTGTGCGTCACCGGCTCGCGCCGGGCCGGGCCGGTCTCCTGGCGGCGGTGCTCGGTTGCCGCGTGCGCTGTCCCGGCGGGTCCGCCCGCCCGGCCCGGTCCGGAGCCGGTTCGCGCGGGCGCGGCATGGCGTTCCAGGGGGCGACGGGGGCGACGGGGGCGGAAGGCGCGGCGGGCACGACGGGGGCGGCAGGCGCGGCAGGCGCGACGGGCGCGGCGGGCGCGGCACAGCGGCCTCAGCGAGCCGAGCGGGTCCGGGAAGATGAGCTGCACGTCAGCATGGTAGGCGCGGGCCGCCCGTCCGGTGCCGCGCATCGGCGGGATCCCGCCGCGGGCGGTCCGCCGGAAGCAGGCTCGACACGTCGGCCTCGCTGCTCGGCTGTCCGTCGAGCGTCACGGCCCGGCGGCCATCCGGTGTCCCGGCCGGTCTTGGTACGGAGAGCGCGTCAGCGCCGCGTGCGGGACGTTTCCGCGAGCACATGGTCCGTGGCCGTCCCGGCGACCGCCGGCCGTTATCGCGGGTCGGCCTCCGCCAGGAACTCCCGCTGTGCCGCCCGCAGTCGGGCGTCCTCCTCGGCGGCGGCCGGGTACTCGACATGGCCCGCCGTCAGGACGAACAGCTCCTTCGGGCCGCCCAGGGCGTTGTGCACGGCGAATTGTCCGGGCGGCGGCACCGCGGGGTCGAACAGGGCCGCGCCGACGTGGACGGGGACGCGGACGCGGGTGGCGGCGACGGCCGCGTCGAAGTAGCCGAGCACTTCGGTGACTTCGGGGTGCCGGGCGTAGTGGGCGCGGACCGCCTCGCCGCTGCCCGTGCAGGGCAGGGTCAGCCGCAGCGGATGGTTGCCGAAGCTGGGCACGGTCAGCAGCCCGTGGTGGAAACGGTCGTCCCAGGGCAGCGCCAGGGCGCCGATCCCGCCGCCGAAGCTGCCTCCCACCAGGGCGAGTTGGCGCGCCGCTCCCGGTACCAGGGCGAGCAGCGCGGAGGCGGCACACCAGGTGTCGGCGACGCATCCGCCGTGCACGTAGGTCTCGCGCGAGGCGATGCCGTGCACGACGTGTTCGGCCGCGGTCGCCGGAATCTCCGGGTCGAGGCTGCGCGTGGCCATTCCGCGGGCGCACGGCCAGATCGCGGCGGTGCCGGGCGGGGGCAGCGTCACATCGACGGCGTCCCTGCCGCCGTAGCCGTGCAGGACGACCATGCCGTGCGTGACGTGTCCGTCGGCGGGCAGCGTCAGCCAGCCGCCCACGCGGAAACCCCCGACCGAGGTGTACGACACCGCGTGGACGCGTACGCCGTCCCGCTCCTCCTCCAGCGCTCCCACCCGCGGCGCGGTGTCGACCGCCAGCGCCTTGGCGTACGCGCCCTGCCAGAAGTCGCCGAAGTCGGCGGGCGCCTCCGGGGTGCCGACCTGGAGCAGCCGGTCCAGGTCGTATCCGTACGTCGGGTCGAACGGGAAGTCGTGGGTCTCGATGGCCTCGGCCGTCACGGGTGCGGATTCCTCTCGTCGGTCGTTCCGCCCGGCGCCGGAAGGCCCGGCGGGGGCGGCGAATGCGCTGTCGGCGGCTGGACAAGCCGTGGCCGCTTCTCGATCCTCTCGATCGCGCCGCGTCCGGGTCGAATCCGGCGGCGGCCGCCGTTCCCCGTCCCGGCCCGCCGGTGAGGCCCGGTACGGTTGCCGACGGCCATGCTAGCGAGTGGCGTTCTCGCAGGTCACGGCCGGGGCCTGCGTTCCGGTGCGCGCGTGCCGCGCCCACTGCGCCGCCGGTCCCGGCAGGCGGGCTCGCCACGCCCGTGGCATCACGTGATCCGGATCCGGCCACTCCCGAAACCTACCCTCGGAGGCATGCTGACTGTCGAACTCGCCTTCACCGCCACCTCCGAACGCCTCGCGGCCCGCCCCGCGCACCGCGCGATCCTCCAGCGCCTCCATGACGAGGGCCGCCTCGTCGCCGCGGGACCCTGGGCGGACGACACGGGCGCGCTTCTCGTCTTCTCCGCCGACCGCGACGAACTGGACCGGATCATGGCCGCGGACGCGTACTACCGGACGCCCGGAGTCACCGTGACCGCCGTCCACGAGTGGGCTCCGGTGGTCGGGCGGGGCCGTCTGACCGACGGCTGATCCGGTGCCTCGGAGGTGGACCATGACCGTCTTGGTCTCGGTGCAGGCGTCGCGAACACTCCCCCGTGGAGAACGAGTCGGCCCACGGCCGGTTCGTCGGCCGTGGGCCTCGATCGCCTCGGCGACCTGAAGCAGGATCGCGCCGCGTGGCCACCGCGAGGACTGACGATCAGTCAACTCACCGATGCCGTGAGCGACTTACACCGAGCGGCGGCGGCCTGCGGCTGGGTGTCGGTCAGGAGCGGGCGAGGAGTTCGAGGGTGTCGATGACGCGGTTGGAGAAGCCCCATTCGTTGTCGTACCAGGCGACGACCTTGACGTGCTTGCCGTCGACGCGGGTGAGGGCGGAGTCGAAGATCGACGAGGCGGGGCGGCCGGTGATGTCGCTGGAGACCAGGGGCTTGTCGGTGTATTCGAGGACGCCCTTGAGGGGGCCGTCGGCGGCGGCGCGGTAGGCGGCGAGCACTTCGTCGCGGGTGACCTCGCGCGCGACGGTGGTGTTCAGCTCCACGATCGAGCCGACCGGGACCGGGACACGGATGGAGTCGCCGGACAGCTTCCCGTCGAGGTTGGGCAGTACGCGGCCGATGGCCTTGGCGGCGCCGGTCGTGGTGGGGACGATGTTGACCCCGGCGGCGCGGGCGCGGCGCAGGTCGCGGTGCGGGCCGTCCTGGAGGTTCTGCTCCTGGGTGTAGGCGTGCACGGTGGTCATGAAGCCGTGCTCGATACCGGCCAGGTCGTCCAGGACGGCGGCGAGCGGGGCCAGCGCGTTGGTGGTGCACGAGGCGTTCGAGACGATCACGTGCGCGGCGGGGTCGTAGTCGTCGGTGTTGACGCCGTACGCGAGCGTCACGTCGGCGCCGTCCGAGGGGGCGCTGACCAGGACGCGCTTGGCACCGGCGCGGATGTGGGCGCGGGCGGCGTCCGCCGAGGTGAAGCGGCCGGTGGACTCCAGCACGATCTCGACGCCCAGCTCGGCCCACGGCAGCTTCTCGGGCTCGCGCTCGGCGAGCACCTTGATGCGGCGGCCGTCGACCACCAGGTCGGTCCCGTCGACCTCAACGGAGGCGTCGAGGCGGCCGAGCGTGCTGTCGAACTCGAGCAGGTGGGCCAGCGCCTCGGGCGCGGTCAGGTCGTTGACGGCGACCACTTCGAGGTCGGTGTCGCGGGCGATCAGGGCGCGGAGGGTGTTGCGACCGATACGGCCGAATCCGTTGACGGCGATGCGGGTCATGAGAAGGGCTCCTTTCGTTACGTCTTCCATGGTCGGCAACCGCGCGCCGAGCCGACAGTGGCCCGAATGACAGCGCCCGCAAGGATCTCGCCAGCCCGGTCGTGACGCCGCGAGCGGTCCACCATCGGCCCGCCATCGACTCGCCTCAGGTCCAGCGGCTCCGTACCGCTTCAGCCCTCACGGCTCCGGCCCGGGAAGACTCAGCCCGGAAAGCTCCCATCCGGAAAAGCTCGGACCGAGACCCCTCAGGCCGAGAACGTGTGCCGGTACTCCGTCGGCGACGTGCCGAGAATCCGCTGGAAGTGCAGGCGCAGATTGGCGCCCGTGCCGAGCCCGACCCGGTCGGCGATCTGCTCCACGCCCAGGTCGGTGCGTTCCAGCAGCTCACGGGCCAGGTCCACGCGCGCCCGCAGCACCCACTGCATCGGCGTGTACCCGGTGTCCTGCACGAACCGCCGCGAGAAGGTCCGCGCCGAGACCCGCGCGTGGCGGGCCAGCTCCTCCAGCGTCAGCGGCTCCGCGAGGTGCGCCAGCACCCACTCCCGCGTGCTCGCGAAGACGTCGCCGAGCGGTTCCGGCACGCTCCGGGGCACGTACTGCGCCTGTCCCCCGCTGCGGTACGGCGCCGCGACCAGCCGTCTCGCCACGTGGTTGGAGAGTCCCACTCCGTGGTCACGCCGCACCAGGTGCAGGCACATGTCGATACCGGAGGCCGCGCCCGCCGAGGTGAGCACGTCGCCCTCGTCCACGAACAGCACGTTCTCGTCCACCCGCACCAGCGGATGCCGGGTGGCCAGTGCCTTCGTGTAGTGCCAGTGCGTCGTCGCCCGCTTCCCGTCGAGCAGGCCGGTCGCCGCCAGCGCGAAGGCCCCCGTCGAGATCGCGGCGAGGCGCGTACCCCGCTTGTGGGCCGCCGTGAGCGCGCTGACGACCGCCGCCGGAGGCTCCGTGGTCGCGGGCTCGCGGTAGCCGGGGATGAAGATGGTGTCGGCGTGCTCGACCGCGTCGAGCCCCTCGGCCACGTGGTACGAGAGGCCGTCACCGCCGGTCACAAGTCCTGGCGCGGCCCCGCACACCCGCACCTCGTACGGCATGCTCGGCCGGTTCGAGAACACCTGCGCGGGGATGCCGACATCGAGCGGCTTCGCACCTTCCAATACGAGCACGGCGACGCGGTGCCGCTTCCGGCTCATCAGCTCTCCTCCGGTCGCTCCGGTGACTGCGGTGACTGCGGTGACTGCGGTGACTTCACGTGCCTCGCGGCCGGACACGGGTACCCGCCGGGGCATCGGTGGCCGCGATGGCACCTACCGCAAGCATCCTGCCATCCGGCGGCGTACGCCTGTCCGCGACCGCTCCCGTACGGGCGGACGTCGGCCCGCGTGACGGCGAGGTCAGCGCCGTACGGCCCGCGCCAGCGCCTCCTCCGCCTGAACGGCCATTACGGCGACCAGGTCGGCTGCCTGCGGGACGTTGTGGACGAGGTCGACGGCCTCCCCCGCCCACACCGGGAGCGAGGGCACCGCGCCGCGCGCCACATCGGCCTGGTACTCCTGCCGCGCCTGCGGGTCGGCGGCCAGCTCCGCCTCCCGGCCGCGCCAGCGGTCCAGGTAGGGGTGGCCGAGCGTACGAGCGGTGTACGCCGTCGGCCACCGGGAGCCGCGGGCGATGTCCAGGACGCTGTTGCGCTCGGTGTCGTCCCCGCTCCCGCCGACGATCGCCTCGACGGCCGAGGGCTCGGCCCCGGCCTCGGCCGTCGCCTGGAAGCGGGTGCCGATGAGCGCACCGGCCGCGCCCAGTGCCAGCGCGGCGGCCACACCGCGGCCGTCGCCGATCCCACCGGCCGCGAGCACCGGCACCGGAGCCGCGAGGTCGACCACGACCGGCACGAAGGGCAGCGTGGACCTGCCGTGGCGCGCGCCGTGTCCGCCGCTCTCGGTGCCCTGCGCCACGATGACGTCGGCCCCGACGTCCAGCGCCCGCCGGGCCTCCTCCAGGTCGGTGACCTGCACGATCAGCGGCACGCCCGCCGCACGGACGCGTGCCGCCAAGGGCGCCGGGTCCCCGAAGGACAGCATCACCGCGGCGGGACCGTACTCCAGTGCCTGCTCGACGGCGCCGGCCTCGGCCGCCCAGCTCAGGAACCCGACTCCCCACGGCCTGCCGCACTCGGCCGCCACCGGCAGCTCGCGGGCCAGCCACTCCCGGTCGCCGCTGCCGCCGCCGAGCAGTCCGAGGCCGCCGCCGCGCGACACGGCCGCCGCCAGCGCGCCACCGGCGGAACCGCCCATCGGTGCCAGCGCGATCGGGTGCCGCACACCGAACATCTCCGTGAACGCCGTCGCCAAAGTCATGCGCTCCATCATGGCCCCGGCCGGGTCCGGGACGCGTGATCCCCCTCAGCGCGGCGGGAGTTGATCGTAGGTCCTGAACGTGTAGTACGCGCTCAGCCGCATCGCGTTGCCGGTGGCGGCGGGAAGTCCGAGGCGGTTGTCGACGAGGCGGTCGAGGGGGCCGCAGCCGGTGGCGCCGGGGACCGTGAAGGCGGTGTCGTAGGCGTCGAACGCGATGACCGGCGGGTCCTGCGAGACGACGCGGGAGCCGCCCGAGCGCACCAGCCGCAGCTCGACCGGGGTGTCGCCGCCGCCGATGACGCAGCCGTGCGGCAGCAGGGGGCTGAGGGCGCGGAAACGCAGGGTGAACAGGCCCAGACGGTCGCCGACGGAGAAGAAGTCGGACCGGCCGCCGTACTCCGGTCGCAGGGACAGCCGGAGCAGCGGGTCACGGTCGGCGCCGGGGATGCCGGTGAGGCCGCCGGGGACGCGGTCGGGGGCGCTGCGCAGGGCGCCCCAGACCTGGCCGTCGGCGCCGTCGGGCAGCGGGCCCTCGGCGTGGGTGAGGGTCATCGGCGCCAGCTCGGGGATCGTCCGGCTGCCGAGCGTCAACGACCCGGTGGCGGTGAGGACTTCGCACTTCCAGAGCGTGGCGTCGACCCCGGCGGGGAGGGCCGGGCAGTCGCTGAAGTCGGACGAGTACGGGGGCGGGGCGGGCGCGTCGGTGGCCGCGGACGAGGCTGCGGACAGGGTTGCGGGGTCGGCTGCGGGGTCGGCGCTCGCGGTGCCTGTGACCGTGGCGGCCAGGGCGGCGGCGAGGGCCAGGCCCGCGGCTCCGCGGCGGACGGTCGAGCGGCGCGTGTCGGTGGTGGATCGCATGGCTGTCAGCCTGCCGTCGCGCACGGCGGCGCGGCCTTGGGGATGCCCCTTGCCGTACCCCGAAAGGCCCCTGACGTGGCGTCAGGGACGTGACCCTCAGGTGCGCCCCCGAGAGCGGGAGGCACCGACGCGAGCCGCCCCCGGAACCGTCGCCGACCATCTTTCGATAAAATTGCCGCTCCGGCAATCTTGCCATCACGGCAATATTTATCTACCGTCGTAGCCATGACACAGGACGAAGACGCCGCCCGCCTCGGCCTGCGGGAGCGCAAGAAGCGGGAGACGCGTGTCGCGCTGAGCCAGGCCACGATCCGGCTGTGCGTCCAGCGCGGCTGGGACGACGTCACCGTGGAGGACATCGCCGCCGCGGCGAACGTGTCCGTGCGCACCTTCCGCAACTACTTCTCCGGCAAGGCCGAGGCCATCGCCGCCAGCCACCTGGAGCGGATGCGACGCGTCGCCGACGAACTGCGCGCGCGACCGGCCGACGAGCCGCTGTGGGAGTCGGTGGCACATGCCGTGGAGGGCCAGTTCGCGCCGAAGGGCGGTCCTGAGCAGGGCTCGTCCGAGGACCGGCGGCGCTGGACGGACGGCGTGCGGCTGATGCTCGCGGAACCGGCCCTGCACGGCGAGATCGTCAAGGCGAACGCCGCCGCGCAGGAGGAGCTGGCCAGGGCCGTCGCCGAGCGCACCGGCACCGACGTCGCCCGCGATGCGTATCCCAAGCTGGTCGCCGCGGTGGTCGGCGCGGGCAGCGCCGTGGCCGTCGAGCACTCCCTGACCGCGGATCCGCCCGTGTCGCTCGCCGCGGTCCTGCGCGAGACGTTCGACGGGATCGTCGCGGGCCTGCCCGCTCCCTGATCCGCCCGCGCCGTACGTGAGTTGACCCGGTCGGCCGCCGGGTCGCTCCGGCCTGCCCTCATACGGCGCTCCCCCTTTCCCTTCTTCCGTTCACGCAACGAGTCACTGAGGAGGACCAGTTGGTCACCACGGATGTCGTCATCGTCGGAGGCGGCCCGAACGGGCTGATGCTGGCATGCGAGTTGGCCCTGGCCGGGGTACGGCCGACCGTGCTGGAGAGCCTGTCGGCGCCGAGCGAGGAGCCCAAGGCGAACGGACTGGTCGGCCAGGTCGTACGGCTGGTCGACCGGCGGGGGCTGTACGAGGACCTGAGCGGGACGCCGGGGCCGCCGCGCCCGAACTCCGCCTCCTTCATGTTCGCCGCCCTGCCGCTGGACCTGAGCCTGCTCCCGGACAGCCCGGTGTACGGCATCGCGGCGCCGCAGCGGCACATCGTCGAGGTCCTGGAGAAGCGGGCCGGTGAACTCGGCGCGGAGATCCGGCGCGGCCACCGGGTGACCGCCCTGGCGCAGGAATCACAGGACCCGCACGACCCGCACGACCCGCACGAGGCGTCGGACCCTGACGCGGGCGCACCGGGCGACGCCGTCACCGTGGACGTCACGGGACCGGACGGCGCGTACCGGCTGCACGCCCGTTACGCCGTCGGCGCGGACGGCGCGCACAGCGTCACCCGCAAGCTGTCGGGCATCGGCTTCCCCGGCGTGAGTGACGACCGCAGGACCAACCGGACGGCGCACGCGACCGTCCCCGCGCATTGGGTCGACCCCGCGACCGGCGCCCTGAATGTGCCCGGTTACGGCACCGTCCGGCCGTTCCTGCCGCTCCGTACCGAGCACGGCGGATTCTCGTACGCGCCCTTCCCCGGCCGCCCGGCGCTGATCAGCACCACGGAGTGGGCCCAGCCGGAGACCGGGACGCCGATGAGCCTCGAAGAACTGGGCGCGAGCGTCCGGCGTGTACTGGGCGCCGATCTGCCGCTGAGCCCGCCGACCGGCGAAGGGCCGTACGTCCTGCGGCGGTTGACCGGCGGCAACACGCGGGTGGCCGAGCGCTTCCGGGACCGGCGGGTGTTCCTCGTCGGCGACGCCGCCCACATCTACACGGCGGGCGGCGGCCCCGGCCTGAACCTCGGCCTCCAGGACGCGGTCAACCTCGGCTGGAAACTGGCCGCCGCGATCCACGGCACCGCACCGGCCCACCTCCTCGACAGTTACGACGCCGAGCGGCGCGGGGCCGCCGACCGTATGGTCGTCTACGCCCAGGCGCAGGCCGCGTTGACCGCTCCCGGCGACGACGTCACGGCGCTGCGTCAGCTCTTCACCGAACTGCTCGCGCAGCCCGCGACCGTCCAGCACCTCGCCGACCTCACGGCGGGCACCGATGTCCGCTACGACATGGGCGGTCCCGAACCGCACGCGCTGGTGGGGCGGTTCGCGCCCGACCTGGACCTCGCCGCCCCGGACGGCACGGTCTCGGTGGCCGAACTGGCCAGATCGGCGCGGCCGTTGCTGCTCGACCTGACCGACGACGCGTCGGCCGCGGCGGCGCTCGGCCCGTGGAGCGACCGCGTCAGCGTCGTCACGGCGCACGCGCCGTCCCGGTCACAGCAGCCGCCGTCGCGGCCGGACGACGCTGACGCCCCGACCGCCCTGCTGATCCGTCCCGACTCCTACGTGGCCTGGGCGTCGTCCGACCCGCGTCCCGGCGCGGCGGCCCTGGACGCGCTCCGGTCGGCCGCGCGGCACTGGTTCGGCGCCGGGGACGCGGCCGGGGATCATACCCGGGGCCGGGCCGGGCGTCCGGCCTGGGATCAGGCCGGGAATCGGACCGGGGGCGCCGTCTAGCAGGCCAGCATCTTCTGGATGGCCTGGCGGCTCACGCCCAGCTCGCGGGCGATGTCGGACTGCGAAACGCCCTGTCCGATGAGCTCCTGCATCAGGTCGCGCCGCTCGACGGCGAACTGTCGGGCCAGGCGGGTGTGGTGGATGGCCTGGGCGCGCACTTCCTTGATGCGGGCGAAGGTCGGCTCGTGCATCGAGAGGTCTTTCCTGTCTGCCATGCCCTCCAGAGTGACAACAAGGGGTTGTCATGTCAACCCCTCGTTGTCAAAGGCGGCCCTCACTCGTTCGGGGGACGCTCGGCGTAGCCTGAAGTGGTGCCGTGTCGAGCCGAGCCGAGAAGGAGCCGCGATGTTCAACTTCATGGATGAGCTCTTCGCGCCCGGCCGCAAGCACACCGAGGACGAGCGCAACCGCTTGGAGCTGTCCCGCGACGACGAGGGCAGCAGCGATCCGGCGCGCGGGGCGATAGACCTCGATTCCGGCTCGGTGGTCATCCGTCCGGCCCACGCCGATGCCCACGTCACCGAGGCGGCCCCGTCGGAGCCCGCCCCCGCCGGGGAACCGGCCGTGGACGCGGACGAGGAGTGAGGCGCGGGCACGCCTCATCCGCAGGTCCCGAGCGATCCGCGCGCCACGGCGGGTCTACGGGTGGTCGGCGCAGCAGGGAGTCGGGTTCGGCACCTCGAAGGGGGCCAGCGTGCCACCGGGCGCGGGGGTCAGGTCCAGCACGAGCCGTCCGTCGCGCCACCGCGGGCGTACGTGGTCGCGGGTCCGCACGGGGATGTGCGGATCGGGCCCGTCGCCGTCCGTCGCGGGCGGCGCGCCGACCAGGACGACCTGGTCGATCGCGGTACGTGCGAGCAGGTCCGCGAGCGTGACGGTGCCGGTCAGGGCGTCGGCGCCCGGATAGAGCACCGCCCGGCCGCCGCTCCCGCGGGCGTGTTCCGCCGCCGCCGCGGTCGCGGAGCGCGCCTCCTCGGCCGGGCCGTGCGTAGCAGGGCCGAGTGCGGCGCCCGCACCGTCGAGTCCAGCGCTGGCGAGTCCCGCACCGTCGAGCCCCGCCCCGCCCGGTCCCGCCGTGTCCTCGGGCGAGAGCCGGGCCAGCAGCCGGTCCCATGCCTCCGTCGCGGCCTCGGCGTCGGGCAGCGCGAAGGAGACGGCCGTACGCGGGCGGGCGGTGGCGCGTACGAGGTGGGTGCAGGCGACGGTGGCGGCCGGGAGGTCGAGCACGTCGGCGAGGTGCCGGATGAGGTGGTCGGCCTCGCGCAGATTCACCGACCCGGCGGCCACACCGATGACGGTGTGGCCGCCGGGTCCTTCGTGCGGGGTCGTCATGCGGGCAGGACCCACATCGGGTTGGAGTAGAACCACAGGTCCTTCCAGGGGTCGGCGTCGCCGATCACGTCCATGGCGGGGCCGACCGGGTCGACGGATGCGCCGTTGACGCCGACGGCGGTGCGGTTGCCGTCGGTGCCGCGCAGGCGGACGTACACCGGCTTGTCGACCCGGCCCAGGGAGTAGGTCAGCCGGACCGTGCCGGTCGACTTGTCGACGTCGAAGGACTTCACGACCTTGGTGTTCGGCGCGGCGAGGGTGTCCTTGTCCCGCGCGGTGCCGGTCACCTGGCCCTGGATGACGTCGACGCGGGCGAGCTTGGGGACGAACTGGGACCAGTTCGGGCCGCCCGCCAGGGCGACGGTGACGACCAGGTCGACCTTGCTGCCGCGGCGCACGTGCAGGACGCCGCCGAGGGTGACCGACCGGCTGCCGTCGCCGAGCCGCGCGTCGAGGCCGCTGATCAGGCCGCCGTGGTCGACCCAGACGCGTCCGGCGCGGATGCCGTCCATGACGGCCGCGTAGGAGAAGCCGGCGGAGCCGACGTGGGTGCGGCTGTACTGGCCGGGCCAGAAGTCGGTGTCGGTGAGGTTGAGCGCGCCGCCGTAGACCGGATCGGCGTACTTGCCGTTGGCGTTGAAGTCGCCGTTCGGCCCGCGCACCGAATTGTCGGCGTAGACGTTGTGCGAGTCGGAGTTGGCGGTGATCCACCAGGGCTTGCCCTCGGCGAGGAGGCTGTCCCACAGGCCGCCGACGGTGGAGGTCATCCAGTCGAAGCCGCCCCAGGTGCGGTAGCTCTCCAGCGGGTAGCCCGGGAAGGAGTCGGCGCTGGGGCTGTTGTCGTAGATGCCGCGCCCGGACCCCGCGCCCTGTGGGGCGGGCAGGCCGCCCGCCTGGTGGCCGGGGGCGCCCTCCATGCCGACGGCGATCCCCGGCTGGGCGTCGCGCCAGGCGCGGATCTCGTGCGGGGAGTCGATGCCCTTGCGCGCCGGGTGGTTGGCCAGGAACAGCACGTCCTGGACCTTGCGCCGCCTGACCTGGTCGGCGAGGAAGTTCAGGCCGGAGATGGCCAGCGCCTCGTTGGCGGGCGTGCTGGCGCTCGCGCCCTTCACCGAACCGTCGAAGGAGTTCTCGAACTCCTTGAGGACCGCGACCTCGTTGCGGCCGGGGTGGACGAAGACGGTGCCGTGCTCGGCGGCCGGGATGTTCCACTCAAGGCCCTGGAAGACCAGGGTGTCGGAGACCTTCGCGCGGGCCGCGACGATGTCCGGATTGACCTTCTCCACGCCGATCTTGGCGTGCTGCTCGCTGCCGTGGTCGGTGATGACCATCCAGTCGAGGCCGTGCGCGTTGGCCTGCCGCACGTGGTCGATCACGCGGTACTTGGCGTCGCTGCTGTACTGGGTGTGGATGTGGTGGTCACCCGCCAGCCACAGCAGGCCGCCGGGGTGCGAACCGCCGTGGCCCGCATGACCGCCGGAGGAGTGCGCCGCCGCCTGGCCCGCTCCGGCCAGGACGCTCCCGGCCGCGAGTCCCGCGCCCAGCAGGCCCGTTCGGCGCAGCATGGAGCGCCGTGAGAGCTGACTGGGCGTCAACTCCTCGTCCGGTACCGAGGTGTCGAGGGCGGGAGGCAGCGAACCGCCGTCGGTGTGACCGCCGTGCGCGTGATCGTGGGGCCCGTGCTGGTGACCGTGGCTGTGGCCGTGGCTCATATTCAGCTCCCGCTGACGACAGGATGTACGCGTAGGACGCGGCGAGTCTGGGCAGCGCGGGTGAACGGCGGGAGGCACCGTGGGGTGGCAAAGGCGAAGTAAAGCGTAAGCAAAGGCCCACGGCGTGCGCGTCGCGTCGCGAGGACCCCTCGCATGCGGGCGTCGTCGGCGGTACGGGCGAGGACGCGTCCGGCCCCGGACAGGACCGCGCGGCGGCCCGTCGTCCACGGGCTCGGGACCGGTCCCGAGGCAGCGCCCGTAATCTCCGCGGACGATGGACGAACCGAGGAGTATCCGCGTGACCGCTCGGCAGCACTGGTCCCTGCCCACGTCGGTGAACTGCGTCCTGGCGCGCCGCGACCCCGCCGGACTCGCGGTGGAACTGGCGGCGGCCCGCCGGGACATGACCGAGTTCACCCTCGCGCTGGACGACAGCCGCACCTACCTCTACCCCAAGCGCGCCACCGTCGTCCGCCACCAGGGCAAGGCGCTCGCCCGCAGCCTCCGCCGGATCAGCGCCCGCCTCCGCCGGGGCGGCTGCGCGCGCCTGCGGGCGCACCCCCGGCTGGGGCGGTACGTCAGCGTCCACGAACGCGACGTGCTCGACGACGGCGGCGTCCTCGCCGTCCGCCGGGGCGTCCTCGAACTGACCCGCGCCCTGGCGACGTTGCGCAGCCGCGAGCCGTTCTACGTCCGCGTCCGGGACCGCGAGATGTCGAGCACCAGGTCCCGGATGAGCGCGTACGGCGCTTCGCTCGGCACCCTGCTCGACACGGTGGTCCTCGACCTCACCGCCGCGGACCTGTCCGGCCTGAACGCGCACGCCGTCTCCGGGCTGCGCGCCCTCTGGTCCCCGAGTACGGTCTGGTCCCCTGCCGCCGCCAAGAAGGCGCGCGCGGCCTCCCGCGAGATCGGCCCCGGCGTCTTCCTGCTCTGACACGGGCCCGTCGTCGCTCCGGAGCGGTGGGCGCGGCGCCTTCCGGGCGCGGTGTTCACCAGCCCGTCGCGGCGGCCACCTCGCGGGCGATGTCCACGACGCTCCTGCCGTCCGTGGCGATCCGTACCGTGTCCTGAGGCGCGTGTTCTGCCAGGTGCCGCGCCATGACGTCGCTCCGGCTGATGTGCGGGGCGAGTTGGGAGCCGGTCTCGCGCCGGGCGAGCCGGGTGCGGGCCGTCGCGTCGTCGGCGGTGAGCAGCACCCGGACGACGCGCGGCGGCCCGCCGCCCAGGGCCCGGACGAACATGTCGTGCTCCAGCACGCTCACCGTGTTGGTGTAGATCAGCCTGCGGTGCCCCAGCGCCGCGAAATTCGCCCACACCGCGGCCAGATTCCGCTCGGTGATCGCGGAGCGGCGCGGGTCGTCCGGCGGCGCCGGGTGCACCTGCCCCATGAGGTCGCCCTCGATCACGCAGTGCGCGACCTCCGCCTCCCGCAGCAGCTCCGAAACCTCCCAGGCCACCGTGGACTTGCCCACGCCCGAACGCCCCCCGATGAGCAGCACCTCATACGTCGTCACGCCGGGAGCCTCCCAGAGGCCGACCCCGTCGGGCCACGCGTTTTCCCCGGCCAGGGGGCGTACGGGCTTACGCGCGAGCCGACCGGCCGCGTTCTGACCGGCGCGGCACCGGGAGCCGCCGGGACCCGGAAGGGCGACGTCCGCGCCGCGCGCCGCCCTGTCCTACGTCAGGAGCGCGGCGCCGCGCCCCGCTTCCAGCGGTGCCCCGTGGGGGCGGTCTGCGCCTATCCAGGGAGCGACTAACCGCCCCTGACGGGGCATCACCCGCACCGCCCTGAGGATGCCCGGCGGTCGGGAACGGCGCGCCACCGCCGGTCTCGGCGCCGCGCGGGCGACCCCTCTTTTTCCAACGTTGACCGCCGCCCGTATGGACACCCGCCAGGCACTGTGCTGTCATGCCACCGACATCGTTTGCAACGATGGAAGAAGTGCGGGGAGGTGCCCGTGGGACGCGGGTGCCGCCTTTGTCCAGCATTCCGCCAGGTCGGACCTCAGGAGCCCACGCCGTACGGGGAGGCGGGCTCCGACAACGCTGTCAGCGGCCGACGGAGCCTCACGACGGGTCGACAAGGGGCCCGCTTCAGGACGGAGTTGTGCGTGAGAAGAAGACGAGCGTGGCGCACGATGCGGTACATGCGGCGGCGGGCAGCGGTGGTCGCCGTGACCGCCTGCGTGGCGGGGATGACGGTGGCCGGGGCGGGCCAGGCGTCCGCGGGACCGGGACACGGGGCGGGCCACCACGCCGTCCCCTCGGTGACCTCGGGCGGCGCCCGCTTCCAGGTGCTGTCGCCGACGTTGATCCGTACCGAGTACGCGCAGGACGGGAAGTTCACCGACACCGCGACGTACAACGCGATCGGCCGCGGCGACTTCGCGCCTGCCGCGTACACGACGAGCACGTCCAACGGCTGGCTGACGGTCGCGACGAGTGCGATGACGCTGCGGTACCAGGTGGGCTCCGGGCCCTTCAGCGCGCGGAATCTGTCGGTGAGACTGACAGCCGGACCCTCGGCGGTCACCGCGGCGCCGTGGCAGCAGATGACGTGCGCGGTCGGCGCGCTGTGCGAGGCGGAGAGCCTGCCGTACAGCGGGGTCGGCGTCGCCACGGACCACACCGGGTACACCGGCTCCGGCTTCCTGGCCGGCTTCCAGGGGACGGGCAGTTCGCTGTCGGCCGACGTCGAGGTCGCGACGGCGGGCACGTACCAATTCGACGCGCGGTACGCCAACTCCGCGGCGGGCGACGGCCAGAACACCACACGCACGCTCACCTTGACGGTCGACGGCGGCGCGGCGCGGACCCTGAGCCTTCCGGTGACCGGCAGTTGGGACACCTGGAGTCTGGCGACCGCCGCGGTGCAGCTCGGCGCGGGCCGTCACACCGTCACGCTGTCCAGGGCCGCCGGGAACTCCGGCAATGTGAACATCGACAGCGTCGCGCTGGTGAACTCGGGGAGCGCGTTCCCCCCGGCCTCGGCGACGGCGATCGCGGACTGTGCCTTCGGCGCGAGTTGCGAGGCCGAGGCGGACCGGATCGCGGGTTCCGCGAAGGTGGCCACCGACCACGGCGGGTACTCGGGCAGCGGCTTCCTCGGGGAGCTGAACCAGGGGTCGAGCGTGACGACCCATGTCGTCGGGGTGCCGTCGGACGGGACGTACGCGGTCCAGGTGCGCTATGCCAACTCCACGGGCGGCGACGGCCTGAACCAGACCCGTACGGCCACGGTGTCGTCCGGCGGTACGAGTCAGACGCTCTCGCTGCCGGTGACCGGCAACTGGGACACCTGGCAGACCGCCTCGGTGCCCGTGGCGCTCAAGGCGGGCGCCGACGACATCACCGTCGGCTGCCCGAACGCGGCGAGTTGCCACATCAACCTCGACACGCTGTCGGTGACCGCGTCCGGCGCGGCGGCCCCGCAGCCGCACCTCGCGCTCGGCGGATACCGGCGCAGCCTCGACGGGCTCAACGGCGACAACGGCAATCCGACGACCACGCCCGGCTTGATGTACAAGGACGGCTGGTACCTGCTGGACGACACGACGTCCGCGCTGTACGACACCGCCGCCAAGAAGGTCACGCAGCGCCCCTCGCACAACGGGACGCCGTACCAGGACGGTTATCTCTTCGGATACGGCCACGCCTACAAGCAGGCGCTGTCGGATCTGGCGACGCTGACCGGCCCGGCGCAACTGCTGCCGCAGTGGGCGTACGGCGTCTGGTACTCGGAGTACATCGACAGGACCGCCGCCGACTACGAGAACACGATCCTGCCCGCCTTCCGGTCCGAAGGCGTCCCGCTGGACGTCCTGGTGACCGACACGGACTTCAAGTCGCCCAACGCCTGGAGCGGTTGGGAGATGAACACCGCCAAATTCCCCGACCCGAAGGGCTTCTTCGACTGGTCGGCGGCGCAGGGGCTGCACAACACGCTCAACACCCACCCGAGCATCCTGGCCTCGGACCCGCAGTTCGCACAGGCCCAGGCGACCGCCAAGGGCAAGCTGGTCAAGGGCGGTTGCGCGGCGGGGGCGAGCGCGGGAGGCGACTGCTACGTCTTCGACTTCGGCGACCCCGACCAGCTCAAGGCGTACATGGACCTGCACAAGACGATGGACCAGCAGGGCAACGACTTCTGGTGGTTCGACTGGTGCTGCGACAACTCCCAGTCCTCGCTCGCCGGAGTGACGCCCGACGCGTGGATCAACCAGGCGTACGCGGCGGAGTCCGCTCCGGCGATCGGCCGCGGCTTCGTCATCTCCCGTGCCTACGGCTCGCTCCAGGCCGGCGGGTACAGCGGCCAGCAGGGGCTGCCCACCGGACCGTGGGCCGACAAGCGCACCACCGTGCACTTCACCGGTGACACGTCCTCGACCTGGGGAACGCTGCGGTCCGAAGTCGGTTACACACCGGGCGAGTCGGTCGCGACCGGCATGTCCGCGGTCAGCCACGACATCGGCGGTCACAACGACACGACCGGACTGACCGGCTCGGAGACGTACACCGACGGCGGCGGCACCCACACCACGCACAAGCTGCCGGACGACCTGTACGCCCGGTGGGTGCAGCTCGGCACCTTCCAGCCCGTCGACCGGCTGCACAGCAACCACAGCGACCGGCTGCCGTGGCAGTACGGCACCGCGGCCCGGCAGTCGGCGGACACATTCCTCAACCTCCGCGAGAACCTGGTGCCTTACACGTACAGCCTCGCGCAGCAGGCGGCCACCACGGGCGTCCCCGTGGTCCGCGCCACATACCTCGAATACCCGGACGAGCCGCAGGCGTACGCCACCGCGGGCAGTGAGTACTTCTACGGCTCCGACATGCTGGTCGCTCCCGTCACCACCCCGGGGACGACGGCCACGACGTCGGTGTGGTTCCCGCCCGGCCAGTGGACGGACTACTTCACCGGGCAGACCTACACCGGCGGCACCACGCGGACCATCACCACGGGGCTCGACCGGATGCCGGTGTTCGTGAAGGCGGGCGCCGTCATCCCGACCCGTACGGACGATGTCACCGCCAACGACAAGGCGCCGCTGACCAAGGTCACGCTGACCGTGGCCGCGGGCGCCTCCGGCTCGACCTCGCTCTACGAGGACAACGGCACCACCGGGGGTCCCGGTCGCAGCGCCACCACGACGGTCCGGTACCGCGAGAGCGGCGGTCGGCACACCGTCACCGTCAGCCCGGCCGCCGGGTCCTTCCCCGGCCAGGTCAGGACCCGGCAGTGGACGGTGACGCTGCTCGGCGTCGCCGCGCCGAGCCACGTCACGGCGGCCGGCAAGGGATTGTCGCCGGACGCGTACCACTACGACAGCGCGACCCGCTCCCTCACCGTCACGCTGCCCGCGCGCAGCGTGCACGCACCGGTCACCCTCAGCTACCGCTGACCGACCGGCCCCGTACGGGCCCGCGCGTACCCCCGCGCGGGCCCGTACCCATGACGCGGCTAGGGCGCGCCACCGCACAGCTCCGCGAAGCGCGCGGTGTCGATGTTGCCGCCGGACAGGATCAGGCCGACGCGGGGCGGTAGGGGGGTGACGCGGGCGGAGAGCAGGGCGGCCAGGGGCGTGGCGCCGCTGGGTTCGAGGACGATCTTCAGGCGTTCGAAGGCGAAGCGCATCGCCTCGCGGATCGCGTCCTCGGTGACCAGGACGATGTCGTCCACCAGCCGCCGGTTGATGGAGAAGGTCAACTCGCCGGGGACGGAGGCCGCTTGTCCGTCGGCGATCGTGCGCGGGACGGGGATGGCGACACGCTCGCCCGCCTCCAGCGAGCGCTTGGTGTCGTCGCCCGCCGCCGGTTCGACGCCGATCATCCGGATGGCGCTGTCCAGCCCCTTGACGGCGGTCACGCTTCCCGCGAGGAGTCCCCCGCCGCCGACCGGCACCACGAGGGCGTCCAACGGCCCTGCCTCGTCGAGGAGTTCCAGGGCGGCGGTGCCCTGTCCCGCGATGACGTGCGGGTGGTCGTACGGCGGGATCAGGGTGAGGCCGCGGTCGGCGGCCAGCGCCTCGCCGATGGCGACCCGGTCGCCCGTATACCGGTCGTAGGTGACGACCTCCGCGCCGTAGCCCTCGGTGGCCTCCCGCTTGGAGCGCGGGGTGTCCTCCGGCATCACGATCACCGCGGTGCTGCCCAGCTCCCGCGCGGAGAGCGCGACGGCCTGCGCGTGGTTGCCGGAGGAGTACGCGGCGATGCCCTTGGCCAACTGCTCGGGCGTGAGCCGGGACGCGGCGTTGTACGCGCCGCGGAATTTGAACGCGCCGACGCGCTGGAAGTTCTCGCACTTGAGATGGACCTCGGCGCCGACGAGGTCGTCCAGGGTGCGCGAGCGCAGGACGGGCGTACGGTGCGCGACGCCGTCGATGCGGGCGGCGGCGTCGCGGACGTCGGCCAGCGTGACCGGCGCGGCGGCGGTCGGGGGGCGGTGGGTTGAGGTCACCACCGCACCCTACGCCGTGCTCCTCGGGCGCCTCGCGGGTGGCCGGACCTCGGACGTTACGGTCCCGCGGCCTGCGCGGCGGCGGTGCACGGGCCGGGGGCGCGCCCGGAGTGGGTGATTCCGGCAAGGCGTTCATGTGCGCTTCGTCGCGCGTTGGCTGGGGCTGTCATCTCGGTCCGTAGCGTCGGCTTCTGCCGGCCGGACCTGCCCCGTCGACCTCTCGGGGACCCCTCACAGGTTCCGTGCTGCCCCACGGCGACGACCGATGAACCGAACAACAGCGCAGACGAATGAGAGACGCCCATGTGCAGTCCGCAGCACCAGCCCGAGGGACCCCTGCCCGGCGCGAGCCGCCGATCGTTGCTCGTCGGAGCCGGACTCGCCGGAGCCGCGGTGGCCGGTCTGTCGGCCGCGGGACCCGCGTCGGCCAGTACGCCGGGGACGGCCGGAACCGCCGGGCTACCGGGGTTCGGCGGGCCGTGGCGGCCCGACACCGACGACCAGCGCTTCACCGTCGTGGTGATGCCGGACACGCAGTACATGTTCGACGGTGACGCCCTGTACCCGGCGCCGGTCGAGGCGGCCTTCCGCTATCTGCTGGCGAACGGCAAGGACGAGAACATCGTCTTCATGGCCCACCTGGGCGACCTCACCCAGAACGGCAAGGCGGGCGAATTCGCCTCCATCAGCAAGGCGTTCAAGATCCTGGACGACCACCAGGTGCCGTACAGCGTGCTGGCGGGCAACCACGACATCCCCGGCAAGGACGACCAACGCGGGAACACGCCGTACCTCGACCACTTCGGACCGCGGCGGTTCCGCAAGGCGCGCTCCTTCGGCGGCGCGAGCCCCGACGGCTACAACACCTTCCACACCTTCCGGGCCGCGGGCCGGGAGTGGCTGGTGCTGGCCCTCGACTGGCGGCCGTCGGCCGCGGGCGTCGCGTGGGCGAAGAAGGTCATCGCCGCACACCCGAAGTCCCCGGTCATCCTCACCACGCACGAGATCGTCGGCGCCGACACGTACGGCGACGAGGCCGAACTGTCCGACTTCGGGCAGCAGTTGTGGGCCGACCTGATCGACGGCAACGACCAGATCTTCCTCACGCTCAACGGCCACTTCTGGCCGCCCGCCCGCACGGTGAAGAAGAATGCCGCCGGACACGACACGCACCTGCACATCACCAACTACCAGGACCGGTACTACGGCGGCGCCGCGATGATCCGGCTCTACCGCTTCGACCTGGCGCGCGACACCATCGACGTCGAGACGATCTCCCCGTGGATCCTCGGCAAGGCCGCCGACAGCCTCAACGAACTGGAGCGGCAGGAGATCGAACTGACGGGACCGCAGGACCGGTTCTCGCTCGACATCGACTTCGAGCAGCGCTTCTCGGGCTTCGCCCCGGCCACCCCGCGGCCCGCACGGCCCGTCAACCGGATGCTCGTCCCCGGCACCCTGGCGTACTGGCGGTTCGACGGCTCGCACGGCACCGACCGGATCGTCGACCTGTCGGGGCGCGGCAACGACCTCACCAAGGTCGCGCTGCCCGGCGCCCCGGACGCGGCGCTGACCTGGTCGGCCGACCACCACCCGGACCAGCCCGGCCACGCCAGCCTCTACTTCGGCGGGGACAGGGACAGCGGCGGCCCGCACGGCGCCTACCTCCAGACCGTGGACAGGGCGCCGCTGAACGCGGCCACCTTCCGCTCGGCGTACACCTTCGAGGCGTTCTTCAAGCTGCCCGCCGACTGGGACGGCAACCGCAACGGCTGGTCGGCGCTGCTGAGCCGCTGGGGCACCAGCGGCCAGGCGGGCAAGACGGGTTACTCCGAGACCGAGCCGATCGTCACCCTCAGCCTGTCCGGCGGCGCCGAACTCCAGTGGAACGTCTACCCGTTGAACCTCACGACGTCGACCACCAACTGGGGCCACTACCTGCCGATCAACGTCTGGTGGCACGTCGCCGTCGTCAACAACGGGCGGCAGACCACGATGTACGTCGACGGCTGTCCGGTCGTCCGCAATCCGTCCACCCGCAACAACGGCCTGACCTCGCTCAATCTGCCGTGGATGATCGGCGGTCACGCGGACGGCGGCAAGCCGGACCAGGTCATGCGCGGCTGGATCGGTGACGTCCGGATCGCCGAACGGGCGCTGGCCCCGCGCGAGTTCATGAACGCCTGACGGACACAGCCGCCGGGGGGCGGGTCCCGACCCGACCGCACCCGTCCCCCGGCCCCGTCCCCCGGCCCGGACCTCACTCTCGATCGGACCCGGACCGGGACCCCACCGCCCGAGCAGCGGTTAGCCTCGGGCGGTGAAACGCATCCTCGTCGCAGGCATCACCGGAGCGGGCAAGACCACCATGGCGCGGGCCCTCGCCGAGCGGCTCCGCCTGCCCTTCCACGAGATGGACGCCCTGCGGTTCTCGGGCCCCGGCTGGGCCACCGACCCGGAGTTCGAGCGGAAGGTCGCCGACCTCGCGGCCGGCCCCGAGTGGATCGTCGACTCCTTCGGCTACCCGGAGGTACGGGACCTGCTGTGGACACGCGCGGACACCGTGGTCTGGCTCGACTACCCGCGAGCGGTGATCATGCCGCGCGTCCTGCGCCGGTCGCTGAGCAGGACGCTGCGCCGGGAGCGGGTCTTCGGCGGCAATGTGGAGACCGTGTCGGGCTGGATCAGCGGCGAACACCCGGCGTGGTGGGCCTGGTCCCAGCACGCCGCCCGGCGCGCGGACATCGGCGGGCGCGGCCAGGACCCCCGCTTCGCGCACCTCCAGGTGTTCCGTTTCCCCTCGCCGCGTCGGGCCGAGGCGTGGCTGCGCACCGTGCGCCCGTGACGCGGTGACCTGGCGGGCTCGTCGGCCCGATGGCCGCGTGCCGAACCCCGGTACCCCCGCGACCGACGGCTGGGCCGGGTTCCGGACGTGCCCCGCGCCTCCCCCGGCCGCCCGTCCCTCGCATCCCGCAGCCCGCGCACCGCGCCTCCCACCGGCCACAGTCCGCCCGGTCACCGGCCGCGGTCCGTCCGCTTTGCCGTCTCCCCAGACCTTGACGGCCGCGTCCACGACCGCAAAGAATGGCCCGGCAGCCTATGACAACGTTGTCTAAACGCAAGAGGAGATCTGCCGTGACCCACGACCCCGCCGGACTGGGCAGACGGCGCTTCGCCCAGCTCGCCGCGCTCACCTCCCTGGCCGTCGCCACGCCGCTGTCGATCGGCGCCGCCTCCGCGGACGCCGCGCCCGCGGGCCGGCCCGGCGGCGCAGGGCACGGTCCTGGCCACGCTCCCGACGACGATGTCGCCGCCGCCTACTACCAGGCGCTGCTGACCCACACCCGCTGGGCCGAGACCCAGTGGGACGCTTCGAAGGGCTACTACACGGGGACCGACTACAACTTCGTGGTCGTCCTCGGCAACGCGGTGCTGCTGACCCGCGGTACGTACGACGCCACGAGCGCGGGCATCGACAAGGAGACGCTGCGGGCGCACACACTGGCCACCGTCAAGCACTTCGCCGCGTCCAACCGCCTGACGGGCGGCACCGAGTGGGGCCGCACCCTCTTCTTCGACACGACCTTCCAGCTCTACTTCGTGCTCGCGGCGCACCTGCTCTGGGACCAGTTGGACGCGGTGACGCGAGGTCACGTCGATACGATCGTGCGCGAACAGGCCGCGTACACCACGGCGTTGGGCACCGCCAACGACCCAGCGTCCGGCAGTTGGACGCCGAACGGGCTCAAGGGCGGCTTCGTCGGGGACACCAAGCTGGAGGAGATGGGCGTCTACGCCCAGTCCCTGGCGCCGGGTCTGGCCTGGGCCAGCGACGATCCGAGGTATGCCGACTGGAGCGCCGCGTACGGCCGTTGGAGCCGGAACGAGACGGGGCTCCCGGCCGCCGACCTGGCCAACCCGACCGTGGTGGACGGCGTCGCGGTCAGCGCGAACACCGCGACGAATCTGTACGACTCCTTCATCGTGGAGAACCACGGCTCCTTCGGACCGCACTACCAGCAGGAGTTGTGGCGCACCTCGGGCCGTAACGCCGTGCACTTCATCACCGCGGGCCGTCCGCTGCCGCAGGTGCTCACCGAGCAGCCGAACGCCAAGCAGTTGTGGCGCACGCTGCTGATGGTGATGAGCGACGCGGGCGAGCCGCTGATGCCGATGGTCGCCGACCGCGAGCACCTCTACGGCCGTGACGTGATCCCGCTGGCGTTCCTCGCGCAGGTCGCCGGGGACCGTACGGCGGCGTGGGGCGAGGCCGCGATGGCGGCGCGGCTGGCGCCGTACCAGGCGTACGCGCCGCTGTACCGGCTGGCGAAGTTCTCCGGTGAGCCGAAGTACGAGCCCGAGGCGCGCGCCGAGGTGGCGATCAGCTATCTGCTGCACGAGTGGCGGGCGGCGCACGGCGGGATCGTCAAGCCGCTGTCGGACGCGGAGATGTTCGCGCGGGCCTCCGGCGTCAAGGACTTCGGCACCGGCCCCGGCCTGGTCGCGCAGCAGACCCCGGCGGCCTGGGCGGCGGCGGTCAGCAAGCCGGGCTTTGTGAAGTTCGGCTGGCAACCCGCCCACGACGACTGGCTGTTCGCGCTCAGCGGCACGACGCCGATGTTCCTGCCCGCGACGGCGGCGAAGGTGCTCAAGCGGTCGGTGACGACGTACCGGGAGGTGCGCGACGGCTTCGACGCGACCGCGACCGTGCTGACCCTGGACTCGGGCACCGCGGGCTTCACCACTCTGCCGTCCGGCGCGGTGGTCTACGCGACCAGCGGTACGGCGTCGGGCGAGGGCTCGCTGCGGGTGCAGAATCTGACGATGCCCGGTGTCGCGGGGCTCGTCGGCAGCCGTACGTACACCGCGGCCGAGGGCAGCGCGAAGGTCGCCTCGCAGGACAGCGGCAACGCCGGTGTCGGTCCCGGGCCGCGGGTGGACGAGCTGACCGTGCCCAGCGGTTCGTGGCGGTACGTGCGCATGCAGGGCGTCGCGGGCCACACCACGTACGGCTACTCGCTGTACGCCTTCGAGGTCCGTGACGGCGCGAGCGGTCCGGATCTGGCCCAGGGCAGGACGGCCACCGCGTCGTCCGCCGACTCCGGCAAGGGCGCAGCGCTGGCCGTGGACGGCAATGCGACGACCCGGTGGGCGGTCGCGGTCTCGGACCGCGGGCGCGCGGACAGTTGGCTGACCGTGGACCTCGGCGCCGCCAGTGCCTTCGACCGTGTGACGCTGCGCTGGGAGACGGCGGCGGCCCGCGCGTACCGCGTGCAGGGCTCGGCGGACGGGAAGACCTGGACCGATCTGATCCGCTTCCCGAGCGCGGACCTGTCCAGCCGCGGCGGCTGGCTGTCGGTGGACGGCCGGGCGGGGCTGGTGGTGCGCGGCGCCGCCAACCCGCTGTCGGTGTACGGCGATCTGGTGGTGCTCTCCGACGGTCCCGCCGAGCCGTTGCTGGTGGAGGGGCTGCCGTCGGGCGACCCGCGCGCGGTGAAGGCCGCCGCCGCGCGGCCCGCGCCCCGGGCGCGCGACGCGGCGGTCAAGGCCAGTACGGCGGGCGGGCACTTGAGCCTGTTCAACCTCTCCGCCGGCTCCGTCGCCACCACGGTGTCGGTGCCGCAGAGCCGGTCCCGTCTCACGCTCTACGCGGGAACGCAGCAGGTCACCGCGGACGGCACCGATGTCGCCGCCGAGTTGACGGCCGCGAGCGCGGCGGTCGTCCCGGCCCGCTTCACCCTGACGTCGCGTGCGGGCGGTTCGGTGCCCACCGGTCTGCGGGTGGAGGTCGTGGACGCCGCGACCGTACGGGTGAGCGGTCCGCGCGCCCGTCTGCTGGTCACGGCGCCGTCGGGCGCCCGCGCCCAGGTCGATGTCCAGCCGGGCAGGACCGCGCAGGTCACCGTGCGCGGCGCGAAGCCGTACCCCCTGGAGGACGTGGCGGTCGGCTGCGACACCTTCCCGACCGGTCCGCTGCCCGCGGGCATGTCGGATCCGGCCGCGGCCGTGGACGGCGACCCGGCGACGTCCTGGCGGCCCGGCTCCGCGCGCGGCCGCATGGTGGTCGATCTCGGCGCGGCGGTCGATGTGCGGGAGATCCGTACCGCCTGGACCGGCGGCCATGTGCCGTCCGCCGCCATCGAGTTCAGCGCGGACGGGCTGACGTACACCTCGGCGGGCGAGCTGCGGCGGCGCGGCCGTGCGGCGACGCTCGCGGCGCGTACGACGGCACGCTATGTGGCGCTCGCCGTGTCCGGCGGTCGCGACACGGACGCGCGGCTGGTGAGCCTGGAGGTCGTCCCGGCCTGACCACGGCCGGACAAGAGCCCCGGTTCGGGGCGGCAGACCGGGTCAGGCCGGTCTGCCGCCCCGAACCGTCAGTGCCGCGGCGGGCACTGACGTCGCATCAGGTCAGGCTCAGCGCACGACGACGCGCAGCAGGCGGAAGCCGTGGTCGTCGGCGCCCTCACCCCGGGCACGTCGTGCACCGTGAGCGTCGCGGCCGTCACCGGGACCGGTGTCGGCCCCGCGGCGGCGGCCACCGGCAGGACGCCGTCGGCGTCGGGCCGATGAGGAGGCCCGCTCCCGCCGAGGGTGGGGGCGGGCCTTCAGGCCACGTCGGCCGCGAGGCGGCTGAGCAGGAAACCGGCCATGCCGCGGACGCCGAACCCCAGCGCCCGCTCGTCGGCCGCGAAGTCCGGTGCGTGCGGGGCGCCGTTCATCCCGGCCTCCGGATTGGCGACGCCGAGGTAGAACATCGCGCCCGGCACACCGTTCAGGAAGAGCGCGAAGTCCTCGCCGTTGAAGGGGAAGGAGGCGTGCAGCACCTCCACCGCGTCCGGACCGAGCGCGCCGCGCAAATACCGCGCCGCGGCCTCGCTCAGTTCCGGCGAGCAGACCATCGCGGGGAACGGCTCGTCCGCGAAGACGGCCGTGGCGCCCGGCAGCGGTTCCACCGCGGCGCGTACGGTGTCGCGGATCTCGGCGTAGCGGCTGTCGGGCCAGGCGCGCAGCGAGACGCGGACGAGCGGGCTGCCGTCGTCGAGCGCGGTCAACTCGGGCCAGGTGACGACGAATCGCGCCAGCGGCCCGTCGGGGTCGCGGAGGTCGGCCAGCAGGCGGTCGTACTCCTCGGGGTTGCGCGGGAGGCGGACGGTGGACAGGCCGTCCACCAGGTCGAGAATCCGGCGCGCGTCGGACGCGGCGTCCGGGCCGGTCAACTCGACCTGGAAATGGTCCTGTCCCGGCAGTCCGTGACCGGGCATGACCGCGAAGGTGCCGACCGGGAACGGCCCGCAGTGCAGCGCGTAGACCTCGCGCGGGGGTGTGTGTTCCAGGGCGCCGTCCTCGATCATGGCCCGCGCTCCGGCCAGCGTCTCCTCGGCAGGCTGGAAGAGGAAGACGATCCGGCCGTGCCAGCGCTCGCGCAGCCGGGCGAGTACCTGGGCGACGCCGACCCCGACGGCCGTGTGCAGATCGTGGCCGCACAGGTGCGCGGTGCCGGGGACGAGGGAGGCGAAGTCGCTCTCGAACAGCTCGTCCAGCTCGTCGTCGTCCACCGCGTCCATGTCGGCGCGGTAGGCGAGGGTGGGTCCCGGTCCCGCGCCGTCGAGCACCGCGACCACGCCGTGGCCGCCGACGCCGGTGGTCACCGTGAGGCCCGCGGCCCGCAGCCGTTCGGCGACCAGCGCCGCCGTACGTTCCTCGGCGCCCGCGGGCTCGGGGTGGCGGTGGATGTCGCGGCGCAGCAGCACCAGGTCGTTGTCGAACTCTTGCGCGATATTGCCGATCTCCTGGCTGTCCAGTGCTGATGGCATGCGTGGGAGGGTACCGGACGGCGGCGCGGGGTTCGTCGCGCCCGACAGCCTTGACCGGTCGAATGGTTGACCCGCGCGTGCGGCGTGAGTAACTTACCGACGCCAGCTGCCATGCGGTAGGAATCCTTCCACTCCCCCGGCGTCCCTTCCCTGCCGCTCCCGACCACTGCTCCCGATCCAGCCGGCCTCTACAGACGAGGTTTCCATGCGGACCCCTGCACTGACGGCAGCCGCGGCGCTGCTCGCCTCCCTCTCCCTCGTACTCGCCGGGAGCGCCGACGCGACCCCGGCCCCGCAGCACGGCGGGAGCGGCCAATTCGACCGGCCGTACTCCGGATTCGCCCCGGCGGACACCGTCCTGCACCGGGGCACCCCCCGGTCGGCCGGGCTGGACGCGGCGCCGATCGACGCCTTCCAGCGGCAGATGGCGGGCTGGGAGGACCCCGCCTCGGGTGCGAATCACCTCTTCCCCGGCGCGACCACACTGATGGCCCACGACGGCGTGGTGGTGGAGCGTGACGCGGGCGGTTACGCGGTCGAATACGCCGACGCCACCCACGAGTTGCCGGCCGACCAGCGGGTCCCGGCGCGTACCGACACCATCTACGACCTGGCCTCGCTGTCGAAGCTGTTCACCTCGATCGTGGCCATGCAGCAGCTCGAAGCGGGCCGGATCGACCTCGACACACCGGTGGCGCACTACCTGCCGGAGTTCGCCACCAACGGCAAGGGCGCCGTCACCGTCGAGCAACTGCTCACCCACACCTCGGGGTTCGACGCCGATCCGGTCCCCTCCCTGTGGCAGGGCTACCCGGATCTGCCGTCCCGCGAGAAGGCGATTCTCGACGCGAAGCCGATCAACGCGCCGGGGACGACGTATCTGTACTCGGATCTGAACATGCTGAGCCTGCAACTGGTGTTGCAGAAGGTGACGGGCAAGCCGCTCGACACGCTGGTGCGCGACGGCATCACGGGACCGCTGCGGCTGACCGACACCGGCTACAACCCGTCGGCCGCGAAGCTGCCGAGGATCGCGGCGACCGAGTACGAGACCAGCCCGGCGCGCGGCATGGTGCGCGGCCAGGTGCACGACGAGAACGCGTGGGCCATGGGCGGCGTCGCGGGCCACGCGGGCGTCTTCTCCACCGTGGACGATCTGGCCGTCCTGGCGCAGACGATCCTCAACGGCGGTACGTACAAGGGCCGTCGGATCCTCAGCCGGAACAGCGTCACGCTGATGGAGCAGAACTTCAACCAGGCGTTCCCCGGTGACTCGCACGGCCTGGGCTTCGAGCTGGACCAGATCTGGTACATGGGCGGCCTGTCGGGTCCGCGCACCCTCGGGCACACCGGTTTCACCGGCACCTCGCTGGTGATCGACCCGCAGTCGCGTTCGTTCGCCGTCCTGCTCAGCAACCGGGTGCACCCGACGCGGAACACGCCCTCGACCAATCCGCCGCGCCGGGCCATCGCCACCGCGCTCGCGCAGGCGATCGCGGTCCGGGCCCCCGGCGGCGGCCCGCTGTGGTACTCGGGGCAGGGCGGCGGCACCACCAGCACCCTCACCACGGGACCGATCACCGCGAAGGCACCGGTCGACATCGACTTCTCGGCGTTCGTCAACACCGAGTCCACCGACCTGCTCACCGTCGAGTCCTCCACGGACGGCGGCACGACCTGGCAGCCGCTACCGCTGCGGGTGACCGGCAAGGGCGCGCCGTCCGGCGCCCCGACCTCGCTGTCGGGGCAGGACGTCCGCGCCTGGTGGCGGGTGCGCGCCGAGCTTCCGCGGGGCGCGGCCGGTGCGCTGATCCGCTGGACGTACGCCACCGACCCGGTCTACGAGGGCCGCGGCGTCGACCTCGCGGGGCTGTCGGTCACCTCGGGCCACCACGACCTGCTGCGGGCCACGGGACTGACCCCGGCCGGCGCCTGGCGGACCGTGCACTGATCCGTCCGTCTGCCGCGGAGCGCTCACCCGCGCCGGGGCTCGCCCGAGGCCACGTTGACCCCGACGATCACGGTGGATACGTTTCCCCCGTGTCAGCCGGTTCCGACAACGAATCCCCCGAGGCGAGTCCCTTGGCGCGCGTCCGGTCGCTGCTGCCGGACCTCGCTCCGGCCGAGCGGCGCGTGGCGGCGGCCGTGCTGGCCAATCCGGCGCTCGCCGCGCGCAGCAGCATCACCGAACTGGCCGAGGCGGCGACGACGAGCGAGACCACGGTCATCCGCTTCTGCCGTTCCGTGGGCCTGCGCGGCTACCCGGAGTTGCGGATCGCGCTGGCCGCGGACGCCGCGCGCGCCGAGACCCGCGACGACCGGCACCTCGGCAGCGACATCACGCCGACCGACGACCTGTCGGAAGTCGTCGGCAAGGTCGCCTTCGCCGACGCGCGCGCCGTCGAGGAGACCGCGCGGCAGCTCGACGTCGACACGCTGCGCCGCGTCGTGGCGGCGGTCGCGGCGGCGGGCCGCGTCGACATCTACGGCGTCGGCGCCAACGCCCTGGTCGCCGCCGACCTCCAGCAGAAGCTGCACCGGATCGGGCGGGTGAGCTTCGCGTGGAGCGACACCCACATCATGCTCACCTCGGCGGCGGTGCTCAGCCCCGGTGACGTGGCCATCGGCCTCTCCCACACCGGGGCGACCGCCGACACCGTCGAGGCGCTGCGGGTGGCGCGCGAGCACGGCGCGACGACCGTCGCCCTGACCAGCTTCCCGCGCTCGCCGATCCACGCGGTCAGTGATCACCTCCTGACGACCGTGGCCCCCGAGACCACCTTCCGCTCGGGCGCGACCGCCAGCCGTATCGCCCAGCTCACCGTGATCGACTGCCTGTTCATCGGCGTCGCCCAGCACCATCTGGACAGCGCACGCAAGGCGCTCAAGGAGACGTACGACGCGGTCGGCGACCACCGGTTGCCGGAGCCGTGACCGGGCGGGTGAGGCCGCCTGCTACGCCGACGGCCGGGGCGTGTGGATGATGCCGTTGAGCAGGACGTCGAATCCCCAGCTCAGACGGCCGGTGCCGGTGCCGCTCAGCAGGTCCATGCCGAGGGCGGCGATATGGGGGTAGGTGTCGGGCGTGGCGGAGAGGATCGCGTTCGCGGCGTCGCTCTCCTCCTGCTCCGCGCCGTCGGCCACGCTGCGGGTGCCCTGTTCGGTGGCGGTGGAGGTCGCGAAGTGCAGCAGCAGGTCCACCGCCCACGCGGTCCGCTCCGCGGGGACGCCTTCGGCCAGCAGCGCGAGCAGGCCGTCGACCAGCCGTAGGTAACCGGGGCCCGCGGGCCTGGTCACCAGCGCGGACTGGGCGAGCCCCGGGTACTCCATCAGGGCCCTGCCGTACGACCACAGGAGCGTGAACAGCCGCTCGCGCCAGTCCCCTGGCGCGGCCACCGGGCCGAGGTCGAGTCCGGCGAGCAGGTCGTCGAGCATGTACGCGCGCAGCTCGGCGGTGTTGCTCACGTAGACGTAGAGCGAGGCCGGGCCGGTGTCCAGCTCCTGGGCGAGGCGGCGCATCGTGACGCGGTCGAGCCCTTCGGCGCGCATGATCTCCAGCGCCGTGCCGACGATCCCCTCGCGGGAGAGCGCGGGTTTGGCGGGCCGGTCGCGGCGGCTGATGGGGGCGGCTTTCCCAGGCGTCATCGCCTCAGCATAACGAACACGTTCGCCCGGCCATGGCGTGATCACGCCCCCTGGAACGAACATGTTCGCTCTGAACGCGTTCGCGACGAACATGTTCGTGTACGGTGGCGGATGTGGTCGGACAGACCGGTCCGATCACGCAATGTCACAGCGGACGTCACCCGACGTCACCCCGGAAGGAGGTCCCGCCATGACCACCGCGACCACGACTTCGACCGCGCCCCGTCCCGCGGGCACCAGCACATCGGCCCGGCTGATGTGGGCGATCCTGGGGCTGGTGCTGCTCGCCGACGCCCTGGACATGATCGACTCGACCGTCACCAACATCGCCGCGCCCACCATCAGCGCCGAGCTGCACGGCGGCCAGGGCCTGATCAAGTGGCTGGGCTCCTCCTACATGCTGGCCATGGGCGTCCTGCTCGTCATCGGCGGGCGGCTCGGCGACAAATTCGGCCAGCGCCGGATGTTCCTGATCGGCATGGGCGGCTTCACCGTCGCCTCCGCCGTGGCCGGGCTCTCCCCCGATCCCGGACTGCTGATCGCCGCCCGTGTGGTGCAGGGGGCCTTCGGCGCCCTGATGATCCCGCAGGGCATGGCGATCATGACCAAGACCTTCTCGCGCGACATGCTCGGCAAGGCGTTCGCGTTCTTCGGGCCGCTGCTCGGCCTGGCCTCGGTCGGCGGTCCGATCCTGGCCGGATTCATCATCGACGCCGACCTCTTCGGCCTGTCCTGGCGGCCGATCTTCCTGATCAACCTCGTCCTCGGCGCGGTCGGCCTGGTCCTGGCGGTCCGGCTGCTCCCGCACGACGACGGGGACCGTACGGTCGTCGTGGACGGGATCGGCTCGGGTCTGCTCGCCGTCACCATGTTCGGCCTGCTCTTCGGCCTGGTCGAGGGCTCGACCAACGGCTGGACGGCCACTCCCGTCCTCTCCCTCGTCGTGGGTGCGGCGGCCTTCGCGGCATTCGCCCGCCGCCAGAGCACGGCGGCCGACCCGCTGCTGAAGGCGTCGTTGCTGCGCAACCGCGGCTTCAGCTCGGGACTGGTCGTCGGGCTCGTGGTCTTCGCGACCACCAGCGGGCTGATCTACGTACTGTCCCTGTTCATCCAGGAGGGCCTGCACGCCTCGCCGCGCACCGCTTCACTCGCGTTGCTGCCGATGACGCTCGGCATCATCGTGGCCGCGGGCGCGTGCATGGCGCTGATCAAGAAGCTCGGCCGCACGCTGATCTTCGTCGGCATCGCGATCCTGCTGGCGGGCGGCGGCTGGCTGCTCGCGCTGGTCGCCCACTCGGGCACCGGCGTGGGCCTGTGGACGCTGGCCGCGCCGATCTTCGTCACCGGGCTCGGCATGGGCGCCTGCTACGGCACGATCTTCGACATCGCGCTCGGCGACATCAGCCCCGACGAGGCGGGCAGCGCCAGCGGCTCGCTCTCGGCGATCCAGCAGCTCGCCGCCGGTATCGGTTCGGCCGCGGTGACCTCGGTCTTCTTCCAGACCGCGGGCGGTGGCCTCGGCCACGCCATGAAGATCAGCCTCGCCGTCGTCCTGGGGCTCAGCCTGCTGTGCCTGCCCGCGGTCGCGCTGATGCCCAAGCGCGCCCCCGAGGAGACCGGCCACTAGCGGGTCAGGCCGCCGCGAGGACCCCGCTCCCTTGGGGGGGGCGGGGTCCCGGCGTGCGTGCCGCGTACCGAGTCGCGCCGGGCGAATCCCGTACGACGAGGTGAACCGCTACCAGGTGAACGCGGTGGACTGGGCGCTGGTGGCGATGCAGTAGACGGTGGTCACCGAGGGCGACGTGGTGACGATCTTGACCGACCAGTTGGTGGCGCTCGGCGTGCCGGACAGCACCCAGGAGTCGGTCTTGTCACCGGCGGCGAGCGTGCCGGTGGACTGCGGGAGCGGGCCGAGGGTGACGGCGCCGGTCATCGCGGGGTTCACGGTGCCGGAGAAGTCGACCTCGGTCGAGCCGTTCTTCTTGACCTTGATGGTCGTGGTGATGCTGTTCGGCGGCACCGTGGTGCCGGCCGGGACCGTGATCGTGGAGGAGCTCAGTTTCAGTTTCTTGACGCCGCCGGAGTCGGTGGCGGTCAGCGTGGCCGTCCCGCTGCCCCAGGTGCCGCAGTTGTAGCTGGCGGTGGCGGTGGCCGGGGTGACGGCGACCGCGTGCGGGGCGAGGGTCAGACCGGCGAACAGTGCGCCGCCGCTGAGGACGGCGATCGTCCCCATACGCTTGGATCTGGACATGGCAAAGCACTCCAATCAAGCAGGGTGAGGGTGCGCCGGGGGACGACCTCGCACAGGCACCCTTGACATCCCGTTGTCGAGTGACTACCCGCTGTCCGGCCCGGCGCGCTGGTCGGGAGTGAAGCCCCATGACCTTGAAGAGTCAAGCGCCACGGGACGACGTGACCCGCGGCTTGACCCGCGGCCGGCGTCGCCCGGTGCGAACGGCGGCCCAACACCGCGAGGTTACCGGCGGGTTCGCATTGACTTCTGCGTCCCGCGCTGTCGCAATGCCCTGGAACCAGCACCTGACGCACCGTCATATACACGTATGCGTCCCGGAGTCAGGAGGCACGCGTTGCATCATGCAGGGCAGATCTCTCTACGGCGCCTCGCGCGGGCGGCGGTGCCGGCTCTGGCCCTGGCCGCGGCCTGCACGCTGGCCGCCCCCGCGGCGCACGCGGACACGGTCACCCCGACCGTGCACTGCGTGCTGCCCGCCGGACAGGGTGAGAACACCGGGCCGCAGTCCGTCTCGGTGACCCTCACCCCGGCCACGGTCGCGCCGGGCGGCAAGGTGCACGCCGAGGTCACCCTCGGACCCTCGCCCGCGACCAGCCCGCTCGCACTGTCCGCCGTACCGACCACGCCGAGCATCTACTTCACCATGTCGGGCGGGGCGACCGGGACGGTCTCGGTGACCGGCCCGACCGTTCCCGTGGACATCCCGGCGGCGCCCGCGCCGATCGTCATCCCGCCCTACGGAGGGGACTTCTTCGTCCCCTCGGACGCGTCGGGACCGGTGACGTTCACGCCGTTGAAGATGAACACGCAGACGGTGGTGCTCGGCAGCACCTTCCAGACGCCCTGTGACATCGTCTCGGGCAGCGGCGGCATCGGCACGGTCACCGTGCAGGGCGGCGGCGGTGGGGCCACCACGCTCACCGCGCCGGCCTCGGCCGTACGTCCCAGCACCTCGGTCGCGCTGAGCGGCAGCGGATTCACCGCGGGGGGCACCCCCGTGGTCTCGCTGTGCGACGCGCAGGGACTGGGCTGCGACCCGTCCCGCTTCACCTCCGATACCCTCGCGATCGACTCGTCCGGCGCCCTCTCGGGGAGCGCGACGCTGGCCGCGTCGTCCGTGATCGCCGACGGCACCTACCAGGTCCAGGTCAGCGACGGCGCCAAGCACGCCACCGCCGACCTCACCGTCAAGGCGTTCGTGCCCACGGGCGCCCGCAGCGTCACGCTCTCGCCCGACCACGGCCCGCTCGGCACCGTGGTGACCGTCAGCGGCCGCAACTTCCACCAGGACCAGTACATCAACGTCTGGGGGGTGGACGCCGACGGCAACCAGACCGCCGACGACGCCGTGTACCCGGTCAGCACACCCGACGGCACCTTCACCGCCGAGTTCACCGTCAACGACCCCGCCACCACCGCGATCCACACCGACGAGAGCGGTGCGGACGGCTCCGACGTGAACGCGAAGTTCACCGTGGGCGACAGCGGTGGCGCGACGGCCACCCAGAAGATCAGCGCCACCGTCACTGCGGGCAATCTCCAGATGACCCAGTCCGGGGACACCATCGACTTCGGCACCATCCCCCTGACCGGACGGTCCCAGACCGCCACCAGCGCGCTCAACACCGTCACCGTCGTGGACTCCCGCGGCGTCGACCTCGGCTGGTCCCTGACCGGCACGCTCACCGACCTGACCTCGGGTCAGAACACCATCCCCGCCTCGGCCGTCCGTTGGACACCCGACTGCGTCCGAAGCTCGCAGAGCGTCGGCACGCCCGCACCGGGCACGCCGGGCCCGCTGGGCAGCACCGCGGCGACACTGTGCCAACTCACCGCGGCCGGCGGCGAGAAGGTCGTCGGCGGCACCGTGAAGGTCAACGCCGACATGGACCTGCGGCTCCCCGCGGTGACGGCGCCCGGCGACTACAGCGCGATCCTCACACTCACCCTCACCTGAGCGCCACGTCCCCGTTCCGCACCAACCGACTCCGACGTCCCTCCTCCTGATCCGTTCCTCCCCCGGGCCCATCTCCCGGGGGAGGAACGGCCCGGACCCGACCCCCGCTCCTTCTCCCCCGGGGCTCATCCCCCGCGGACTCATTCCCCGGGACCCCACCCCGCGGACCTTCTCCCTCTTCCCGGACCCCTCCCGTGCCCAGGCTCAGGGAGGGGTCTGCCATGCCCGAAAGGCGGCGCAGCAGATGTTCCCACCCTTCCACCGCAGGCCCGGACGGGGCTGGCGGGCAAGAATCGCCACGGGCGCCGTCGCGGTGCTCGCCCTCGTCGGCGCGGGTCTGACCTCCGCGACGACGGCCCGGGCCGCGACCATCAACCCGACCGTGCACTGCACGCTCCCGGCGGGTCAGGGCGACGCCACCGGGCCGCAGTCGATGACGGTGACCCTGACCCCGGCCGTCGTCACCCCCGGCGGCAAGGTGCACGTCACCGTCACCCTCGGCGCCAGCCCGGCCATCCCCGGCACCTCGCTGTCCAATGTGCCCACCACGCCCTCCATGGACCTGGCGATGTCCGGCGGCGCCACCGGTACCGTGACGGTCACCGGCCCCACGGTGAACATGAACTACCCCTCGGGGCAGCCCGTCGTCGTTCCCCCGTACGAGGGTGACATCTACCTGCCCGCCAACGCCTCGGGGGCCATCAGCTTCACGCCGACCCGTACCCTCACCAGCACCGTGGTCCTCGGGGGTACGTACCAGACGCCCTGCGTGATCACCGCGGGCGGCGGACCGGTCGGCACGGTCACCGCGCAGGGAGCGGGCAGCGGCGCCTCGCTGTCCGGGCCCACCGGGACGGTCCGGCCGCACACCGCGATCGACCTCGCGGGCGGCGGCTGGACGGCCGGCGGCACTCCGACGGTGTCGCTGTGCGACGCCAACGGCGCGGGCTGCAACCCGGCCGACTTCACGTCCAACACCCTCGCCATCGACAGTTCGGGCATCCTCACCGGCACCGCGACGCTCGCCGACGCCAACACCGTGGCCGACGGCTCGTATCAGATCCAGGTCAACGACGGCACGACCCACGCGAACGCGCCACTGACGGTCAAGGCGTTCGCGCCCACCGGTCCGAGAACGATGACGCTGTCCCAGAACAACGGCGTGGTCGGCACGGTGATCACCGTCGTGGGTCACAACTTCCGCCAGGACCAGTGGATCAACATCTGGGGACTCGACGCCGCCGGGAACGCCCTCGACGACGCGGTCTACGTACAGAGCCTGCCCGACGGCACGTTCAGCACCGACTTCACCATCGACAGCGCCGACCTGGTGGCCGTCTACGCCGACGAGAGCGGCACGGCCGGGACCAGCGTCACCGTACCGTTCACCGTCACCACCACCGCCGTGACGCTCAGCGCCACCACCCCGACCGTCCTTCCCGGCCACGCGGCGACGCTCACCGGATCGGGCTGGCCCGCGGGCACCACCCCGACCGCCGCGCTCTGCGCCGCGGACGGCACCGCGTGCTCGGCCGCGTCCGTCTCGTCGAGCAGCCTGAGCATCGCCTCCGACGGGAAGCTCTCCGGCTCGGTCACCGTGGCGAAATCCGTCGCCAAGGGCTCCTACCAGGTGCAGGTCACCGCGGGCTCGATCCACGTCCTCGCGCCGCTGTCCGTCGCCACGACGTTCATCACGCTCAGCCCCGCCTCCGGTCCCGCGCACACCAAGGTCACGGTCGTCGGCCAGGGCTGGGCGCCGGTCGCCACGGTGGAGATCGACGGGCTCAAGGCGGACGGCTCCCGCACCTCCGACAGCTACGCCACCAAGATCATCGGCCTGGACGGCACCTGGTCGCAGACCTTCACGGTCAACGACCCGGCCACGGTGGCGCTCTACGCGCACGAGTGGCTGATCAACGGGCACACCGCGACCGCCGCCTTCGCCGTCAACGGCAGCACGGCCCCGCCCGCTCCCGCCTACTCGCTCAGTCCGGCCGCGGGACCGGTCGGCACCTCCGTACTGGTCAGCGGGCGGAACTTCGCCCCCGTCGCCACGGTCGTCGTGTCCGGGCGCCGCGCCAACGGCGCCCAGAGCTCCGACTCCTCGGTGCTGCGCGTCATCGGCCTCGACGGTACCTTCGCGCTCGACTTCACCGTGCGCGACCCGGAGACCGTCGGCATCATGGCCGCCGAAGTGCTGGTGAACGGCAAGACCGTCCAACTCCCCTTCACGGTCCGCTGAGTTGTCACCCACGGCCTGCCCGGACCGCCCGCGCGGCGGCTCCGGGCAGGCCCCGTGCCGTTCCGGGCCGCCAGTCGGGGCCGCTACTCGACGGTCATGGCGGGCTGCACCCCGGCGATGCAGCAGGCCGCGAAGTACAGCAGGATCGGGTGCGTGTACGGCACGGCCTGGTCCGGCGGGTGGATGACGTCGTGGCCGCCGGACACGTCGGGCAGCGTCTCGTACGCGGGCACCAGCACGGCCGCGTCGACCAGGTAGCGGGTGGAGGACGGCCACTCCACGTCGATGTCGGAGCCGGTCGGCACGATCCACGACCACTGCCGTCCGTTGGTGAGGACGCAGCCGGAGCTGGGCAGGCAGCCGAGGATCCGCATGCCGTGCTCCGCGGACGTCTCGACCACGTCGCAGGCCAGTCCCGGCGGGAAGTCTGCGGTGGTCGGGACATGGATCCGTTCCCTGGCGGCCGGAGGCCCGTCCACGCGGGGGGCGAGCCAGTCGAGGCGGGTGCCCCGGGGCGGCAGGGCGGAGCGACGGCCGGCCGGGGGGACACGCTTCATCGGGGGTCCTCCGAGTACGTGGCCGACGCGTCGTCGGCCGGGGCGGCGGGCACGGTGAAGGTGGCCCAGGCCGTCCAACCGGCTCCGGGCGAGGGGACGTTGATCCCCCAGGTCGTACTCAGGGCCTCCACGACGACCAGCCCGCGGCCCCCCTCGTCCGGCGGCCGGGCGTCGTGCCGCGACGCGCTGCGCCCCTCGGAGCCGACCTCGACGTAGACCTCGGGACCGCCGCCGCGCAGATGGCAGGTCACGCTGTCGCTGAGGCTGTGCACGATCGCGTTGGTGACCAGCTCGGAGACGACCAGCACGATGTCGTCGCGGACGCCCTCGGGCAGGCCCCAGCGGTCGAGTTCCGCGCGGGCCTCGTGGCGGGCGGCGCTCACGGAGGTCCGGTGGGCGGCGAGACGGAAGACGGCGTACACATCGCCGCTCGGGCGCGATGACGTGATCGGTGGGGTTCGGAGACCCGTTAATGCTGCCATGGCCGTCACCTCTCGTGGGGGCCGCGTATGTGGGGTCGCGGTTGCGCGCTCGGCGGCATCACTGCCGGGCTCGACCATCGGCGTCACTGCCTGTGTCGGTGCTTCCGCGATGACGACGGCTGAGGACGACCGGGCGCGTGGCGGTTCCTGACAACGTAGTCATCATGGTGATCGGCTACGCCGTCGACTCCAACTATGGTGCTGCTACCCTCAACTCGCAAGCCACAAAGTGCAATTCGCAGAATGAGCCAGGGCGGCGGGAGACTGCGGGGCAACATGGCACACTGCGGCGAGCACTGAACATTCGCACGGGGAGGTAGCAATGGCGGCCACCGACAATGGGTGGGGCGGCGGCCCTCCTACGGTGCTGCGGATGATACTGGGACGCCAGTTGGAGGAGCTCAGATCCCGCGCCGGCGTCTCATTCGAGCAGGCCGGCGAGGTCATCGGGGTGAGCCATTCGACGATCCGCCGGATGGAACAGGCCAAGGTGGCACGGCTGCGGCTGTCCGACGTCGAGAAGCTGCTGCGCACCTACGGCATCACGGAAACGGCCGAAATCGAGACCTTCCTCGAACTCGCCCGCGAGGCCAACAAGCACGGCTGGTGGCACACCTACCGCGACGTGATGCCCGACTGGTTCGGCGCCTATCTCAGCCTGGAGCAGGCGGCGGTCCACATCCGCGCGTACGAGGCGCAGTTCATCCCCGGCCTGCTCCAGACCGAGGAGTACGCGCACGCGCTGCTCACCGCGGGCGACCCGCAGGCGTCGGCCGAGGACATCGACCGCAGGGTCGCCCTGCGGCTGGCCCGGCAACAGATCCTGACCCGTGCCCAACCCCCGCTGCTCTGGGCGGTGATGGACGAGACGGTGCTGCACTGGCCGGTCGGCGGACCGAAGGTGATGCGCGCTCAGATCGACCATCTGCTGGAGATCGGCGAACTGCCGAACGTACGCCTTCAGATGATGCCCTTCACCAACGGGCCGCACCCGGCGACCCGCGCGGGGGCCTTCCAGCTCTTCCGGTTCGAGGCCGCGGAACTGCCCGATGTCGTCTATCTCGGCGGCCTGATCGGGTCGACCTACCTCGACAAGCAGGACGAGGTCGCCGCGTACCGCGAGGCCATGGACCGGCTCGCCGCCCAGGCGCCGCAGGAGAAGAAGACCAAGGCACTGCTGGGTGCCCTACGCAAGGAGCTCTGACGTGGATCACATTCGCAACGGCATGAGTGCCGCCGACCTCGGGCCCCACGGCTGGCACAAGCCGTGGAGCGACGATGCCGGCGGAGCGTGCGTCGAGGCGATGAAGCTGCCCGACGGCCGGGTGGCGCTGCGCCAGTCCACCGATCCGGGCGGCCCCGCGCTGATCTACAACCGCCGGGAGATCGAGAGTTTCATCCGGGGCACCAAGGCGGGCGACGCCGACTTCCTGCTCCAGCAGTGACGCCAGGCCGCGCGAGCGGCACCACCGCACATCGACAAGGAAATCCGGAGGACCGCGTGCCCGAGAACGGCTGGCCGGCCGACCGTATCGACACCAAGAACCCGCACCCGGCACGGGTGTACGACTACATCCTCGGCGGCAAGGACTACTACCCTCCCGACCGCGAGGCGGGCGACGCCATGGTGGAGGTGTGGCCGTCGATCGTGCCGCATATGCTGGAGAACCGGAAGTTCATGCACCGCGCCACGCGCTACCTGGCGCAGGAGGCGGGCATCCGGCAGTTCGTCGACATCGGCACCGGCATACCGACCCGGCCGAACGTGCACGAGGTCGCGCAGTCCATCGCCCCCGAGTCGCGGGTGGTGTACGTGGACAACGACCCGATCGTGCTCACGCTCTCGGCGGGCCTGTCCTCCAGCACCCCCGAGGGGCGGACCGAGTACATCGAGGCGGACATGCGGGACCCCGCCGCGATCCTCGGCTCGCCGCAGTTCCGCGAGACCATCGACCTCGGCAAGCCGGTGGGCCTGACGTTCATCGCGATCGTCCACCTGATCATGGACGAGGACGACCCGCTCGGCATCGTCCACCGCCTGCTGGACCCGCTGCCGTCCGGCAGCTACCTCGCGATGTCGATCGGCACGGACGACTTCGCGCCGGAGGAGGTCGGGCGCGTGAACGCCGAGTACACCGCGCGCGGCATGCCGATGCGGCTGCGGAATCTCAGCGAGGCGCAGGCGTACTTCGAGGGCCTGGAGCTGGTGGAGCCGGGCATCACGCAGGTGCACCGCTGGCGGCCGGACGACTCCGTCGACCCCGCGGTGCGGGACGAGCAGATCGCGATGTACGGAGCGGTCGCCCGTAAGCCCTGATCGCCTCCCGTTCCCCTGTGGCCTGGTCTCCGGTGACGCCGGAGGCCGGGCCGTGACGCGTTTCAGGGGGGCGCTGCCGCGTCCCGGACAGGGGGTAGTGCGGCAGTGCGGCAGTCCGGGAGGGCGGCAGTCCGGGAGCCGGTAGCCCGGCGTAATGACATTCGTTTCCATTAAGGTACGGTGGGGCCGGTCGCCGGGCATCGGCGGCGGTCGTCCGGGCCGTCGCGGGCCCTCGCGAGTCCGCAACCGCCCTGGAGGCACCATGTCCGCCCACTGCCAGCTCACCGGGCGCAAGCCCGGCTTCGGCAACGCCATCTCCCACTCCCATCGGCGCACACCGCGCCGCTTCGACCCCAATATCCAGCGCAAGCGCTACTGGCTGGCCTCCGAGGGCCGCTTCGTCCGGCTGACGCTCAGCGCGAAGGGCATCAAGACCGTCGACCGGATCGGCGTCGAGGCGGCCGTCGCCCGGCTGCGCGCCCGCGGGGAGAAGGTCTGATGGCCAAGAAGAGCAAGATCGCGAAGAACGAGCAGCGTCAGGCGGTGGTCGCCCGATACGCGGCACGCCGGGCCGAGTTGAAGCGGATCATCGCCTCCCCCGCCACCACGCCCGGCGAACGGGCCTCCGCGCAGGCCGAGTTGGGCCGACAGCCGCGCGACGCGAGCGCCACCCGGGTCCGCAACCGGGACGCGGTGGACGGCCGCCCGCGCGGCTACTTCCGCACCTTCGGCATCTCACGGGTCCGGCTGCGCGAGCAGGCGCACGCGGGGTTCCTGCCGGGCGTGCGCAAATCGAGCTGGTAGCTGTCCCTCCCTCGCGCCTCAGCTCAACTTCGTTGTGTCCAGGCGTAGATGGCGCGCTTGTAGGAGCTGGGCATGTTCAGCTCGGGGATGCTGTCGAGCGGGAAGAGCGCGGATTCCTTGTGCTCCTCTGCCGTCGGCGGCGGCGGCTGGTCGGGCGGCAGCAGCGAGCAGCCGTACGTGACGACCAGGACGCGACGGCCGGGCGCGGTCTCGTGGATCCACACCCCGTCGTCGATGAGGCCGTCGGCCTCGACCAGCCAGCCGGTCCTCTCCAGCACCTGGCGTTCGACGGCGGATTCGGGGCTGTCGTCGGCCCGTCGTCCGGTCTGCTCGGCGCCCGACTCCAGGTGCCCGCCGGGGAGTTCCCACTCCTCGCGGTCGTTCCTCGACAGCAGGACACGGCCACGCGCGTCGAGCACCACGGCCTTGACGGACACCGGCCACACAGGCGGCTGATACGGCATGGAAATCCTCATGGGGCGAAGGGACTTCGCGGGACCGTAGCACGCGGAGGTCGGCCGGTGTGATCGTCGTGCGGGGCCGCGCGGCCCGGACCCCGTGCCGCTCGGGCACGGGGTCCGGGCGCCGCCGGAGGCGGGCGCGGTCGAGGGCGGCGGGTCTCAGAAAGTGGCTGCCGGGTTGACCTCGGACTTGGTGATGCCCGTGCCGGGCACGTCCCACTTCGCGAAGATCTTCGCGTAGGTGCCGTCGGCGATCAGCTTGTTCACGGCGTCGCTGAGCGCCTTGCCGATCGGTGAGCCCTTCGCCGTCACGAATCCGACCGGCGTGGTGCTGATCTGGCCGAGGTACTTCGTGTGGGGCACATGCGTGGCGTCGTACTTCAGCGCCAGCGTCGGGCCGAAATAGATGTCCACCTTGCCGTTCGCCAGCCCCAGGAAGATGGGGGCGGAGTCGGTGAAGTACTGCACCTTGTACGGCTTCTTCCCGGCGCCCGAGCACTTCGAGGCGCCGTCGGTGAGGATCTGCTGGAAGGTGGAGCCGGGGCTGGTCGCCACCGTCAGCCCGCAGAGGTCGGTGAGCTGGGTGACCGAGTCGACGGGCACGTCCTCGGCGCCGAGGAAGGACTGGCCGTCGTTGAGGTAGGTCGCGAAGTCCACGACCTCCACGCGGGCCTTGGTGACACCGAAGTTGTCCTGGCCGACGTCGTACCGGCCGTTCTGCACACCGGGGATGACGGTCGGGAAGGTGCCGTACTGCACCTTCCACGTGATGCCGAGGACCTTGCCGACGGCGTTGCGCAGGTCGACGTCGAGGCCGATGGGCGTGCCGTCCTCGCTCTCGCCGCCGTGCGGGAGGCCGGTGACGCCCGGCGCGCGGGTGGTGCCCAGGGTGAGCGTGCCGCTGCTCTTCGCCGCGGCGGGCAGCTCCGCCGTCAGCGCGGGGTCGGCCGCGATGCCCGAGACGACGTCCTCGGTCGGGATGGCGGTCGATCCGGCCGACGCGGACGACGACGAGGTGGCGCCGGCTGCCCGGGACTTCGGCGTGCCCGAGTCGTCGGACGAGTCACCGCAGGCGGTCAGCAGGGCGAGGCCGATGACGGCGGTGAGCGTGGCGGCGGCCGGCCGCGGGAGACGGCGGGCGGGGCGTCTTTCGGTGGTCACGGGGGTGCCTTTCGCAGCGGGGTCGAGACGAGTGCGGGCAGGTGTGTGCGCGGCCTGGCGTGAACCGCGCGACGGCGAGCGTCAATGGGAGGAGTGCGGGGGCGATGCGGGACCGGCGCTACAGGACGGCCGCGAGGAAGGACCGCGCCCTGGGGTGGCGGGGGTCGGCGAGGACGTCGGCGGGCGGCCCCGACTCGATGATCCGGCCGCCGTCGAGGAAGGCGACGGTGTCGGCGACCTCGCGGGCGAAGCCGATCTCGTGGGTGACGACGATCATCGTCATCCCGCTCCCCGCGAGGTCCTTCATCACGGCGAGGACGTCGCCGACGAGTTCGGGGTCGAGGGCGCTCGTGGGCTCGTCGAAGAGCAGCAGCCTCGGCTCCATCGCGAGCGCGCGGGCGATGGCGACGCGTTGCTGCTGGCCGCCGGACATCTGCCGGGGGTAGGAGTCCTCGCGTCCGCCGAGCCCGACCTGTTCCAGCAGGGCGCGCGCCCGGACCGCCGCCTGTTTGCGCGGCACGCCGCGCACCGCGACCGGCGCTTCCGTGATGTTCTCCAGCACCGTCATGTGCGGAAAGAGGTTGAACTGCTGGAAGACCATGCCGACATGGGCGCGCTGCCGGGTGATCGAGCGGGCGCGCAGTTCGTGCAGTCGGCCGCGGCCCGGCCGGTAGCCGACGATGTCGCCGCCGACCTCGACGAAGCCCGCGTCGGGCCGCTCCAGGTGGTTGACGCAGCGCAGCAGCGTGGATTTCCCGGAGCCGGAGGGGCCGAGCAGGACGGTCACCTCGCCCTCGTGGACATCCATGTCGACGCTGTCGAGGACGAGTTGCGTGCCGAAGCTCTTGCGCAGGCCGCGGATCCTGACCAGCGGGCGTCCGTCGTCGGTCATGACAGACCCGCCAGGTCGGTCCTGGTCCGGCCGAACACCGGGATGTTGGCGCGGGTGACCTCCCAGAAGCCGCGCTTGGGACCACCGCCGCCACCGCGACCGCTGCCGCGCGCGTAGTACCGCTCGACGTAGAACTGGCCGATCGACAGCAGCGTGGTGAGGATGACGTACCAGACGGTGGCCACCAGCAGCAGCGGCATGATGAGGAAGTTCTGGTTGTAGATCAACTGGGCCGAATACAGCAGGTCCTGGACGGCGATGACGCTCACGATGGAGGTCGCCTTCAGCATGCCGATCAGCAGGTTGCCGGAGGCGGGGATGATCGCGGGCATGGCCTGCGGGAGCACGATCTTGCGGAAGATCCGGCCGTTGCCGAGGCCGAGCGCCTGCGCGGCCTCGCTCTGTCCCGGGTCGACGGACAGGATGCCGCCCCTGACGATCTCGGAGGAGAAGGCGGCCACGTCGAGGGTGAGGCCGACGTAGGCGGCGAGGATGCCGCTGAACAGGTGGGCGGTCTTGACGGTGACGAATTCGTGGCCGAAGGGGATGCCGAGCGATATCCGCGGGTACAGCGAGGCGAGTTCGTACCAGAAGAGGAGTTGTACCAGCGGCGGCACGGAGCGCAGCAGCCAGACATAGCCGAAGCTCAGGGCGCGCAGGACGGGGTTGCGGGACAGGCGCATCGCGGCGATGCCGATGCCGAGGAGGTAGCCGCTGGCCATGACGGCGCCCGTCAGCCACAGCGTGAGTTCCAGGCCGTGCAGGATCGATCCGCGCAGGAAGTAGTCGCCGACGGTGCCCCATTGGAACCGCTTGTTGGTCAGCAGGGTGTGCACCAGCATGGCGAACAGCACCAACAGGACCAGCGCGGAGACCCATTGGCCCGGCCTGCGCAGTGGTACGAGCCTGGCGGCGAGCAGTTCGTCGTCCGTGGGGCGGCGGTCGAGGGCGCGCGGCGCGCGGGTCTTCCCCGATTCGGCCGGTGGTGGGGGGTCTTCGGGCACAGCGCGTAGGCGCTGGAAGGTGTCCTGGTGCTCCATGATCGGTGCTTCCCGTCTGGATGTGCGGTCGCGGCAGCGCGCGTACGGCGTCAACGGCCTCGTGCGGCGGGCGGGTTGACGTCGGGAAACGGCGGCGGGGAGGGCGAGCGCGCGGGGGTGTGCGGGCGCGCGTCGGCGAACGGCTACGCGCCGCCGTGCGGGAAGCGGGGTCGACGTCCCGACGGGACGTGCGGACCTGCGGGCTCCTGGACGGTCAGCGGGCCGGGAGGGTTTCCGGACACAGGGCGCTGCTCACGCGCAGCAGGTCGACGTGGCGCCTGGCGACGTGGAGCTGGAAGGACCCGCCGGGGCGGGGTGTGCCGCCGCTGTCGTGTGCGCCGCGCATGCCCGTCCCCTCTCTCGCGTCGGTCCTGCCGGAAAACAGCAATCACGGTAACCGGCCCGTGCCGTGGGGACAATGCCCGCGCGAGTGACGGAGATCGCACGCGGGACACGCATGAAGCGCCGTCCCGTACGGCCGACCCGGCGTTATCCGGCGTCCGGCGCCCCGAACGTCCGCAGTCCGGCGTCGATGAGGTTCGCGGCACGGTGCACGTCGACGGTGACCGCGTCCCGCACCTGGCCGGGCGTGCGGGTCCCGTCGAGGTGGCGGCCGAGGCTGCGGAACTGCACCGGCCACAGCCCGAGCAGTGCGGTGGCCGTGATCTGCGGCTCCGGGTCGCCGGGCTCCGCGCCGGTCCTGCGGGCGAGCAGTCCTGCGGTGACGGCGACGAGTTCGTCGCGGATCTCCCGTTGCTGGGCGCGCAGCGAGGGGGTCGAGTGGATGAGCGCGCCGAAGCGACGGAAGTCCGCGGCGGCGCCGGCCCGGTCGTCCTGGGCGGCGAGCCAGGAGGTGACGCTCGCCAGCTCGTCGGCCAGGACCCGCAGCGCCGCCGCGACCGGTGAGAAGCCGGGCGCGGGGTCGGAGAGCGCCACTTCCAGGGAGGCCGCGGTCGCCTGCGGCAGGTCCAGGATCAGCGATTCCTTGGTCGGGAAGTAGTTGAAGACCGTCTTCTCCGACACCCCGCACGCCTGGGCGATCTCGGCGACCCGTACGGCGTCGAAGCCGCGCTCCACGAACATCCGCGTCGCCGCGTCGGAGAGCTGCTGCCGCATCAGGCGCTTCTTGCGCTCGCGCAGCCCCTCGCCCTCGGGCTCCCCCGCGGCGGGCGCGCGCAGCACCGTCCAGTTCACCGTGCCCCTGCTCATGCGCACAGCATAGTGCGGGAGCATAATTTATTCTGCTACTGTAAATTTACAGTGACAGTAACCACGGGGAGGCGCATCACCATGAAGACCTGGCAGCTGGTCAACATCCTTCTGTCGGCCGCGGTCTCGGGGATGTTCTGGGGTCCCTGGCTCGCCCTCACCCGGTCCATGCCGCGCTTCGAGCCGGACTTCATGCTTCCGCTCGTGCGGAGGCTGAGCCGGAACATGGCCCAGGTGATGACCGTGCTCATGCCCGCGGCGCTGCTGTCCGCGGTTCCCGTCCTGGTGCTGTCCTACGACGGGCACCGCCGCACGTTCTTCCTCACATTGGCGGCACTCGCGCTGTTCGTCGTCGCCCTGGTGGTGACGGCAGCCGTCGAGGTCCCGATCGTCACGCGCATCGGGACCTGGACGGTCGACACCCTTCCCGACGACTGGCAGGGGCTCCGGGACCGCTGGGGCCGCTTCCACCTCGTACGCATAGGCGCGTCGGTGACCGGGGTCGTTCTCCTACTGGTCGCCGCGGTCTACTGAGCGCTCGTTCTCGGTACGGCGCGCCGGTTCTGGCCGAGCGCCGCCGGTCGAGTGTCGAGGTCTTCGCCCGGCTCATCGACCGGCTGCCCCCCGACGAGGCGGCGGCGCTGGCCGCCGCCGTCCCCGCGCTCGAACACCTCCGCGCCCTGGACGACGCGCAGCGCGAGCCCGGCCCCGCCTAACCGGCGTCAGCGGCGGTGGAGCGTCTGCACCGCCTCGATCAGCACCTTCGGGTCGTGGCCGCCCTTGTGGACCGGCGGGGGCTGCCGCTCGAGACCGAGCAGTCCCGCCACGGCGGTCCACGCGGTGCGCACCGAGTACTCCACGGTGAAGACGACGTCGTCGGGCACTTCCGCGTACTGCCCGATGAAGGCCAGGTTGGTGGAGCCCTCGGGGACGACCTGGGGGCGGTCGCCCGCGGAGCGGACCAGGAACTGGCTGGTGATGTACGGCATCATCGCCGGGATCACGATCGAGTCGTCCAGGATGCGCGGGCGCTCGGCGAACCGCAGGTGCTGAAGGACCTCGTCCAGGATCTCGCGGCCGGTGCACCGCGCCATCGGCTTGCCGACGAAGTCGCCCTCCCGGTCGGGGAAGAGCGCGTAACCCCACCAGACGTACGTGTCCTCGGGCTGCTCACGGAAGTGCGGCTGGTGGTTGAGGACGATGGTCAGCAGCCACTTGGAGTCCTTGAACGTGATCAGGCCACCCTTGCCCGCCTCGCTGCCGCTGAACTCCTCCATCAGCTTGAAGAAGAGTGGGTCCTTGGTCGTGACCGTGAACGACTCCCAGGTGGAGTCCTTGACGGAGGAGTCGAACACCTTCGGGTCGCCGAGCCCGCGGCGCTTGGCGGCCAGCGTCTCCCACAGCGCCCAGGACCCGGCGGTGCTCGTGGTGTCCAGGACGGGCACGGTGTCGGTGTCGCCGAGGGTGGAGTTCGCGGTCATCGAACCGTTGGTGACCATCACCAGGTCGTCGGGGCCGACCGCCGTCTCCTCGGTCGCGCCGCCGCGCACCCAGGTGATGGCCTCCACGGTGAGCTCGTCGCCCGGCGCGAGCCGCAGATCGGTGACGCGGGTGCCCAACTGCACGACGACGCCCTGGTCGGCGAGCCACTTCATCAGCGGGCGCACGATCGAGTCGAACTGGTTGAACCGCGTGCGGTAGATCCCCGACATGCTGTCGAAGGTCTTGAACAGGTGCACGAAGCGGTTCAGATAGCGGCGGAACTCGATCGCGCTGTGCCAGGGCTCGAAGGCGAAGGTGGTGCACCACATCGCCCAGAAGTTGGTGTGGAAGAACTCCTCGTGGAAACAGTCCGCGATGCGCTTGCCGTCCAGCAGCTTCTCCGGGGTCGCCACGCACGCCACCAACTCCAGCCGGTCGCGCTCGGAGAAGGTCATCGAGTGCGCGTCGATCACCTTCCCTTCCGCGTCCACCAGCCGGGCGTGGTCGTTCCAGGCGAAGTCCTCGTGGAAGGCGAAGGTGTCCTCGGTGACGGACTTGGTGGGGTCGTCGAGGGAGGGGACGGAGGACAGCAGGTCGTAGGTGCAGTCGAAGTGCACCTCGAACATCCGGCCGCCGCGCATGGTGTAGCCGCTCTCGGGCGTGCCCGCCGCGTCCAGGCTGCCGCCCTCGCGGTCCTGCTCCTCCAGGATCACGATGTCGGAGCCCGTGAATCCGCCCTCGCGGATCAGGAACGCCGCCGCCGAGAGCGACGCGATTCCGCTTCCCACCAGATATGCCTTGGCCACAGCCACTCCTCGATCGGTGTCGTTCGGTACGTCGGAACGTTCGGTGCGTCGGTGTCGGTCGGTGCGTCGCGCAGGTACGTCGGAGCAGGTACGCCGGTGTCGGCCGGTACGTCGGAGCAGGTACGCCGGGCACGTCACGGCCTCAGAGGCGGGCCCCGGTCAGGTGGGCGTAGACGACGACATTGCCCAGGTACTGCTGCCGCTTCTTGTCGAATCCGCCGCCGCAGGTGATCAGGCGCAGCTCCGGCCGGGAGGCGGGACCGTAGACCTTGTTGTTCGGGAAGTCCTTGGCCGCGTACACCTCGATGGCGTCGATCGTGAACAGGGCGGTACGGCCGTCCTGGCGGTCCACCTCGACGGCGGCGCCCTTCTTGAGCGCGCCGAGGTTGTAGAAGACGGCGGAGCCCTGCCGGGTGTCAACGTGACCGGCGAGGATCGCGGTGCCGACGGCTCCGGGCGCCGTACCGCCCCGGTACCAGCCCGCCAGATTCCGGTTGTCGTCCGGCGGCGCGTCGAGGTGGCCGTCCTGTCGCAGGTCGAGGCCGGTCACCGGGGCGTCGAGGCGGATGGAGGGAATCCGGACCTCGGTCGGCACCGAGGGCGGCAGCACCGTGATCGCAGGGACGCCGGGCCGCGTCGGCGCGGGGCTCGGCGTGTCGTCCTGCGCCGCGAACGCCTGGGCGGCGCCCGGCTGCGGCGGGGGCGTCTGCGACTGGGCGCCGTTGCTGATCAGGGTGATCCCGACGGACACCGCGACCGTCGTCAGCACGGTCAGCGCGATACGGCGGAGCAGGCCGCTGCCTGCGGGGGCGTTGTGGTCCACGGGGTCTGCCTGTCTGACGTCACGTAGGGGGGAGGCGGCTCGGGCTGCCGAAAGACGCGGCCTGCCGGGGGACGCGGCCAATCGGATGACGCGGCGAGAAGGCGCCGGGGCGCGGCCCCGCACCGCGCGGTACGACCACGGGGTACGGGGCACGGGTGCGACCGCGGCGGGCCGGTGAGGCCGTGACGGCCGGTGACCAGGACCGCGTCAGGGCTGCGTCAGGGCTGCGCGCCCCGCGTCGGCGACCTCGCGTCGGACCTTCGTCAGACCTGGCCACCGGCGCGGCGGCGGCGCAGTACGAGGGTGCCCGCGCCGACGACACCGAGCAGACCGGCGCCGAGCGCGATCTCGGTGGTGTTGCCGCCCTCGCTCGTGCTGCCGATGCCGGTGTGCACGGTGCCGGACGGGACCTTGGCGTCCGGGCAGACGCGCGAGGCGTCGGAGGCCGTGACGTTGACCTGGTTCTCCAGCGCGGAGAGGTTGTCCTGCTCGGCGGTGCCGGGGTGGCCGCCCGCCGCGACCTGCTTCTTGTAGTCCGCCAGCGCGGCGTCGTAGTCGGCCTGCGCCTTGTCGGCGGCGGCCACCGCCTTGGTGCACTCGGCCGTGGTCTGCGGCAGCGCGGCGGCGGCGTGAGCGGCCGGAGCGGCCAGCGCGATGCTCGCACCGAGAACGGCGGTGCCCAGAAGCGTGTTGATCGAACGCATGAGTGATCCTCCAGCGAGTCCGGACGCGGATGCCGGTGCACCGCAACGGGGGAAATCCGTGCTCGCGCTTCCGAGGCAACCCGGCGGCCGGGCACCGCGCCTGCTGACAACCCGTCACTTCTGGCGGCATCCGGCAGCGTGTCGCGCTCGACATGCGGCAATTCCACAGGTCAGCGTGGTATCCCGGCTCCGCCCGACGCTCCGTCACTCGGATCGCCGAATGGGTGAGTCCGCGCGGGCACGCGTCCGGCCTCGTATCCAGGCGGCATCCGACCCCGTACCCGACCCCGCACCCGGCCGTGAGCCCGGCCTCCGCTCCCGGCGCATGCGACCGCCGGTCAGATCCAGCCGCGCCGGGTCGCGACCACCCCGGCCTGGAAGCGGTTGGTGACCCCGAGACGTTCGTCCAGGCCGCTCATCCGGCGGCGCATCGTACGGATGGACCAGCCGAGCTGACGGGCGATGGCCTCGTCCTTCAGGCCGCCGACCAGCAGCGACAGCATCAGCCGGTCCTCCCTGACCGGCGGGTCCTCGGCCGGGGCGTTCAGCGGGGCGGCCTGCTGCCAGCACAGCTGCCAGTAGTCGGCTGCCAGCGGCTGGACTCCGTCGGCGGCTGGACCACCGCCGACGGCGGCGGGCACTGGAAGGGGCTGCGCAAGGACGACGTCTACCGCGCCGTCGTGGCCGATCCGAACCGGCGCGGCCGGATCTGGCGCGGCGGCTACGGCGGCGTCTTCTCCTCCGACGACTTCGGCGTCACGCTCACCAAGGCCGCGGGCAGCGAGGCGCGGAAGGCGTCGCGCAGGGCCGCGAGGCGGTCCCGCGGCAGCCCGGCGGAGGCGAAGAAGGCGTGGCCAAGGTCCATCACGTCGCCCAGCGCGTGCAGGGGGTCCAGCCGCCGGTCGGGGAGCGGGGTTCAACGCGTCGGCGATGTGGCGGCATCTGGAGGCGCGGGCGCTACGGGAGGGACCCGCCGCTCCCCCGTCGGCGCCGGTTCCGTAACGCCGACAGCCGCGCCTCCGCGCAGGGCGGGACACGGCTGTCGGTCCGTCAGGTCACCGCTACAGAAGTGGCGTTCAGGATGTTCAGGACACGGAGTCCCGTTCGCGATCCGTCGTGAAGTCGGCGTGCAGCCTGCGGGTGTGGTCCACCGTGCGGGCCGGGCCGGTCAGGGCGCAGACGACGGTGAGCCGCAGATCGGTGGAGGAGGCGCCGAGCCGCAGCTCCAACTCCCCCGGTTCCACGACGCGTCGGCCGTCACGGCCGGTGAACGCGGCCAGGTCGGCGGGCACGGTGACCTCGACGCGGGCGGACTCGCCGGGCGCGAGGGCGACCCGGTGGTAGCCGACCAGCCGCTGCACGGGCTGCACGACCGAGGCGACCGGGTCGTGGAGGTAGAGCTGGACGACCTCGGTGCCGTCCCGGCGACCGGTGTTGCGCACGGTGAAGGCGAGCGCGATCTCCCCGTCCGTCCCGGTGTGCAGGCGCGGCACGTCCAGGTCCGTCCACTGGAATCGGGTGTACGTCAGCCCGTGGCCGAAGGCGAAGGCCGCGGTGGGGTCGATGCTGGAGACCTCGCTGGCCTTGCCGAGGCGCGCCGCCAGATACGTGGACGGCTGGCCGCCGGGGCGGCGCGGGACGCTGACGGGCAGTCGGCCGGAGGGCTCGACCCGGCCGCTGAGGATTCCGGCGACGGCGGCGGTGCCCTCCTCGCCGGGGAAGAAGGACTGCACGACGGCGGCGGCCTCGGTGGCGGCGCGGCCGAGCGCGTAGGGCCGCCCGGCCAGCAGGGTGACGATCAGCGGGGTACCGGTGCCCGCGAGCGTGTCCAGCAGGGTGTCGAGGAGCTGCTGCTGCACGCCGGGCAGCGTCAGCGACTCCGCGTCGCAGCCCTCCCCGCTGGTGCCGCGTCCGAACAGGCCCGCCCGGTCGCCGAGGGCGAGGACGACGGCGTCCGCGCCACGTGCCACCCGTACCGCCTCGGCGAAGCCGTCGGTGTCGGCGCCGTCGATGCTCGCGCCGAGCGCCGAGACGATCCGCGCGCCGGGGAATTCGGCGACCAACGCCTCGCGCAGGGTGGGCAGTTCGATGCCGAGCGGGGTGTCGGGGTGCTGTCCGCCGACGTGTACGGGGAAGGCGTAGCAGCCCAGCACGGCGGTGGGGGTGTGGGCGTTGGGGCCGATGACGGCGATGGTCGCGGGGCGGTCCAGCGGCAGGGTGTCGCCGTCGTTGCGCAGCAGGACGACGCTCTGCTCGGCGACCTGCCGGGCGATGGCGCGGTTGGCCGGCGGGTCGAGGTCGACCCGGCCGCGCAGCGCCTCGGTGTCGATCCCGGCGTCGGTGAGGTCGGCCGTACCGTCGACGGAGGCTGTGCCGTCGGCGGAGGCCGTGTCGTCGACGGAGGCCGTACCGTCGGCGGAGGCCGCGCCAAGGCCCTTGAGGGCGGCGGGAGTCGGGTCCCAGTCGGCGTCGAGGAGTCCGAGCTGTGCCTTCTGGATCAGCACCCGGCGTACCGCGCGGTCGACGAGGGCTTCGGGCACCTTCCCGTCGGCGACGGCCTTGAGCAGGGGTTCGCCGTACGCCTTCACGGTGGGCAGTTCGACGTCCACGCCGGCCGCGAGGGCGGCGCCCGCCGCTTCGCCGAGGGTGCCCGCCACGCCGTGCAGGGTCTGGAGGAAGGCGATGCCGAAGTAGTCGGCGACCACGGTGCCGGTGAACCCCCAGGTGTCCCGCAGGAGTCCGGTCAGCAGAAGTTCGTCGGCGGCGGAGGGAACGCCGTCGGTGTCGGTGTAGGCGTGCATGACCGAGCGCACCCCGCTCTCCCGGATCGCCATCTCGAACGGCGGCAGGATCACGTCGGCGCGCTCTCGTACGCCCATGCCGACCGGGGCGAGATTGCGGCCCGCGGTGGAGGCGGAGTAGCCCGCGAAGTGCTTGAGGGTGGCGACGACTCCGGCGGACTCCAGGCCCTGGACGTAGGCGGTGCCGAGGGTCCCGACGAGGTACGGGTCCTCTCCGATCGTCTCCTCGACGCGGCCCCAGCGGGCGTCGCGCACCACGTCGAGGACCGGGGCCAGGCCCTGGTGCACGCCGACCGAGCGCATGTCGTCGCCGATGGCGCGGGCCATGCGGCGGATCAGCGCGCGGTCGAAGGTGGCGCCCCAGGCCAGCGGTACGGGGTAGGCGGTGGCGCCCCAGGCGGCGAAACCGGCCAGGCACTCCTCGTGGGCGAGCGCGGGGATGCCGAAGCGGTTGGCCCCGGCGATGGCGCGCTGGGTGCGCAGCAGCGACAGCGCGCCGAGCGCGGGGTCGACCGGCGCGGTCCCGAACGACCGGGTGAGCTGCCCGAGTCCTTGCGGCAACAGCGCCTCCAGGTCGACCGGCGCTTCCATCTCGTGCTGGAACGGGGCGACTTCGCCGCCGTCGTCGGACGCTCCGACCCAGACGCCGACGAGTTGCGCGGCCTTCTCCCGCAAGGTCATCGCGGAGATCAGCGCGTCGGCCCGCAGTTCGGGGGCCAGGTCGGGGTCGCGCCAGGGTTCGGTGACGGGTTCTGTCTCTTCGACCACGGTGTCGGTCACTTTCCTCCGACGCCCATGAGGCCCTGGACCAGGGCGCGCCGGGCGAACAGGTAGACGATGAAGATGGGCAGCATCGACAGCACCACCGCGGCCAGCAGGCCGGGGACGTCGATGCCGTGCTCTGTCTGGAAGTTGTAGAGGCCGAGGGTGATGACCTTGGACGAGTCGGACTGCGTCAGGACCAGCGGGAACAGGAAGCCGTTCCAGGACTGGAGCGCGGAGAAGACCACGATGGTGGACAGGCCGCCCTTGGACAGCGGCAGCACGAGCTGGAAGAAGACCCGCCAGGGCGCGGCGCCGTCCATCGCCATGGCCTCGTAGAGGTCGGGGGTGATGTCGCGCATGACGCCGGACAGGATCAGCGCGCACACCGGCATGGAGAACGCGGCGGTCGGCAGGATGACGCCGATGAGGTTGTCGTAGAGACCGGCCTTGGTGATGACGTAGAACATCGGCACGATCACGGCCTGCGCGGGGATGGCCAGGCCCAGCAGGAAGACCCGGAAGACGCCGGTGGTGAGGCGCCCTCGGCCGCGGACGATCGCGTACGCCAGCGGCGGCACGAGCAGCAGCACGATGGCGACGACGGCGAGGGTGACCAGCAGGGTGTTGAGGAAGTACTGGCCGAAGCCGTTGTGGAAGTCCTGCGTGTAGTTCTTCAGCGTGAAGTGCCGGGGGAAGCCCAGCGGGCCGCTCTTGAAATAGTCGCTGCGGCTCTGGAGGGTCGCGGCGAGCATCACGTACAGCGGCAGGCCCACGAGGAAGAGCCAGACCAGGGAGCCGAGCCCGGCCAGGTAGTTGGGGCGGTGGCGGTTGGTTCGGCGTGTCATCACAGGCCCTCCGCCGAGCTGCGCATCTTGTCGTATCCGGAGACCTTGACGACGATCAGCGAGACGATCGTGGCGATCACGACGAGGACCAGGGCGATGGCGGAACCACCGCCGAAGTCGAAGCTCTTGAACGCCTTTTGGTACATGTAGTAGGCGCTGATGGTGGTGTCGGTGCCGGGGCCGCCCTGGGTGAGGATCAGCACGGTGTCGAAGGTGGTGAGGCCGCCGACGACCATCAGGATCATCGAGGTGATCATGGTGTTGCGCAGTTGCGGCAGGGTGATGTGCCAGAACTGCCGGATGGTTCCCGCGCCGTCGATGGCCGCCGCCTGGTAGAGCACGGGCGGGACGGCGCGCGCGGCACCCTGGTAGATCAGGGTGTGGAACGGGGTGTACTGCCACGCGCCGACGAAGACGAGCACGCCGATGGCGCCGGACCGCATGCCGAGCAGATTTCCGTCCCCGAAGAGCCATCTGGCCTGTGCGGGCACACCGAAGTTGGGGTCGAGCATCGCCCGCCACAGGACCGAGATCGCGGTGGCCGACAGCAGCAGCGGGATGAAGTAGACCGCCGAGAGGATCGCGCGGTTGCGCTGGTGGCCCGCGGCCCAGACGCCGAGCAGCAGGCTCAACGGTGTCTGGATCACGACGCCGAGCACCGTGATCAGCGCGCTGAGCCACAGGCTCTGGATCATGGTGTGGTCGTGGATCAGCGCCTTCCAGTTGGCCACGCCCGCCCACTGGGGTGAGCCGAGGCCGTCCCAGCTCGTGAAGGACAGCACGGCGACCAGCAGCAGCGGAACGACGGCGAAGCAGACGAAGAACAAGGTGGCGGGAACCGCCCAGGCCAGACCTGGGCGGGTCACCGCGGAGCCGGAGCGGCGGCCCATCCCGGCCCGGTGGGCCGTGCCGCTCCGTGCCGCAGGGGGCGATGTGGTGATCATGTGGAGGGTTCCCTGGTCAGGACGACGGCAGGGCCTGCATGGCCTTGATGAACCCGTCGGCGTCGAGCTTGCCGTCGAAGAACTGCTGGACCGCCGTGTGCATCGCGGTGCTCGCCGACTGCGGGTACGCCTGGTCCCAGGAGAGCTGGAAGGACTTCGCGTCCTTGACCAGGTTGTACTGGTACTTGGAGTAGGCGGGATCGGCCGAGGTGTCGAGGAACTTCTCGGTGTTCCTCGTCGTCGGCAGATTGCCGATGCCGAGCTGTGCCTGCACGAATTCGTCGCTGTACTGGAGCTTGAGGAATTCGGCTATCGCATCCGGGTACTTGGTCTTCTTCAGCACCGAGTAGAAGTTGTTGGTGTTGCCCACCACGTCGGTCGGGTCGCCGACGCCGCCGGTCACGGTCGGGAAGGTGCTGAAGCCGAGGTCGTTCTTGGCGAAGTCGGCGTTGGCGTCCTGCTGGGTGGAGTAGTACCAGGAGCCCATCAGCTCGAACCCGGCCTTGCCGGTGGCGACCAGGGCCGCGGAGCCGTTGTCGGTGAACTTCACCGAGTCGTAGTTGGTGCCGAAGGCACCGGCGTCGACCAGCTCCTTGAGCATCGACAGCGCCTTCTTGCTGTCGGCGCTGGCCCAGGCGCTCTTGTCGCCCGCGAGCGCCTTCTCGAACAGGCCGGGGCCCGCGACGCGGTCGTAGACGTACTCGTACCACATCAGGGTCGGCCACTGGTCGCCGCCGCCGAGCGCGATCGGGGTGATGTGCTTGGACTTCAGGACCTTGACCGCGTTGAGCAGGTCGTCCCACGTCTTGGGCTCGGTCAGGCCCGCGTCGGCCAGCACCTTCTTGTTGTTGAAGAGCAGGACGGGCTGGGTGCCGCGCATCGGGATGCCGTAGGGCTTGCCGTCCACCTTGGCGCTGTCGAACACCGACGTCAGGAAGTTGTTCTTGAGCCCCGGGTCCTTGGCGATCATCTCGTCCAACGGCAGCAGAAGCCCCTTCTTGACGAAGGGGGCGATGCTGCCGCCACCCCAGTTGAAGAAGACGTCGGGCGCCTGCTTGGTGCTGATGAGCGTCTGCAGCTTCTGCTGGTAGTCCGCGCCGGGGATGGTGTCGAGGACCGCCTTGACCTTGGACGTCTTGTTGAACGTCGCGACGATCTGCTTCTCGACCTTGTTGGTCGCGTCCCCGTAGACCAGCACGTGGAACGAGCCGGCGCCGCCCGAGTCGCCGCCGCTGCTGCCGCCACAGGCGGCCAGGGACATTCCGAGCACGAGCGCCACGCCGCCGGCCAGGGCTCTGGCGGTCGCGGCGCGGGAGAGCAATGCGCGCTTCTTCATCGGTCCAGCCTTTCGAAAGATTCGGCATCATCGCCGAAATTTGCTGCGCGCTGTGACGGTAAAGTGCGCCCGGAGAAGGGGTCAAGGCTCGCGTCACGGGTTACCAAAGCGTGACCCAACACCCGATCGGACCACCGAACTGACGCGGTGTCGGCTTCGACAGTTTCGAGAAAGATGTCGGAACACGGGACGAGACCGGCGAGCAGGGCCGACGGCGGGCCGGACGCGGGGGCGGCTCTGCCGCACCGTTTCAATGACGTTTCAATTCCGCGTCGCGACAATGCGAAGCCTTGGCCGAAGGATGTATTGACCCCCAGCTCAATCGCGCCATAGGTTCAGCGGCGCCGAATTGAATCGTTCTTAGTGGTGCGGGCTGCGGGACGCGGCTCGTGGAACACCTGGAGCCCTCTTGTCCTCTGCGCATCCCCTCCGTGGCACGCTCTCCCGACGGTCGGTCCGCATCGCGCAGGCCGTCGCCGTCGTCGGCGCGCTCACCGCGACCATGGCCCTGTCGGGGCCGGCCTCCGCCAACTCCCCCCACTCCGCCTCCTGGCGGAAGTACGTACGGGCACCGTCGAGCCGCGAGGTGCGGCCGGTCGCCGTGACGGCCACCACCGGCGACGTCGCCCACCCTCAGGGCGTCCTCGGCAAGGGCACCGCCACCCTCAACAGGCCCGCCCCCAAGCCCAAGCCGACGTGGCCGGCCGACACCACGGCCACCGCCTCCTCGTACCACGACGGCAACAACGGCAACGACGGCAAGCCCCGTACCTACGTGCCGGGCAACGCGGTCGACGGCGACACCGACACGTTCTGGAACGACGCGAACGCGGCCACGTATCCCGCCTGGCTGGAGATCACCAGCCCGACCCCGGTCACGCTCCCCGGCATCACGGTGCTGTCCAACAGCGACGGCGTCCCGCAGGACTTCACCGTCGAGACCTGGGACGGCTCGGCCTGGACCACCCGCGCCACCGTCACCGGCAACTCCGACGTGCGGCGCGCGGTCGCCTTCTCCTCGTCCGTGACCACCGCGCGGGTGCGGATCACCGTGACCAAGGACCAGTCCTCGGGCAAGGGCGAGTACACCAGGATCAACGAGGTGTGGCCGGGACTGGTCGCCGCCGAGCCGGTGCCCAGCGTCACGCTCGACTTCGGCAAGGTCGTCTCCGGCTACCCCCGGATCAGCTTCGCGGGCGCCTCGGACAACAGCCCCGGCGTGCGGGTGGCCTTCTCCGAGACGCTCGACTACCTCACCGACCGCTCCGACTACACGCGCTCCGACGTCTCCGGCGGCCCCGGCACCGATCAGTACGCGGTCCCCCGGCAGGGCGGCATCTGGACCGACCACAAGAGCTGCCTGAGCGGTACGAAGGTCTGCGCCGACGGCCTGCACGGCTTCCGCTACATGAGGATCAGCCTGGACGCGCTCCCCTCCGACGCGCCGCTCGCGCAGCCGTCGGGCACCGTGCGGATCGACGGTGTCTCGCTCGACTTCACCCCGTTCCTCGGCACCCCGGACTCCTACACCGGCTGGTTCGAGTCCTCGGACGCCGAGCTGAACCAGTACTGGTACGACGCCTCGTACACCAACGAACTGGTCACCGACACCTTCCGGTCGGACGACGTCGACCCGCGCAACGCCGACAGCCCGACGCTGGACGGCAAGCTCGTGCTGCACGACGGCGCCAAGCGCGACCGCGACCCGTACGTGGGCGATGTCGCGGTCTCCGGCCGCACCACGTATCTGACCCATGACGCGGCGGTCGCCGCCAAGAACGTGCTGGCCGACCTCGCCGACCACCAGCGCGGCGACGGCTGGATACCGCCCGCCTCGATCAACACCTACACGCTCCCGCTCTTCGACTACCCGCTGTGGTGGGTGACCAGTAGCTGGGACTACGTGCTGTACACCGGCGACACGGCCTACGCCCGCGACTACTACGCCAACCTGGTCAAGACGCTGGACAGTTGGTACCCGAGCGTCACCGACGCCAACGGCCTGCTGGCCAAGGGCCTGAACGGCACCGGCGGTTACGGCGACTACGCCTTCCTGCCCCGCAGCGGCGAGGTCACCTACTACAACACCCTCTACGTCCAGGCGCTCAAGGACGCGGCGGCGCTGGCGACGTCACTGGGCCACGGCGCGGACGCCGACCGCTGGCAGAAGCGCGCCGCCACCGTGAGCACGGCGATCAACGCCCGTCTGTGGGACAGCGCGGCGGGCGCCTACCTCGACTCGGCGACCGGCGCGGTACGGCACGGGCAGGACGGCAACGGCCTGGCCGTGGTCGCCGGGGTCGCCGACCCGACGCGCGCCGCCTCGGCGCTCGACCACCTGTCCCGGACCACCGCCCAGCCGTACGGCAACGCCTTCATGGACAACAACACCCTGGTCCCGGACGGCTCCCAGCGGGTCTACGCCTTCACCTCGTACCCCGAGATCCAGGCCCGCTTCCTGGCGGGCAAGGCCGACTCCGCCATCGACGAGATCAAGCGGCTGTACGGCTGGATGGCCGGGCACGGGCCCCGCATCACCGACTGGGAGGGCATCGGCCCGGGCGGTTCGATGTACGAGGGCGGCTTCACCTCGGCCGCGCACGGCTGGTCGACCGGGGTGGTCCCGGCACTGACCAACGACCTGCTCGGCGCGACGCCCGTCACTCCCGGCTTCGCCACTTGGAGCGTCGCACCGCATCCGGGCTCCGTCACCTGGGCGCGCGGTCAACTTCCCACGCCGCACGGTCCGTTGACCGTCGACTGGAAGCGCGGCGGCGGTGACCGGCAGTTCACGCTCGACCTGACGGCGCCCAAGGGGACGTCCGGTGTCGCCGACCTGCCCGCGACGGGCACGCGCGTCACCGTCAAGTTCGACGGCCGGGTCGCCTGGGACGGCTCGGGGGCGCACGCCTTCCAGGCCACGCTCAAGGACGGCCGGGTGACGCTGCGCGGCATCCCGGCGGGCAGCCACACGATCACGGTGACCGGCAAGGCGTCCTGAACCGTCCGCCGCCCACGCCCGCTCCCGGACCGGCGCCTCGGCCGGTCCGGGAGCGGCCGGTCTCAGGAACGGGCCGGGAGCGGCCGGTCTCAGGAGCGGTCCGTGGATTCCGGGAGAGCCGTGGAATCCGGGACATCCGTGGAATCGACGTAGTGGACGGTCGGCCGGGGGTGCATCAGGAAGTCGTGGTGCGAGATGTTCCAGGCGTACGCCCCGGCGAGCGCGAACAGCACCCGGTCGCCCGCGCGGAGTCCCGCCGCCGGGACCCGCCGGGCGAGCACGTCCTTGGGTGTGCACAACTGGCCTGCCAGCGTGACCAGTTCGCCGTCGGCCGCCGAGCGCGGCCACGGGTGCGGCCAGTCGTCGACCGGCAGCAGCGCGCAGGGCTGGTCGTGGCCCTTGGCAGCCGGGGTCCGCAGATGGTGGGTGCCGCCGCGCAGCACCGCGAACTCCTCGCCGTGGCTGGGCTTCACGTCCAGCACGTCGGTGGCGTACCAGCCGCAGTACGCGGTCAGGGCGCGGCCCGGTTCGATGCGCAGCAGCGGTCCGGGGTGGGCGTCGAGCAGCCGGGCGAGCCCCTCGCCGTACGCGGCCCAGTCGAAGCGCTCCGCCGGGCGGGTGTAGTCGACGGCCATGCCGCCGCCGACGTTGACCTCCCGGAGCGGGACGCCGTGCCGCGCCGTGAGGTCCGTCGCCCAGGCGACCACGGCTTCGGCGACGGCAAGCAATCGCGGCGCCGGGAGGCCGCTGGCCAAATGGGCGTGCACACCGCACAGTTCGAGGTGCGGATGGCTGCCGTCGATGAGCGCGCGGACGGCCGCGTCGGCCTGCGCCGGATCGAGGCCGAAGGGCGAGGGTCCGCCGCCCATGGCCAGCACTCCCGTCGCCAACTCCCCCGGTGCGACAGCGAGGTTGAAGCGCAGCAGCACGCCGACGCGGGTCCCGCGCGCGGCCACGAGATGCGCGAGCACGCGCAGTTCGTACGCGCTCTCCACGTGGAAGCGGTCCACGCCGAGGTCGAGCGCGGCCGTGATCTCGGCGGGGGTCTTCCCCGGTCCGCCGAAGGCCAGCGGGCGGCCCGGCACCGCCGCCGCCACATGGGCGGCCTCGCCGCCGGACGAGACCTCGTAGCCGGTCACGTACGGGCCGAGCGCCGCCAGGATCTCCGGCTCCGGGTTGGCCTTCGCCGCGTAGTACAGCTCCGCCCGCTCGGGCAGCGCCGCCCGCACGGCCGCCGCGTGCGCGCGCAGCGCCGCCAGGTCGTAGAGGTAGGCGGGCAGTTGGGAGGTCGGAACGGCGAGAGCCGTGGTCCGTACCGAGTCGGGGACGGCGACAGGTGCGGGTGCGGGTGCGGTCATGACTGCGTCCTCGCGTCGTCGGGATCGCGGTCGGCGCCGCGCACGGGGTGTCCGGGTCCGCCGTCCGGTGCCGGAAGGGCGTGCCCGGCGAGCGGTGCCGGCAGGACGTCCTCGGCGAGCGGCGACGGCAGGCGTACGTATCCCGCGAACCGGTCGGCCGCGCGTTCCCAGCGGGTGAGGAGATTGGCCTTGGCGGGCAGCGGCGCTCCGGCGAGCAGGGCGTCGAGCCGGGGGTGATGGCCGTGCTCGTCCGCGTGGTCGCGGATGGCGCGGCGGACCTCGGCCCACAGGGCGGGTTCGGTGTCCGGGTGGAGGTCGGCGAGGGCGGCCAGCATCTCGGCGACGTGGTTGACCAGCAGGCAGTAGACCACCCGGTCCCAGCCCCGGTCGGCGTCGTAGCGCAGGGGCTCCGCGACCTCGGGCGGCAGCGCGGCGAGGGCGTCGGCGCAGGGGCCCGAGAGCAGTTCGGGGACCAGTTTGGTGCCCTCCAGGTCGCGGAAGAGCACCTGGACGGGGTCGCCGTCGGTGTCGACGCAGACCAGCACGTTCTGGAGGTGGGGTTCGAGCACCACGCCGTGGTCGAAGTAGGCGGCAAGCACCGGGGGTACGAGCAGCCGCAGGTAGGCGCGCCACCAGCGCAGGGCCGCCGCCGGGCCGCCGTCCGCGACCAGCCGGGAGATGTGCCCCGGTCCTGTCGGGTACTCGTCGGCGACGGCGGCGGCCAGCAGCGCGGTGCCGCCGGGCCCGAGCCGCCGGTCGAGCCCTTCCCTGACGATCACGCCGAAGCCTTCGAGCAGCGACTGGTCGGGGCGGCCGTCGCGGCCGGGCAGGGCCAGGCTGCGGTAGGCGGGCTCGCGCAGGACGTCGGCGCCGGGGAAGCGGGCGGCGAGGTCGGCGAAGGCGGGCCGCAGCATCCGGGTCAGGGCGACGGCCCCGGCCAGCTCGTAACTGGCGTTCTTGCGCAGGCAGTTGGTGATCCGCACATTGAGGCTGAATTTGAGGAAGGTGTCGCCGTCGTAGAGGGTGCGGACGGAGGCGGTGGCGGCGAAACGGGTCCTGCCGGGGCCCAGGTCCAGCACGTCGCGGCGGTCCAGGGCGGCGCGCAGCGCGGGGTGGCGGCGCAGCAGGTCGTACTGCCAGGGGTGGGCGGGCAGCAGCCGGTAGCCCGTGGGCACGGCCGCGAGCCGGTCCAGCGGGTCGGCGGCGCCGGGCTCGGCGCACTCCTGAACGGTCAGATCCTCGCGCACGGCGAGCAGCCGCAGCGGGAAGGACGCCGAGGTCTCCGGTGCGTAGGCGGCCCATGAACCGGGGTCGCCGCCACGGGACTTGGGGGCCGGGTGGAAGCGGTGGCCGTAGACGAGCGACTGTTCCGAGGCGAGGTATCCGGCGAGCGGGAGCCCGGCCGCGACAGGGCGCGGGGCGCGCAGCGCGGTGGCGACTCCGTGGTGGCTGGACTCCACCTGATCGAGGAATTCGTCGTTGGGCACGCCGGTGAGCGAGGTCAGCTCGGCGTGGGTGTGTTCGGCCAGCCGTCGCCAGTCGATCTCGGTCCAGTCGTCGTGGCCGGTCTGTTCCGTGACCGGTCCCGCGAAGCGGTGCGCGCCGAGCAGTGAGGTGCGGCGCAGCGCGACCCGCAGCCGTACTCCGGTGCGGGGCAGCCGTACCAGCAGGCGGCCGTCGATGACGGCGGTCTGGTGCTCGGGCCCCGACACCTCGCGGAGCAGGCAGTTCAGCAGGGTGTGGGCCACGGCCCGGTCCGCGTCGGGCAGTCCCGCGTGCCGGGCGCAGTCGGCGGGTCCGGTGATGGTGGGCAGCGTCATCAACGGCTCCGCAGAAGGTAGTTGGGTCCGGTGGTGTAGTGCTTGTTGATGTCGGTGGCTCCTGAGCGGTCCTTGGTGAGCAGCGTGCCCGCGCTCACCATCGCTTTGACGGGCAGGCGCGGTGCGTCGAGCACACGTGCGCGCAGGGTCTCGCCCGCTTCGCCCGGCCCGGTGCCGAGCCGCCGCGCGGCCCGGTCGAGCAGGTCGCGTACGCGGTCGAGCAGGTCTTCCAGCGGGGCGCGGCCGAGCCGCGCGAGGGCGAACGCGTAGGCGCCCGCGCACAGATGGACGGTGATCGTGGTGAACAGGTCGGCCACCGGGCCGTCGTCGTCCACCAGGATGCGAGGGTCGTCGAAGGCGGCGCGCTCCGGCGCGTCGGGGCCGAGGGCCGCGCGCAGCCGCACGCGGTTGACGCGCAGGCCGTCGTCGTCCTTGAGGAGCAGGCGCAGCCGGGTGCGGCCTTCGGGGTCGTCCAGCAGCAGCGAGATGTTCTGCTGGTGGGACTCCAGGGCGATGCCGTATCCGAAGAGCGTGGTCTGCCAGTCGAGGAGCAGGGTGAGGACCGCGTCGAGCAGGGCGAGCGGGTCACCGCCGTAGTAGCGGTCGGCGAGGTGGTCGATGACCGGCCGGCCGTCGGGGGCCTCGGCGAGCAGCGCGGCCATGGGCAGGACGGCGCAGCCGTCGAGGCCGGGCGGGTGGCGGCGGACGAGCACGGCGAGGAGTTCGTGGCCCGCGTGCGCGAACCGGGTCTCGTCGGCGTGCAGCACGCTGTCGCGGAAGCGCGGTTCGCGCGCGGTCACCGCCTCCAGCAGCCGCTGCCCGGCCGCGCCGTCGATCAGGCTGCCCGGTTTGATCGTGCGCCGGTTGAGCAGCCCCAACGTCGAGGTGGCCAGGGGCAGTTTGAGGTGGGTGCCGGGGTCGGCGAGGACCGCGACGGTGCGGGTCGACAGTGTGGGCGCCACGTCCAGGTAGGTGCGGTCGGCCAGTACGGACCTGCCGTCGAGGCCGGTGGCGCGCAGCGCGTCCCGCAGCGGGCCGTCCGCCGTGAGGGGGTGGACGGGGACGGCGACATGGGTGCCGTCCAGCTCCTGCGGCAGGCCGAGGGTGAGGGCGGACGGCCGCAGATCGCCGAGGCCGAGGCCGTCGGGTGCCCGATCGCCGTCCGCGCCCTGCACGGTGACGGCCTCCCTGGGCAGGGCGAGCCAGCGCAGGGCGAAGCGTGGCGCGAATTCGGGCGCGTGGGCGATGAGTTGATGTTCCGTCAGTCCGCTGCGGGCGGCGGAGGTCGGGTGCACCGGGTGGCCGTACCGGGCGGCCAGGGTGTCGTACGCGAGGGCGCCGGTGAGTCCGGTCCACCCGGCGGGGTCACCGCCGTGGCGTGCGGTGAGCCGGGCCACGGTGTCGGCGCGGGTCGCGGTCCGCAGCCGCAGGGCGGTCAGCGCGTCCCGGTACTCGGTCGCGAAGGCGGTGAAGCCCGCGCGGTCCTCGGGCGCCGCGAGAGCGCGCAGCGCCGCCAGGGCGTCCTCGCCGGTCGTCAACTCCCGCCCGCCGGGCTCCTGGAGCAGCAGCGGGAGCCGGGCGGCGTACTCGCTCTGGAAGCCGTCCGCCGTGACCGGCACCAGGAGCGCCGACTCCTCCCCTGCCGGGTCGGTCACGGGCGGCGGCAGCGGCAGCGCGTCCGCATCGGCCTCGGGCACCGGCAGTCGCAGCCAGTCGCCGTCGGGGCGGCGTACGAGGGCGCTGCCGGTGCGCAGGCGCACGACGTCCTCGCGCAGCAGCGTGCTCAACACGTCGAGCAGCAGGGCGCGTTCTTCGTCTCCGGCGGCCCGGCCGGTCACCGTCACAGCGTGATCTCCCAGCGGTGCTCGGCGAGGAAGCCGGTGACGGCCCGCTCCACGGCGTCCTCGTCGGGTCCGATGGCCCGGACGACGCCCAGCAGGTCGCGGTTGGTGCGGTGCAGCGGATGCCGTTCGCCGACCGCCCGCAACGGCCGGTAGGTCAGGCGCACGCCGTCGGCCGTCAGGTCGGCCGGGCCGGGGGCGGCGGTGAGGGTGCCCGCCTGCCGCGCGTAGGGGTAGTCGAGCCGGGCGGCGCGGCCGGTCGCGGTACGCAGGTCGGCCGGGAGGGGTTCGCCCAGATGGGTGCGGAGGATGTGTTCGAAGAGCGGCAGGTCGAGCAGTTCGGCCAGCAGCAGGTCGCACTGGTCGCCGATGGCGCGGTAATTGACCTCGATCAGGCGCGCGCGCCCTTCGTGCAGCACGAATTCGGTGTGGCAGGCGCCGAATCCGACGCCGAGGGCGTCGAGTTGGGCGAGGACCTGGTCGACGACGGGCGCGGGGTGCGCGGGGACGAAGGTCAGCCGCTCCTCGATGAAGTACGGCGGCGGGGACAGCGTGGTGCGGAAGCCGCCCAGCACATGGCGGGTCGTACCGTCGCCGAGGGTTTCCAGGGTGAGCAGTTCGCCGGGCAGGAACTCCTCCACGACCAGTGCGGCGCCCGGCCGGTCGGCCTGGATCCGCCGGACGCGGCGCTCCAGGTCCGCCGGGTCCTCGGCGCGTACGACGTCCTCGCTCGCCACGCCCTCGCGCGGTTTGACGACGCAGGGGTACGGCACGTCGAGTCCGGCGAGGCAGGCCGCCGGGTCCTGGCCCGCGGGCAACTGCGCCGACCACACCGTGTCGACGCCCGAGGCGGCCAGGACCCGGCGCGTCTCGGCCTTGTCCTTGGTGCGCAGCGCGGCCTGCCAGCTCTTGGCGGGCAGGCCGAAGTAGTCGGCGGCCAGGGCGGCTTGGACCTGGAGGTGGTCGCTGTTGGTGAAGACGGCGTCCGGCGGCCGATAGGTGGAGACGCGGGTGATGACGGCGCGGAAGTCGCGTACGTCGCACTCCAGGACGTCGACCGCCGGATCGTCGCCGTACGCGGCCCGGTGCGCGGCGGGCTGGTCGGTGAGGACCGTGACGTCCAGGCCGAGGCGGCGGGCGGCCGGGAGGAATCCCTCGGTGACCGAGTCGGTCGGGTTCAGAGCCAGCACATAGAGCCGCATGGGGGTCCACTTCCGGGCGCGCAGTCGTTCGGGCCGACGGTCGTGGGACGACCGGTGACCAGGGGCGCGACGAGCCTAGGTTAGGCATGCCTAACTCTGTCAATTCGCCCCGGCGCGGCGCCGGTTGACGGCCGTGGGCACCGGCGCGTCGGTGCGATTCTCATGCTGTCCGCTGATCCGATCATGTCCATCGACCGGCGCGCGCGACACCGATTTCCGCCGTGCCCGGAGGTCCGCCGCCGCCCCGGTTCGCACGCCGTCCGTCCACCGTCCGACCTGAGCGCGGACGGGCGGTGGACGGACCTTGGACAGCAGGTGAAGCGGGCCGAACCGCCCTACGCCATACGGGGGTTCGGGTGGCGCCGGGCCGCGGCGGCGTCGTTAGCATGTCCGGAGATCCGCGATCTCCCCTGGCTCTCCGTCCGATCGGGGCCAGGGCGGAGGGCGGCCGATGACGTCGGATGGAGGTCCGGGTGGACGGTTTCGCCGAGGCGATGCTGGAGCGGGTGCGCGTGGCTCGGGAGGCGGTGGCCGCCGCGGGGCGGGCGGGGGACGCGTACGCGTTGGCCGTGGCCTGCGACGAGTTGGACGACGCGCTCCGGATCGCCCGCGCGAACGGGGTCGAGGCGGACCTCCCGGAGGACGGGGACAGCGGCGGCGCGGAGACCGGCGGCTGACCGCGGCCCGACGCCCGGCCCGCACTCCCCCGGCACCGCACCCGTCCGGCCCCGATCCCCCCTGGCGCGAACCCGCCTGTTACCCGCCGCCGCCCATGGGCAGCCTGGGAGCAGGGGTCCCGATGCGGCGTCCGCCCCGCCGTACAGTGTCCGGCACACCGCGACGAGGGGATTCGGCATGATCACCGAGCCGGAGATGGTCGAGGAGCCGGAGCCCGACCGCCCCGCCCCCGACATCCTGAGCGGCGCGGGCCACGCGCCGCCGTCGCTGCGCTCCGCGCTCTCCCGGCTGCGCACCCGCCTCCCGCCGCCGCGCTCCCCCGCGGACCCGTACCGCGTCCGCGACACGGGCGGCGGTCACGGCGGCGAGGACAGGGGGCCGACCCTCAAGCCCTGGCGGCCACGGCCCGAGGGACGCCGGGGCCGCGTGCTGTGGGCGCTCGGCGGCGTCGTCACGGCGTCGGCGGTCTGGCTCGCGGTCCTCCAGTTCACCGGGTACGGCGGTCCGCGGCCGGACCTGCACGGCTATCACCTCGCGGACAACCCGTGTACCAGCGACAATCTCCAGCCGCTGTCCGACGCCTTCGGCACCGAATTCCTCCAGGGCATCCCCGTGATCACCAAGGGTCCCGCCCTCGACCACGCCGCCTGCACCCTGACCACGTCGGTGACCGGGAGCGGCGACTGGGAGACGACGTACACGGTCACCGTCACCGTCGACCTGCACAAGAAGTCCGACGTCCACGCCGAATTCGCGGACCTCTCGCATGTGATCGTCCCCGACCCCACGACCGCGGGTTCCGGCGACTTCCTGTTCATGACCGACTCGCCCGAGGTCACCAAGGCGCTGCGCGGCCTCGGCGACCAGGCGTTCACGATCTACGGCACCGCGCGGCAGGCCGTCACCGTCCGGCACGGCGGCGCCGTCTTCTCGCTCAGCGTGGACGGCATCCAGCAGTGGAACGGCGTGGCCGCCCGCCCGCTGAACGCCGACGGCTCCCCCATCGAGGCGACGCCCGCCGACACCATCGCGCTGCGCCCGGCGCTCATCCGGGCCATGCGCCACCTGATGAGCGCCCTCACGCACTGAGCCGAGCCCCGTCGAACCGAACCGAGTGCCGAGCCGGGCCGAGCCGGGCCGAGTGGAGCCGGGCCGCGTCGGGCCGACTCAGCCCACCGGCCCGGCGCGCGGCCCGCCGCCTCACGTGCCCAGGACGGCTCGCAACTCCGGCTGGAGCGCGTCACCGTGGGCGCGCACCATGTCGTCGCACAGCTCCCAGATCCGTTCGACGGGGAGCGAGGCGGCCGTCGCCGGGTCGGTCATGGCGGCGTGCCGGATGTGGCGGGGGTCGCCCTCGATCGCGGCGCGGACGACGAGGTCGGTGGTGCTGAGGTAGGTGCGGTTCAGCGCGGCGCACTGCGGCGGCAGCGCGCCGATCCGGGTGGGCTGGACGCCCAACGCGTCGACCAGGCACGGCACTTCGACCGTACCGGCGGCCGGGAGGTCGTCGATGAGGCCGTGGTTGGGCACATTGCCGTAGATGGTGCGCGGGGTGCCGGTGGTGATGCTGTGGATCACCTGCGGCGCGTACTCCATCGTGCCCTCGACCGGCAGCGGGAGTCCGGCGGCGAGCGCGGCGCGGGTCTTCTCGTACGCGGCCACGTTCTCGTCCACGATGCCGAGGTACGCGCCGACGGGCAGCCGCAGCCGCTCGATCTCGCTGTCGTGGTGCAGGTACCAGGGCACGTACTCGGAGGAGTGCTCGCTGGTCTCGGTCGGGTAGTAGCCGAGCCGCCGGTACATGTCGACGCGGACCCTGCGGCGCAGTTGCGGGTCCTGCGCGATGAGCGCGTCGAGCCGCGGGTAGACGTCCTCGCCCTGGTACTCGAAGCGCAGCACCCACGCCTGGTGGTTGACGCCCGCCGCGTGGTAGGTGACCTCTTCCAGCGGGATGCGCAGCAGTTCCGCGAGGTCGTGCATCGTCCAGTACACCGAGTGGCACAGGCCGACCACCCGGGTCAGTCCGGTGGCCTCGGCGAGGTACTGCACGTTCATCGCCATCGGGTTGGTGTAGTTGAGCAGCCAGGCGTCGGGGCAGACCTCCGCGATGTCCCGGCCGAGTTCCCGCAGGACGGGGAAGGTGCGCAGCGCGCGGAAGATGCCGCCGACACCGAGGGTGTCGCCGATGGTCTGGCGCAGGCCGTGGCGGGCGGGGACGTCGAAGTCGGTACGGGTCGCCTCGCCCATGCCGACCTGGATGATGTTGATGACGAAGTCGGCGCCTTCCAGGGCCGCGCGGCGCTCGGCGTGCGCGGTGATCAGCGGCGCCGCGCCGCGCTCGGCCGCGATGTGCCGTGCGGCCCCGTCGGCGGTGGCCAGCCGCTCGGCGTCGATGTCGTGCAGCGCGATGTGCACGTCCTTGAGCTCGGGGAAGGCGAAGAGGTCGGCGAGCAGGCCCTGGGTGAAGACGACGCTTCCGGCACCGATGAAGGCGATCTTGGTCGTACGGGTGGCGCCGCTGGTCGTCGTGCGGGGTGTGGTGCTGGCTGTGCTCATGACGGGTTCTTTCCGTTGCGGGTGGTGGCGGCGCGGGAGGCGCCGAGCGCCTCGTCCCAGGTGGGTTGGGCGGTGGTGCCGCCGTGCGCTCGGGTGGACAGGGCGCCGCAGGCGGCGGCCAGGGCGAGGGCGGCTGCCAGGGGCAGGCCCGCCAGGGTGGCGGCGACGAAGCCGGCGTCGAAGCTGTCGCCCGCGCCGACGGTGTCGAGCGGCCGTACGGGGACGGCGGGGGCGCGCAGCGGGGCGCGGCCGTCGTGGGCCAGGGCGCCGTCCGCGCCGTTCTTCACCACCACCAGCGGACCGCGCGCGGCGAGCAGGGCCGCGGCCCGCTCGACGTCGGCGGGCTCGGGGTCCCCCGACGGGATCTTCCCGTGCGCCTCGGGGTCACCGGACGCGGTCTCCCCGCCGGCCGCCAGGGCGCACGCCTCCCTGGCGTTCGGCAGCAGGATGTCGGTGACGGGGAGCAGCGCGGCGATTCCGGCCGGGTCCCAGTCGCCCGCCGGGTCGTCGTTGGTGTCGAGCGAGGTGGTGGCGCCGTGCGCGCGGGCGGTGCGGAAGAGGTCGGGCAGCGCGGTCGCGAGTCCCGGCAGCAGGAAGTACGAGGCGGCGTGCACATGGCGGCTGTGCGCGAGCAGCGCCTGGGGCACGTCGGCGCCGACGGTGGCCGTGAGGGTGCCGGGCGCGGTGAGGATGGCGCGGTCGTCGCCGCGGGTGAGCACGGTGGTCAGCGGCGTCGGCAGGTCCGGGTCCACCCGCAGCGCCGCGGTGTCGACGCCGCGCTCGGCCAGGGCGGTACGGACGTACCGGCCGGTGTCGTCGTCGCCGATCCGGCCGGCGATGGCGACCTTCAGGCCGAGCCGGGCGGCGCCGCACGCCATGATCGCGGCGGAGCCGCCGAGGGTCAGCAGGCCGGTGGGGACGAGCTGTTCGCGCTGGCCGAAGGCGAGCGGGGCGTCCAGCGGCCCCAGGACGATGTCGGGATTGGCGTCCCCGATGACGAGCAGGTCGAACGTGTCCGGCATGAGCTGGCTTTCTGTGGTGGTGGGGCGGAAGTCCGGCGGCGGGAGTCCGGGCGGTGTCCCGTCGTCCCTTCGGGCGACGGAGCGGGTCCGTCCGTCCTCGGGCGACGAGGCGGTGTCCCGTCAGCCCTTCAGGCCGCTGGAGGTGATCGACTGGATGAACTGCTTCTGCGCCGCGAGGAAGGCGAGCAGCACCGGCAGGACGGTCAGGACGTTGCCCGCCATCACCGCGGACCAGCGGGTGTGGTGCAGGCCCTGGAAGGTGGTCAGGCCGAGTTGCAGCGTGTACTGCGTGTCGTGGTTGATGGCGATCAGCGGCCAGGTCAGGTCGTTCCAGGTGCTGAGGAAGGTCAGCACCGCGACCGTGCTCAGCGCGGGCCGCGACAGCGGCAGCACGATGAGCAGCAGCACGCGCAGCCGTGAGCAGCCGTCGATCCACGCGGCCTCCTCCAGCTCCCTGGGCAGCGAGAGGAAGAACTGCCGCAGCAGGAAGACCGCGAAGGGCGTGACCAGCGACGGCACGATGAGCGCGCCGAGGGTGTCGATCAGGCCGAGCCGCTTCATCACCAGGAAGGTCGGGATCATGGTGAGCTGGAACGGGATCGCCATGGTGGCCAGCATCAGCACCAGCAGGGTGCGCGAGCCGGCGAACCGCATCCGGGCGAAGGCGTATCCGCCGAGCGCGCCGAAGACGAGGTTGGAGACGACCGCGACGACGGAGACGATCAGCGAGTTGGCGAACCAGCGCGGGAACAGCGCGTTGCCGAGCACGTAGCGGTAGCCGCCGAGGTCGATGTGGGAGGGCCACAGCGCGGGCGGGAAGCGGTTGATCTCGGCGTTGCTCATCACCGAGCTGACCAGCAGCCAGATCAGCGGGACCGCGAAGAGCAGGGCGAGCGGGGCGAGCAGCAGGTGCCAGCCGCTGAAGGGCAGCCGCGACCGCCGGGGGCGGGGCGCGCTCGGCCGCGGGGCGTCGGCGTTCCCGGCGCCGGGCGGCGCCGCGTCGGGCAGGGCTGAGGTGACGGTCATCGCGGGGCTCCTTCGAGGCGTACGGGCTCGCGGCGGCGCAGGGCCCGCGTGCCGACGGCGATCACCAGCAGGGCGAGCGCGAGCACGTAGGCGGCGGCTGCCCCGTAACCGGCGGTGAAGTTCTTGAACGCCTGCTCCCAGATGAAGTAGACGATCACGGTGGTGGAGCCGAGCGGTCCGCCCTTGGTGGTGACGTAGACGAGGTCGAAGACCTGGAGGGAGTTGATGGTCTGCCACAGCAGCAGGAAGACGTTGACCGGGGTGAGCGTCGGCAGCACGACGTGGCGCAGCAGTTGGCGGCGTCCCGCCCCGTCGAGTCTGGCGGCCTCGATGAGGGACTGCGGCACGTCCTGGAGCGCGGCGAGGTAGACCACGACGCAGAAGCCGGTGCCGCTCCACAGGGAGATCGCGACGAGGACGAGGAGGGCCTGCGACGGATCGGTGAGGAACCCCTGCGGGGAGACGCCGATGGAGTGCAGTACGGAGTTGGCGGCGCCGAACTGCGGGTCGAGGATGAAGGAGAACAGCACGCCCTGCGCGGTGGCCGAGATGACGAACGGTACGAAGATCAGGGTGCGGTAGACGCCGACGAGCCGGATGCGCCGGTTGAGCGCGAGGGCGAGCGCCAGGCCCAGCAGCATGCTCAGCGGGACGTACAGCGCGGTGTACTCCAGGGTGTTGCGCACCGCCTGGCTGAAGTGCGGGTCCTTGGACAGGGCCCGGTAGTTGGCCAGGCCCACCCAGCGGCTGGGGGTGACCAGGTCGTCCGCGCGGAAGGACAGCAGCAGCGACCAGACCACGGGGACGACGCTGAGGCCGAGGATGACCACGATCGAGGGCGCGATGAAGGTCCACGCGGTCGCGGACTCGCCGCGCAGCCTGCGGCGGCGGGCGCGCAGTTGCTGTGCGTGCTCGCGGTCGCGGTCCTGGTCGGACAGGGTGAGCGGGGCGGGGCGGCGCTGCGCGGGGCCCGGCCTGTGCCGGGGCAGCAGCCGCGGCGTGGTTCTCGACATGGGTCTCCTCAACGCGGGATGAGCAGTGCGGCGTTGGCTTCGTGCGCACAGTCGCGCAGTGCCTTGGCGGGGGTGCTGCGGCCGAGCAGCACCGCGGTGATCGCCTGGCCGAGCGCCTCGGAGATCTGCGGGTAGGCGGGGTGGGCGGGGCGTACCCGGGCGGTCTCCAGGGCCTTGGTGAAGACCGACAGACCCTCCGTGCGGGAGCTGCGGTCCTGCCACGCGGGCAGCGCCTGGGTGCTGCGGCTGAGCGGGAGGCTGCCGGCCTGGATGTCCCACCGCACGTCCTGCGGCGGCTGGATCAGCCACTCGACGAAGGTGCGGGCGGCGGCGACGCGCGCCGAGCCGTTGTCGAAGACCGTCCAGGTGTCGGGCCCGGAGATGGTGACCTCTTTCCCGCTGTAGCTGGGCAGCGGGACGACGTGGTAGTCGATCTTGGCCTGGATGACGTCGGGCAGTTGCCAGGGGCCGGTGGGGACCATGCCCATCCGGCCGGAGAGGAAGACCTGGTACATCTGCTCGCTGCCGGGCTTGGGGTCGATGTAGACGCTCTTGTCGGAGGCGAGGGTGGCGATGGTCTCCAGGGCGCGGACGCCGGTGTCCTCGAAGCCGATGCCGTGGCCGTCGGCGGAGATGACCTCGCCGCCGAGGTCCCAGATCATCGGCCAGATCCGCCAGACGGTGTCCTCGTCGCCGACGCCCGGCCAGCCGGTGCCGAAGGTGCCGTCGGCGTGGCTGGTGAGCTTCTTCGCGGTGGCCGTGAACTCGTCCCAGGTCCAGCCGGGCTCGGGCAGCGGCACTCCGGCGCGGGCGAAGAGCTTCTTGTTGCAGACGACGGCGAGCGAGTCGATGAGCGCGGGCGCGGCGCGTACCCGCTTGTTGACGGTGACGGCCTCGCGGGCCGGGGTCCAGAAGTCGTTCCAGGGGGTGGGGCCGTGGGCCATCGTCGCCGTGAGGTCCACGACCTTGGGGCTGCGGGCGATGCTGGCCAGGTCCGAGCCGAAGATGTAGGCGATGTCGGGGTACGAGCCGGAGGCGAGCGCGGCGGTGACCTTCTGGAGCATGGCGTCGGACAGGACGCCGCCGCCGGGGTCGACCCTGATCTTCGGGTGGGTGCGGTTGAACTCGGCCACCAGTTGCTGGATCGCGGCGCGGCCGGTGTCGGTCTGGCCGTGCCACAGCTCGACGGTGACCCGGCCGTCCGCGCCCACCCCGTCGCTCTCGCCGCTGCCGCAGCCCGCGAGCAGCGCGCCCGCGGCGGCGCCGGAGAGCAGTCCTGTGCCGCGGCGCAGGACGTCACGGCGGGAGAGTCCGGTGTCCCGGCGCGGGTGCCCGGCGGGCGGCGGGTCGCCGGGGAGCGGGCTGCGGGGCAGGACGGGGCCTGCGGTCATCGGTGCCTCCAGAAGGCGGAAGTGCGAGTGCGGGTGCCGGGCGGCGGCTGGGGGGCGGGGCCGTTGCCCGTGCCGGGCGGCGGGGGCCCGGTGCGCCGACGGGGGCGGCGCACCGGGCCGGCCGCGGCCGGCCGGCGGTCCCGACGGCCGGCGTGGTCGGCCGGGCGGGCGGAACAGCCGGTCGGCGGGTTCAGCGGGTCAGCAGGTCTGGCGGACGTATCCGCTGGTTCCCAGCGGTACGACGTCCACATCGCGGCGGACGACGCTGAGCTTCGTGCCGTAACCCGAGCACGCCTTCTGGAGGCCCTTGGCGGTGTACTCGATGACGATCACGTTGTTGCCGAAGCCGGAGGTGTAGTCGCCGCACTCGTTGTACGTGGCGCATTCCTCGGCGACGGCGAAGTCCAGGCCGTTGGCGACCCGGTCGCCGGACAGTTGCGGGGTGTTCTTCTGCGCGATCGCCATGTTCTTGGAGTGCGCGTGGGCGGAGAGGAGCTTGATGTACGACTCGGCCTCGGCCTTGGTCAGGTAGCCGGAGAAGCGGTCGTAGGTGTCGAAGTTGTCGGGTTCGACGCCCTGGAAGCCCTTGGCCGCGCACTGGTCGACCCAGCCGTTGACCTTGGCGGCGATCCGCTGCCGCTTGTCGGCGGTGCGGATGTCGAGGATCGCCTCGTTCCAGTCCTTGTCCTTGACGACGGCGCCCTTGGAGTCCCGCAGCAGCAGGTCGGCGTCCCACTGGCCCTCGGCGCCCTCCTGGGCCTGGAAGGCGTTGACGTAACAGATGTTGTAGACCCCGGCGGCGGCCGGAGCGGTGTAGTCGCGGCTGACCACGGAGACACCGGCGGGCGGGGTGTAGGGGCCCCCGATCTGGTAGTCGAATCCGGCGTGCGCCGGAGGCGGGGAGACGGACTGGGGCGCGGCCCCTGCGGAATCGGGAGCGAGTGAGGGGACAGCCACGACTGCGGCGACGGCCGCGAGGGCGGCCAGACTCCGACGGGACCGGACACGATTCATGCGCATCATCGAGCTCCTGATGATGGGGGGTACGTCCCCGCCTCGGACGCTGACAGCGATCCTGGCGACTTTGTCCGGGCTTGCGGCGCACGGCCGCCCACCGGCTAGGCGTACCTCTGACGTCGGTGCTCAACTCCGACGTTCGCCAGGAGTTAACCGCGCAGAATTCGTCATGTCAACCGCCCTCTTCTGCGCAAATCATGCTCACTTACGCATCGGAGTGCGCATTATGCTGCACGCATGCTGAGAACTGAGCGTCATGCGCGCATACTTGAGCATGTCTCCGCCAGGGGCGGCATCGACGTCCACGAGCTGTCCCGGCTGCTCGGCGTCTCCACGGCCACCGTCCGCCGCGACCTCCAGCACCTGAGCGAACTCCACCTGCTGCGCCGCACCCACGGCGGGGCGGCGGTCGGCCCGGTCGACCTGGAGGTCCCGCTCCAGCACCGCGCGGGCCGCAGCCGACCGGAGAAGCAGGCCATCGCGAGGGCGGCGGCGGCCCTGGTGCCGGACGGCGCGGTGGTCGGCATGAACGGCGGCAGTACGGTGACGGAGGTGGCCCGGCTGCTGGCCGCCCGAGGACCGCTCACCGTCGTCACCAACGCCGTGAACATCGCGGCCGAGTTGGTTCTGCACAAGCACGTGACGCTCGTCGTGATCGGCGGCAACGCCAGGAACGCCAGCTATGAGCTGGTGGGCCCGATCGCCGAGAAGACCCTGGCCAGCTACCACACCGACATCGCCTTCCTCGGCGTCGACGGCATCAGCGCGGCCCACGGCTGCACCACGCACGACCAGTTGGAGGGCGGCACCGACCGCGCCTTCGCCGACAACAGCGACCGTACGGTCGTGGTCGCCGACCACACGAAGATCGGCCGGGCCACGCTCGCCAAGATCTGCCCGCTCGCCGAGATCCACGACCTGGTGACCGACGGCGCGGCGCCGGACGCCGAGCTGGCCCGTATCGCGGGCGCGGGCGTACGGGTGACGGTCGGCTGAGCGCTTCTCCCGCCACGGTCGGCCGCGTGCTGTGCGGGGGCGCGCCGACCGCTGTTCAGCGGTACCGGGAAGCGCCGACCGTCGTTCACGGCGCCGGGGCGCGCCTGACGCGCAGGGTCAGCACCTCCGACTCCTCACGCCAGTAGGCGATGTTGTGCCGGGTGATGACCGTGTCGCCGTGCTCGGGACCGAGCACCCGCTCCATGTCGACCAGCAGCTCCTCGAAGGCGCGCGCCGCGCCTGCCGCGTCCCCCGCCCGCCCCCGCAGCCGCGCGACATTGTGCCGGGTGGTGAGCGTGTGCGGATGGTCCGGGCCGAGCACGCGGAGCCGGTCCGCCAGCAGCTCCTCGAAGGCGCGCGCCGCGCCGCTGACGTCCCCGGCCCGCCCGCGCAGCCGCGCGATGTTGTGCCGCGTGGTGAGCGTGTCCGGATGGTCCGGGCCCAGCACCCGCGCCGCGTCGGCCAGCAGCTCCTCGAAGGCGCGCGCCGCGCCCTCGGCGTCCCCCGCGCGCCCCTGCCAGTAGGCCAGGTCGTGCCGGGTGGTCAGGGTGTCGGGGTGGTCCTGGCCCAGCACCCGCACCATGTCGACCAGCAACTCCCGTAGCCCCTCGGCCGCTTCGGCCGTCTCCCCCGCGCGACCGCGCAGCCGGGCCATGTTGTGCCGCGTGCTGAGCGTGTCCGGATGGTCGGGGCCCAGCACCCGCAGCCGGTCCGCCAGCAGCTCCTCCAGCGCGGTGGCGGCGTCCTCCGCGTCCTGCGCGTACTCCGCCTCGCCGCTCCAGTAGGCGATGTTGCCGCGGGTGGTGAGCGTGTGCGGGTGGTCTGGGCCGAGCACCCGCAGCCGGTCCGCGAACAGTTCGCGGAAGGCGCTGATCGCGCCCTGCGCGTCGCCCGCCGCGCCCCGCCAGTACGCCAGGTCGTGCCGGGCTGCGAGGGTGTCGGGGTGGTCGGGGCCCAGGTGCTGGTGGGTGGTCCTGGCCAGCAGCCTGAAGTGCCCGGCCGCGGCGGCCACCTGGCCCGCGACGCCCAGGCTCTCGCCGACCCGGTAGAGCAGGGCGTGCGCGTGCGGGCGGTGCAGGGCGCTCTCCGCCTTGCCGGTCAGCGCCGTGGTGTTGGCGCGCAGCGCCTGCGCGAGGTCGGTGTCGCGCTCGACCTCGGGCCAGACCGCGGTCAGTGCGTCGGCCGCGGTACGGGCCAGCGCGTCGTGGTCCGCCTCGCCGAGCGTGTCCCGGACGGCCCGCTGGATGAGCTGGTGGACACGGACCGCCCGGTGCCCGGTCTTCGGGGTGTGGTCGATCAGATTGAGCCCGTGCAGATCGCGCAGGGCCCGTACGGTCTGCTGCTCGGTGATCCCGCGCGCCGGGCACTGCTCGGGGGCGGCCCGGCGCACGACGCGGGTGAGGTGGTCGCGGACCGGCCCGCTGGTGAGCACCGGCTGCGGGATGCCGTTCGGGTCGAGCAGCGCGGCCAGCTCCAGCAGGGACCTGGCCAGACCCCGGGGACCGCGGGCGTCGGCGCGGTCCACCGACAGCGACCAGACGGCGGCCACGCCCGCGGTCTGGTCGTCGGGCAGGGTCGGCGGCCTGAGGTCGGCCAGCCGGGCCCGGTTCGCCAGCAGCGCGCGGTAGTCGTGGCAGCCGATGTCGGCGTCGATGAGATACGCGGCGGCCTGGGACAGGGCCAGCGGCAGTCTGCCCAGGTCCTCGGCGAGCAGCGCGACCTCCTCGGGCGCCTCCACCCGGCCGCGCGCGGCGAGCGCCTCCGTCAGATAGCCGGTCGCCTCCCGCGGGGTGAACAGGCCGACGGTCACCATGCGGCGGCCCGCGCCGGTCAGGGCGGCGTCCCGGCTGCGGGTGGTGACGACCGTACGGCCGAGGGGGTGGTCCGGCGGCCACAGGCCGGTGAGGTCGGCGGGGTCCGTCACATTGTCGAGGACCAGCAGCCAGCGGCAGTGTCCGGCCGCCGCGCCGGGGCCGGGCTCCAGCCAGGCCAGGAACTCCTGCGCGGCGCGCGCCGGTTCGTCCCGCTCGATGTGCAGCACCCGCGCGGCGGCGTCGGCGTACGCGTCGATGACGGCCTGCCGGGTCGAGGCCGTGACCCACATCAGCAGGTCGACCTCGCCCGCCCGCCAGGCGTGGTGGGCGCGCCGGGCGGCGAGCTGCGTCTTGCCGACGCCGCCCATGCCGGTGAGCACCTGGCAGACCACGGCGGTGCCGGGGCCGGTCAGCGCGGTGTCCAGGGCGTGGATCACGTCCCGGTGCTGGAACCAGTCGGCCGACCGGGGCACCACGCCGACCCTGACCGGCCAGTTGACCGGCGAGCGCGGCACGACATGCCAGTGGTGGTGCTGGTGGATGTCGCCCGCGACGCCCGCCGCGACACCGCCGCCGGCCGCGGTGACAGCGGAAGGGGCCGGGGCAGGGACCGGGGCAGGGACCGGGGCCGCGTGGGACCGGGCCTCGGCGTCGGTACGGGGCCGGGCCTCGGCCTCCGTGCGGCTCCGGCCCTCGGCGGGGACCCGCGACGGGGTGGCCGCGGGCAGCATCGGCAGCGTCGGGACGGTGTCCGAAGGCTCCGGCACGCGCGGCGGCGCCACCGGCGCGGGTGCGTACGGCGGCGCGGGCGGTGCGTACGGCGGCGCGGACAAAGGGGCGGGGACGGCTCCGGGTGCGCTCAGCCCTGGGGCGGACCCGGCAGAGGAGGGTTTTCCATCCGTACGTCCCCCATCCGTACGTCCCCCATCCGTAACGACGCCGCGGACCCGTCCCGGGCTCGTACGTCGACGTCGCCGCCGACCGCGATCCCGTCACCGGTGGCCGCCGCCGTCCCGGCGGGCGGGCCGCCCGGCGGTCCGCCGCCGTAGGGACGGTCCCGCAGCCGGTCCACCGCCTGCCGCAGCGCCGTGGCCAGCGCCGCGTCCCGCTCGACGGCCTCGTCGAGCGCGTCGGTCAGGCGGCGCCTGGTCCGCTCGGTGACCGCGCCGTCAGGGGCGGCGCACTCCTCGGTGGCCAGCCGCAGCGCGGGGTCCTCGCCGAGCAGCACGCGGACCAGCGAGTACAGCCGGTCGAGTTCGCCGACCTGGACCTCGTCCAGGTCGTGCCGCCGCTGCTCGGCACCGCTCGCTCGCCACGTGAGCCACACGCAGACATGGCCGACCGCGGCCTCGACACCCGTCACCCCGTACCCCCATGCGCTCACTCGTCTCCACCGACGGTAGCCAGCCGCGCGCGGCCCGGCATCCGATCTCGGCAAGCCGTCGCGAATTGGCACCGCGGGCACACGATTCCACAGACGACCCACGGTGCACACGCGTCAACTCCGGCCCCGGCCGGGGTACCTCGGCTCCTCAGGCGCCCCCGTGGTGCAGCGCGTCCAGGGCGGCCAGTTCGTCGGCGGTGAACCGCAGCGCGCCCGCGGCCACGTTCTCCACCAGGTGGTCGGGGTTGCCGGTGCCGGGGATGGCCAGGACGTGCGGGCCGCGCTGGAGGGTCCAGGCGGTCCTGATCTGGGCGGCGGTCACACCGTGGGCGCGGGCCGCGGCCAGCACCTGCTCGCTCTCCGCGGCGCCCGCCCCCGACTCGCGGCCCGCGCCCGCGATGGCGAAGAACGGCACGAAGGCGACGCCCTGTTCACCGCACAGGTCCAGGAAGTCGTCGTCCTCGCCGGGCAGTCCGAGCGCGTACTTGTTCTGTACGCACACCACCGGCGCGATGGCGCGGGCCTCGGCGAGGTGGCGCGGCCCGACGTTGGAGATCCCGAGGTGGCGGATCAGCCCGCGCTCGCGCAGCTCGGCGAGCGCGCCGAAGTGCTCGGCGATGGAGTCCGCGCCCTGATTGCGGTAGTTGACCACGTCGAGGTGGTCCCGGCCGAGCTGCCGCAGATTCTCCTCGACCTGTCCGCGCAACTGCGCGGGCGTCGCGGCGGGCAGCCAGGCGCCCGAAGGGTCGCGCCCCGGGCCGACCTTGGTGGTGATGACGAGGTCGTCGGGGTACGGCGCCAGCGCCCGGTTGATCAGCTCGTTGGCCGAGCGCAGGGCGGAGAAGTAGAAGGCGGCGGTGTCGATGTGGTTCACACCGAGTTCGACCGCGCGCCGCAGCACGCCGATCGCGCGCTCGCGGTCGCTGGAGCCGCTGTCGGGAGCGAACGCTCTGCCGTCCTGCGGCAGCCGCATCGCCCCGAAGCCCATCCGGTTGACGGTCAGATCGCCGAGCGTCCACGTGCCCGCGGCGTCCGCGGTGATCGTCGTCTCAGAAGTCATCGGAGGATTCTCCCACGGCGGCCCACAGTCGCCCCCGAGGGACGTCGAGGTGACATTCAGGCCACATCCGGAGTCCAGCGGGAGTGTCGCGCATCACCGTCGCGACCGGGACCGCGCGGGCCGCTCGGCCTTGTGCCCGCAGGTCATGCCGGGTCATAGTCGTTCTTGGCACCGCACCGAAACATTTCGGGACCGCCCGGCGGGGACCGGATCCGGCCGAAGCGGAATCGGCGCGGCGCCGCTGCGTGCCCGCCGTGTCCCCCTCCCCGGCCGCTGGGCTACAGGAGTGCAACAGTCGTTACGGGGAGGCTGACCCCAAAGCGGACCAAACGTTAACCTTGTCGCATCTTGCGGCCGTTTGGGACCGCTGGGGGAACAGCACAGAGCTCAGGGGGGCTCATGCGAAGAGCTGGGGCAATAACCGCTGCCTTCTCACTGGCGGCGGCTTCGATGATCGGATTCACCGCCGCGCAGTCCGCGTCCGCGCTCACCGCGCCGGTCGCGATGACCGCGGACGACCTGCCGACCTGGCAGACCAACGGCGTCGTGTGGGCGCTGGCCCAGGCGCACGGTGTGGTCTTCGCGGGCGGCACCTTCTCCACCGTCCGGCCGCCGGGCGCCGCCGCGGGCACCGGCGAGCAGCAGGCGCTCAACTTCCAGGCGTTCGACGCCGCCACGGGCGCGCCGACGTCCTGCAAGCTGTCCTTCACGGTCGGCTCGGGCACGGCGACGATTCGGGCGCTGGCCGTCTCACCGGACGAGTCGACGCTGTACGCGGGGGGCACCTTCGGTTCGGTGAACGGCGTTCCGTCGAGCAGCCTGGCGGCGATCGACATCGCCACCTGCACCGTGAGAACCACGTTCAAGGTGTCGGTCTCGGCGCAGGTCCGCAGCATCGTGGCGACGAACGACACGGTGTACATCGGCGGCAATTTCCTCACCGTCGCCGGGCAGCCCCGGCAGCGCTTCGCCGCGCTGACGACCACGGGCGCGCTCAAGCCGTTCACGGCCAACGCCGACAAGGCGGGCAAGGCCATGGTGCTCAGCCCGGACGGCACCAGGCTCGTCATCGGCGGCGACTTCAACACCGTCAACGGGGTCAATTCGCACGCGCTGGCCGTGGTCAACGCCACGACCGGCGCCAATGTGAAGACCTATCCGGGCTTCATCTCGGCGACCTCCACCGTGCAGGACCTCACGAGGGACGCCACCGGCTTCTTCACCGCCAACGAGGGCACGGGCGGCGGTGTCTTCGACGGCCGCATCGCGCTCAACTTCAGCGACCTCAACCAGCGCTGGCGCGACACCTGCCTGGGCGCGACCCAGGCCGTCACCGTCTACAAGGGCGTGCTGTACAGCGGCTCGCACGCGCACGACTGCTCCAGCATGCAGCAGTTCCCGCAGCTCAACAACGACCGGCAGCACCTGCTCGCGGAGTCCGTCGACAACCCGAGGCCGCTGCTGGGCTGGTTCCCCGACACCGACGACGGCCCGGCGGGCACCGAGAAGATCGGCCCGCGCGCCCTCACCACCGCCTCCAGCGGCGGCACGGACTACCTGTGGGTGGGCGGCGAGTTCACCCGGATCGCCAGCAACGGCAACCGGCTCCAGCAGGGCCTGGTCCGCTTCCCGAGCGGCCCCGACACGCGCGCGCCGTCCGTACCGCTCCAGGTGACCGCGGCGAACGTGTCCGGCGGGGTACGGGTGAGCTGGCAGGCCAGCCTCGACCTCGACGACTCGACGCTGACGTACAGGATCTACCGCGACGGCACGCAGGTCGGCACGGTCACCGGTGACTCCAAGTTCTGGATCCGCCCGACGCTGACCTTCACCGACACCGCCGCCTCACCCGGCACCACGTACGCGTACCAGGTCACGGCGGGTGACGCGCCCGGCAACACCAGTGCCAAGTCGGCCGCGGCGGCCGTCACGACGCCGGGCGCGCCGACGTCCTCGACGGTGACGCTCAACGCGACAGCGGACAGTTACGTCAACGCGGGCGCGCCCTCGGCGAATTACGGGCCTGACCAGCAGCTCGCGGTGCGCGGCACGTCCGCGTACCACACGTACCTGCGGTTCGACCTGCCCGCCGCGCCCGGCGGCATGGTGCTCACGAGCGCGCGACTGACCCTGCGCACCAGCTCCGACGCCATCGCGAACTCGGTCGACACGCTCAATGTGCAGCATGTGACGGGGAGCTGGACGGAGACCGGGGTGACCTGGAACACCCGTCCCACGCTCGACCCGACGGTGCTCGGCACGGTGCCCGCGCCCACCGCGCTCCAGACCGACTACACCGCGACGCTCACCGCGGCGGCGCTGACGCCGGGGCTCGGCGGTCCGTACGACCTCGCGGTGACGTCCACCGGCACGGACTCGGCCTGGTTCTGGTCGAAGGACGCGCCCGGCACGTCGGGACATCCGCAGCTCGTCCTGACCTTCGCGAAGCCGTGACCGCGACCAGAGGCCGGTTCGCCGCGGCCGTCGTCATCGTGACGACGGCCGCGGCCGTCCTGGCCGGATGCGGCGGCGGCGGACACGCGGACGCGGCGCGGGACCGCGCCGCCCCCACCAGCGAGCGCCCGGCCTCCTCCGCGCCCGCCATCGGCCCCGACGGCACCGCGGAGCCGTCCGCCTCGGCCTCGACCGGTCCGGGCGGCGACGGCGGTGCGAACGGCGCCGACGCCAAGGAGTCGGCCCTGCCCGAATCCCAGCTCACCCCGGCCACCGGCACGTTCACCGACCAGCAGAAGAGCTATCTGGTCGGAAAGGTGCCCAAGGGCATGGACCCGGCCGCCGTTCTCCAGACCGGCCAGGAGTCCTGCGACCGGATCGCCAACACCGCGGACGCGAGTCCGAAGCTGGCGAAGGAGGCCATCGCGGACGGCGAGATCGCGGACGCGAAGGACGCGATCACGTATCTCTGCCCGAAGTACAAGAGCCTGCTCCGGTAGCGGATCGACCGGCCCGCCCGCGCGGCGGGCCGGTCGGCGCCGGGGACGGTCCGGGTATCGGAATTGGCGCGCGCTCCTTCGGGGCCGCGGATTACGATGCCCGAGCCGTCCCCTTCGCCGTTGTCACCTGCCACGGCGCGCGGGCGCGGTGGTCAAGCAAACGCCGAGCCTGGGAAAGCGCGGGACGTGATGGTTCGTCGAGCACACCGCCGACGGCACGCCGTATCCGTCCGGAGGTGTCGGCGCTGCGCCGGGTGACCGCGTCCGAGGCGGCCCTGGCCGCGCACCGGCAGATCAACGCCACGGCGGTCGGCTATCCGCGCGACAGCGGTGTGCCCGCGCTGTTCGAGGAGCGCGCGCGGCTGCGGCCAGAAGCGCCCGCGGTCGAACAGGGCGCGCGCACGGTCGGCTACGGGCAGCTCGACCGCCTCGCCAACGGCCTCGCCCGTGACCTGCTGGCGCGCGGACTCCCGCCGGGCGCGACCGTCGGGGTGTGCCTCGACCGCTCTCCCGAACTGGTCGTCGCACTGCTCGCCGTCCTCAAATGCGGCGGCTGCTACCTGCCGTTCGACGCGTCCTGGCCGGACGAGCGGCTGCGCGCGCTGCTGTCGGACGCCGACTGCCGGTGGGTGCTCACCGACCGGCCGGCGGAGCTGGCCGACCGGCTCGACGGCTGCCGGACCGTCCCGGTGACGCGGGGCGGTGTCGCGGAGAGCGAGCGCGGCCCGGAGGTCGAGGTCACGGGCGACGCCGTCGCGTACGTCAACTTCACCTCGGGTTCGACCGGCCGCCCCAAGGGGGTGCCGGTCCGGCACCGCGGTGTGGTCCGGCTGGTGTCCGGCGCCCGCTACGCCCGGCTCGGCGAGGGCGGCAGGCTGCTGCAACTGGCGCCGGTGACCTTCGACGCGGCGACCTTCGAGATCTGGGGCGCGCTGCTGACCGGCGGCACCTGCGTGCTCTACCCCGACGCGCGGCTGAGCCTGTCGAAGCTGGGGCGGGTGCTGCGCGAGAGCCGGGTCAATGTGCTGTTCCTGACCACGGCGCTGTTCAACTCCGTGCTGGACGAGGCGCCCGAAGCCCTCGACACGGTGGCCACCGTGCTGACCGGCGGCGAGCGCGCCTCGGTGCCGCGGCTGGCGCAGGCCGTACGCCGCTACGGCCCCGGCCGCCTGGTGCACGTCTACGGACCGACCGAGTCGACCACCTTCGCCACGTACCACCGGGTCGACGCGCTCCCCGCCGACGCGGCGGAACTGCCGATCGGCCGGCCGATCCAGAACACCCGGCTGTACGTGATCGACACGGACGGCGACGACGGCGGTGAGCTGTGCGAGCCGGGGCGGCCGGGCGAGATCTGGCTGGCGGGGGACGGTCTGTCGCCCGGATATCTGGGGATGCCGGAGCTGACCGCCCGGCTGTTCGTGGAGCGCGAGGTCGACGGCGTACGCGAACGGCTGTACCGGACGGGCGACTACGGGCATCTGCGGGCGGACGGCGCGGCGGTGTTCCACGGCCGCAGGGACGACCAGGTGAAGGTGAACGGCTACCGCATCGAACTGGGCGAGATCGCCCACCATCTGGACCGGCACCCGGCCGTCCGGCGCAGCTTCGTCACCGCGAGCGCCCGCGGCGAGAAGCCGGTGTGGGCGTTCGTCGTCACCGACGACCCGGCCTGCACCCCGCAGGCGCTCCGCGCCCATCTGCGCGCGCTGCTGCCCGGCTTCATGGTCCCGGCCCGCATCCAGCTCTGTGACACCCTGCCGTTGACCGCCAGCGGCAAGATCGACCGCACGGCCCTGCTCGCCGCCCACGCGCGCCGGCCGGCCCCGGAGGAGACCTGATGCCCGTCCGCACCACCGCCCCGGAGCCCGTCCGGGACGAGCCCGGCGGTGACTCCGCGCGCTCCGGCCTCTTCCGGGCCTCGACGGCGGGCCTGATCGCCGCCTTCGTCGGCTTCTCCAGCTCCTTCGCGGTGGTGCTCGAAGGGCTCAGCAAGGTCGGCGCGTCGCACGCCGAGGCCGCGTCGGGACTGATGGCGCTGTGCGTGGCGATGGGCCTGTGCGCGATCTACCTGAGCCTGCGCTCCCGGCTGCCGATCAGCATCGCCTGGTCGACGCCGGGCGCGGCGCTGCTGGCGGGCTCCGCGGGTACGCACGGCGGATTCGCGGCGGCCGTGGGCGCGTTCCTGCTCACGGGGGTGCTCGTCGTGATCTCCGGGCTGTGGAAGCCCCTCGGCCGGTGGGTCTCGGCGATCCCGAAGCCGCTGGCGAACGCGATGCTCGCGGGCATCCTGCTGCCGCTGTGCCTGGCTCCGGCGCACGCGGTCAAGTCCGACCCGGCGGTGGGCCTCGGTGTGATCCTCGCCTGGGCGGTCGTCGGCAGTGTCCGGAAGCTGTACGCGGTGCCCGCCGCGGTGGTCGTGGCCGTCGTCCTGATCGCCGCCACCACGCACATCGACACGGCCGCGCTCGGCCCGCTGTGGCCGCACCCGGTGCTGGTCACCCCGCACTTCACCGCCTCCGCGGTGATCGGCATCGCGCTGCCGCTGTACGTGGTGACGATGGCGTCGCAGAACATCCCCGGCATCGCGGTGCTCAATGTCAACGGCTACCACCCGGAGCCGGGGCCGCTGTTCGGCTGGACCGGCGTCTTCAGCCTGCTGTCGGCGCCCTTCGGCGGGCACGCGGTCAACCTGGCGGCGATCACCGCCGCGCTGTGCGCGGGCGAGGAGGCGGGGCCCGACCCGCGCAAGCGGTACCGGGCCGCGGTCGTCGCCGGCGGCGCGTACATCCTGCTGGGCCTGGGCGCGGCGGCGGCGGTCGCCTTCGTCAACGCCTCACCGCCCAATGTCATCGAGGCCGTCGCGGGACTCGCGCTGCTCGGCGCCCTCGGCAATTCCCTGACCGGCGCGATGGCCGACGCCGACCACCGCGAGTCGGCGGTCGTCACGCTCGTCGTCACCGTCTCGGGCGTGACCTTCTTCGGCGTCAGCGGCGCCTTCTGGGGCCTGGGCGCGGGCGGCGCGCTGTACGCGACGCGGCAGTGGCAGGCACGCCGGACGGAGCGGGCGGCAGCGGCGGACGCCGGGCCGGAAGCGGCGGCGCGTCCCGTACCGGAGACGGACGCGTGACACGCGGCGGCAGCCGCGACCTCCAGGAGGTCGCGGCTGCCCCGGGGTGACGCGTCGGGTCTGAACGCCTCGGCTCAGCGGTAGAGCCGCAGATCGGCCAGGCTCCACCAGTTGGCCGCCGTGCCCGTCGATGTGACGCGCACATAGCGTGCCGTGGTCGTACGGGGCAGGTCGGCGACGGTGAGCTGCCCGGTTCCCGTACCGGCGGCGGCCGTCCGCCAGGTGACGGCGTCGTCGCTGGTCGAGATCTGCCAGCCGCGGGCGTAGTCGCCGAGGTTGTCGCCGCTGTCGACGGCGACGCGGGAGAACGCGGTGCGCTTCTTGAGGTCGATCTGCACGTACTGACCGGGGGTCTGGGCCGCGCCGCTGGACCAGCGGGTCGAGCCGTCGGCGTCGATCGCGAGGTCGGGGGCGCCCTGCCCGGCGGGCTGGGAGGTGGCGCTCGCGCCGTTCAGCGGCACCGCGTGCGACCGGCTGGTCAGATCAGCCGACCTGGGCCACGTGAAGGTCGCCAGCGCACCGCCGGGCAGGGAGTATGCGAAGGTCCGGTCGCCGACGGCGACGGCGAAGGAGCGCGGGTCGTCGTTCTCGTTGTGCACGACGAGCGCGGTGGAGCCGTCGGGGTTGCGGAAGGCGACATCGGTGAGCTGGCCGTTCCAGCCGGTCGTGCCGTAGTTGGTGCTGCCGATCCGTACCGCGCCCGGCCGGACGAACTTCGACAGGTGGCCGATGGTGAAGAACTCGGCGCTGCGGGTGACCGTGCCGTCCGGCTGGACGGTCAGCAGGGCGGTGCAGGTGTCGCAGCCGCCGTTGTGCGGGCCGCCGTCGGCGTCCAGCGCGAGGTTCCAGTCGGCGACGGACTTCGCCCAGTTGCGCGTGGTGCCGACGGTGATCGTGCGCGCGTGCCAGGTCAGCGTGCCGCGGAAGATCTGCGCGGGCGTGTCGGTCGCGCCGTGCGAGCCGGAGCACTCCGTGAACCAGATGCCCTTGTCGGGGTGCGCGTCGTGCAGCGCGCTCTGCGCGCTGGGGTCGCCCGAGTAGCAGTGGTAGGCGGTGCCCGCGATCCACCGGGCGGCCGGGCTGTCCAGCACCTCGTACGGGTAGTCGGTCTGCGGGTCCTCGCCCATCTGCTCGGCGGTCTTGATGTCGTCGGGGTGCGTGGTCCAGTTGTGGTCGTAGGCGAGGATCTTGGTGCGCGGGCTGGCCCGGTGCAGCAGCGGTCCCAGCGCCTCGATCACCTTGACCTGCGCCTGCACGGGCAGGTCGGTGCCGGGGTACGCGGAGGGCTTACGGTTCTGCGGCTCGTTCTGCACCGTCAGGTAGTCGACGGGCACGCCCGCCGCCGCGTACGCCTGGACGAACTTCACCAGGTAGCGGGCGTAGGCGTCGTAGACCTTCGGGTCGTCCTTGAGGTGGCCGCCGACCAGCGAGTCGCCGTCCTTCATCCACGCGGGCGGGCTCCAGGGCGTGGCCATGACGGTGAGCCGGGGGTTGAGCCGCTTCGCCTGGCGCAGCAGCGGCAGGATCTGCCGCTGGTCGTGCGCGATGCTGAAGTGGCGCAGCGCGAAGTCGGTCTGCCCCGCGGGCATGTCGTCGTAGGTGTAGTGGGCGGCGGCGGCCGTGAAGTCGGAGGAGCCGATGGGCTGGCGCAGGAAGCTGACGCCGATGCCGCGGGCGGGGTCGAAGAGCTGCCGCATCGCGGAGTCCCGCGTCGTGCGCGGCAGTCGGCTCAGGACGGCGGCCGAGGAGTCGGTGAGCGCGCCGCCGAAGCCGTCCACGCTCTGGTAGCTCTGGTTCGGGTCGACGGTGATGGTGGTGAGGTCGGACGGTCCCCGGCCGAAGTCGACCGGCGCCTGCTGCCGTAGTTCCTGGGCGCCGTCGGCCGTGGTCAGCCACACCTGGGCGCGGGGTGGCGGCGCCGGGCGGGAGGGGGAGGCCGCGGTGGCGGCCGTCGGGGTGACGGCGGCCGTCTGGGCGGCCGGTACGCAGGCCAGGCAGAGTGCGGCGGCTGTGGCAGCGGCGGCACCTACGGCGCGTCTCCTCATCGTTCTCCTCGGGCAGCACTCATTCTGAAACGGAATGAAACATTTTCTGGAACCGTGGCGAAAATCAGGTAAGCGGTCGGCGGCGTGCGCTGTCAATGCCTTGTACCGATCCTGCCGTGACCCTGATGGGTCGGGGCGCTAAGCTGCGCACATGAAACGAACGGGTGTAACAGTTGGCTAGGTCACCGGGCACCCGCGTGACGGTCCGCGCCATCGCGGCGGAGGCGGGCGTCTCCATCGCCACCGTGTCGCGGGTCATGACAGGACAGGCCAACGTGGCCCCCGACACCCAGGCGCTGGTCCGCCGGGCGGTCGAACGGCTGGGGGCGCCGGCCCCCGTCCGGCGCGGCGCGGCGGACGGCGCGATCTACGTGCGCTGCCCGTATGTCCTCACCGACTACTTCGGTGTGATCGTCTCCTCGATCGCCGAGACGCTGGACCTGCACGGCAGGCGCGTGGTGCTCAGCGCGGGCGACGCGGCGCGCGAGGTCCAGGTGCTGCCGGGGCTGCCGGGCGACCCGGGCATCGCGGGCGCGATCCTCATCGTCCCGCCCGAGCCGGAAAGGGAGTTGGAGGTCCTGCGGGCCCAGGACTTCCCCTTCGTGGTCGTCGACCCGCGCACCCCGCTCCCCCGTGACATCGCCTCGGTCTCGGCCGCCAACCTCGCCGCGGCCCGCAGTGTCACCGCGCACCTGGTGGAGTTCGGCCACCGCCGGATCGGCGTCATCGGCGGACCGGGCGACTGGCTCGCCAGCAAGTCCCGTCTCGCGGGCCACACTTCGGCCCTCGCCGACGCCGGGGTGCTGCCCTCCCCCGAACTCCTGCGCAGCATCGAGCCGACCGCCGACTGGGGCTACGGGGCCGCCTGCGAACTCCTCGACCTCCCCCAACCCCCGACCGCGCTGGTCGCGTTCAACGACAAGGCCGCCGTCGGCGCGCTGCGCGCCGCCTACGAACGCGGCCTGCGCGTCCCCGAGGACCTCTCCATCACCGGCTTCGACGACATCGACCTCAGCCGCAGCACCGTGCCCCGCCTCACCACCGTCCGCCAGCCGCTCGAAGAGATGGGCCGGATGGCGGTCTCCCTGCTGATGCGGCTCCTGGACCGCCACACGGTCGACACCCTCCACGTCGAACTGGCCACCCACCTGGTGGTCCGCGGCTCGACGGGCCCGGCCCCGACGCCTCCCCGCTGACGCGGGGGGAGGACGTCCGGGGCCGGTGGGCCGCCCGGAGTCGGCGACAGGTGCGTCAGCGCTTGGGGCCGGTCGCGAAGACGCCCTCGGGGAAGGCGCCCGCGGCCAGCGCGCGCATGGTGAGGCCCTGGGCGATCTCGGTCAGACGGGCGGTGCCGGCCTCGCCGAGGTGCTCGTAGGGGGCGCGGCCGAGACGGTCGGTCTCGGACTCGATGTGGCGGCGCAGTTCGACACCCTGGTCGGTGAGCGAGCCGTCGGCGTCGAGAAGGCCGCGGTCGCGCAGCCGGGCGACGGCCGCGTCCCACTCCTGCTCGCTCCAGCCGCGGTGGGTCCTGGCGAAGCCCGGCAGGAAGCCCTTGCCGGTCGCGGTGTGGGTGACGAGGGCTTCCAGGCCGTCGAGTTCGGCGCAGAGCAGGACGGCGAGGTGTCCGTCGCCGCGGTACTCGCGCAGCAGCGTGGTGGCGTGCCAGAAGGCCAGGTGCGGCTCCTTCGGCGACGGCAGGGCCGCGTGGGCGGCGTAGAGGATACGGTCGCCGCCGGTGCACGCCTCGGCGGCCCGCTGGGCGAGTTCGGCGGCCTCGGCCATCTCCGGGGAGTCGACGGCGTCGCCGAGCAGACGGCGCTGTACGGCGTCGACCGCGCGCAGCCGCGCCGCGGTGATGTCCTCGGGGGCGGCCAGGGTCCAGGCGAGCGGGATGTGCCGGGCCACCAGGGAGGGACTGAAGTTGTAGAAGGTGCTCGTCACCACGGCGGGGCCGACCGGGCCGAGGGCGGCGGCGCGGCCCGCGAAGTAGCACATGCGGTTGTTCTCCAGCCCGGCCGCGACCAGCGCCGCCTGCGTCTCGGGCGCGAAGTACACCATCGAGTGCAGCGGTTCGAGCACCCGGAAACATTTCCTACCGGCCAGTAGCGTCATATCCGCCACTTTACTGAGATCGCCGCGCACGTCCACCCCCGGCGCACCACCTGCCGGCGCGCGGCCCCGGCGGCTCCCCGGCCCGGCGCGCGCGCGTCGTCCCCGCCCGTGGTCCGTCCCCGTCCGTCCGCTTTGGCACGGTCCCGCACCGGCCGCCGACCGGCCGACTTCAGGTTTTGACACTACCTTCACTACGATCCGGCGATGATCATAAGAAGGTTACTGACGGCCGGAGTTGGCTGCGGCCTGCTGGTCGTCCTGGCTTGCGGTCTGCTGCCCGCGAGCGCGGTCGCCGACGAACCCACGACACCGGCGACGCCGACGGCGCAAGCCGCCCCGAAGGTGGAACTGCTGCTCGATGTCAGCGGCTCCATGCGGGCGAAGGACATCGACGGGCAGTCGCGGATGGCCGCCGCGAAGCAGGCGTTCGACGACGTGCTGGACTCGGTGCCGGAGAACGTGGAGCTGGGCATCAGGACGCTCGGCGCCGACTATCCGGGCAACGACCGCAAGACCGGGTGCAAGGACACCCGGCAGCTCTACCCGGTCGGCCCGCTGAACCGCACCGAGGCCAAGGCCGCGGTGGCGACGCTGGCGCCCACCGGCTGGACGCCGATCGGCCCCGCGCTGCTCAAGGCGGCCGACGATCTCCAGGGCGGCGACGGCACCCGCCGCCTGGTGCTGATCACCGACGGCGAGGACACCTGCGCGCCGCTCAATCCGTGCGACGTCGCGCGGGACATCGCCGCCAAGGGCATCCATCTGGTCATCGACACGCTGGGCCTGATCCCGGACTCCTCGACCCGTAACCAGTTGACGTGCATCGCGGAGGCGACCGGCGGCACGTACACCGCCGTCCAGCACCGGCAGCAGCTCACCACCAAGGTGAAGCAGTTGGTGGGCCGCAGCACCGACGCCGTGGTGGCCCCGGTGGCCACCCGGGGCGCCGCGCGGTGCGCGGACGCGCCGCAGCTCAAGGCGGGGATCTACACCGACCGCGAGCTGTTCTCGGAGAACCGCTGGTACCGGGTGGACGTGCCGCCGGGGCAGGAGCTGCGCGCCTCGGTGAGCGTCTCCGCCGACCGCGCGGTGAACGCGAACTACGGCGTCCTGCTGCGTGGCGTGACCACGCACGGCCGGGAGATCGTCAGGGACGACGAGGGCGGCACCGGCCGTACCGACGTCGTGTCCGCCGGTATCCGCTACCCCAAGCCGCACGCGGACTCCGACACCCCGCCGGAGACGGTCTGCCTCCAGGTCGGCAACTCCTTCTCTGCCGCGCCGTCGGTCAAGACCACCCCCGGTCTGCCGGTGGAGCTCTCCATCGACCTGGTGGACTCCCCCGACCAGCCCTCCGACGTGGCCTTCTTCGGCCTCGGGCGCGGCTGGTGGCTGCTGGGCACGCTGGCCGTGGCCGGCGCGGTCCTCGGCCTGCTGTCGGGCTGGGTGTCCCGCTGGCGTCTGAACACGGGGAGGACCGTCTGATGCGTACGTCACCACGTAAGGCCGTACGGCTGCTGACGGTCACCGCGGCGGGGCTGCTGGCCGCCGCGGCGCTGGCCCTGAGCGCGGGCGGCGCGGTCGCCGACGACCCGTCGGCCGACCCGAGCGCGAGCACGGGTACGGCCGCTCCCGGCGACGGCGACACCGCGCCGACGGAGGCGGGGACGAGTTTCCGTACCGCCGCCGTCGTCCGGCAGGGGCAGGAGGCGACCGCGGACGCGTCGGCGGGCGACTACCTGTACTGGACGTTCCCCGCCGACAGCGGGCAGAACGTGACGGTGAAGGCCACCGTCACCTTCCCCGAGACCGCGGCCCGGCACGGCGCGTCCACCTGGCAGCTCGATGTGTACGACGGGCTGCGGCGCCGCCAGCCGTGCAGATACGGCGCGCAGAGCAGGTCCGTGGCGGCCGACGCGGGCTCGGTCGAGCTGGTCTGCCACCTGCGGGCGATCCGCTCGTGGGCCGACACCTGGTCCAACGATCCGCTGCGCGGCGGCTACTTCCTGCGGCTGACCGTGCTCGACCTGCCCGCGGCCGACCTCGGCCAGCCGGTCAAGGCGGCCGTGAAGGCCACCTCGGAGGGCACGGCGGGGCAGCAGGCGGTCGACGGCTCGGTGACGCCCGTGGTGTCGGCGTACGCGCCGCATGTGGCGCCGGGCGACGGCTGGGCGGGCACCTGGTGGTCGCCGCGCTGGCTGTGGACCGGCGGCGGCGGTCTGCTGGCCGCTCTGGCCGGTCTGGGCGCGCACCGACTCGCCCGGGGTCCGATCCGGTCTCGGCGGGACCCGCGCACCCCTGAGCGGCCCCGCGAGCCCGTGGGATACCGGGACTGAGGCAGCGGCACGCGAGGAGGGCCCGTCCGACCGGACGGGCCCTCCTTTCTCGCGTGCGACGGCTGCCACGCGGCCACTGCCACGCGAGCGCTACCGCGCGGCGACCTCGACGTGCTGCGGGTAGAAGGCGACGTGTCCGGCGATCGTGCCGACCGCGTCGTACGGCTTCTCGTACGTCCACACCGCGTCGGTGATCTCGCCGTCCGCGGTCACGAGGGAGTAGTAGGAGGCGTCGCCCTTGTAGGGGCAGTACGTCTGGGACTCGGTGGGGCGCAGGGCGTCGGCCTCGACGTCGGCGAGCGGGATGTACTGCACCGGCGGGTAGTCCGCCTCGCGCAGGGTCAGGGCGTGGGTGGTGTCGGCGATGACCTTGCCCGCGGCCCTGACCACGATGCGCTCCGGGTTCGGCTCGACCGTGATGGGGTGGTCGGGGCCGGGTGTCTTGACCGTGCGTGCCATGGGGGGCTCCGTGAGTAGAACCTGGATGGACCCGAGGTGACCTGGGGGGATCTGCCGCGGTCCGCCTGTCCTGGGCGATACCCACCGAGGGTAGACAGACAGGTCTATACGGGTCAAGGACGGCTGGCGGGTAGTCGCAGATGCGTCGTCCGACGGGACAATCGGACCGCCGACTGGCGCATACTGGTGACAATGACAAAGCCTGATGCAGCGAAGCGCTTTTTGCCCACCAGTCCCTTCAAAGCCCCGGTGGCGCCGCCACCGAAGGAGTTCGCCGTGGGCAATCGGGTCACCCACGATGTGTACGGCCTCGGCCGGGTCACCGGAGTCGAGGAAGGCGTCGCGGTGATCGTCGACTTCGGCTCGCTCCAGAAGCGCATCATGAGCCCGTACACCAAGCTCACCAACCTCTGAGGTTCCAACGGCGTGGGGACCCCGAAGGTTCCTAACGGCGTGGGACCTTGCGGGCCGCCCGCAGCCACTCCTTGTTCATCGCGGTGATCGAGGTCAGCGGGATGCCCTTGGGGCAGGCGGTGGCGCACTCCCCCGTGAGCGTGCAGCCGCCGAATCCCTCCTCGTCCATCCGCGCGACCATGTCGAGGACACGGGTCTCGCGCTCCGGCGCGCCCTGCGGCAGCACGTTGAGGTGGTTGACCTTCGCGGAGGTGAAGAGCATCGCGGAGCCGTTGGGGCAGGCGGCGACGCAGGCGCCGCAGCCGATGCACTCGGCGTGTTCGAACGCGGAGTCGGCGGCGGCCTTGGGTACGGGCGTGGCGTGTGCTTCGGGCGCCGCGCCGGTGGGCACGCTGACGTAGCCGCCGGACTGGATGATCCGGTCGAACGACGAGCGGTCCACGACCAGGTCGCGGACGACGGGGAAGGCGGCGGCCCGCCACGGCTCGACGTCGATGGTGTCGCCGTCCCGGAAGGACCGCATGTGGAGCTGGCAGCTCGTGGTGCGCTCCGGGCCGTGCGCGTCGCCGTTGATCACCAGGCTGCACGCGCCGCAGATGCCCTCACGGCAGTCGTGGTCGAAGGCGACCGGGTCCTCGCCCTCGACGGTGAGCCGTTCGTTGAGCGTGTCGAGCATTTCCAGGAACGACATGTCGGGTGAGACGTCGTCGACCTGGTAGGTGGCCATGGCGCCGGGCGCTTCGGTGTTCTTCTGGCGCCAGACGCGCAGGGTGAGCTTCATGCGTAGCTCCGCTGGGTGGGGTGGACGTAGTCGAAGACGAGGTCTTCCTTGTGCAGGACGGGCGCGCCGCCGGTCCGGGTGAACTCCCACGCGGCGGCGTAGGAGAACTCCTCGTCCCGGCGGGCGGCCTCGCCGTCCGGGGTCTGTGACTCCTCGCGGAAGTGGCCGCCGCAGGACTCGGCGCGGTGCAGCGCGTCGAGGCACATCAGCTCGGCCAGCTCCAGGTAGTCCACGACGCGGTTGGCGCGCTCCAGCGACTGGTTGAACTCCGCGCCGCTGCCCGGCACCTTGATCCGGCGCCAGAATTCGTCCCGGATCTGCGGAATCCGGTCCAGCGCCTTGCGCAGCCCCTCCTCCGTCCTGGCCATCCCGCAGAACTCCCACATCAGCTCGCCGATCTCGCGGTGGAAGGAGTCGGCGGTGCGGTCGCCGTCGACGGCGAGGAGCAGATTGAGCCGGTCCTCGGTCTCCGCGAGGACTTCCTGGACGACGGGGTGTTCGGCGCCGATCTCCTCGCGCCCCGGGTGGCGGGCCAGGTAGTCGTTGATGGTGGCCGGCAGCACGAAGTAGCCGTCGGCCAGGCCCTGCATCAGCGCGGAGGCGCCGAGCCGGTTGGCGCCGTGGTCGGAGAAGTTGGCCTCGCCGATCGCGAAGAGGCCGGGCACGGTGGTCTGGAGGTCGTAGTCCACCCACAGGCCGCCCATCGTGTAGTGCACGGCCGGGTAGATCCGCATCGGGACCTCGTACGGGTCCTCGGCGGTGATCCGCGCGTACATCTCGAAGAGGTTGCCGTACTTCTCCTCGACCGCCCTGCGGCCCATCCGCGCGATGGCGTCGGCGAAGTCCAGGTAGACGCCCTGGCCGCCGGGGCCGACGCCGCGGCCCTCGTCGCAGACGTTCTTCGCGGCGCGGGAGGCGATGTCGCGCGGTACGAGGTTGCCGAAGGAGGGGTAGATCCGCTCCAGGTAGTAGTCGCGCTCGTCCTCGGGGATCTCGCCGGGCGGGCGGGTGTCGCCCTTGGTGCGCGGCACCCAGATCCGGCCGTCGTTGCGCAGCGACTCGCTCATCAGCGTGAGCTTGGACTGGTGGTCGCCGGTGCGCGGGATGCAGGTGGGGTGGATCTGGGTGAAGCAGGGGTTGGCGAAGTACGCGCCGCGCCGGTGCGCCCGCCAGACGGCGGTCGCGTTGGAGTTCATGGCGTTGGTCGACAGGTAGAAGACGTTGCCGTAGCCGCCGGAGGCCAGCACCACGGCGTCCGCGAAGTGGCTGCGGATCTCGCCGGTGATCAGGTCGCGGGCGACGATGCCGCGGGCCCTGCCGTCGATGACGATCAGGTCGAGCATTTCGGTCCGCGGGTGCATCTCGACGTTGCCCGCGGCGATCTGCCGGGACAGCGCCTGGTAGGCGCCGAGCAGCAGTTGCTGGCCGGTCTGGCCGCGGGCGTAGAAGGTGCGGGAGACCTGGACGCCGCCGAAGGAGCGGGTGTCGAGCAGGCCGCCGTACTCACGGGCGAAGGGCACGCCCTGGGCGACGCACTGGTCGATGATCTCCACCGAGATCTGGGCGAGGCGGCGGACGTTGGACTCGCGGGCCCTGAAGTCGCCGCCCTTGACGGTGTCGTAGAAGAGCCGGTGGACGGAGTCGCCGTCGTTGCGGTAGTTCTTCGCGGCGTTGATGCCGCCCTGCGCGGCGATCGAGTGGGCGCGGCGCGGGGAGTCCTGGTAGCAGAACTGCACGACGTGGTAGCCCTGTTCGGCGAGCGTGGCGCCCGCGGAGCCGCCCGCGAGCCCGGTGCCGACGACGATCACGGTGTGCTTGCGGCGGTTGGCGGGGTTGACCAGCTTCGCGGTGAAGCGGCGGGTGTCCCAGCGGTCCTCGATCGGGCCTTCGGGTGCCTTGGTGTCGGCGAGGGGCTCGCCGGTCGCGTACCGCGCGTAGTCGGACGGCGCGGAGCCGGACGGCGCGGGCGCGGCGTCGGTCGCGGCGGTCGTCGCGGAAAGCTCGGGGCTGTCGGGGGTCTCGGGGGTCTCGGGCGTCTCGGGCGTCTCGGGCATGTCAGTCAGCTCACGATTCCGGTCATGACGCCGACGGGTACGGCGATGAAGCCGGCCGTCAGCACCAGTGCGAGTGCGTTCGCGGTGGCCTTGAGCACCCGGTCACGGGTGGCGCTGCCCGCGCCGAGGGTCTGGGCGGCGCTCCAGAAGCCGTGCCTGATGTGCAGGCCGAGGGCGAGCATCGCCACGATGTATATGACGTTGTTCCACCAGTCGTGGAAGGCGGCCACGACGTTCTGGTACGGGTGGCCGGGCACGAAGCCGCGCTGCACGGTGCCGGTGGTCAGGTCGAGGATGTGCCAGACGATGAACAGCAGCAGGATCACGCCGCCCCAGCGCATGGTGCGGGTGGCGTAGCTCGCGCGCGGTCGCGGATGGGCGTAGGCGACCGGCCGGGCGCGCCGGTCGAGGCGGCTGAGCTGGTACGCGCACACGCCGTGCAGCACGACGGCGGCGACCAGCACGACGCGGATGATCCACAGCGCCCACTCGTAGTGCAGGAACGGCTCTCCGATGGTGCGCAGCCAGTGCGCGTACTCGTTGAAGCTGCCGGACCCGAAGAAGATCTTGAGGTTGCCGAACATGTGGACGACCAGGTACAGCAGCATGATCAGGCCGCTCACCGCCATGATCGTCTTCTTGCCGACGGTCGAGCCCCAGACCGTGCGCGCCATCGACGGACGTCGGTCCGTCCGCGTTGCCAGTGCCATGTCCACAGACGTTACGGTCACCGGAGTCGAGTGGTCCAAGACATGATCTGGCTCGTGTCCATAGCCTGGGCCTATCGCCGGGTTATCGTGGGACCCATGCAGTTCCAGCAGCTCGCGTACTTCGTGGCCGTCGCCGACGCCCGGCACTTCACCCGCGCCGCCGAGCGGGTGCATGTCTCGCAGCCGTCGCTGTCCCAGCAGATCCGCGCGCTGGAGACAGAGCTGGGCGCGCCCCTGTTCAGCCGGGCGCGCGGCAACATCGCGCTCACCGACGCCGGGGAGGCGCTGCTGCCGCTGGCCCGGCGGATCCTCGCCGACGCCGAAACCGCCCGCCACGAGGTGCTGGAACTGGCTCAGCTGCGGCGCGGCCGGGTCCGGCTCGGCGCCACCCCGAGCCTGTGCACCGGCCTGCTCCCCGACGTGCTGCGCGTCTTCCACGACCGGCACCCCGGGGTGCGGCTGCTGATCGAGGAGAGCGGGTCGCACGATCTCGTACGGGAGCTGGCGCGCGGCGGCCTCGACCTGGCGCTGGTGGTGCTGCCGCTGCCGAACCCGTCGCCCGCCCTGACCACCGTCGAGCTCTTCCAGGAGGATCTGGTCGTCATCTCCTCGGCCGCGGCCGAGCCGCCGCGCTCACCGGTCAGGATCGCCGACCTCGAAGGCCGCCCGATGGTGATGTTCCGGCACGGCTACGACCTGCGCGACCTGACCCTCGCCGCCTGCCGCTCCGCGGGCTTCGAGCCCTACCTCACCGTCGAGGGCGGCGAGATGGACGCCGTGCTCGGCTTCGTGCGGGCCGGACTCGGTCTGGGCGTCGTCCCCAGCATGGTCGCCGCCCGCGCGGGTCACGACCTGCGGGTCACACCGCTGGCCCGGCCGGGGCTGCGCCGCACCATCGCCCTGGCCCACCGCAGTGACGTGGCTCCGCCACGGGCCGCCCGGGTCCTCCAGGAAGTCCTTCTGACCGCGGCCCACCGGGCGACCTGAAGCCGCGCGGGAGACCTCAGTCCAGCGGGACGGCCGCCAGGGTCAGCGGGCCGCCCGCGCTGCCGGTGTTGAGGGTGCCCGCGGGCTCCAGCATGCCCGCGGGCTCCAGCAGGAGGATGGCGGTCTCCTCGTCGGCGCGGGGGCAGTGCTCGACGCCCTCGGGGACGACGTACAGCTCACCGGGGCCGAGGACGACGTCGCCGTCGCGGAGCTGGATGGTGAGACGGCCGCTGACGACCAGGAACAGCTCGTCGGTGTCCTCGGGGACGGCCGTCGGAACCGCTGCCCGGGTCCGCTGCCCAGGTCGCCGTCAGTGCGTCCTGATCGCCGGGTCGCTCACGCCGGGGCGGCCCGTCTCGACGTGGCCCGCGAAGCGCCGCAGGAACGCGCCGTCGTGGTCGGCGACCACCGTGAGGTCGTACCAGCGCTTGCCCGCGCGGACGTCGACCGAGTGCGTCTCGCGGCGCCCGGCGCGGACCACGTACGTGTGGTGGCGGCCGTCGTAGGAGTTGGTGACCGTGAGCCGGACGTCGCGGCGGCCGGAGTTGCTCATGGTCAGCTCCACCCGTTCGCTCGCGGCGTCGTGACGGGCCGTCACCTCCGCGCCGGATGTGGCGACCGCGCCGCGGAAGGCGCGCAGGAAGCCGTTGGGGCCGTGCACGGTGAGGTCGTAGCCGCCGCCGGTCGCGGCCGTATCCCAGGCGCCGGAGAGCTTCTTGCCCGCCTCGGTGGTGTACGTCCACGGGCCGTCGGCGCGGTCCGCGGCGGTGACGTGGAAGCAGACGCCCGCGGCGACACCGCCGCCGAAGGTGAGGGTGACCAGGCCGGTGGACGGCGTGACGGCCGCGTCGACCAGCGGCGCGTACGGCAGCGGGCGGGTCGGCCGGGCGCCGCGCTCCTGCGTGGGCACGGCCTGGCGGGCGGGCGGCACCGGGACGTAGCTGTCGTGCCGGTCGCCGTCCGGCGGCCGGTAGCCGTCGGTGCCGGGCAGGTGCGGGGGCCGGTCCCGCGTGAGCTTGAAGTCGAAGGCGGAGGTCAGATCGCCGCAGACGGTACGCCGCCAGGGCGAGATGTTGGGCTCGTGCACGCCGAAGCGGCGCTCCATGAAGCGGATGATCGAGGTGTGGTCGAAGACCTCGGAGCAGACGTAGCCGCCGGTGCTCCAGGGCGAGACCACCAGCATCGGGACGCGCTGGCCGAGCCCGTACGCGCCGGCCGCGTAGGTGCCGTTGCCCGGGAAGATCTCACCCCGCGTGCTGACGGTGGAGGCGCCGCCGTCCGCGGTGAGCGGGGCGAAGGGCGGGACGACGTGGTCGAAGTACCCGTCGTTCTCGTCGTAGGTGATGAACAGCGCGGTCCTGCTCCACACCTCGGGGTTGGTGGTGAGCGCGTCCAGGACCTGCGAGATGTACCAGGCGCCGTAGTTCGCGGGCCAGTTGGGGTGCTCCGAGAACGCCTCGGGCGCGGCGATCCAGGAGATCTGCGGCAGCCTGCCCGCCGAGACGTCGGCCTTGAGCACGTCGAAGAAGCCGTCGCCCGCCTTGGCGTCGGTTCCGGTGCGGGCCTTCTCGTAGAGCGCGTCGCCGGGCTTGGCGTTGCGGTAATTGTCGAAGTAGAGCAGGGAGTTGTCCCCGTAGTTGCCGCGGTAGGCGTCCGGGATCCAGCCCCAGGAGTGGTCACCGTCCAGGCCGTCGCCGATGTCCTGGTAGACCTTCCAGGAGATCTTCGCCTTCTCCAGCCGCTCCGGGTACGTCGTCCAGTCGTACCCGGCCTCGGAGTTGTCGAGCACCGGGCCGTTGCCCCTGCCGTCGTTGCCCGTGTATCCCGACCACATGTAGTAGCGGTTGGGGTCGGTGCCGCCGGTGAACGAGCAGTGGTACGCGTCGCAGACGGTGAATGCGTCGGCGAGCGCGTAGTGGAACGGGATGTCGCCGCGCGTCAGGTGCGCCATCGTGCCGGTGCCCTTGGCGGGGATCCACTGGTCGTACTTACCGTCGTTGACGGCGGCGTGGCTGCCGATCCACTCGTGGTTGAGGCCCTCGATGAACTGGAGTCCGAGGTCGTCCACGTCCGGGTGGAAGGGCAGCACCTCCTTGTCGCCGTCCGGCTGGTGGAACACCGACTTGCCGTTGGGCAGGGACACCGGGCGCGGGTCGCCGAAGCCGCGGACCCCCTTCATCGCGCCGAAGTAGTGGTCGAAGGACCGGTTCTCCTGCATCAGGACGACGATGTGGTCGATGTCCTTGAGGGTGCCGGTCCTGCGGCTGGCCGGGATCGCGGCGGCGCGGGCGATGCTGCTGGACAGGGCGGTGAAGCCCGCGGTGGCACCGGCTATCTGGAGGAACCGCCGCCGGTTGAGTTCAGACATGGATCCGAGGACCTCTTCGCGGTAGGGGGATGCGCGCAGTGCAGGGTCCTCCCACAGCAGCGACCACAGGCGACCTGCCGGTGTCCGGCGCGTGACAGCGGGCGGTACGCGTCACGAACAGGCCCGGCGCACACGGCCGTTCGCCCGACGAGGGGCGGGGCCCTCGCCGCGCCCGGCGGGTCACAGGATTCCGCCGCGTGTGCGACAGGCGGCGTTCAACTGGCCGTCGCCGACGGGCGGGAGCCTTCGGAGGTTCGTGTCGCGAGACCCCGCACCGCACCAAGGAGCAACGATGGTCGCACAGATGGAGACACCGGGTCCGTCAGGAGACCGCCTCAGCCGCCGTACGGCCGTCGGCCTGCTCGGCACCGCCGGTGTCGGCGCGGTCGCGGCGCCGCTGCTGACCGCGGGCCCCGCGTCCGCCGCCGCGCCGTCCCCGTCCGGCACACCCGCGAGCGCCGCCCCCGCCTTCCACCCCACGCCCGACGCGAGCGGCGCGTCCCCGGTGCAGGGGCTGCACCTCACCTTCGGCAGGGACCCCGGCAGCCAGATGGTGGTGTCCTGGCTGACCGACGGCCCGGTCAAGCGCCCGCGGGTGCGGTACGGCACGATCAGCCACGGTCTGGGATCGGTCGCCTCGGCGCGGACCCGCTCCTACAGCGACGGCAAGTCCGGCCGGGTCGTGTACGTGCACCACGCCGCGATCGACCGGCTCTCGCCCGGCACCGAGTACCTGTACCTGGTGTCGCACGACGGCGCCGCGCCGGACAGCGGCACCTTCAGGACCGCGCCGCGCGGCCGTCAGCCGCTGACCTTCACCAGCTTCGGCGACCAGTCGGCGCCGCAGGTCACCTGGACCAGCACCGGCGCGGTGGGCCTCGACGCCAACTCCACGCCCGCCACCAAGGACATCGTCACCGGCATCGAGCAGGTCGCGCCGCTGTTCCACCTGCTCAACGGCGACCTGTGCTACGCGAATCTGGACGTCGACCGGGTCCGCACCTGGAACAACTTCTTCACCAACAACAGCCGTTCGGCGCGCTTCCGGCCGTGGATGCCCGCCGCGGGCAACCACGAGATCGAGTCCGCGAACGGCCCGCTCGGCCTCGGCGCGTACCAGACGTACTTCCAGCTCCCGTCGACCGAGAGCGACCGCGAACTGGCCAACCTCTGGTACGCGTTCACCGCCGGTTCGGTGCGGGTGATCGTGCTCCAGAACGACGACAACTGCCTCCAGGACGGCGGCGACGTCTACATCAACGGCTACTCCGGCGGCCGTCAACTCGCCTTCCTGGAGAAGGAGTTGCGGACGGCGCGGGCCGACCGCGACATCGACTGGGTGGTCGTCGCCATGCACCAGGTGATGGTCAGCTCGACGGACGCCAACGGCGCCGACCTGGGCCTGCGCGAGAAGTACGGGCCGCTGTTCGACCGCTACGGCGTCGACCTGGTGGTCTGCGGCCACGAGCACAACTACGAGCGGTCGCTGGCCGTCCGCGGTGTGGTCGGCGGCAGCGAGACGCTGACGCCGAACCCGGTGTCGCACGCCACCGACGACATCGACACCGGTCTCGGCACCGTGCACATGGTGCTCGGCGGCGGCGGGGTCTCGGGCACGACCAACCAGTCGTTCTTCAAGGACGGCACCGGCAAGGTCATCACCGCGGTCTCCTCGGCGCCCGGCTCCAACGGCAAGCGGACGGCCACGTACGTGCGGGAGCAGGCGGTCTGGGCGGGCGTGCGCGATGTCGACCACCCCTACGGCTTCGCGGCGTTCACCGTCGATCCGGGCCGTCACGCGGGCGACACCACGCGGATGCACGTCACGTACTACAACGTGAACAAGCCGAACGGCGAGCTGTCGGTCTTCGAGACGTTCACGCTGCACCGCAAGCGGTCGGACGGCGGCCGGCACTGAGGTCGCGCGCTGTTCCCGGGCGGCCGGGCGCGTGCCCGGCCGCCCCCACGATCACTGTTGACCAATAGCAGTCCACTGCATACCTTTGCGGGCACGAGAGAAGGGACGGTGCCCGCAGGTGCCCATCGAAACCGGCTTGGAGACCTCGGCGGTACGCGTAGCGCACCTCGGTTACGGACTCGGCGGCGCACCCGCGGTCGTGGCGGTCCTGCCCGACGGAAGGGCCCCGCGGCGCGTGCAGTTGCTCGGCGCCGACGGCGGCTCGCTGCACGAGCTGGAACCCGGCCCGCTGGAGTCCGTGCCCGGCTGGCACGGCGGTCCCTTCGCCCGGGTGCCGCTGCCCACCGGCCTCGCGCCCGGCCGGTATGCGGTCCGCCTGGTCGACGGCCGCGGCCGCACCTGTGTCTCGGACGACTTCGAGGTGGCCGCCGACCGGCTCCAGCGGCAGACGATGTCCGACGTGCTGGCGTACTTCAAGGCGATGCGCTCCAGCGGCGAGATCGACCGCAAGGACCGGCGCGCCGCGCTGTGGGGCGACGACAGCGGCCGGGAGGTCGACGCGCGCGGCGGCTGGCTCGACGCGAGCGGCGACACCAGCAAATTCCTCAGCCACCTCACGTACACCCGCACCATGAGTCCGCAGCAGATCCCGCTGTGCGCGTGGGCCATGATGGCCGCGCGGGACGCGGTCGCCGAGCGACACCCGCTGCTGGTCCGCTCGTTGAGCGCGCGGCTGCGCGACGAGGCGCTGTGGGGCGCCGACTTCCTGGTCCGCTTCCGCTCCCCCGAGGGTTACTTCTACACCGGAATCTTCGACGCGCTCACCAAGCGGCTCGAAGAACGCGTCGTGACGGCGCCGCTCCCGGAGTGCGTGCGCACCGACCGCTACCAGGCCGCGTACCGGCACGGCGGCGGCCTGGCCATCGCGGCCCTCGCCCGCGCCTCGACCCTGGACGACCACGGCGACTTCACCGGACCCGAGTACCTGGCGGCGGCCGTCGAGGGCTTCACGCACCTCGAGGCGCACAACACCGAATACGTCGTCGGCGGGGCCGAGACGGTCCTCGACGACTACACGGCGCTGCTGGCCGCCTGCGAGCTGGTCGCGGCGGGCGGCGGTACGGTCCCGGCCGCGGCGCGGGACGCGGCCCGGCTGCGCGTACGGTCGCTGCTGGCGCGGTACGTACGGCCCGCGCACGGCCCCGGCTGGTTCGGAGCGGACGCCGAGGGGCGGCCGTTCTTCCACGCCGCCGAGGCCGGGCTGCCCGCGCTCGCCCTCGCCCGCTTCGCCGCCGTGCTGCCGGACGCGCCCGAGGCCGGGGCCGCGAGCGCGCTCGCCCTGGAGGCCGTGCTCGACACCGTGGCCAGGACCCGTTCGGTGCCGAATCCCTTCGGCTATCCCCGACAGCGCGTGCAGCCCGCGGGGGGCACACCGCGCGACGCCTTCTTCTTCCCGCACGACAACGAGACCGGCTACTGGTGGCAGGGCGAGAACGCCACCATCGCCTCGCTGGCCGCCGCCGCGAACACCTGCGCCGACCTGCCCGGCACGGCGCAGGCCGACCGCGACCTGCTGCTCGGCTTCGCCGACGACCAGCTCGCCTGGATCACCGGCCGCAACCCCTTCGACGTCTCGATGCTGCACGGCCGCGGCCGTCACAATGTCGACTACGAGTCGGACTTCCCCAACATCCCCGGCGGCATCGTCAACGGCATCACCTCCGGCTGGACCGACGAGGACGACATCGCCTTCCTTCCCGCCGACGCCCCCGAGGCCGAGGGCTGGCGCTGGGCCGAGCAGTGGATCCCGCACACCGGCTGGTTCCTGCTGGCGGTGGCGTCGGCCCGCTGAGGAAACGGCCGGGGCGGCGGTGTCCGGACCGGTGCGGCGGCCTCGCGGGAAGCCTCGCGGAACCCCGCGTCAGACCGCCGACGCTCCCGGCCGCTCGGGCGGCGCGTCCGGGAGCGTCACCGTGAAAGAGGTGTCGCCCGGCTCGCTGGTGAGGGTGACCGTGCCGCCGTGGGCCGCGGCGACCGCCGTGACGATGGCCAGGCCCAGACCGGCGCCGTGGCCGGCGGCGGGGCCGGCGGCGGGGTCGGCGCGCCGGTCGTCGGCGCGGTGGTGGTCGGCGCGGGCGAAGCGTTCGAAGACGGTGCGCTGGATGGCGGGCGGGACACCGCCGCCGTTGTCCGCGACGGTGAGGACGGTCGCGGCGCCGTCGTGGCGCAGCCGTACCGTGACGCGGGTCCCCTCGCGGGTGTGCACACGGGCGTTGGTCAGCAGATTCCCGGTGATCTGCTGGAGCCGGGCGGCGTCGCCGGTGACGGTGACCGGTTCGGCGGGCAGGTCCAGCAGCCAGCGGTGGCCGGGGCCCGCGGCCCTGGCATCGTCGACCGCGTCGAGGACGAGGCGCGTCAGGTCGACCGGCTCACGGGCCAGCGGGCGGCCCGCGTCGAGCCGCGCGAGCAGCAGCAGGTCGTCGACCATACCGCCCATCCGCGCGGACTCCGCCGCGATCCGGTCCAGTGCCCGCGTCACACCGGGCGGTACCGGGCCGGGGTGCCGCTGCGCGAGCTCCGCGTGGCCGCGGATCGCGGCGACCGGGGTGCGCAGTTCGTGGCTGGCGTCGGCGGCGAAGCGCCGCAGCCGTTCCTCGCTGGCGTGCCGGGTGGTCAGCGCGCCCTCGACATGTCCGAGCATGCGGTTGAAGGCCGCGCCGACCTGCCCGACCTCGGTCCCGGGGTCGGTGTCGGGCACGCGGTCGGGCAGCGCCACCTCTCCGCTGTCCAGCGGCAGCGCGGTCACCGAGGCGGCGGTCGCGGCCACCCGGCGCAGCGGTCGCAGCGACCAGCGCACCCAGAAGGCGCCCGCGGCCCCCGCCACGACCAGCGCGCCGCCGAAGACGGCCGCCTCCACCGCGATCAGCCGCGTCTCGGCGTCCTCGATGCCCTGCCGGGGCAGCCCGGTGATCAGGACGTCCCCGTCGTCGCCCGCCACCGCTTTGACCTGGTAGTCGCCGAGCGAGGACAGATCGACCCGGTGGCAGTGGCCGTCGACGGGGACCGCCGCGAGGGCGGTCCGGTCGTCGGGGGTCAGCCGTACCGTGGTGTCCGTGCCCGCGCGGACCACGGCGGCGGCCGTGACCCGGCCTTTGAGCAGCCGCGCCCCGAAGGTGCCGCGCGCCTGGCGGCGGGTGTCCACATGGACGTTGTCCGCGTCCGGCTCCCCCGCGCCGTGCGCGTGTTCCAGGCTGGCGGGGAACGCGCCCCCGGCCTCCGAGAGCTGCTGGTCGAGCCGTTCGCCGAGGAAGGACCGCAGTGCGACGACCGCCGCGATGCCCACGGCGGCGCAGCTCAGCGCGAGCAGCACCACGAGGCCGCAGGTGAGCCGGGCGCGCAGCGTGCGCGGTACGAGGACCCGCGACGCGAGAGCGAGCGGCGTGGAGCGACGGCCGGTGCGCGGCGACGGCCGCCTCACCACGGCGGCGCCTTCAGCAGGTAGCCCGCGCCGCGCACCGTGTGGATCATCGGCTCGCGCCCGCTGTCGATCTTGCGGCGCAGGTAGCTGATGTACAGCTCGACCACATGCGCCTGGCCGCCGAAGTCGTACGACCACACGCGGTCGAGGATCTGCGCCTTGCTCAGTACCCGGCGCGGATTGCGCATCAGATACCGCAGCAGCTCGAACTCGGTCGGGGACAGCTCGACGACCGCCCCGCCGCGCGTCACCTCCCGCGCGTCCTCGTCCATGACGAGATCGCCGACGGTGAGGACGGCCGCGTCGCCGCGCGCCCTGGTCATGCCCGCCCGGCGCAGCAGTCCGCGCAGCCTGGCCAGCAGTTCCTCCAGGCTGAACGGCTTGGTGACGTAGTCGTCGCCGCCCGCCGTGATGCCCGCGATCCGGTCCTCGACGGAGTCGCGCGCGGTGAGGAACAGCACGCACACCTCGGGCTGGCTCGCGCGGAGCCGGCGCAGTACGGACAGGCCGTCGCCGTCGGGAAGCATCACGTCGAGCACGACCGCGTCGGGACGGAAGGCCCGCGCCTCGGCGACCGCGGAGGCGACGTCACCGGCGGTGCGCACCTGCCAGCCCTCGTAGGCGAGGACACCGGACAGCACTTCGGCGAGGTCGGGTTCGTCGTCCACGACGAGGACCCGGACCGGGGAGCCGTCCGGGTGGGCGAGGGGGTGCGGTGCCGCGCTGTCTGTGATGTCCATGGTCCTTCCAGCATCGCCCGGCGGGCGGTCGCGCGGCGAGGGCGGGCGCCTCTGCGTTCCCTGTGAGTCCTGTGGGTCGTGTGAGTCCTGTCGCCGATCGGTGAGCGAGCCGCCCGCGCGGCGCCGTCACCACGGGTCCCGCGGGCCGCCGTGAGCCTCTGGATCACCTGTGAGTCCGCGGCCGGGGCGCCGATTCAGAGCTGGCTCAGAGGTTCCGCCCGCACAGTGGCAAGCGTACGACCAGGAAGGGAACCACCGTGAGCGGCAAAACATGAGCGGCACCCACAGCCCCCGCACCACCGCGCGGCACGCGGTGACGTATCCCGGCAGGCGGTCACCGGCCGTCGTGGTGCTGGCCCTGGGCTGGGCGGGCGCGGCGGCGGTGATCGCGCTGTGGTGGCAGGACACGTCGTCGGTCGTCGGCCCCGCGGGCTGGCTGATCGGCGCGGGCCGGATCGCCGGGCTGCTGACCGGTTACTGCTGCGCGCTGCTGGTCGGCCTGATGGCCCGGATTCCCGCCCTTGAGCAGGGGGCGGGCAGCGACCGGGTGGCGCGCTGGCACGCGATGGCCGGGCGCTACACCGTCTGCCTGCTGATCGCGCACATCACGCTGATCCTGTGGGGTTACGCGGCGCAGGCGCACGCCTCGGTGCTCGGCGAGACATGGACGGTGGTGTTCACCTATCCGGACATGCTCAAGGGCACGATCGGCGGTCTGCTCCTGCTGGTCGTCGGAGCGGTGTCGGTACGCGCGGTACGCCGCAAGGTCCGCTACGAGACCTGGTACTACCTGCACCTGCTGACGTATCTGGCGATCTTCCTGGCCTTCTGGCACCAGCTCGCGCTCGGCGCGGACTTCGCGGGCGGCACGGTCGCGCGCGGGCTCTGGTACGCGCTGTACCTCGGTGTCGCGGCGGCGGCGCTCTGGTACCGGGTGCTGGTGCCGCAGCGGCTGAATCTGCGGCACCGGCTGCGGGTGGCGTCGGTGGTACGGGAGGCGCCGGGGGTGGTGTCGGTGCTCATACGCGGCCGGCGGCTGCCCGAACTGGCGGCGCGGCCGGGGCAGTTCCTGCGCTGGCGGTTCCTGACGCCCGGCCTGTGGTGGACGGCCAGCCCGTACTCGCTGTCCGCCGCGCCGCGTCCCGACCTGCTCCGGATCACCGTGAAGGCGGTGGGCGAGCACAGTACGGCGCTGGCCGGACTGCGGCCCGGCACCCGGATCTGGGCCGAGGGACCGTACGGCGCGCTGACCGCGGAGCGCAGGACCCGGCAGAAGGTGCTGCTGCTCGCGGGCGGGGTCGGGGTGACCCCGCTGCGGGCGCTGTTCGAGTCGCTGCCCGCGGGGCCCGGCGACCTGACGCTGGTCTACCGGGCGCGCACCGAGGCCGATCTGGCGCTGCGCGGCGAACTGGAGCGGATCGCCGCCGTGCGCGGCGCCCGTCTACACTTCGCGGTCAACGCGCCCGACGGCCGGCGGCCCGTCCTCAGCGCGGACACCCTGCGCGCCACGCTGCCGGACATCGCGCGGCACGACGTGTTCCTGTGCGGGCCGCCCGGAATGGCGCGGGCGTCGTTCGAGGCGCTGCGCGCGGCGGGTGTCCCGGCCCGCCACATCCATCACGAGTCCTTCGAACTGTGAGCCGTGCCGTGAACCATGCCGTGAGCCGTGCCGTGAGCCGTGCCGTGAACCATGTCGTGAGCCAGATGGTGAACCGAGGTGAGAGCCGTCCATGAGCGCCTTTCCCGCGCGCCCTTTGCGGCGCGTCCTGTTGAGCACCCTGGCCACCGTCGCCGGTGTGGTGCTGCTGCTGACCCTCAAGCCGCACACGACGGCGGGCGCGGGTGACGTGGCCGCGGGCTCCGCGGCCCCCGCACCGGCGCCGTCCGCGACGTCGGGGACGTCCGGCTCCTCCAACGGCCCGTCCAGCGGTTCCTCCAACGGCTCGTCCAGCGGTTCCTCCAACGGCCCGTCCAACGGCTCGTCCTCGAAGGGGACTTCGGGCACCAGGACGGTCGACGGCGACACCGCGCAGACCCGCTACGGTCCCGTCCAGCTCCGGCTCACCCTCACCGGCGGCAGGATCACCGCGGTGAAGGCCGTTCAGTTGCCGAACGACAATCCCAGGGACGGTGAGATCTCCGGCTTCGCGATCCCGCAGCTCACCCAGGAGACGCTGGCCGCGCAGAGCGCGAAGATCGACACCGTGTCCGGGGCGACGTACACCAGCGAGGGGTATGTGCGGTCGCTCCAGAGCGCGTTGGACAAGGCGGGGGTCTGACCGTGTCCGACACGCGGGCCCGGCCGCGCCGGGTGGAACACACGATGGGCACGGTCTTCTCCTTCGACGTGCGGGGCGGCGGCGACCGTGTGGCGGCGGCGCTGCACGCGGCGGCGGCCTGGCTGCACCATGTCGACGAGGTCTTCTCCACCTACCGCCCCGACAGCCAAATCAGCCGGCTCGCCGCCGGCACGCTCACACTGTCGGCCTGCTCCCCCGACGTGCGGGAGGTGCTGGCGCTGTGCGAGACGGCCGGACGGCTCAGTCACGGCTGGTTCAGTACCGGGTACGCGGGCGGCTTCGACCCGACCGGGCTGGTGAAGGGGTGGGCGGTGGAGCGGGCCGTCGCCATGCTGGCCTCCGCGGGCGCCGACGCGGTGTGCCTCAACGGCGGGGGCGACGTACAGGTGTACGGCGGCCCCTGGCGGATCGGTGTCGCCGACCCGCTGCGGCCGGGCGCGCTGGTCCGCGTGGTGCACACCGACGGCGAACTGGCCGTCGCCACCTCGGGTCCCGCCGAGCGCGGCTGCCACATCCTGGACCCCTTCACCCATCAGCCGCCCGCCCCCGCGCTCGCCTCCCTCACCGTGGTCTGCCGCGGCCTGACCGACGCGGACGCCCGCGCCACCGCCGGCTACGCGATGGGTCCCGCCCGCGCCCGCCGCTGGCTCGAATCCCTCCCCGACACCGAGGGCTTCGCGGTCGCGGCGGACGGCGCCACATGGCAGACCGCCGGTTACGGCGTGACCACCGCCGCCCACACACCCTGAACCCCCGCTGTGTGGGCCGCGCCCATGCCCGGCCGCCGGATCGGCCCCTATCCTGCTCGGGCCGTACGGGACGGCGCGAGCGGATCGCGGGAGCGCACATGCGGGAATTCGAGGATGTCGGCGTCGAGGTGCCGGGCGGACGGCTGGCGGTACGGCGCTGGCCGGGCCCGGCGGGCGGCCCTGTGGTGCTGGCGCTGCACGGGATCGCCAGCAACGGCCTGGCCTGGGCGCAGGTCGCCGAAGCGCTCGACGGGGTCGAGATCCTGGCGCCCGACCTGCGCGGGCGCGGGCTCAGCCGGGAGGTGGCGGGCGCCTGTTCGATGGCCCGGCACGCCGACGACATGCTCGCCGTGCTCGACCGCTTCGGCGTCGAACGGGCGGTGCTGGCCGGGCACTCCATGGGCGGCTACGCGGCGTGCGTCGCCGCGCGCCGCGATCCGGGGCGCTACTGCGAACTCGTGCTGGTCGACGGCGGCTTGGGCTTCCCCGTACCCGCGGGCGTGGACATCGACGCGGTGCTGCACGCCGTGGTCGGACCCGCGATGCGCAAGCTGGAGATGGAGTTCGCCGACCGCGCCGCTTACCACGCCTTCTGGGCGGAGCACCCGGCGTTCAGCACGCTCGGCGGGCCGCTGCTCGCCGCATATCTCGACCGCGATCTCACCGGCGAGGCACCGCACTTGAGGTCGGCGTGCCGGGCGGACGCGATCCGCGAGGACGCGGCGGACGAGCTGCGCAACCCGGACGTCTTCGCCGCGATCCACGAAATCACCGTCCCCACGCGGCTGTTGTGGGCCGAGCGGGGGCTGTCGGACGAGCCGACCGGGCTGTACGCGCCCCAGGTGATCGCGGCGAGCGGCCTGGTGGCGCAGGGGATCGCCCTGCACTTCGTGCCAGGCGTCAACCACTACTCGGTGCTGCTCGGCGAGCCCGGCGCCCGCCTGGTGGCCGGGCACCTGACGGACGCGGTACGGCGCACGGCGGCAGCGGCCCGGAGCTGATCCTCCGGGCCACGGCCCGTACGGCGCGGGGCGGTCAGCCCCGCGCCACCGCGTCCGGCACCAGCAGGTCCGCCCCGGTCGCCGCCCGTACCTCCTCCACGCCGACGCCGGGGGCCAGTTCGGCCAGCCGCAGTCCTTCGGGGGTGACGTCGAGGACCGCGAGGTCGGTGATCACGCGGTGCACGACGCGGCGGCCGGTGGCGGGCAGGGTCAGTTCCCCGACGATCTTCGGGGAGCCGTCCTTGGCGGTGTGTTCCATGACCACCACGATCCGGCGGGCGCCGTGCACGAGGTCCATGGCCCCGCCCATGCCCTTGACCATCTTGCCGGGGATCATCCAGTTCGCCAGGTCACCGCGGGCGGAGACCTGCATGGCGCCGAGCACCGACACGTCGATCCGGCCGGAGCGCACCATGCCGAAGGAGGCGGCGGAGTCGAAGTACGCGGCGCCGGGTGCCACGGTGACCGTCTCCTTGCCCGCGTTGATCAGGTCGGGGTGCTCGTCGCCGTCGTACGGGTAGGGGCCGACGCCCAGGACGCCGTTCTCCGAGTGCAGCACCACCTGGGTCCCGGCGGGCAGGTGGCCGGGGACGAGCGTGGGCAGGCCGATGCCGAGGTTCACGTACTGGCCGTCGCGCAGTTCGCGGGCGGCGCGGGCGGCGAGTTGGTCGCGGTCGAGTGGCACGGTCAGTTCTCCCGGTCGGAGGTGGCGTGGGCGGTACGGACGGTGCGTCGCTCGACGCGTTTGTCGGTCGGATCGGCGGCCACGACGCGGTCGACGTACACACCGGGCAGGTGGACGGCGTCCGGCGGCAACTCGCCCGGTTCCACGATGCGTTCGGCCTCCACCAGGGTGATCCGGCCGGCCATCGCGCACAGCGGGTTGAAGTTGCGGGCGGCGGCGTGGAAGGCGCAGTTGCCGTGCCGGTCGGCGACGGCCGCCCGGACCAGCGCGAAGTCGGCGGTGATGGCCTCCTCCAGCAGATGGCGTACGCCGCCGAAGTCCCGTACCTCCTTGGGCGGCGAGGCGACCGCGACCGTGCCGTCCGCCGCGTACCGCCAGGGCAGGCCGCCCTCCTCGACCTGGGTGCCGGCGCCCGCCGGGGTGTAGAAGGCCGGGATGCCGCAGCCGCCCGCGCGCAGCCGTTCCGCGAGGGTGCCCTGCGGGGTGAGTTCCACCTCCAGCTCGCCCGTCAGATAGCGCCGGGCGAACTCCTTGTTCTCGCCGACGTACGAGGAGGTCGCCCGCGAGATCCGGCCGAGTCCGAGCAGCAGGCCGAGTCCCCAGTCGTCCACTCCGCAGTTGTTGGAGACGACCCGCAGATCCGTCGGGCCCGCCGCGGCGAGCGCCGCGATCAGCTCCGACGGGATGCCGCACAGGCCGAATCCGCCGACGGCGAGTGTCGCGCCGTCCGGGATGTCCGCCACTACGCGGGCGGCCGAGGCCACCACCTTGTCCATGCGTCCGCCTTCCCCGCAGGGGTCATCGAGGGTGTGTCGAGCGTGAGTTGAGGGTGCGCCGGGCCGCCGTGCCGGGCGTGATCCGGCCCCTGGCGCCCGTCCTGTCACCTTTGCGACGGCGCAGCGGCGCCGCCATGGTCCCTGTCGACATGGCGCGCGGGGAAGGAGCGTGTGCCGCCCACATGTCCGGTTCGGCGGGGCGCTTCTACGGTTTGCGCAACAATCCACCTCCCCGGGAGCCGGTCGCCATGCGTCGCAGCACATCGAGCACCAACAGATCGAGCCGAGCGAGCCGTTCGAGCGAACCGGCCGCGTCCCGTCGGCCGCGCCCGACGAACGGGCCGGGCGCCTTCCGTACGCGGACCGTACCGGCGCTGGCCGTGCTGACCGCGGGTGTGCTGCTCGCCGGATGCAGCGCCGCGGGGACGGCGGGCAGCGCCAAGTCCTCCGACGGCACGAGCGACTCGGCGGTCAAGGTGGGCCTGGTCTACTCGCGCAGCGGGCCGCTGGCCGCCTACGGCAAGCAGTATCTGGACGGCTTCAACGCCGGTCTGGCGTACGCCACTCACGGCAAGGGCACGGCGGGCGGCCACCGGATCGAGGTGGTCGAGCAGGACGACGCGGGCGACCCCGCGAAGGCCGTCGCCGCGGCCAAGACCCTGATCGGCAAGGGCACGCACATCATCGCGGGCACCACCGACTCGGGCGTGGCGCTCCAACTGGCCCCGCTGGCCGCCCAGAACAAGGTGCTGTACATCGCGGGACCCGCCGCCACCGACGCGTTGACCGGCGTGAACGCGTACACCTTCCGCTCCGGCAGGCAGTCGTACCAGGACATCCTCACCGCCGGGTCGCTGCTGGGCGACTCCAAGGGCAAGAGGGTCACCGTGCTGACCCAGAACTCCGCCTTCGGGCAGGCGAATGTCACCGCCGTGAAGGAGGTGCTGGGCGGGCAGGGCGCGACCGTGGACTCGGTGCTGGCGCCGCCGAGCGCGGGCGATCTGACGCCGTTCGCGCAGCAGGTCAAGTCGAAGAAGCCGGATCTGGTCTTCGTCGCCTGGGCCGGGGCCAGCGCGCCCGCGCTGTGGACGGCGCTCGACCAGCAGGGCGTGGTGACCTCGACCAAGGTCGTGACGGGCCTGGCGGGCACCGCCTCGTACCCGCTGTTCGGCGCGGCCGGGTCCAAGATCTCCTTCCTCGCGCACTACTTCCCCGGCGCAGCGCACAACGCGGTGGAGACGGCGATGCTCGACGGCATCATTAAGGCGGGCGGCACGCCCGACCTGTTCAGCCCGGACGGCTTCACCGCCGCGCAGATGATCGTGCACGCGGTGGAGGCGGGCGGCGCGGACAGCCCGACCGCGATGGCGAAGGCGCTGGAGGGCTGGTCGTTCGAGGGCCCCAAGGGCGACGAGCAGATCAGGGCGGTGGACCACGCGCTGCTCCAGCCGATGTTCACGGCGAAGCTGAACGGCACGGGCGCCGCCGCGAAGCCGGAGCTGATCAGCAGGCTGCCCAAGGACGCGGTGAACCCGCCCTCGAAGCAGATGGCGGGCTGACCGGTGACGAGCACGGCCCCGGTACTCCGGTTGCGTGACGTGGGCTGGTCGGTCGGCGGCGCGACCATCGTGGACGAGGTGTCCTTCGAGGTGCGCGAGGGCGAGTTCCTGGCCTTCATCGGTCCCAACGGCGCGGGAAAGACGTCCCTGTTCAACCTGATCAGCGGTCTCGTACCGGCCAGTCGGGGGTCCATCGGGCTCGACGGCGCGGACATCACCGCAGAGAGCGTCCCGGCCAGGGCGCGGCGCGGGCTGGGGCGGACGTTCCAGACGTCCAGTCTGTGGCCCGGAATGACGGTCGCCGACCATGTGCGGCTGGCCGCCCAGGCGGCGGGCGGCGGCTCGTACCGGATCTGGCGGCGCGCCGCGGGATACGCGCGGCAGGTCGGGCAGGTGCTGGAGCGCACGGGGCTCGGGCACCGCGCCGAGGCGCTGTCGAGCGCGCTGTCGCACGGCGAGAAACGGAAGCTGGAGCTGGCGGTGCTGCTGGTCGGCGAGCCGCGCGTGATGCTGCTCGACGAGCCGATGGCCGGGGTCAGCGCCGAGGAGGTGCCGGCCCTGACCGCGCTGATCCGCTCGCTGCACCGCGACGAGGGCCGCACGGTCCTGATGGTCGAGCACCACATGGACGTGCTGCTCGGCCTGGCCGACCGGCTCGCGGTGATGCACCACGGCACCCTGCTCGCGCTCGACACCCCGCAGGCCGTCACGGCCGACGCCACCGTGCAGCGGGCCTATCTCGGGGAGGCGCTGTGACCGTCGAACCCCTGTTGGCCGTACGGGACTTGAAGGTCGTCATCGGCGGCCGTCACATCCTGCACGGCGTGGACCTCGACGTCGCCGCGAGCGGGGTGACCGCGCTGCTCGGCCGCAACGGCGCGGGCAAGACCACGACGGTGCGCGGCGTGCTGGGCCTGGTGCCGCGCACCGGCAGCGTGCGCTTCGCCGGTCAGGAGACGGTACGGCTCGCCACGCACGCCCTGGTGCGGCGCGGGATCGGCTACGCGCCGGAGGACCGCGGGGTCTTCGCGGCACTGACCGTCGCGGAGAATCTGCGGCTGGCCGAGCGGCGCGGCGCGGGCGAGCCCGCCTACGCGCTGGTGCACGAGCTGTTCCCCGAGCTGCGGCAGCGGGCGGCGCAGCGCGCGGGAACGCTGTCCGGCGGGCAGCAGCAGATGGTCGCGATCGGCCGCACTCTGCTCAACGGCAACCGGCTGATCATCGCCGACGAGCCCACCAAGGGCCTGGCGCCGAAGGTCGTCACCGAGGTGGCGCGGGTGCTGGAGCGGGCCGCGCAGGCGGTGCCGGTGCTGCTGGTCGAGCAGAATCTGGCGATGGTACGGCGGCTCGCCGAGCACTGCGTGGTGCTGGCGGACGGCAGGACCGCGCACCGCGGCCCCGCCGCCGACCTGCTCGCCGATCCCGAGGCGACCCGCAGGCTGCTGGGCGTCGGACGCAAGGGCGCGGACGCGCACGTGAGAGAGGCAGAGGCCGTGTCATCCGATCCCGCCAGGGAATCCGCCACCGACGCCGCCGGGACGCACGTCCAGGCCGCGGCCGGGTCGTACCCACCGCCGTCCGCGGCGCGGGAGGCGGGCGCCTGATGTCGACCGTCGTGCTGCTCTCGGCCACCGGCCTCGGCCTCGGCGCCCTGTACTTCCTGGTGGCCTCCGGCCTCTCCCTGATCTTCGGCCTGATGGACGTGCTGAACTTCGCGCACGGCGCGCTGCTGTCCATCGGCGCGTACGGCACCTGGTGGGCCGCCTCCGGGCATCTGCCGGGCGCGGGCTCCGGCGGATTCGGCTTCGTCCTCGCCGTCGCCTTCGGCACCGCTGTGGGCACCGTCGCCGCGATGGTGCTCGAACTCGCCCTGATCCGCCCGTTGTACGAACGGCCGCGCGAGCAGGTCCTCGCCACCGTCGGGGTGGGGCTCGCGGTGCCCGCGCTGCTGTCGGCGATCTGGGGCGCCGACGCGCGCACCTTCCCCGGACCCGCGGCCCTGTCCGGCACCTTCGGACTGTTCGGCGCGCGCGTCCCCGTCAACCGGCTGGTGCTGATCGGCGCCGCGGTGCTCGTCCTGCTGGCGCTGCGGCTGTTCCTCGGCCGCACCCGGCACGGCCTCGTCGTCAGGGCCGGGGTCGAGGACCGGGCGATGGTCACCGCGCTCGGCATCGACGTCCGGCGCGCCTTCACCCTGGTCTTCGCGATCGGCGGGGCCGCGGCGGCGCTCGGCGGCGCGCTGGGCGGGCTGTACTACGGCTCGGTCGACCCGGGCCAGGGCACCTCGCTGCTGATCTTCGCCTTCGTCGTGGTCGTCATGGGCGGCATGGGGTCGGTGTCGGGCGCCGCGCTCGCGGCCGTCGGCGTGGGCCTCGTCCAGCAGTTCGCCAACTACTACACCGCGTCGGGGCTCGGCGATCTCGCGGTCGTCGTCCTGCTCGCGGCGCTGCTGCTGCTCCGGCCGCACGGCGCCACCGGGAGGCTCGCATGACCACCGCCACCCCGACCCGCGAGGAGCCGCGCGTCCAGGCGGCGCCCGCGCCGGCCGGACAACTGCGCCGGGTCACCCGCTGGTGGCCCGCCGCCGCCCTGGCCGCGCTGCTCGCGGCCCCGTACAGCTCGCTGCCGCTGCCGGGCCTGCTCGACGGGCCGATCGGCAGCGCGGGCAGCCTTCAACTCCTCGCGCTGTGCCTGGTGTTCGGCGCGCTCGCGACCGGATACGACCTGCTGCTCGGCCGTACGGGCCTGCTCTCGTTCGGCCACGCGCTGTACTTCGCCGCGGGCTCGTACGCCACCGACGTCATCATGATCGAGGCCGGGCTGCCGTTCGGCGCCGCCGCCGTGCTGGGGCTGCTCTTCGGGATCGCGCTGGCCGCGCTGCTGGGCTCGGTGTCGCTGCGGGTGAGCGGGATCGCCTTCTCGATGGTCACACTCGCGTTCGCGCAGGCCGGTTCGATCCTGGTGGAGCGCGACCCGGGCGGGGTGACCGGCGGCGAGGAGGGCCGGGCGGTGCCCGCGGACAGGCTGCCCGCGTCACTCGTCGGCATCGAGCACACCGTCAATCTCTACTGGATCGCGCTCGCCTACCTCGTGGTGACCGTCGCCGTCGTGCACTGGGCGGTCCGCTCCCCCACCGGGCGGGTCTGGGAGGGCATCAAGGAGAACGAGCGCCGGGTGGAGGTGCTGGGCCTGCGGCCGTACGGCTTCAAGCTGACGGCCTTCGTGCTGGCGGGCGCGCTGGCCGCGGTCGGCGGCATCGTCCATCTGCTGCTGACCGGCGGCGCCACCCCGCAGACCACCACCTCCGACTTCACCTTGTCGCTGCTGGTGATGGTCGTCCTCGGCGGCTCCGGCTCGCGCTGGGGCCCGCTGATCGGCGGGGTCCTCTACACCTGGGCCGACCACCGGCTCGGCGACCTCGCGGGCTCCGGCTCGGTCGCCGGTCTGCCCTCGGTCCTGCGGGTCCCGCTCTCCCAGCCCCTGTTCCTGCTCGGCACGTTGTTCGTCGTGGTCGTCTACCTGCTGCCCGGCGGCGTGGCCCGCCTGCCGCAACGGCTGCGCGCGGCGGCGCGGAAGAGGAGCTGACCGGGAGGCGGTCCCGGCCGGGAGGCGGTCCCGGTCGGGCGCCGCTCCTAGCCGCGAGGTGTGGACAACAGGTGCAGACGGAGGGCGAGTTGGAGTTCCAGCGCCCGGTCGGGGGCGTTCCAGTCGGGACCGAGCAGGGCCTGGACGCGGTCGAGGCGCTGGACGACGGTGTTGACGTGCAGGTGGAGTTCGTCCTTGGTACGGGTGAGGGTGCCGCCGCAGGCGAAGTAGGCGCCGAGGGTACGGACCAGTTCCGTGCCGCGTCGCGCGTCGTAGTCGAGGAGTGGTCCCAGCGTCGCGGTGACGTAGGAGTCGACGTCCCGTTCGTTGCCCAACAGCACGCCGAGGAAGCCGAGTTCGTCGGCGCTCGCGCCGTCGCCAACGCGGCCGAGCGACTGGAGGGCGCGCAGGCAGCGCAGCGCCTCGGCGTGGGCGTCGGCCAGGGCCCGCGGTCCCGCGGCCGGTCCGCCCGCGGCGACCGTGACGGGCGCGCCCACCAGGTGGCCGAGCTGGGCGACGGCGGCCCTGGCGGCCTCGCCGGGCGGTGCGCCGTCGTACGGGAGGAGCAGGACGACGGTGCCGGACTGCTCGGCGCTGATGCCGTCGCCGCCGAAGAGGTACTGGACGGCGGCGCCCGGCAGTTTGTCGTGGCAGGCGGTGACGGTCTCGGCGACGAGCAGCAGGCACGGCCGGTCGAGGTCGACACCGAGCCTGCGACCGCGCACGACGAGACCGGCCGGGTCGCGCCCCGCCGCGGTCAGCAGGTCGGTGATCAGCTCGCCGCGCACCCGGTTCTCGGTCTCCGCGACGGAGCGGCTGAGCAGCAGCAGGAGCGCGGTGACGACCCCGGGGCGCTCGAACAGCCGCCGGTCGGAGTCGTCGAGCCGTTCGCGCCCGTACAGCACGAGGCTGCCGAGGAGTTCCTGTCCCGCGAGCACGGCGCAGGTCCAGCGGCCGTCGCGGAACACCGCGCGGGCCGCTGCGTGCGAGTCGGCGGCATGCCTGACCAGGGCCGCCGGCTGCGGGGGCAGACCGTCGAAGTCGCCGCCGCCGCGCCCGACGGCGGCCAGCCGTCGGCCCTCCGGGTCGTGGATGGTGAGGGCGCCGTCCAGCAGTCCCGCGACGGCGGCGGCCACTTCCGACAGGTCGCCGCCGCGCAGCACCAGGTCGGTGAGCCGGTCGTGCGCCTCCTCGGCGCGCTGCATCGCGGCGGCGTGCTCGCGGATCACGGCGCCCGCCTCGGCGAGGTCGGTGATGGCCTTGGCGGTGTCGATGGCGATGGCGGCGTGCGCGGCCAGTGAGCACAGCAGCGCGACCTCGTCGGGCGAGAAGGGGCGGGGGGTGCGGTCGGCGGCGAAGAGCACCCCGATCACGTCGCTGCCGACGGCGCCGCCCGCGTGACCGCCCGCGCCGCGCGACCCGAGCAGCAGCGGCACCCCCAGGATGCCGACCAGGCCCTCGTCCAGCACGCCCTCGTCGATCGAGCCGGTGTGCCGGAAGCGCTCGTCGGTGCGGTAGTCGGGGGTCGCGTACGGGCGGGCGGTCAGCGCGACCAGACCGCCGAGACCGTCGCCGTACGACAGCCGGAGGTTCTGGAAGAGCGGTGAGACCGAGCCGTCGGTGACCCGCATGTACGTGTCGCCCGCCTCCTCGTCACGCAGCGTCAGATACGCGGTGTCCGTGCCGAGCAGCATCCTGGCCCTGCGCACGATGGACTGGAGGACGGCGTCGAGGTCGCGGAGCGCGGCCAGGTCGCTCGCGGTGTCGAAGAGCGCGGCGAGTTCGGTCTCGCGGCGGCGGTGCTGCCGCAGCACCCGGCGGACCCGCAGCGCGATCCCGGTGGCCTGTTCCAGCTCCGACAGGTCGGACGCGCCCGCCCCGTTGATCCTCGCCTGCGCGGCGACCGCCCCGAAGTCCTCCGCGGGCGCGTCGGCCGCGACCATTTCGAGCAGCCGACGCATATGGCGGGCGATGGGCGCGGGCTCGGCCGCGGGCCCGAGGGCGGGTGCCGGTGCCGGTGCCGCTACGGACTCGGGCGCCGGTACGGCTGCGGGTTCTGCGGATTCTGCGGACATCAGGGGTCACCGTGCCGGAGGGACGAAGAACGGTCCGTGCGGCGCGGCGGTCGGGACCGTCGCGCCGCACGGCTGGTGCGACGGACGCGCGGTGGGGCTCGCCGCCCCGCCGGGACGGGACGACGGCCGCCGCAGACGCCGACCCTATCGACCGGCCGCAGTAAAACGCGAGGTCAGTGGCCGGATCAGTAGCCGGATCGACGGCCGGATCAGTGGGCCGCCCGGTGGCTGGCTCGTGGTCGGCCCGTGGCTGGCCCGACGGTCGGCTCGGTGCGCGCGGGTCAGTGGGCGGTCCACCCGCCGTCCAGCGGCAGCGAGGCCCCGGTGATGTAGCCGGTGTGCGGGGAGCAGAACCACAGGGCCGCCGCCGCGACCTCCACCGGCTCGATCAGCCGCTTGATCGCGGTGCGCTCCAGCATCACCCGGGTCACCACGTCCGCCTCGGGGATGCCGTGCGCGACGGCCTGGGTGGCGATCTGGTCCTCGACGAGCGGGGTGCGGACATAGCCGGGGTTGATGCAGTTGCTGGTCACGCCGTGCGGCGCGGCTTCGAGCGCGACGGTCTTGCTGAGCCCTTCGAGCGCGTGCTTGGCGACGACGTACGCGGACTTGTACGGGCTGGCGCGCAGGCCGTGCACCGACGAGATGTTGACCACCCGGCCCCAGCCGCCCGCGTACATGTGCGGCAGGGTGCGGCGCAGGATCCGGAACGGCGCCTCGACCATCACCCGCTGGATCAACGCGAAGCGCTCCGGGGGGAATTCGTGGACGGGCGCGATGTGTTGAAGGCCCGCGTTGTTGACCACGATGTCGGCGTCGTCGGGCAGCGCGTCCACGGCGGCGGGGTCGGCGAGGTCGGTGACGCAGCAGGTGCCGCCGATCTCCGCCGCCACTTCCTTGGCCGCGTCCGCCGCGATGTCCACCACGTAGACGGCGGCGCCCGCCTCGGCGAGGGCCACCGCGCAGGCCCGTCCGATACCGCTGGCGGCTCCGGTGACCAGGGCGGTCCGCCCGGCCAGGAACCGCGCGCCGGGCGGGTCGTCGGGGGTGACTGCGGCGGGCGGCGCAGCGGGCGGCCCCTCGGCGCCGGGGCTCTGAGTGCTCTCCATGGCCGCCACGCTAGAAACGATGCGGGGGCCCGCACACGTGGCCGGTGACCATACTTCCCCATCCCGAGGTGGCGTCCGCAGCCATGTCGCGCGGGCCCTCCAGGGCCCATGCCGGTACGGCCGCGCGGCGCGGGCGGCGGCCGGTCGGCCGCGCCGCCGGGCGCACCGCGGCGCGGCGGACGCAATGGCGGCGGCCCCCACTTCCGCCGCGCAGGGGTGGCGGTCCTTCACGTGTCTGGGGCCGCCGCGGCGGTTCTACCGTCCAGCCGACACGTGGTCCCCGTCACATCAGGAACGCCCCCTACCGCTGTCGTCCGACGTGCCGGTGTCCGCCGACCGTGAGCCGCCCCCCGTCCCGAGGAGTCCGCATGCCCCCCAACCCGCCGCCCGGCAGCGCCCGTTCGCCCCTCCCCCGTACCGCCCGCGCCGTGACCACCGCGCTCCTCGGTGTCCTCGCCCTGCTCACCGCCTGCCTCGGCGCGGTCGTCACCGCCGGTCCGGCCGCCGCGGCCGGTCTCACCCAGGTCTCGTCCTTCGGCTCCAACCCCGGCAATCTGGCGATGTACGAGTACGCACCCGCCGGTCTGCCCGCGAACACGCCCGTCGTGGTCGCGCTGCACGGCTGCGGGCAGAGCGCGAGCGACTACTTCGCCAACTCCGGCTGGCAGAAGTACGCCGACCTGTGGGGCTTCGCGCTCGTGCTGCCGCAGACCAGCTCGGCCAACAACTCGCTGTCCTGCTTCAGTTGGTTCGACCCCGCGAAGGACACCCGCGGCAAGGGCGAGGCGGCGTCCGTCGTGTCGATGGTCGGCCACGCCGTCACGCAGTACGGCTCGGACAGCCGTCGCGTGTACGTCACCGGCCTGTCGGCGGGCGGCGGCATGACCGCCGACCTGCTGGCGGACTACCCGGACGTCTTCGCGGGCGGCTCGGTGGACTCGGGGCTGCCCGCGCAGTGCGCCACCAGTCAGACGGCGGCCTCCGGTTGCCAGTACGGCAGCCTCAATCTCACCCCGGCGCAGTGGGGCGACAAGGTCCGCGCCTCCTACCCCGGTTACACCGGGCCGTGGCCGCGGGTGGCGATCTGGCAGGGCGCCTCCGACTACACGGTCTACCCGGTCAACGCCACCGAACTGCGCGACCAGTGGACCAATGTGTGGGGCATCGGCCAGACCCCGTCGAGCACCCAGAGCCTGCCCGGCAACACCACGCTGACCACGTACAACGACGCTTCCGGCAAGCCCGCGGTGCAGATGTACTCGATCGCCGGCATGGGGCACGGTCTGGCCGTCGACCCCGGCTCGGGCACCGAGCAGTGCGGCGCTACCGGCGCGTACTACCTCGACACGATCTGCTCCAGCTACTACACCGCCCGTTTCTGGGGCCTGGACTCCGGTTCCGGCGGCGGCACGGGCGCGCTGCCCGCGCCCACCGGGCTGAAGGTCACCGGCACCACCGACACGACGGCGAGCCTGAGTTGGGCGGCAGTGACCGGGGCCGCCTCGTACACCGTCTACCGCGCCGGGACCAAGGTCGGCACCAGCACCTCGGCCGCGTACACCGACAGCAATCTGACGGCGGGGACTTCGTACGCCTACACCGTCGCCGCGGTCGACTCGGCCGGGACGGTCGGCGCCGCGTCCGGCGCGGTCACGGCGACCACCACCGGGTCGGGCGGCGGCGGTTCCGGGCAGTGCTTCACCGCCACCAACTACGCCCAGGTGGCGGCGGGCCGCGCCCATCAGAGCGGCGGATACGCGTACGCCAACGGCTCCAACCAGAACATGGGGCTGTGGAATGTCTTCGTCACGCACACCTTGAAGGAGACAGCGGCCGGTTACTACGTGATCGCCGACAGCGGCTGCTCGGCCTGACCCCGGCCGCGCCCCGGCCCGCGGCACCGACCGGGTGCGGACCCCGTACCGGTCAGGTGCTGCGGGCTAGCACCAGCCGACAGCGCGGGCTGCCGTCCGGGCGGCGGCCGAACTCCTCAAGTGCCGTGTGGGTCACGGTGAATCCGGCCCCCGCGAGGTCGTCGAGCACCCCGCGCAGCGGGAACGTCCGGTAGTACATGACGAATTGCGGGCGCCAGACCAGATTGCGCACCCGCATCCCGGCGTCGAAGCCCCACAGTGCCCAGTACAGGGCCGAGTCGACGGGCGGCGGCGCGGTGACCGGGAAGGCGAAGAGCCCGCCGGGGCGCAGCGCGCGGCGCACCTCGGCGAACAGCCGGGGGCGTTCGGCGGGCAGGAAGTGCCCGAAGGCGCCGAAGCTGACGGCGAGGTCGAACTCCGCGTCGAAGGGCAGCGCGCGGACGTCGGCGCGGACCCACTCCGGCTCCGGTCCTTCGGCGGTGTCCCGGCCGGTGTACGCGGCGCGCGCGGCGGCCAGCATCCCCGCGCTGAAGTCCACGCCGGTGACGCGTTTCCCGCACAGCGACCGCAGCGTCCCGACGCCCGCGCCCGTACCGCAGCAGACGTCGAGTCCCGCGTCGAAGGGCCCGAGCGGCGCGAGAGCGCCCGCCACCGCGTCGAGGAAGGCATCGGGCGTGCGGAACGGTGTGTGGTCGAACTTCGGCGCGAGCAGGTCGTAGCCGCGGTCGACGGAGGAGAGCGCCTGCACCGCCAACTCGCGGAGGCTCGGCCCCTGATCGGAGAACATCCGGCCACCTTAGGCCGTGCGAAGCCGCGCGACGCCGTGTCGCGGCGAACGCCCGGCCCGCCGCCCGGGTGCATCGGGGAGGCGACGGCAGGCCGGCGCGGACGGGCCCTCGGGGCGGCGTTCCCGCCGTTTATTCCCGGCGGGGGCGAAGTGAGGTGTGCATTACACCTGACCTCCACGAAACGGAAGCGTCATTCCTGATGCGATATTCTGCTGGCTTAACGGAATGTTCGTTCCGGTTCAAGCTTGAGGAGTTCCATGGCGTCCGAGACCCGGCGACCGCACCACCAGGTCACGTTCGCGGTCCTGGCGGCGGGTGTCGCCGCCTACGCGCTGTTGCAGTCCCTGGTCACCCCCGTCCTGCCGACGATCCAGGAGAGCCTGCACACCAACCAGAACACCGTCACCTGGGTGCTGACCGCCTACCTTCTGTCGGCGTCGATATTCACCCCGATCATGGGCCGCGTCGGCGACATGATCGGCAAGGAACGCGTCTTCGTGGCGACGATGTCCGCCCTCGCGGTCGGCTCGCTGCTGGCCGCGCTCGCGTCCAACGTGCAGGTGATGATCATCGCCCGCGTGATCCAGGGCATCGGCGGCGGTGTGCTGCCGCTGGCCTTCGGCATCATCCGCGACGAGTTCCCGCGCGAGAAGCTGAACGGCGCGGTCGGCGCCATCGCCTCGCTGATCGCGGTCGGCTCCGGCCTCGGCATCGTCCTCGCGGGACCCATCGTCAGCGTGCTGGACTACCACTGGCTGTTCTGGCTGCCGATGATCATGACGATCCTCGCGGCCGTGGCCGCGCACTTCTTCGTCCCCGAGTCCCCGATCCGCACACCGGGACGCATCAGTTGGCTGCCCGCCGTGCTGCTCTCCGGCTGGCTGGTCGCCCTGCTGGTCGCGCTGAGTCAGGCGTCGGTGTGGGGCTGGGCCTCCGGCAAGGTGATCGGCCTGCTGATCGCCGCCGTCGTCCTGGCCGTCGCCTGGGTGCAGGTCGAACTGCGCTCCGCCGTACCGCTGATCGACATGAAGATGATGCGGCTGCCCGCGGTGTGGACCAACAACCTGGTCGCGCTGCTCTTCGGTGTCGGTATGTACGCGACCTTCGCCTTCCTCACCGAATTCGTGCAGACCCCGAAGTCCACCGGGTACGGCTTCGGATCGAGCATCACCGAGTCCGGCCTGATCCTGCTGCCGATGTCGGTGACCATGTTCGCCGTCGGCCTGGGCGCGAGCCGTCTCGCCCAGCGGATCGGCGGCAAGATCGTCGTCCTGCTCGGCTCGCTGATCGGCACCGTCTCGCTGGCGATGATCGCCTTCGCGCACGGCGCGACCTGGGAGCTGTACATCGCCACCGGCGTGATGGGCGTCGGCTTCGGCCTGGCCTTCTCGGCCATGTCGAGCCTGATCGTCGCCGCGGTGCCGCCGGAGCAGACCGGCGTGGCCAGCGGCATGAACGCCAACATCCGCACCATCGGCGGCTCGATCGGCGCGGCGCTGATGGCCAGCATCGTCACCTCGAACCCGGCCGCCGACGGCCTGCCGCGCGAGTCGGGGTACACCAACGGCTTCGCGATGCTCGGTGTCGCGCTGCTGATCGCGGCCTTCGCCGCGATGCTGATCCCGGTCACCCGGCAGCAGACCAGGCTGGTGGATTTCGCGGACGAGCCCGCGCATCCGGAGTTGGCGGTGGTACCCGGCGGTACGGTCGTGGGTGACAAGCCGGAGTGAGCTCCGGCGTACGAACGGCCGCACCCACCGGGAGTGACGGATGACAGCGCGCGACACGCAGGACCGGCCGATGCGGCGCGATGCCGTACGCAACCAGCAGTTGGTCATCGAGGCCGCGCGTGAGGTCGTCTCCGAATTCGGCACGGAGGCGAGCGTGGAGCTGATCGCCTCGCGCGCGGGGGTGGGCGTCGGTACGGTCTACCGGCGCTTCCCCAACAAGGAGGCGCTGGTCGAGGAGATCGTCGGGCAGATGCTCAGCGAGCTGGTCGCCGAGGCGCGCCGTGCGCTCGCGCTCGGCGACGGCACCGGGCTCGAGGTCTATCTGCGGGCCATGGGCCAGTCGCTGAGCACCCACCGGGGCTACGCGGTCAAGGCGGTCGGCCACTCCAAGGCGGCCTGCGTCGAGCAGTTGCGCGATCTGATCACCGACCTCCTGGCCCAGGCGCAGGAGTTCGGGCGGATCGGTCCCGACATCGTGCTCGGCGACATCATGGCGATCTCGTGGGCGCTGCGCGGCATCGTGGAGACCGCGGGCCCGGTCGCGCCGGAGGCGTGGCAGCGGCATCTGGACATCCACCTCGCGGGGCTGCGTGCCCACGGCACGCCCGCGATCCACGCCCCGGCCACGCGCGAGCAGTTGACGCTCATCAGCAGTGGTGCGGGGCGCGCGAGCTGCGCGCGGGACGCGTAAGCGCCCCTGGCGCGGCCCTCACCTGATGGCGCCGCTCCCCCTCACGCGTCGGCCGACGCGAGGGGGTGGCGGCGCGCGTCGTCAGCGGCGGGTGCCGCACCCCGGGCAGAAGGCGGCGCCCTCGGGGATCGGGGCGCTGCACGAGGCGCAGTTGTCGGGCTGGGCGAGCCGGTGGCCGCAGCCGGAGCAGAAGGCGGCGCCCCGCGTCTCCGTACCGCACTGCGGGCAGACGAGCTGGCGCGCGGCGGTCACGTCGAACGCCTGGCCGCTCTGCTGGCCCACGGTGTAGGCGCGCTCGGAGACCATGTCGTTGAGGCCGCGCTGCTGGGCGGCGAGGGCCTCGGCGGCGGTGTCCGGGGCGCAGGTCAGGCAGATGCCCTGAGCGGCGTTCCAGCAGCGGTTGCAGACGTAGTCGGTGCAGCGCGGGCAGCGGTTGAAGTGGCCCTCGGCGTTGGTGATCGCCCGCTGGAAGGACTTGTCGCGCGCGCTGCCGAAGCCCGCGCCCGCCAGGCCGTCGGCGGCGCTGGACATGCCGTAGCCGCCACGGCCGAGCACGCCGTAGGCCGCGCTGACGCCCTTGCCGAGCCAGCCCGCGACCCGGCCGCTGGTGTACGGCTCGAAGGCCGAGCGCCAGGTGTCCTGGCAGCGCCGGCACGAGAACTCGAACTGGAAGCCCGCTCCCGTGCCGTGCTCCTGGCACAGATCCCGGTAGTTGTTGCTGAAGTAGATCTCGGAACTCATTCCCACGCCTCCACCGCGCGCGCACCTCCGGTCGGGCCCCCTGACCCGCCGGTACCCCCACCAGCACGGACGCCCCGCACCCCACGCCGGTTTCCGAACGCGCCGTCCGGTTCTCACCGGGCCTGTTCGGCGCGCCCTGTACTGCCGCCCGATCCCGGGCAAGGGATACTGTCGCACACCCTGTTCGGTGCACGACACGCTCAACCGGCTCATGCCCGATACAGGGGAGTTGGGGCGGATCCCGGCATTCCGCCCCGGTCGCGGGGGTCAGCCCTGACGGGCCTTGAAGCGGGGGTCCTTGCGGTTGATCACATAGACCTTGCCGCGCCGGCGGACGATCTGGGCGCCCGGACGGCTCTTGAGCGAGCGCAGCGAATTACGGACCTTCATGGGACACCTTCCTGCTCGTACAGTCTCGTACTGTTCGTTGTGTGCATGGCAACGGTGATGCGGCCGGGTTCATTCCGTTCCGCGGACAGGCGGTGCGGACCGCCGTGAGGGGACCGAGATGAGCGACGAACAGCACGGCGGCGGAAGCGGCGACGCGGGCGGTAAGGACGCGGACGCGCCGGACTTCTCCAGCCCCGGTTTCTCCAGTCCGGACTTCTCCAGTCCCGACTTCACGGGCCCCGACGCGCCCGAGATCCACGACTACACCCCGCCCGACTACGTCGTCCCGCCCTTCGAGGGCCCCGACTACGAGGCCGACTCCGCCGACGACCTCGTCCCCCAGGAGGTCGGCATCTCCCCCCACGGCTTCTCCAGCCCCGACTTCTCCAGCCCCGGCTCCATGGCCGAGGACACCCCCGACACCCCACCGGCCCCCGACGAGGACCGCACCCGCTGAGGCGCGCGTCCGTCCTTGATCGGCGAGCGGTACCGGCCGGGACGGCGCACTCTGGGACAAGGGGACAGCCACCCGCGAGGTGAGTCCCATGGCCCGTGTACGACTCCTGCCCGCCACGCTGCTGGTCGCCGTCACGGCGGCCACGGCCGCGGCCTGCGGCAGCACGGACGGCAACTCGTCGGCGGGCGTCACCGTCGCTCCGAGCGCGCCCGGAGCGACGGTGACGACCACCGTGACGACGCCGAATCCGCCGCCTGCGACACCCACGCCCATCCCGACCGCTCCCACGACGACCACCACAGCGACGCCCACCGCCACCGCCACGGACCCGACGACGGTCGTCAGCGACTACTTCGCCGCGATCAACGCCCGCGACTTCGGCCGGGCGTGGGCTCTCGGCGGCAAGAACGTCAGCTCCTCCTACTCGGCCTTCGTCGACGGCTTCTCCTCCACCTCCGAAGACGTCGTGACCGTCCTCGCCAGCACTCCCAGCACTGTCACCGTCCACTTGGACGCCACCCAGACCGACGGCACCGTCAAGTCCTTCGAGGGCACGTACTCCGTCGACGGCGGGCGGATCACCGGGGCCAGTGTCCACGCGGTGCCGGGCTCGGGAGCAGAGACGACCGGTCCGCCCGCGACCACGTACAAGGACTGCACGGACGCGCACGACCACGGCGCGAGCGACATTCCGAGCGGCGATCCGCGCTATCGGCCGAAGCTCGACCGCGATCACGACGGCCTGGCCTGCGAGCCGTCCGAGGGCGCCGCTCCCTGACCTCGCCAGGCCGCCGGGCGCGCTTTCCCGCACGGCTCGTCACGCAACCCCCGCCGACGGCAGGAGAGCGCTCTCTGTCAGTCTTGACACGGGGTCTGCGGGGGACGATCGTCGCTTGCGCAGTCCGCTGTCGGCGCCCCCACGCGTCGTGCGGGCTGTGCGTTCCGTCGCTCTCCCACGCGCTGTCGAGCCGCACACAGGAGTCCCCCCATGCGTCGAACACGTCCTTGGATACGAACGGCGCTGCCCATAGCGGCAGCGCTCTTACTTGTGACCGGAGCAAGCGCTGTCTCCGCGAGCCGAAGTCCCGCGCAGGCCGCCACGCAGCCGTGGATGAACACGGCGCAGACGCCCGCGCAGCGGGCCGACGAACTGCTGGCGGCGATGACGCAGGCGGAGAAGCTGACGATGCTGCACGGCGGGGCGTCGTGCGGGTACGTCGGGTGCGTGGACGGGAACACGCGCCTGGGCATTCCGCCGCTGCACCTTCAGGACGGACCGGTCGGTGCGGGTGACGGCTTCAACGACGTGACGCAGATGGCCGCCCCGGTCGCGGGCGCGGCGAGCTGGGACCCCGCGCTGATGCAGAACTACGGCAAGGTGCTGGGTTCGGAGCAGTGGGGCAAGGGCACCAATGTGGTGCTGGCGCCGACGATCAACATCGTGCGCGACCCGCGCTGGGGCCGCGCCTTCGAGTCGATGGGCGAAGACCCGTATCTGGCGGGCCAGTTGGGCGCCGCCGACATCCAGGGCATCCAGAGCCAGGGCCCGATGGCCCAGGTCAAGCACTATGTGGTCTACAACCAGGAGACCAACCGCAACAACGCCTCGGACAACGCGATCGTCTCCGACCGCGCCATCCGCGAGATCTACACCCCGGCGTTCGAGACGTCGGTCAAGCAGGGCCAGGCCGACTCGGTGATGTGCTCCTACTCGGCGATCAACGGCCCCTTCGCCTGCGAGAACGGCCCGTTGCAGAACGGCCTGCTCAAGGGCGACCTCGGCTTCACCGGCTTCATCACCTCCGACTGGGGCGGCACCCACTCCACGGTCGCCTCGGCCAACAACGGCCTGGACATGGAGATGCCGGGCAAGGACTACTACGGCACCGCGCTGACCAACGCGGTGAACAACGGCCAGGTCTCGCAGGCCACGATCGACGACCATGTGCGCCGCATCCTGCTGTCGATGTTCCGCCAGGGCCTGTTCGACAACCCCAACAACGGCTCCACGAACGCGGTCGTGACCTCCCCCGCGCACGCGGCGATCTCGCAGCAGGTCGCCGAGGAGGGCAGCGTCCTGCTGAAGAACGGCTCCTCGGTGCTGCCGGTCGCCTCGTCGGTCAAGTCCATGGCCGTGATCGGTGACGACGCGGGCACCGGCGCGATGACGCAGGGCGGCGGCAGCGCGGGCGTGAACGCGCCGCATGTGATCACGCCGTACCAGGGCCTCAAGTCCCGTGCGGGCAGCGGCACCACGGTGGCGTACGCGCAGGGCGTCGCGTCGGCGAACGGTTCGCTGTCGCCGGTCGGCAGTACGTATCTCAAGCCGTCGCAGGGCACCGGCAGCGGCCTGTACGGCGAGTACCACAACAGCAAGGACCTGTCGGGCGCGGTGGTGGCGAGCCGGGTGGACTCGACTGTCGACAACGTGTGGGGCGGCCAGTCCCCGGCCCCCGGGGTCAACACCACCAACTGGTCGGCGAAGTGGACCGGCACGCTGACCCCGCCGACCACCGGCACGTACACCTTCTCGCTCAACAGCGACGACGGCAGCAGGCTGTTCGTCAACGGCCAGCAGATCATCAACAACTGGTTCGACCAGGGTCCGACCACCCGGACGGGCACGATCAGTCTGACGGCCAATCAGCCGGTGAGCATCGAGGTGGACTACTACCAGGCGGGCGGCGGCAGCAACGCCACGCTCGGCTGGCAGATTCCGGGCCTGTCGCTGCACGACCAGGCGGTCGCGACGGCGCGCTCCTCGGACCTCGCGGTGGTCTTCGTGAGCAACTTCGAGTCCGAGGGCGGCGACCTGTCGTCCATCGACCTGTCCTCCGCGCAGAATCAGCTCGTCACCGATGTGGCGGCGGCCAACCCCAACACGGTCGTGGTCGTCAACAGCGGTTCGGCGGTGACGATGCCGTGGGCCAACGCGGTGCGGGGCATCGTCGAGAACTGGTATCCGGGCCAGGAGGACGGCACGGCCATCGCCCGGCTGCTGTACGGCGACACGAATTTCTCCGGCAAGCTGCCGGTGACCTTCCCCGCCTCGATCGCCGACGTCCCGGCGCACACCACCGCGCAGTGGCCCGGCCAGAACAACACGGTGCAGTACAGCGAGGGCGTGAACGTCGGCTACCGCTGGTACGACTCGCAGAACAAGACCCCGGCCTACCCGTTCGGCTTCGGCCTGTCCTACACGACCTTCGGCTACTCGGGCCTGACGGTCGGCGCGCCCGACGCGAACGGCAACGTCGCGGTCGGCTTCGACGTCACCAACACCGGCACACGAGCGGGCGCCGAGGTCGCCCAGGTCTACGTCGGACAGCCCGCCACGACGGGTGAACCGCCCAAGAGTCTGCGGGGCTTCCAGCGGGTCAGCCTCAACCCCGGCCAGAGCCAGCACGTCTCGGTCACCCTGGACGCGCGCAGCTTCCAGTACTGGACGAACGCCTGGACCAACGCGGCCGGCACCAACGCCGTCTACGTCGGTTCGTCGTCCCGCGACATCCGCCTCACCGGCCAGACCACCATCCCCGCGGGCAACGGCGGCGGCGGTCACTCCCTGCTGTCGCGTACGGGGTGGACGGCGTCCGCCTCGGCGACCGGCGGCGGTGACGTGGCCGCGCGGATGCTGGACGGGGACTCGTCGACGCGCTGGAGCACCGGCACGCCGATGGTCAACGGCCAGACGGTGACCGTCGACATGGGCGCGTCGCACACCGTCGACCAGATCACGATGGACTCGGCGGGCAGCGCGAGCGACTACGCCCGCGGCTATCAGGTCGCGCTGTCGGCCAACGGCACCACCTGGAGCGCCCCGGTGGCCACCGGCACGGGTTCCGCCGCGCTGGTCACGGCGTCGTTCCCCGCGCAGGCCGCCCGCTACATCCGGGTGACCCAGACCGGCAGCGCCGCGTCCTGGTGGTCGATCGCGGAGTTCAACGCGTACGGGTAGCCGACGCGTACGAGTGACTCGCCGGTGGGCATCCGGCGGTGACCGGCCGGGGCGTGCGCACACACGCCCCGGCCGGTCCGCGTCAGCCCGCCGCCCGCGCGCCGTCGGTGTCCTTGAGCGCGACCGCCGCCGTCCGCACCACGGCCTCGGCGACGGCGGCCAGCGCCGGGGAGTCGAGCTTCCACTGCTGCCAGTAGAGGGGGACGTCGACGGGCCGTTCGAAGGCGAGGTCGACCAGCGTCCCGTCCCTGCGGTGCCCCACGGCCTGCACCTCGGGGATCATGCCCCAGCCGAGCCCCGCCGCGACGGCCGTCACGAAGGAGTCGGAGGAGGGGACGTAGTGCCGGGCGCGCCGGGTGACCTGGGTGTTCGCGGCGCGGCCCGCGACCGGGGTGTTCGCGGCGCGGGGAGGCGCGAGGGCGCGCAGGAAGCGGTCCTGGAGGTCGTCCTTGCGGTCGAAGTCCACCAGCGGCGCGTTCGGCAGCGCCTCCCGCAGCGGCGCCCCCGACAGCCACCGCGCGTGGAAGGCGGGCGCGGCCATGGCGCGGTACCGCATGCGGCCGAGCGCGCGGACCGTACAGCCCTGCACGGGCTCCGGCGAAGAGGTGACCGCCGCCATCACCAGCCCCTGCCGCAGCCACCCGGCGGTGTGGTCCTGGTCGTCGCAGCGCAGGTCGAAGCAGACCGGCAGCCCCGCCGGGACCTCGGCGAGGGCGGGCAGGAACCAGGTGGCGAGCGAGTCGGCGTTGACCGCGATCGGCAGCGCCGTCGTACCGGCGGTCTCGTCGGACAGCCCCAGTTCGGCGCTGGCGTCCCGCTCCAGCCGGGTCAGCTGGCGTGCGAAACGGACGACGATCTCGCCGGCCTCGGTCAGCCGTACCGGCTTGGTGCGCAGCAGCAGGACGCGTCCGGTGCGCTGTTCCAGCGCCTTGACGCGCTGGCTGACCGCGGACGGCGTGACGTGCAGGGTCTGCGCCGCGGCCTCGAAGGTGCCCTCGTCGACGGCGGCGAGCAGCGTGCGGACCTGGTCCAGCGGGAGATCGATCATCACGATCCCTTATGCTACCTAAGAATCATTAGCTGGATTGATGACACTGGCTCTCCTAGCCTCGTCACCATGCACGCAGCCCTTCTCGCGGCTCTGGCGGGTCTCGGTACCGGCCTGTCGCTCATCGTCGCCATCGGCGCCCAGAACGCCTTCGTCCTCCGGCAGGGCATCCGCCGGGAGCACGTCGCCGCGGTCGTCGCGATCTGCGCGCTGTCGGACGCGGCACTGATCACCCTCGGCGTGAGCGGGATCGGCGCCGTGGTGCACGCCTGGCCCTCGGCCGTCACGGTCGCGGCCTGGGTCGGCGGCGCCTTCCTGGTCGGCTACGGCGTGCTCGCCGCCCGCCGCGCGCTGCGCCCGGAACACCTCGACCCGGCGGGCGCGAGCGGCGGCACCCTGCGCGCGGCCGTCCTCACCTGCCTCGCCATGACCTGGCTCAATCCGCATGTGTACCTGGACACCGTGCTCCTGCTGGGGTCGGTGGCCAACGGGTACGGCGGTGGCCGCTGGCCGTTCGCCGTCGGCGCCGCTTCGGGCAGCGTCCTGTGGTTCGGCGCGCTCGGCTTCGGCGCCCGGCTGCTGCGGCGGCCGTTCTCCCGGCCCGGCTCCTGGCGGGTCCTCGACGGGGTCATCGCCGTCACGATGGTGACGCTGGGCGTGGTGATGGTGGTGCGGCTCTGAGGAACCGCCGGTGACCGCGGCCGATGCCCCGGCCCGTCCTCAGCCCCACATCCCCTCCCACACCCGCCCCTGCGCGGTCGGCCGGAAGCCGATCACGGCCGCGTCGTCGCGCCGCGAGTCGGCGGCGGCCAGCAGCCTGGCGCAGAGCGCGGCCAGCGGCACCCCGTCGGACTGCGCCTCCTCCGCGTGCGCGGCCAGATGCGCCATGCCCTCGGTGAGGTCGGTGCCCGGCACCTCGATCAGCCCGTCGGTGTAGAGCAACAGCGTGTCGCCCAGGCGCAGTTCGTGGTGCCAGGTGGCGCGCGGCAGCGCCGGGTCGACGCACAGCGGCAGGTCGGGCCCTTCGCCCTGGAGGAAGCGCGGCGCCCCTGAGACCGGGAGCAGCAGCGGCGGCGGGTGGCCCGCGTTGGACCAGGCCGCGTGCCAGCCGCCGCCCGGCCCCGGCGTGAGCTGTGCGTGGACGGCGGTGACCAGCGGCGCGATGCCCAGGCCGTCGGCGACGCGGTCGAGCCGGGCGAGGCTGTCGGCGGGCGTGCCGGGGTGGACCTGGTCGTAGGCGATGACGCGGAGCATGCTGCGCAGCTGGCTCATCGACGTGGCCGCCTCCAGGTCGTGGCCCGCGATGTCGCCGATGGTGAGGGCGACGGAGCCGTCGGGGAGCAGCAGCGCGTCGTACCAGTCGCCGCCGATCTCGGCGGTCTTGCTGGCGGGCTGGTAGTGCGCGGCCAGTTCGGCGCCCGGCACGCGCGGGGTGGGGGTGAGCAGGGCCCGCTGGAGGGTGAGGGCGGTGTGCCGGGTGCGCTGGAGCTCCAGCGCCTGCCGCAGCGGGTCGCGCACCTCGTGCAGGATCTCGCCGAGCAGCGCGAGGTCGGCGGGGCCCGGCGGCGGGCTGTCGGCGCAGGCCGCCGCGACGGCGAAGGCGACCACGGCCGCGTCGATGACGATCGGCACGATGGTGAGGCTGGTGGCCCTGACCTTGCGCAGCCAGGCGGTGGACGCGTCGGGGACGATGCCGGGCGGCGGTTCGCCGCTGGGGAAGGTCACCAGCCGGGGCCTGCGGCTCTCGATCACCTGCTGGACGACCGGGCCGACCTGGTACGGCTGGTCGTTCAGCGGCGGCAGGTCGGGCAGTCCCGCCCTGGCCGTCTCGGCGATCCGGGTGGCGGTGGCCGCCCCGCCGGGACCGGGAGGCAGCCCCACGGCGGGCAGCAGGAACACCACGCAGGCGTCGGTCAGCTCCGGTACGACCGCCGAGGCCGTCGCGGCGAACGCCTGGGCCACGTCCTGCGCGGCGGTGACGGTGGCGACCCGGGCCAGCAGCCGCTCGCGCAGCCGGTTGCGCCACTGGTCCTCGACGTCGGAGGTGGTGCCGATCCACTCGACGGTCTCGCCGTCGCGCACGACCGGCACCGCCCGCGACTGCACGCGCCGGTACGCGCCGGTCGCCGTACGCATCCGGAAGGTGCACACGAACATCGTGGCCGGCCCGGTCGCCGCCTCCTGGAAGGTCTGGAGGAGCCCGGCGCGGTCGTGCGGGTGCACCGACTCCAGCCACACCTCGTCGATCCTGGACCGCCACGGCAGCCCCGTGAACTCCTCGAAGCCGCCGACCAGCTCGGTGATCGCGCCGTCGGGCCGCATCAGCCAGACGATCTGCGAGACGGCCGACATCAGCGCCTCGTAGCGCTGCAACGCCTGGTGGCGCTCCTCCGACAGCTCCTCGGCCCGCTCGGCGGCCTCGATGTGCGCGGTGGTGTCGATCGCGACGGTCAGCACGCCGGGGCCGTGCCGGGACACCACGGGCGAGAGGCTGTAGACGAAATGCCGCCGCCCGGGCGCGCCGGGCGTGCTGCCCCGCGTGGTGCGCGGGGTGGTCACCTGGCGCGGCGCCTTGTCGGTGTAGACGACGTCGAGCAGGTCGAGGTACGGCGACTCGTGCGGCTCGTCGAACACCTCGCCCGCCGGGACGCCGAGCGGGCGCGGTCCGAACAGGTCGTGGAAGGCGTCGTTGTAGTACACCAGCCGGTGCTCGGGCCCCGACGTCAGGGCCACGGACACGATGGCACGGTCGAACACCTCGGGCTCCAGCTCGGGGACGCCCATCTCGCGACCGGTACGCCTCATCCCTCGATCATCGCTCGACTGACGCCGACGGGCGCGTCGGGAGCGCCGGGACGAGTACGTACCGGCGGGTACGGAACGCACGCGGCGGGTACGGGGCGCACACCGCGGCTACGGGACGCACGCGCGGACACCTACCGGCGGATACGCGGCGGCCCGTGCGTACGCGCCCGCGGCCCGTACTCGCGCTCAGCGCAGCAGCGGGAGCCTGCCGACCAGCCGGTCCACCGCGTTGCGCGGGCCCACCAGGCTGATCGCGCTGTACGCCACGTCCTCGCCCTTGGTGCCCGCGAGCTGGTCCAGATACTGGTCGTAGACCCGTGAGGTCTGGGCCGCCTCGGGCATGTCGACCACCAGGACACCGTCCTTGGCCGCCGCCTTGCCGCGCAGCTCACGCAGCGTGCCGGCGTCGGCGGCGAGGACGGAGCAGCCCGCCCAGGGCAGGCCGGGGTGCACGCCGCCCGAGGCGTCCTCGCCGCCGCGCCCCACCAGGTCGGGCAGTTCCTTGCCGACCGAGGCGGCCATGCAGGCGGCGGCGTTCACCAGCCGCCCGGCGGGCAGCTCCTCGTCCACGACGATGACCCATTTGAGTTTCGCCTGCCGGGTCGACAGGTCCGTGCGCACGTCCATGCGGCGCCCTCCATCCGATCGGGAATCCGCCGCCTAGACTAGGCACACGTGCCGCCTTCTCTTAGAGCCACCGAACTTCATCAGGCAGATAGGGACTCTCGTGGAATTTGATGCGCTGGACCAGGCTCTGCTGGGGGAATTGCAGCACGACGCACGGCAGACCAACCGCGATCTCGCCGCAAAGACCGGCGTCTCCCCCTCCACCTCGCTCGAACGCGTCAAGCAGCTGCGCGACCGCGGGGTGATCACCGGCTACCACGCGACCCTGGACCTCGAAGCGATCGGCCGCCCGGTGCAGGCGCTGATCGCGGTACGGGTCAGGCCGCCCGCCCGGCCGGTCATCGAGGGCTTCCGCGAGTGGGCCGCCACGCTGCCCGAGGTGATCGGCCTGTTCGTCACCTCGGGCCCGCACGACTTCCTGATCCACATCGCGGTCCCCGACGTGAACGGCGTCTACGCCTTCGTCATCGACCGGCTCACCGAGCGCCGCGAGATCGCCGATGTGCAGACGACGATGGCGTACGAACACGTACAGCGGCACCGCGTCGACCCGGCCGGGCCCGCCGCGCGCTGATCGGGCCCGGCGCGCACCGGCCGCCTCACACCGCGCGGACTCCGGCACGGCGGCGGTGCGGGTGGCGCGGTCCCGGCGCGCCGGGCGCGGCGCGGTTGGCCGCGATCAGGTCGGCGTACCACCGGGCGCTGTCCTTGAGGGTGCGGCGCTGGCTGGCGAAGTCGACGTGCACGATGCCGAAGCGCTTGCTGTAGCCGTAGGACCACTCGAAGTTGTCGAGCAGCGACCAGAGGAAGTAGCCGCGGACGTCCACGCCCGAGCGCACCGCCTCCAGCACGGCGGCCAGATGACCGGCCAGGTAGGCGATCCGCTCGGGGTCGTGGACGGCGCCCGACGGGTCGGCGTAGTCGTGGTAAGCGGCGCCGTTCTCGGTGATCATCAGCGGCACGCGGGGCAGTTCCCTGCCCAGGCGGCGCAGCAGTCCGGTCAGGCCCTCGGCGTCGACCGGCCAGCCCATCGCGGTGCGCGGGCCCTCCGCGGGCAGGAAGCGGACGACGCCGTCGGTGCCCGGCCACGGCGAGGGCTCCGCCGGGGAGGGGCGGCCGGGTACGGCGGAGGGCGAGGCCGCCGCGGCGGCGACCACGGTGGGGCTGTAGTAGTTGAGGCCGAGTACGTCGATCGGCCGGGAGATCTCGGCGAGGTCGCCGTCCCGTACGAACGACCAGTCGGTGAGCGCCGCCGTGTCCTCCATCAGGTCGCGCGGGTAGCGCGCGTGGAAGACCGGGTCGAGGAAGATCCGGTTGGCCAGCGCCTCGATCCTGCGCACCGCGTCCCGGTCGGCCGCGGAGTCGGAACGGCCGCGCACCGCCGCCAGGTTGAGCACCAGCGAGACCGCGGCCGTGTCGGGGAGCAGTGCGCGCAGGGCGCCGACGGCCATGCCGTGCCCGAGGTTGAGGTGGTGCGCGGCGCGCAGCGCGGCGGCCGGGTCGGTCCTGCCGGGCGCGTGCGCGCCGGAGCCGTAGCCCAGAAAGGCGCTGCACCAGGGCTCGTTGAGGGTCGTCCACAGCGGGATGCGGTCCCCCAGCGCCTCGCCGACGAGCTCCGCGTAGTCCGCGAACCGCGCCGCCGTGTCGCGCTCGGGCCAGCCGCCCGCGTCCTCCAGCTCCTGCGGCAGATCCCAGTGGTAGAGCGTGACCACCGGCCGGATTCCCGCCTCCAGCAGCCGGTCGGTGAGCTGCCGGTAGAAGTCCAGGCCGCGCTGCACCGCGGGGCCCCGGCCGGTCGGCTGGACGCGGGGCCAGGACACCGAGAACCGGTAGTCCGTGACGCCGAGTTCGCGCATCAGCTCGACGTCCTCGGGCATCCGGTGCCGGTGGTCGGCGGCGATGTCGCCGGTGTCCCCGTTGCGCACCCGCCCCGGCGTGCTGCTGAAGGTGTCCCAGATCGACGGTGTCCGCCCGTCCTCCGTCGCGCCTCCTTCGATCTGATACGCGGCCGTGGCCGTCCCCCACCGGAATCCGGCCGGGAACCGCAGCTCCTCGGCAGTGGCGTGGTCGTCGACAGCGGTCATCTGGAAGCGCTCCCATGGCGGGTGGGTCGCGGATACGCGACGGTCGGGCGGAACGGGCGGGTTCGGTGCGCCGAGAGTCGGGGGGCCGCTCCGTCTGAGAGCGCTCTCAGGCCACCAGAAGGAGCGTGCCCGCTCCGGCGACCCCTCGTCAAGAGCCGTCGCACGACGAATACGGGAGGAGTGCCGCAATTCGACCCGCGCGGTGGAGTGGTGACGGTCCGTCGGATCCGGCCCCGGCCGAGCGGGACCAGTCCGTCCGACGCGTCTGATCCGGCCGATCCGGTCCGTCGGGTCCGGCCCGGCCGAGCGGGCCCGACTGGTCCGGCCCGTCTGATCCTGTCCGGCCGATCCTGTCCCGCGGCCTCAGGCAGAGGCGCGGACGATCAGCCGGGTCGGGGTGACGATGGACGACAGCGCCGGAACGGCGTCGGCGGCCAGCGCGGGCTCCAGGGCGCGCAGGAGGAGGCGGGCCATGAGGCGGCCCATTTCCTCGATGTCCTGGCGGACGGTGGTCAGGGGCGGGTCGGTCCATTCGGCGACGGAGACCATGTCGTCGAAGCCGACGACGGCGATGTCGTCGGGGACGCGGTGTCCTGAGGTGCGCAGGACGCGCAGGGCGCCGGAGGCCATGACGTCGGAGGCGGCGAAGACGGCGTCCAGGTCGGGGCAGCGCTGGAGGAGTTCGGCCATGGCGCGGGCGCCGCCTTCCGGGGTGAAGTCGCCCTCGGCGATCATCCGGGGGTCGGTCTCCGGCAGCACGTCACGGAACCCGTCCAGCCGGTCCACCGACGCCAGTTGGTCGAGCGGTCCCGCGATGTGGGCGATCCGGCGGCGGCCGATGCCCAGCAGGTGACGGACCGCGTCCCGCGCGCCGCCCCGGTTGTCGCAGTCCACGTACAGGGCGCGGCGGCCGGACTCCTGATCGGACCAGGTGGGACGGCCGCCGATGACGATCGGCACGTCTCCCCTGCTGGAGAGCACGGGCAGCGAACCGTCGGTGTGCAGCGAGAAGATCAGCGCGCCGTCGACGTGACCGCCCGCCAGATAGCGGCCGACCCGCTCGTAATCCGCGGCCCCCTCGGTCAGCAGCAGCACCAACTGGTTGTCCCGCGCGGTGAGTTCCTTGCTGATCCCGCGCACCTGCTGCGCGAAGAACGGGTCGGTGAAGAACCGCGTCTCCGGCTCGGCCACCACCACCGCGATGGCGTCATTGCGCCGCGTCACCAACGTACGCGCCGCTTGATTCGGCACATACCCCAACTCGTCCACGGCCTTGCGGACCCGCTCCACCAGCGGTCCCCGTACTCCCGCTCCCCCGTTGACCACCCGTGAGGCGGTGGCACGCGACACCCCGGCCCGCGCGGCGACGGCCTCCAGCGTAGGACGCGGCGCGAAGCTCGGGTCGGACAAGGGACGTCTCCTTCACGCGGGGCGGCGTGGCACGGAACAGGCACAGCGTAACGGGTTACACCCCTCCCGAGAGAGCGCTCTCCGAAGCGAATTCGGCCCGCTCCCGGATTCGGGGTGTTTGGCGGTGCGGGACCCGGGCACCCGAACCTTTGAGGCACCCCCCCGCCTCACAAGCCGATACGGCCGGCGGCATCCCCCCCGTCGTCCGGTCGTATCGGCTGGGCGCCCCTCGTGACCCGCTCAGGGTCCGCGCGCCGGGGTCTGCCGTCGGCAGGCCGGATACGTCGGCAGAAGTTACGGTGGGTGAAGGCCGCCCTGTCACTCCGGGCTCGTCGCCGCAGGTCAGGCGGCTCCACCGGGAATCATCCGCCGAGACACGCAAGGAAGTCGCGCACATGTCTGCTGTGCCCGCTCTCACGCTCAACAACGGCGTCGCCATCCCCCAACTCGGCTTCGGGACGTTCCAGATCCCGCCGAAGGACACCCGGGAGGCGGTCACCATCGCCCTGGAGATCGGCTACCGCCACATCGACACCGCCGAGATGTACGGCAACGAGAAGGAAGTCGGCCAGGCCGTCGGCGCATCGGGCCTGCCGCGCGAGGAGGTCTTCGTCACCAGCAAGCTCGACAACTCCTACCACGCGTACGGCGACGCCCTCACGGCCTTCGCCCGCTCGCTCGACGACCTGGACACGCCGTATCTGGACCTCTTCCTCATCCACTGGCCGAGGCCCGCGGTGGGCGACTTCACCGAGACCTGGCGGGCGCTGGAGGAGATCTACGCCTCGGGCCGCGCCAAGGCCATCGGGGTGTCCAACTTCCAGCCGCCGCACATCAGCCGCCTGCTCCAGAAGTGCACGGTCGTCCCCGCGGTCAACCAGATCGAGGTGCACCCGTACCTGGTGCAGGACGACGTACGGGCCTTCAACGCCGAGCACGAGATCGCGACCGAGGCGTGGTCCCCGATCGCCAAGGGCAACGTGCTCAAGGACCCGGTGCTGGTGGCCGCCGCGGAACGGCTGGGCCGCACACCCGCCCAGGTCACGCTCCGCTGGCACATCCAGCGCGGCGACATCGTCTTCCCGAAGTCGGTCACCCGCGCCCGCGTCGAGGAGAACTTCCGGCTCTTCGACTTCGAGCTGCCCGAGGCCGACATGGCCGCCATCACCGCACTCGACCGCGGTGAGCGCACGGGCCCCGACCCGGACACCTTCAACTGAGCCCGAGCCCGGACCGGGACCTGGACCGGGACCTGGACCTCAACCCGAGTCGTCCGATGTCCGGCGGCCGTCAGCGGACGGGCGTCAGCGGCCGAGCGCCTTGGACAGCTCCGCCTTCGTCATCGACGAGCGGCCCTTGATGTTCCGCTGCCTGGCCTCGTTGTAGAGCTGTTCCTTCGTCGGGCCCTGCGCGCCGGAGTGCGAGCGCAGGCCGCCGCGGCGGCCCGACGACATGTCGTGGGTGGAGCTGCGGCTCGCGGTGCGCGCCTCGCCGGAGCGTGCGCGCTCCTTGTTGACGGTGCGCGCCGCGATCTCCTTCGCCCGCTTCTCGGACCCGCCGCGGTCCTCGACGCTCTCCTTGATGTGCTCGTACTGGCGCTCGCGCTTGGCACTCGATCCCCTGGGCATGGCTCGCACCTCTCGGTCGTCGTCATCGCTGCGGCGGCGCCCGCGGGTCACGCGCGGCGCCCCTGTTCCCGCGCCTGCCCGGCACGTGCGGGCCTACACGGAAGCCCCCCTTCGCGCTCCATGGTCACCGCCCGCGGGAGCGCCCGCACGGCGGTGCGGCCCGTCCGGGCGTCACCCGGCCGCCCTGCTGGACATGCGAGGGGTGCTCCGTACTGCGAGGTTCGTCCACGAGGGCGTCTTCGTGGACGCCCCGGGACGGAGCGCCGGGCATGACGCAACCGATGTGGGCGAGGCCCGAGGGGGCCGAGCCGGTGGAGTGGCTGCCGGAACTGGACATGCCGGACCCGGGCCGCCAGCGGCGGCTGACGGTGCTGCTGCGCTGGCTGCTGCTGATCCCGCAGTTCATCGTCGTGTTCGTGCTCGGCGTCGGCGCGTTCTTCACCGTCATCGTCGGCTGGTTCGCCGCGCTGTTCACCGGGCACCTGCCCGAGGGCGTGGCCCGCTACCTCGGCGCGTTCCTGGCGTACGAGACGCGTGTGCACGCCAGCGCGATGCTGCTGGTCGACCGGTATCCGCCGTTCGCGCTGCGGCCCGCCGAGCACTATCCGGTGCGGATCGAGCTGCGGCCGGGGCCGCTGAACCGGCTCGCGGTGTTCTTCCGCATCATCTTGATGATCCCGGCCGGCATCGTGCAGGGCCTGGTGACCTCCGGCTGGTACGCGCTCGCCTTCATCATCTGGCTGATCACGCTCGTGCTCGGCCGCATGCCCCGGCCGCTGTTCGAGGCGAGCGCCGCGACGCTGCGCTACAGCATGCGGTTCAGCGCCTACGTGCTCCTGCTGACCTCCGCCTACCCCAAGCGGCTCTTCGGCGACGGCGACGCGCCTGGGGCCGTACCGGGCGCGGTGCGGCCGGGCATGCCGGGCGCCGTGCCGGGCGACACCTACGGGGCGGTGCCCGGAGCCGTTCCCGGCGCCCTCGCCTCCGCCACCCGGCCGCTGCTGATGAGCACCGCGGCGAAGGTCCTCGTCGGGGTCTTCCTGGCGGTCGGTCTCGCGGGCCACATCGTCGGCGACACCGTGACCGACTGGAACGGGAACAACGACGACAACGCCGCGGCGACAGCACCCGCCGCCGCGGCCGTCGTCGTCACCCCAACGGGCCGCTGACGCGGCTCAGTCGAACGGGTCGAGCGTGATCGACGCCTCCTGCGGGTCGCCGTCGTGGACCAGCGACTCGTGGTTGCCGACGTCGTCGAAGGCGAAGGCGTACGCGCTCCCGTCGGCCATCTGCTCGTGGATCTCGCGCGCGTACTGGTTGGTGTCCGCGTCCTGGTAGAAGCCGGACGCGTCCGCGTCGGGCTGCTCGGAGTTGGTCAGCAGCGTCGTGCGGTTGTAACCGGCGCACAGCGTACGGGAGATGGGGCCGCGCACCTGGTCGTTCGGTGCGTCCAGCAGCTTGTAGCAGCCGAAGACGCTGTCGGAGTCCGGCTTCTGGAAGCTGGTGACGACCGCGCCCGAGGAGTCGGTGAAGTTCATGACGTCACCGGAGACCCGGCCGAAGTACTTGGTGTCCGGCTGGTCGCCGAAGGGCGTGACCGTCAGGGTCGAGGAACTGTACTTGTCCCAGACCCGGTTGATGTAGTCGTCCATCACCGAGGCGGGCAGCGCACCGGACTCGATGCCGTGGCCGGGCGCGAGCGCGCGCAGGACGCTGCCGTCGGGCGCGGTCTCGACCAGGCCCGCCCAGCCGCCGGGCCGCGCCTTGAGGCCGTCGAAGAACCCGTTGTAGCCGCCGGGCTTGAGGTGTCCCGTGGTCTTCGTCGTCCCGTCCGCGGTCTTCACGCCGACCGCGTAGGGGGCGGAGAACATGTCGACCTGCGTGCTGTTGATCCACAGGCCCGAGTCGTTGAGCGTGTACTCGGTCCAGTTGAACAGGATGTCGTGGTTCGGGTCGTCCGGATTCTGCACGGCGGGCTGGACGAGGCCGCCGGTGGTCAGCTTGAAGACCAGCTTCTGGCCGTAGGAGAAGTACACCCGGCCGGAGAACTTGGGGAGCTTCAGGGTGAGCGACTGGCCGTCGGCGGGGCCCGCGATGGACGCGTCGGGCGCCTCGGTGGGGGGATTGCCGCCGGCCGGCCACGCGTGGAAGGCGCCGTCCGCGTCGGCCCAGCCCTGTTCTCCGGTGGCGAGGTTGGTGCCGATGTCGTAGACGTAGACCTGGTCGCCGCGGCCGGAGTTGTTGGTGAAGGTGAGCGGAATGGTGTCCGGCACCGAGGCCGAGGCGGTCGACGCGAGCCCCGCGGCGGTCAGTCCGCCGCCGATCAGCGTGGCCGCGGCCAGCGGTACGAACAGCTTCCGTTTGGTGATGTACACGCTCTGTACTCCTCATCAGTTGGGGCACCGCGGAGGACAGACGTCGCCGGACATCGCGGAATCCGTTCCTCCGCAGCGGTTCTGAGAGCGCTCTCACCCTGATGGGGAATGGTGTGCATGTCAATGACGCGACAGTGGACTTCCGCTGCTGACGGTAATCACCGCTGATCCGGGGCGGGTTGGGGAGACCGGAGGCCGCGGAATTCGCCGGAGCCGCGGATCACGAGACGGGTCAGCAGCACCACGGAGCGGGGTGCGGAGCGGTCGCCGCCGATCCGGGCGAAGAGCAGACTGGCCGCCGTGCCGCCGATGGCCACCGGGTCCTGGCTGACCACGGTCAGCGGCGGGCTGAGCCGTTCGGCGAGCGGCAGGTCGTCGAAGCCGACGATCGCCACCGGGGCCGGGTGGTCGAGGCCGTCGAGCACGCCCATGGTGATCAGGTCGTTGCTGGCGAACAGCGCGGTCGGCGGGTCCGGCAGGGCGCGCAGCCCGGCGAGCGCGCCGCGCGCCTCGCGGTGGGAGCGCAGTTCGTGCCGGACGAGGTCGGGGTCCTCGGGTATGCCGTGCGCGGCCAGCGCGTCGAGGTAGCCGAGGTGGCGCTCCCGCTGGGTCCAGATGCCGTAGCGGTCGCCCAGGTAGGCGATACGGGTGTGGCCGTGGCCGAGCAGGTGGCTGACCGCGCGTTCGGCGCCCGCGCGGTTGTCGACGGTGACGGTGTCCACGGCGAGGCCCTTGGCGGGCCGGTCCACGCAGACCACCTGGGTGCCGCCCTCCATGGGCTGCTTGAGGAAACCGTGGCCGCCGCTGGTCGGCACGATGATCAGGCCGTCCACCTGACGGGCGGTGAAGGCGGCGATGACCTCGCGTTCGCGCCGCGGTTCGTCGTTGGTGCTGCCGACGAGCACGACGTAGCCGCGGCGGTGCGCCTCGTCCTCGACCGAGCGGGCCATCAGCGCGTAGAAGGGGTTGGCGAGGTCGTCGACGACGAGCGCGATGGTGGAGGTGCCGAGGTTCTTCTGGCGCAGATTGCGCGCGTTGTCGTTGCGCTGGTAACCGAGCTTCCTGACCGCCCGCTCGACCCTGGCGGCGGTGTCCGGCGAGACGCCCGGCTCGCCCGAGACGACGCGGGAGACCGTCATGGGGCTCACCCCCGCGGTCCGGGCCACGTCCTTCATCGTCGGGCGCTTCACGGGCCTCCTCCTCGGCGTGCTTCGGGCCGACCGCCGTACGGGCTGGTGTCGATGATGTCAGGCCACGGCGCGGACAACCATCGTCCGTGGTGGAGCGCTTGGTAACGTTCACAAAATGTCAGGCCCTCGCGCGTTCGACCCGACGCATCGTCACGCCCCTTTCGCACGGACCTCGTCGGCGGCTCCGCACGGGCATCGTACGGCCGGAAACACCCGATGTCCCGGCCTGGTCCGCACCCTTGACATCCAGTCAGGTACACCTCAACAATTCGGTTCTGCTTGGTAACGTTCACATGCACTTCGCGCAGCCCCCCGTGCCCCGAGGCGGCCCGCAAGGACGACGGCGCGCCGCCTCCGCGAGAAGGTGGTCTCCTCCGTGCCCCCCACTCCGTTCCGCATCAGAACCGTCGGCGCCGCGAGCGCCCTGTTACTGGCCGCCTTCGGCGTCGGCGGCCTGGCCGCGGCCCCCGCGCACGCCGCGACGCTGCCGCTGACGCAGTACGCCGACCCGTTCGTCGGCACCGACGACAGCTCGGCTCCCAACCCCGTGCCGGGCGGCGCGGGCGGCAGTACGTATCCGGGTGCGGTGGTGCCCTTCGGCGGTGTGCAGTTCAGCCCCGACACCCCGACGGCCTCGCCCTCCGGCTACCGCTACTCCGACACCTCGATCGAGGACTTCAGCCTCACGCACTTCGACGGCGCGGGCTGCCCGAACAACGAGGACCTGCCGCTGATGCCGGTCACCGGCGCGGTCAGCACCTCACCGGGCACCAACTGGACCAGTTACGCGTCCGGTTACACCAAGGCGAACGAGTCGGCCGCTCCCGGCTACTACAAGAACCGGCTGGACAAGTACGCGACCAATGTCGAGCTGACGGCCACCACCCGTACCGGCATGGGGAAGCTGACCTACCCCTCGTCCACGTCGTCCCGGCTGCTGATCAACACCAGTCACAGCGCGACGGGCAACCGCAACGGCACGGTGAACGTCAACGGTTCCGAAGTGACCGGCAGCGTCACCGCGGGCGGCTTCTGCGGCTCCACGAAGACCTTCCAGATCTACTTCGACATCCGCTTCGACCGCGCCCCGACCGGGCACGGCACCTGGTCGGGCGGCACGGTCACCGACGGTTCATCCAGCGCGAGCGGCACCAACACCGGCGCGTACGTCACCTTCGACACGACCGGCAACGCGGCCGTGCAGTTCAAGGTCGGGCTGAGCTACGTGAGCGTGGCGAACGCACAGGCCAACGTGGTGGCGGAGAACAACGGCTGGGACTTCGGCGCGGTGCGCACGGCCGCCGACACCTCGTGGAACCAGATCCTCAACCGGGCGCAGGTCACCGGCGGCGCGACCGCCGACCTCAAGAAGTTCTACACCTCGCTCTACCACGTCTTCCAGAGCCCCAACGTCTCCAGTGACGTCAACGGCGACTACCGGGGCTTCGACGGCGCGGTGCACAATTCGACCCGGCCGGTCTACCAGAACTACTCGGGCTGGGACATCTACCGGTCCTGGGCGGCGCTGGTCGCGCTGATCGCGCCGACCGAGGCGAGCGACATCGCCAAGTCGATGGTCCTGGACGGGCAGCAGGGCGGTCTGCTGCCGAAGTGGTCGCAGCAGACCAACGAGGACTTCGTGATGACGGGCGATCCGGGTCCGATCATCGTCAGCAGTCTCTACGCCTTCGGGGCCAGGGACTTCGACACCGCGAGCGCGCTGTCGCTGATGGAGAAGGCGTCCAACGGCGGCACGATGCAGGGCTCGCCGATCCGCGGCAATCAGGGCACGTACACCAACCTGCACTATCTGCCCGGCGCGCCCTCGGACTCCCTCGAATACTCCGCGTCGGACTTCGCGGTCGCGCAGTTCGCCAAGGCGCTGGGGAACACGTCCAGTTACTCCACGCACATGACGCGCGCGCAGTGGTGGCGCAACACGTACAGCACCGAGTCCGGCTACACGCAGCCGCGCAACTCCGACGGGAGCTGGGCGTGGCCGCTGAATCCGGCCAGCCAGAACAACTTCACCGAGGGCAACGCGTCGCAGTACACCTGGATGGTGCCGTACGACTTCTCCGACCTGATCAACGACATGGGCGGCCGGCAGACCGCGGTGCAGCGCCTCGACCACCACTTCACGCAGGTCAACGCGGGCCAGAGCCTGCCGTACTACTACATCGGCAACGAGCCGGAGCACGGTGTGCCGTGGGCGTACAACTACGCGCGTGACCCCGCGGGCGCCTCGGACGCGGTGCGCAAGGTGATGACCGAGTCGTACACCACCGGTCCCGGCGGCCTGCCGGGCAACGACGACCTGGGCGCGACCTCGGCCTGGTACGTGTGGGCCGCGCTCGGGGTGTACCCGGCGACGCCCGGCGCGGACACACTGGCGATCCACGGCCCGCAGTTCCCGTCCGTGCTGCTCCAGCGGCCTGGCGGCAACATCACCATCAACTCCTCGGGCAGCGGCGGCTATGTGCAGGGCGTCAGCGTCAACGGGACGGCCACCAGCCACAATTACCTGCGCTACCCGGACGTGGCGGGCGGCGGGACGCTGAACTTCACCATGGTCGGTACGCCGAGCGCGAGTTGGGGAACGGGCGCGGGCGACGTCCCGCCGTCCTTCACCGACGGAGCGACCCCGGTGCCGGCCGCGCCCGAACTGGGCACGGACCTGGCCAAGGGCAAGCCGGTGACGGCCTCGGCGCCGTGCGCGACCGCGGAGTCCGGCGACAAGGCCGTGGACGGCACGCTGAAGGACAACAGCAAGTGGTGCTCCACGGTGGCCAATCCGTCCCTCCAGGTGGACCTCGGCTCGGTGCAGACCGTGTCGTCGTTCGTGCTCAAGCACGCCGGGCTCGGCGGGGAGAACACCGGCTGGAACACGGCCGCGTTCACCATCCAGACCAGTACCGACGGCGCCAACTGGACCACCGCGGCCACCGTCACGGGCTCGCGCTCCAGCCGTACCTACCACCCGGTCTCGGCGCGCCAGGCCCGCTATGTGAAGGTCGCCATCTCCTCGCCGGTCAACGACGCGGCCGGCTCGACCGTGGCCGCCAGGCTCTACGAACTGGAGGTGTACGGCGGCGGCCAGGCCGATCTCGCGCTCGGCCGCACCGCGACCGGCTCCGACGCGTGCGGCACCACCGAGACGCCCGACAAGGCGGTCAACGGCAGTTACACCGGCGGCAACAGCGACAAGTGGTGCTCGAAGGTGTCGGGCACCAAGACCCTCCAGGTCGACCTCGGCGCCTCGCACGCGCTGTCCTCGCTGACCGTCCGGCACGCCGGGGCGGGCGGTGAGGACCCGAGCTGGAACACCAAGGACTTCGACCTCGCCGTCTCCGCCGACGGCAGCACCTGGACCACCGTCGCCCAGGTCCGCGGCAACACCGCTGACTCCACGACCAACGCGGTGAGCGCCACGGCCCGTTATGTGCGGCTCAGCGTGATCACGCCGTCCCAGAACACCGATCCGGCGGCGCGGATCTACGAGTTGGAGGTGTACGGCAGTTAGGCGGCGCTCCCCCGGCCGCACGGGAACGGCGGCCACCCCTCGGTGCGAGGGGTGGCCGCCGTTCCGCGGACGGGCGGTGCGTGTCAGAGCACCAACTGGGCCTTGCCCAGCGCGATCACCCCCGCCGCGGAGACCGTGTACAGCTCGCGGTCGCGGTCCGGGTTGACGCCGATGGTGGCGCCCGGCGGCACGTCGACGTTCTTGTCGAGCACCGCGCCCCTGACGATGGCGCCGCGCCCGACCCGTACGTTGTCGTGCAGTACCGAGCCCTGGACGACGGCGCCGGTGTCCACGACCACGCCGGGCGACAGCACCGAGCGGGTGACCTGCCCGCGGATCTCACAGCCGGGGCTCACCACCGACTCGCCCACGATGCCGCCCGCGGCGATCTTGGCGGGCGGGAGCTGCCCGGAGTGGGTGTAGATGGGCCAGCGCCGGTTGTGCAGGCTGAAGGCGGGCTGGTCGGAGATCAGGTCCATGTGCGCGTCGTAGTACGCGTCCAGCGTGCCGACGTCGCGCCAGTAGCCGTGGTCGCGGGCGGTCTCGCCCGGCACGTGGTTGTTGTCGAAGTCGTAGACCTGGGCGACGCCCTGGTCGGTGAGCCGGGGCAGGATGCTGCCGCCCATGTCGTGGACGGACTGCGGGTCCTCCGCGTCCTCGTGCAGGGCGTCGATCAGGGTCTTCGTACTGAACAGGTAGTTGCCCATCGAGGCGAAGACATGCTGGGGGTCGCCGGGCAGCCCCGGCGGGTCGAGAGGTTTCTCCAGGAAGCGTTCCACTTGTATGCCGTCGGCGGCGGGCGAGATCACGCCGAAGCCCGCCGCGTCGGCTCTGGGCACCTTGATTCCCGCGACGGTGACGCCCGCGCCGTGCTCGATGTGCTGCGCCAGCATCTGCCGGGGGTCCATCCGGTACACATGGTCGGCGCCGAACACCGCGATGTAGTCCGGCTGTTCGTCGTGCACGAGATTGAGGGACTGAAGGATCGCGTCCGCGCTGCCGAGATACCAGCGCGGGCCGAGCCGCTGCTGTGCCGGTACCGGCGTCACGTAGTTGCCCAGCAGGCTGGACATCCGCCAGGTGGTGGTCACATGGCGGTCGAGCGAGTGGGACTTGTACTGCGTCAGCACGCAGATCCGCAGGATGTCCGCGTTCACCAGGTTCGACAGGACGAAATCGACCAGGCGGTACGTGCCGCCGAAGGTCACCGCTGGTTTGGCCCGGTCGGCGGTCAGCGGCATCAGCCGCTTTCCCGCGCCACCGGCCAGCACTATGCCCAGTACCGAAGGTCCTCCACGCATCGAGACCCCCCCTTGTCGTCTCTGCCGCTCATATCTGCTCCTCGTGCCGTTCTCGTGCCTGATCCCGGTCCCGTGTTCCGGCGTTCACCGGCTCACTCCGCCTACCGGCCCTGCGCCAGCACCGACGCGTACAGCTCCGCCGTACGCCGTGCCACGGTGTCCCAGCCGAATTCGCGCACCGCGCGGTCCCGGCCCGCCGCCCCCATCCGCTCCGCCTCGGCGCGGTCGCCGATCACCCGGTTGAGCGCCCGCGCGAGTCCCGCCTCGAACGCGGCGGGGTCCTCCTCGCGGTAGGGCACGAGCAGCCCGGTGACGCCGTCCTCGACGACCTCGGGGATGCCGCCGACCGCGGAGGCGACCACGGGTGTGCCGCAGCCCATCGCCTCCAGATTCACGATGCCCAGCGGCTCGTACACCGAAGGGCACGCGAACACCGCCGCGTGGGTGAGGAGTTGGACCACGGCGGGGCGTGGCAGCATCGCCGGGATCCAGTGCACGCCGTCGCGTACCGCGTTCAGCTCGTCGAAGAGCGCGCGGAATTCGCGGTCGAGCGCGGGGGTGTCCGGCGCTCCCGCGCACAGCACGAGCTGCGCGGACGGGTCGAGTTCGCGGGCGGCCCGCAGAAGATGGGGCACGCCCTTCTGCCGGGTGATCCGGCCGACGAAGAGCACGTAGGGGCGCTGCGGATCGATGCCGATCCGGCTGAGCACGTCGGTGCGCGGGTCGGGCCGGTAGGTGGCGGTGTCGATCCCGTTGCGGATGACGTGCACCCGGTCGGGGTCGAGCGCCGGATAGCAGCCCAGGATGTCGCCGCGCATGCCGTCGGAGACCGCGACCACCGCGTCGGCCGACTCCATCGCCGTGCGCTCGGCCCAGCTCGACAGGGCGTAGCCGCCGCCGAGCTGCTCCGCCTTCCAGGGCCGCAGCGGCTCCAGCGAGTGGGCGGTGAGCACGTGCGGTATGCCGTAGAGCAGCTTGCTCAGGTGGCCCGCGAGGTTGGCGTACCAGGTGTGCGAGTGGACGAGGTCGCGGCCCTGAAGACCGGCGGCCATGGCCAGGTCGACGGAGAAGGTGCGCAGCGCGTCGTTGGCGCCGTCGAGCGTGGACGGGGCGTGGTGCCGGGTCACCCCGGTGTCGGGGCTGTCCGCCCCGTCGCCCCAGCAGTGCACGGCGACATCCACCAATGAGCGCAGTTCACGGGCCAGGAACTCCACGTGGACCCCGGCTCCGCCGTATACATCCGGCGGATATTCCCGGGTCAACAGACCCACCTTCACCGAGACCTCCTGCCGTCGACAACCGTGTGCCCCTGTTGCCTTCCCCGGTTGGACGCGGCCTACCGCGCGGGAGCGTGACGTAATTCCGCCGCCCGCGCGGTCCGACGGCAGGTCGCACCCGCCGCGCGCGGTCCTAGCGGCGGCTGAGCGCGATCACCGGGATGACCCGGCTGGTCTTCTTCTGGTAGTCGGCGAAGCCGGGGAAACGGGACGCCTGCTCGGCGTACTTCTCGTCGCGCTCGGCGCCCTTGAGCTCCTCGGCGTGCACGGGGATGGTCTCGTCGCCGATCTCGATGTCGATGTCGGGGTGCGCGAGGAGGTTGAGGTACCAGGCGGGGTGGGTGTCGGCGCCGCCCTTCGAGGCGAACACCAGATAGCGGTCCCCGTCGGCCATGTACATCAGCGGGTTGACGCGCTCGATGCCGGTACGGGCGCCGCGGGTGTGCAGCAGCACCATCGGCGCGCCCTCGAAGGGGCCGCCGACCTTCCCGTGGTTGGCCCGGAACTCGGCCGTGATCCGGGCATTGAAGTCGTCGCCGTCGCTCATTCACCGCTCCTGACAGATGTGGTCAATACGGGTCCCACCGGTCACCTTAGCCAAGCGGCCGGCCCGTTCTCCGTATCCGCGAACGCGAGCCCCTGGCCCGGCATTCCCCCGAACGGGCGTGCGCCGCGCGGGCCTCGGACGGCGGTGCGGCCGTTCTGCGGGAAATCGTCCGGATCGCACTGGACCACGCGTCACACCGGTCACCCGCACCGCGTACGACGCAGGGGCACGCGCAGGCGGGCGTGCGCGGAACAGGTGCATCGTTTTCCCGCCAGATCCGGCGAGCCGCCCGGCCGACGTGCGCCGGGGCCGGCCGGGCCGCCCGCGTGCCGGGGGCGCAAGCACACGGCCCACCGGGCGATGGCCAATACAGCGGATCTGCCCAGGTGACGCGGAAAGTGGAATGACGCTTTACGGACGGCTGTCCGGAGCCGGACAGGGCACACGGAGGAGAGACCGCGCGTGATGACCAACAGCCGCTCCGCCGCACCCGTTCCGCTGCGCAGCGGGGCACGGTTGGCGCTGGCACTGGCGAGGGAAGAGATGATGCAGGACTACCACCGGTGGGAGACCGATCCGGCGACCGTCGTCGGATTCGGGGCCCGCTGGCCGGTGTCCTGGGAAGTCTTCCAGGCTCGTTTCCACAGTGGCCATACCTCCACCCACTACCAACTCTTCGAAGTGATCACCACGGACAGTGGCATTCCGGTCGGGACCACCGCGCTGAGCGTCGACCAGTCGGCCAACAGCGCCGAGTACACCCTTGTCATCGCCCCGGAGCACCGCGGCCTGGGCTACGCCGCCGAGGCCACCGCACTCACCCTCGACTGGGCTTTCACCATCGCGTCGCTGAGCGCGGTGTGGCTGGAGGTACTCGCTCCGCACACCGCCGCGGTGCACGCCTACCTCAAGGCCGGTTTCCGTGACGCCGGGCGGCTGCGCAGCGCCGCGCTGTGGCAGGGCAGGCGCGTCGACAAACTCCTGCTGGACTGCGTCCCCGGCGACCTGCCGGGGACCGAGCCGGACGAGAGGAGGTGATCCACGATGTCATGCTCCGACGTGAACTGCCGTAAAGGCGGGTGCACCACCGACCCCGACCGCACCGGGCGCGAAGGCGGTCAGAAGCGCGGGTGAGCGGCCATCGGCCGGGCGCCGCGGTGCGTGACGTACCGCGGCGCCACCGTATATACGGAAGTCTCCGTGCGTTCCCGGAGATGTCCCGCCGATGCCACCGGAGATGTCCCCACCGTTGTCCCCGGAGATGCCCCCGCCGCGCTATCCGGCGGCCAGGGTCGCCACGGACACCTCCCACAGCCGCCGCGCCGCCTCCGGGTCGAGGGCGTAGGCCGCGACGCCGTCGGGGGCGCCGGGCCGGTTCTCCGCCGCCTCGTCGCAGTCCTCGAAGTACCGGCCGCCGACGCCGTCGAGCAGCGGAGAGGCCGCGACCAGCACCGAGGTCGCCGCGCCCTGCTCCGGGGTCTTCCACCGGGGGAGGTCGGGGCCCCGCTCGGCGCGCAGCCGGTTCAGCTCCTCGTCGGACACGTAGCGCTGGAGCTTGGTCCTGATCCCGCCCGGCATCAGCGCGTTGACGGTGATGCCGTCACTCGCCCAGCGCTTGGTGGCCTCGACGGCGAACAGCACGTTGGCGGTCTTGGACTGGCCGTACGCGGACCAGGGCTCGTACGGCCGCTCGCGGAAGTGGATGTCGTCGAAGACGACGGGCGAGCGCAGATGGGCGCTGGAGCTGACCGCGGCCACGCGGGCGCCGCCCGCCGCGGCGAGCGCCGGGCGCAGGCCGGCGGCCAGGGCGAAGTGGCCCAGGTGGTTGGTGGCGAACTGCATCTCCCAGCCCTGCGGGGTGCGCATCTCGGGCGAGGCCATGATTCCGGCGTTGTTGACCAGCATGTGCAGCGGGCCCTGCCAGTCCGCGACGAAGGCGGCGACGGACGCCTGGTCGGCCAGGTCGAGCGGAGCGACCCGCACCTGCTCGTTCCCCGTGGTCCTCGTGATGTCCTCGGCGGTCCGCCGGCCTGCCTCCGCGTCCCGTACGGCCAGCGTCACCTCGGCCCCGGCGGCGGCCAGGGCGCGGGCGGTCTCGACACCGATGCCGGACGCGCCACCGGTCACGACGGCGCGGCGGCCGGTCAGATCGATGGCCGCCAGCACGTCGGCGGCGGTGGACTCCCTGGTGAAGGGGGTGGTGATGAGGGGGTTTGACGTCATGATCCGTGCGTCTCCTCGGTAGCGCGGAGGGCATGGCACTGCCGGTACGATAAAAACCGGAGGATCCTCCGCTCAGATCCACCGTAAGCGGAGGAACCTCCGCTTGCAAATTCGCCGGGCCCCCGTGCCCCGACGATCCGCGTCCCACCGAGGAGAGACACCGTGCCGGGCACCTCACCCCGCCCCCTGCGCGCCGACGCGCAGCGCAATCGCGACCGGCTGCTGGCCGCCGCCGTGCGCGCGTTCGCCCACGACGGGCCCGAGGTGACGCTCGAGGCCATCGCCAAGGACGCGGGGGTCGGCATCGGCACGCTCTACCGGAACTTCCCGACCCGCGAGGCGCTGGTCGAGGCCGCGTACCGCAACGAGCTGACCCGGCTGTGCGACGCCGCGCCCCGGCTGCTCACCGCCGCTCCCCCCGACGTGGCGGCGCGCGCCTGGATGGACCACTTCATCGACTACATGACGACCAAGCGCGGCATGGCCGACGCGCTGCGCGCCGTGATCGCGTCCGGCGGCGACCCCTTCGCGCACAGCCGTGAGGCGCTGCTCGGCGCGGTCGGCACCCTGCTGCGGGCGGGCGCGGAGGCCGGGACGCTGCGGGCGGACGCCGACCCCGAAGACGTGCTCGTCGGGCTCGGCGGGGTGGCGCTGTCGGCGGCCGGTCCGGAGCGCAGGGCGCAGGCGGGACGTCTGCTGGACCTGCTCATGGACGGATTGCGCTACCGTGCGGGGCAGTAGTCGCGGCGCGCGGCCGGAGACGGGACGCGCGACGGGACCCGGCAGAACACGGACGAGGACGCGAAACAGGCCGCCGCTCGGACCCGTTCGGGGTCCGGAAAAATTGCTCGAAAAAAAGTTGGCATAGGACGTTCGACAGCGGGCAAGCGGCTTGTGGACAGTCTTACCGAGGCGAGGCGATGACGTGACCACACAGGTTCAGCAGTCGGACAGCGCGTACGAAACGGCGACGCTTGAGGCATCACCGCGATCCGAGGGCGGCTTGATTGGTGAACTTCCGCGGATCGACGACGCCACGGCGGTGGCCCCCAAGGACGCGCGGGCGCTGTCGAAGCTCTTCTTCGACCGGCTCCAGGCCGTCGAGGAGGGCACCCGTGAATACCAGTACGCCCGCAACACGCTGATCGAGATGAACCTCTCGTTGGTGCACTTCGCCGCCGGGCGCTACCGCAACCGGCCGGCCACCGACATGGAGGAGATCGTCCAGGTCGGCACGATCGGCCTGATCAAGGCCATCGACCGGTTCGACCTGTCGCGGGAGAACGAGTTCACCACCTTCGCCATCCCGTACATCGTCGGCGAGATGAAGCGGTTCTTCCGCGACACCTCCTGGGCCGTGCACGTGCCGCGCCGCCTCCAGGAACTGCGCGTCGAACTGAGCAAGGCCAAGGAAGCGCTCGCGCTGGTGCTGGACCGCGACCCGACGGTGGCCGAGCTGGCCGCGCACCTCGACCTGACCGAGGAAGAGGTCATCGAGGGCCTGGTCGCCGCCAACGGCTACACCGCGGGCTCGCTGGACACGCCGTACAACGACGGTGAGAGCGGCGGTGACGGCGAGGGCCGCACGCTGGCCGACACCTTCGGCGAGTGCGACTACGCGATGGACCTCATCGAGAACTTCCAGAGCCTGGCCCCGCTGATCGCCAAGCTCCCCGAGCGCGACCGGCAGATCCTCCAGATGCGCTTCGGCGAGGAGATGACGCAGGCGCAGATCGGCGAGGAGCTGGGCTACTCGCAAATGCACGTGTCGCGGCTGCTGAGCCGCACCATCGCCGGCCTGCGCGCGGGCCTGATGACGCAGAAGTAGGCAGCCGGAAGCAGGCAGCGAGCACGACGAACGGCTGAGGGGCCTCCCGGACCGGGAGGCCCCTCAGCCGTTCACGCCCGCCCGTACCGCTCCCCCGTCGATTGCGCGACACGTGAAGTGTGTGACGGACAGTGAACGGGGAATGCGAGGGGTAGTTGACGATTGCGGGATGAGGGATCCGGATGACGGATGACGAAGGGGTGCGGTCCATGACCATTGCCAGTGACAGCCAGTCGGTGTCGGACGAACTGCGCGACCGGGCGGGCGCGTTCGTGAACAGCCATGTCGACATGTGGGTGACGGTGGAGGACGACGGGGTGCTGATCCTCGCCGGTGGCGACGCCGCGGAGCTCTTCCAGGCCGCCACGGACTGGCTGCGCGAGGGGCCCTCCTACACGGTCGCCTCGGTCGGCTGGGCGCGCCAGGAGACGGAGCCCGCTTACGCGTTGCGACTGGTCCTTCGGCAGCCGGTGGGCGGCGAGGCCGTGTGACCGGTGCCCGTCCGCGGCCCCGTGGCCGGAAGGCCGGGGGTCGCGGACGGGCCGGTGTGCGCCGCGGGGGCGTCCGGGACTACGAGACGTCCGCGCGGTCGACGGCGATGTTGTTCCCGGTGCTGTGCGCGTTGCGCGCGCCGGTGTTGGTGATGGTCAGGGTGTGGCTCCCGGACGGGAGCGCGGGGCTGGTCCACACGGTGCCCGAGGCGTTGCGGGCGGCCGCGTAGTTGTCGACGCTGACGGGTGAACCGCCGTCGACCGAGAGCGACATGATGCCCTGGTCGGTGTCGCGGACGGCGTGCAGGGCGACGGTGCTCCCGTGGAAGTGGAAGGTCGCCGAGGCGCCCGCGGTGAACGTCCAGTTGGCGGTCTGCTGGTACATGTCGGTGATGCCGTTGGCGACGCCCCAGTTGGCGCCGTACTGGAAGTAGTTGGCGTCGCCGGAGTTGGTGGCGGTGCCGTCCACGACGGTCGTCACCGGGTCGACGGGTCCGGTGGAGCCGTTGCCCGCGGTCAGGGTGACCGTGTAGGCGTCGGTGCCGCTGGTGAGGGTGACGGGGACGCGCAGGGTGTTGCCGTCTGGGGTGAGGTCGGAGTCCAGGACGGTGGCGGGCGCGCCGAGCGGGGACTGGTCGGGGATGCGTTGGATCTTGGCGTGCACCTTGCCGTTGCCGCCGCGCAGCCAGGAGGCGGCGGACAGATTCTGGAAGGTGACCGTGGTGGTGCCGCCCTGGCCCGAGTTGTTGCCGATCAGCGCGAGGACCTGGTGGGCGGTGGTGTCCGCGCCCGCGGCGACGGCGATACCGCCGCTGCCCGTGGTGCCCAGCAGGTGGCCGCCGATCCGCGCGTACGCCTGGTAGACCCACCACTGGCCGGTCGGCTGGCCGCCGACGAGCAGGGAGTCGAGCGTCCCGGCCCCGCAGCAGTCGGTCCAGATCGCGTGCGCGGCGGACGCGACGCCCGAGGCGGAGAGCCGGTCGAGGAACCAGGCGGTGTAGGCGGCGTTCTGCTGCTGCGAGAACAGGTACTCGTTGATGGTCAGCGGGAGCGGGGCGATGCCGTGCGCGGACAGCAGGGCGCGGGCGTCGGCGGCGTCGGCCGCGGGGTCGTTGCCGAAATGCCAGTTGACGACGGTCGGCAGGGTGTTGTCGGCCTTGGTACGGCCGAGGAAGTCGTCGAGCCAGCCGTGGTTGTAGCCGCTGTAGGAGGGGCCGACGATCTGCGCGGAGGGCGCCAGGCGGCGGATCTCGCGCACCGCCGTGTCCCACATCTGGTAGTACTGCGCGCTGTTGACACCGCGCTGCCAGAAGCCGGTGCCGTCCGGCTCGTTCCAGATGTCGTAGCTGACGGGCACCCCGGACGCCTGGACGTCGGCGACGAGCCGGTCGATGAAGGCCGCCCAGTTGGAGCAGTCGCCGTTGTCGCAGGGGTAGACGGTGTTCGACGGCTGGGTGGTGTCGGCGCCCCAGACGTCGGAGACCAGCAGGTGGTAGGTGGCGCGGTAGGGCGCGGCGGTGACGCGGCGGGCCTGGGACAGCGCGGAGTCGACGCGTATCCGGTAGCCGGAGCCCGCGGTGTAGCCGTCGCCCAGCCAGCCGCCGCCCGCGATCCGGGCGCCGCCGCCGCGGAAGAGGGTGGGCTTGAGGGGTTGGAGCAGGCTGTCGGCGGGCCCCGAGCCGTCCTGGCTGAGGCCGTAGAGGAAGCCGGAGCCGGCCTGGTTGGGCACCGCGCCCTGGTTGCCGAGGTCGACGGAGACGGTGGTGTCGGCCGCGGCGGCCGGGGACGGGCCGAGGGTGGCGCAGGCCAGGACGGCGGCGCCCAGCGCCGCCGCCGCCAGTGCGGTGGCGCGCCACCGGGGTCGTGCCGTGGACGGGTTCATCTGTCCTCCTTGACAGGTGGGGTGGGGGGTACGTCAGCAGGTGGGCCGAGCGGTTCGGCGCGGTCGCGCACGAACAGCGGTACGGCGTCGAGCGGGGCGGGGACGGTGACCCACCGGCCGCCCGCGTACCGCGTCGGTGTCGGCGTCATGGGGTGGTCCGGGGTCCCGGCGCCTTCGAGGTGCGTCCAGTCGGCGCCCGCGGGGAGGTAGACGCGGCGCTCACGGGCGCCGGGGCGTGTGACCGGAGCCACCAACAGGTCGTGTCCGCACAGGAATTGGTCGTCCACCGACCAGGCGGTGGCGTCGTCGGGGAATGCGAGCAGCAGCGGGCGGAGCAGCGGCAGCCCGTCCTCGCGGCCCGCGTCCAACTGGGCGTGCAGGTAGGGGCGCAGCCGCTCGCGCAGGGCCAGCGCGCCGGTCATCGCGCGCTCGGCGACCGCGCCGTAGGACCAGATCTCGTTGGGCCCGCCGCCGGTGCCGATCGGGCCGTGGAAGACGCGCGGCTCGCGGTGGCCGTGCAGCCGCAGCAGCGGGCAGAACACGGCGAATTGGAACCAGCGGACCATCAGCTCGCGGTAGTCCTCGTCGTCCGGGTCGCCGCCGTGGAAGCCGCCGATGTCGGTGGTCCACCACGGGATGCCGCTCATGGCGACGTTGAGCCCGGCCCTGATGGAGTCGGCGAGCGCGTCGAAGGTCGCGGGGATGTCGCCGGACCAGAGCGCGACGCCGTACCGCTGCGAGCCCGCCCACGCGGATCTGACCAGCGACAGGATCTCCGTCTCGCCCTGCTCGGCGAGGTGTTCGTACACACCGCGGGCGTGTTCGCGCGGGTAGAGGTTGGCGACCTCGCTGCCGGGGCCCGCCGCGTAGCTGAGATTGTGCGGGTGTCCGGGGCGCATCTCCGGTTCGCAGGCGTCCAGCCAGAAGGCGCGGACGCCGAGCTTGTAGTAGTGCTCCTGGAGCCGGTCCCACAGGGCGGCGCGGGCGGCGGGGTCGGTGGCGTCGTAGAAGGCGACGCCGATGCCCTCGGCCGCGTCCTCGGTGTCCGGCCAGTCGCCGTGCGAGGTCACGCCGTTGTACGTGGCGACGAGCTGGCCCGCGTCCCGCAGCGCCGCGTAGCCGGTGGACAGCGGGCTGACCGACGGCCAGACGGAGACGGCCAATTCGACGCCGAGCGCGCGCAGTTCCTCGACCATGGCGCGCGGGTCCGGCCAGTCGCGGCGGTCGAAGTCCCAGTCGCCGAGATTGCGCCAGTGCAGGTAGTCGACGACGATCACCGACAGGGGCAGGCCGCGGCGGGCGTATTCGCGGGCGACGGCGAGGAGTTCGTCCTGGTCGCGGTAGCGGAGCTTGCTCTGCCACAGTCCGGAGGCCCAGCGCGGGAAGGCGGGGGCGTGTCCGGTGGCGGCGGCGTAGTGGCCGAGGACGTCGGCGGGGGTGCGGCCCGCGGTGAGCCAGTAGTCGAGCTGCTGGGCGCGGTCGGCGACCCAGCGGGTGCCGTTGGCGGCGAATTCCACCCGGCCGACCGCCGGGCTGTTCCACAGGAAGCCGTAGCCTCGGCTGGACACGGCGAAGGGGACGGTCACCTCGCCGTTGCGCTGCTGGAGTTCGAGGACCGTGCCCTTCTGGTCGAAGCGGCCGTGGCCGTGCTGGCCGAGGCCGTGGATCCGTTCGTCGTCGTACGCGGCGAAGCGCTGCTCGATCCGGTACTTGCCGCCGCCCGCCGACTCGAAGTGCCGTGCTCCCGGCCACCAGAAGTGCGGCGGCTCCTCGCGCAGCAACTCCGCGCCGGTGTCGGCGCGTACGGCCGTGAGCAGTCCGTCGGAGGCGGCGACGGTGATCCGCAGCAGGCCGTTGGTCAAGGTGGCGTGCGTGTCGTGGACGTCGATCTCGCACGCGGAGGGTGCGGGCGCGGTCTCCAGCGCGCCGGGCAGGCCGTCGGTGACGCGGTGGACACCGGCCCGCACGCGGACGCTGTCGGGTCCCCACGGCTGGATCTCCAGCACGTGGTGGCCGTGACGCCACCGCAGGCGGTTCGGGGAGCGGGTGAACGCGGACGGCAAGGTCTCTCCTCGGTGGTCGGGGTCGCGGGCGGCCGGGGTCGCGGCCGGTCGTGGTCGCGGGGCCGGGCGGGGCAAGGCTGTTGGGGGTCAGTCCTTGACGGCGCCGCTGGTCACGCCCGCCGCCACGTAGCGCTGGGCGATGACGAGCAGCACCGCGGCCGGGAGCGAGGCGATGATCCCGGTGGCCATCACGCTGTTCCAGTCGCTGAGATGGGCGCCGATGAAGCGGTAGATGCCGACGGTGACGGGCGCCCGGTCGTCCTGGGTGGTGAGGGTGACGGCGAACAGGAAGTCGGCCCACGCGAAGAGGAAGGAGAACAGGCTCGCGGTGACCACGGCGTTCCTGCTGACCGGCAGGATCACCGACAGCAGGGTGCGCAGCCGTGACGCGCCGTCGAGTTCCGCCGCCTCGCTCAGTTCCGCGGGCACACCGCGCATGGCGGTGCTCAGGATGAGTGCCGCGAAGGGCACGCACAATGTGGAGTCGGCCAGGATCAGCGCCAGCGGCGAATTCAGCAACTGGAGCTTGTTGGCCATCGTGTAGAGCGAGTTGGCCATCACCACGCCGGGGATCATCTGCGCCACCAGGAAGGCGAAGGTGAGCATCCGGCCGCCGGGCGCCCGCAGTTGGGCCAGACCGTACGCGGCGGGCACCGCGATCAGCAGCACCACCAGGACGGTCCCGGCCGACACCCCGAGGCTGACCAGGAGGTGGCCGCCCTGGCTGGACAGCGCCCTGCGGTAGCCCTGGAGCGTGCCGTGCAGCGGGAACCAGGTCGGGGAGCTCTTCACCAGATCGGTCGAGGGCAGCAGCGACGCGTTGAGCATCCAGTACAGCGGGAAGAGCATCACCGCGAGGATCAGCAGCGCGATCACGGTGTTCAGCGGGCGGGTGAACCGGCGCGCGCCGGTGGCGGGGGCGCTCACCGTCCCGCCTGCCGCTGCTCACGGGTGCTGCGCAGATAGACCGCGGCGAAGACCACCGCGACCACGATGAGCAGGTTGCCCACCGCCGCGCCCCGCCCGAACAGCAGTTGCTGGAAGGAGAGGTTGTACGCGTAGGTGGTCAGCGTCTGCGAGGACCCGGCGGGGCCGCCCTGGGTGAGGATCATGATCACGTCGAAGACCTTGATGGTGTAGATCAGCCCCAGCGTCAGCACCACGGCGGTGACCGGCCGCAGCAGCGGGAGCGTGATGTGCCGGAAGCGGCGCCAGGCGTTCGCGCCGTCCAGCGACGCGGCCTCGTACAGCTCCCCCGGAATGCTCTGGAGTCCGCCGTAGAGGATCACCATGTTGAAGGGGATGCCGACCCAGATGTTGACCAGCGTCACGGCGATCAGCGAGTCGTGGGTGCTGGCGAGCCACGGGATCGGATGGCCCGTCAGACCCAGGCTCAGCAGCGCGTGGTTGAGCACGCCCGAGTCGGTGTCGAGGATCCAGCGCCAGGCGGTGCCCGAGACCACCAGCGGGAGCAGCCAGGGGATCAGCAGCAGTGAGCGCAGCGGGCCGCCCAGCGGGAAGGACCGGTTGAAGAAGACCGCGAGGGCCAGGCCGATGGCGAACTGGAAGGCCAGCGAACCGGCCGTGAACAGCACGGTGTTGACGACGGTGCGGGAGAAGTGGCTGTCGTGGAGGACGGCCGTGTAGTTGTCCCAGCCGACGTACGGCGCGACGCCGGTGTAGAAGGAGGAGACGGTGTAGTTCTGGAAGCCCATCCGGACGTTGCCGGCCAGCGGGTACAGATAGAAGCCGAGGACGTAGAGCCAGGCGGGGGCGATGAAGGCGAAGGCCGCCCAGCGGCCGGTGCGGCGCCGGGGGCGGCGGCCGTGGCCGTCCTGCCGGGCGGCGACGGGCTTCGCCCGTGCCACCGGGGCGCTGCGGACAGTGGTGGACATCGGTCGGCCCCGCCTAGTTCCGCGCGGAGCGCTGCGCCTGGGCGAGCGCGGACTGCGGGCTGGTGCCGCCCGCGAGCGCGGCCTGGATCGCGTCGGCGAGCGCCTGGCTGACCTTGGGGTAGTCGGTGCCCAGTTCCGTGGTCCTGGCCCGCGCGGTGCCGACCTCCGCCACGAAGGCCGCCAACTGCGGCTGACTGGTCGCCAGTCGCGCGGCGGCCTGCTGGTTGCTGGGGATGTAGCCCGCGTCCTTGGACCACTTCAGGCTCTCCTCCTGGCCGAGCAGGCACTTCACCACGGAGACGGCCTTGGCCTCGCGCGCCGCGTTGCTGTGCCCGACCGTCCAGACCTCGCCGCCCAGCGGCACGACCGGCTTCGCGGAGGGATCGGGCACCGGTATGGGCACCACGCCGAAGCGCAGGTCCTTGGCCGCGTTGAGCGTGGGGAGCTGCCAGGGGCCGTTCACCATCATCGCCGCGTTCCCGGCGAGGAACTGGTCGTTGACGTCCGCCTGCGTCCAGGTGACCACCGATTTGGAGGCCGAGCCCGTACCGACCAGGTCCTTCCACAGCGTGAGCGCCTTGACGGCATGCGGCGAGTCCAGTGCCTTCAGGCTGGCGCCCGCGGTCCAGAAGAAGGGCTCGAACTGGAAGCTGCCCTCCTCGGTGCCGACCGCGCTGAACGCGACGCCGTAGCGGGAGCCCTTGGTCAACTTCTTCGCCGCGGCGGTCAGTTCGTCCCAGGTCTTCGGCGGCGTGAGCCCCGCCCGGGTGAACAGGTCCTTGTTGTAGTAGAGCGCCAGGCCGTTGACGCCCGGCGCGATCCCGTACGTCTGGCCGTCGTACTGCCCCGCGGCGACGATCGACGGGTACAGGCCCTCGGTGGTCAGTCCGGCCTTCGACAGCGACACCAGGCCCCCGGTGGCGGCCAGTTGCTGGAGGTCGGGGTTGTCGATCAGCGCCAGGTCGGGGAGGGTGCGGGCCGATGCCTGCTGGAGCAGTTTCGGCATGAACTGGGCGCGCGGCACCTGCTGGTGCTTGATGTGCACGCCGGACTTGGCGGCGCACTCGTCGAGTATCCGCGGCAGTTGGGTGTTCTGCGGTGCCGCGTCGTAGTAGTCGATCTCCGTCAGCGTGTCGGAGCCGGAGCCCGAACTGCCGGAGCCGGTGCCGCAGGCGGCCAGCACGAGCACCCCGGCGGCGGCCAGCGCCGCCAGCGTGCCGGGTCGGGCGGCGGTGCGGGAGAGGCGGGGGAAGGGGAGGGAGCGGCTCATCGACGTGCCTTTCGAATTGATTCGACAGTGGCGCCGCGGGCACGGGACCGCCCACCGGTCCGCGCCGTGCGTGAGGGAGTGTGGGCAAGGAAACGCAGAGGGTGGTGCGGTGTGACACCGGGTCGGTGCGGTGACACCGAGTCAGAGGGGTGACGCCCCGGTCAGAGCGGAGGCGGTAAGCGCCGGTGGACGCGCCTCAGCGGGCTGGACCCGTACTGCCGCGCACCTTCAGCGTCGGGGCGAGCAGCGTGCTCGCGGGCAGCTCCTCGCCCTTGATCCGCCGGGCCAGGCTGCGTACGGCCGCCCTGGCCAGTTCCTCGGCGGGCAGCGACACCGAGGTCAGCGGCGGGGTGCACCGCTCGGCCTCGTCGTCGGGACAGATCGCGATGACGGAGATGTCGCGCGGGACCGCGCACCCCATACCGGCGAGCCGGTCCATCACCAGCGGCAGCACGCGCTCGTTGTAGACGATCAGCGCGGTCAGTTCGGGCTCGCGGGTCAGCAGGTCGTCCAGCGCGCGGACCACCCCGCCGGGAGCGGGCTCGCACGCGGCCCAGACCGCGGTCCTGCCCCCGCTCTCCAGCGCGGCCAGCACCGACTCGCGGGCGTGCACCGCGTAGGCCACGTCACGGCCGAACGCCTCGGGCGCCTGCCCGAGGTAGCCGACCCGGGTGTGGCCCGACTCGTGCAGATGCTCCGCGCAGGCCCGCGCGGCCAGCGCGAAGTCGAAGTCGACGCGCGGCAGTCCGTGCGGGTCGTCCGGCGTGCCGACCAGCACCGCGGGGCACTTCAGCTCGGTGAGCAGCGGGATCCTGGGGTCCTGCCGCTGCACCTCCATCAGCATCACGCCGTCGACGAGCGCGCTGGCGACCGCGTCCCTGATGGCCGCCTCACCGTCGTCGTCGGTCAGCATCAGCACCTTGAGCCCGCTGTCCTGGGCCGCGGTGAGGGCGGCCCAGACGTACGGCATCTGCACCTGGTTGTGCGGGCCGTAGACCATCGGCAGGGCCATCGCGATCACACCGGTGCGGCGGGTGCGGATGGACCGCGCCCCGGCGTGCGGCCTGAACCCCAGCGTCTCGATGCTCAGTTCGACGCGCCTGATGGTCTCGGGCGAGATGGTCCGGTTGCCGCTCAGGACGTACGACACCGTGCTGCGCGAAACGCCCGCGTGCCGCGCCACATCCGCGATCGTCACCGTCATGACCGACTCCGAGTCCCTCGACTGTCGAACTGATTCGATTCGTTCGATTGGCGGTGAACGTAGCACCGGCTCCGGGCCCCGGACAAGACAGTGGACGCGACCGGAATCCGGCCGCGTCCACTCGATTCGCCCCGCGAGGCCCGCCGCTAGGCGGAGGCGGACGCCGGTTCGGCGGACGACAGCGGGGTGGCGATGTCCTCGAGCGAGCGGCCCTCGGCCTTGACCGCGAGCACCGCCGCGACCAGGCCCGCCGCGCACATCAGGGACGCGCCGATCACGAAGGCCAGCACGGTGTCGTCCACGACACCGGACTTGGTGAGGTCGGCGAAGACCAGCGGACCGCTGATGCCGCCGGCGGCCGTACCGATCGCGTAGAAGAAGGCGATGGCCATCGCGCGGGTCTCCATCGGGAAGATCTCCGAGACGGTCAGATAAGCGCTGCTGGCACCGGCGGACGCGAAGAACAGCACGACGCACCAGCACGCGGTCATCGTCGTGGCGTCCAGCGAGCCCCGGTGGAAGAGCCACGCCGTGCCGAACAGCAGGATGCCGGAGATCAGATACGTCGAGGAGATCATGATCCGGCGGCCGACGGTGTCGAAGAGCTTGCCGAGCAGCAGCGGGCCGAGGAAGTTGCCCGCCGCGATGACCGCGAAGTAGTAGCCGGTCTTGCCGGTCGAGACGCCGAAGAAGGTGGTGAGGATGGAGCCGAACCCGAAGGTGATGGCGTTGTAGAGGAACGCCTGGCCGATGAAGAGCGACAGGCCGAGCACCGCGCGCTTGGGGTACTTGTGGAAGACGGTCTTGGCGATCAGCCCGAATCCGATGCTCTTGCGCTGGTGGATGGTGATCGAGTTCTTGGCGCGCGGCAGCCGCTCGCCCTTCTCCTCCTCGATCTCCCGCTCCACCGTGCCGACCAGTTGGTCCGCCTCGTCGCCGTAGCCGTGGATGAACTGCCAGCGCGGGCTCTCCGGCACGTGCCGCCGTACCACCAGGATCACCAGACCGAGGACGACGCCGAGGGCGAAGGTGAGCCGCCAGCCGACGTCCTTGGGGAAGATGTCGGTGTTCAGCGCGACGATCGACAGCAGCGAGCCGCCGATGGCGCCGAGCCAGTAACTGCCGTTGATGATCAGGTCGACCCGGCCGCGGAATCGGGACGGGATCAGTTCGTCGATGGCCGAGTTGATCGCCGCGTACTCGCCGCCGATGCCGAAGCCGGTCAGGAAGCGGAAGGTGAAGAACCACCAGGGCTGGAAGGACAGCGCGGTCATCGCGGTCGCGGTGAGGTAGACCGCGAGGGTGACCATGAAGAGCTTCTTGCGGCCGAAGCGGTCGGTCAGCCAGCCGAAGAACAGCGCGCCCGCGCAGGAGCCCGCCACGTAGAGCGCGGCGGCGATGCCCGTGATCTGGGCGGACGTGATCGACAGCCCGCTGCCCTGTTCGGAGATCCGCCCGGCGATGTTGCCGACGGTGGTCACCTCGAGGCCGTCGAGGATCCACACGGTGCCCAGGCCGATCACGATCATCCAGTGCCAGCGCGACCACGGCAGCCGGTCGAGGCGCGCGGGGACGTCGGTGGTGATCGTGCCGCCGGACGCGGCTTCCGGCGCTGACGCCATGGGTCCCTCCTTCATGAGCCGTACCGACGGCTCAACGTGAGCCGGTCCGACAGCCCGGTCCGAGCCGGGCCGACGGCCCGACCCTTGCGCGGCTGCCCCCTTGACGTGCCGTCATGCCGCGCCGCTGCTCGCGCGCTCCAGGATCGCCACGTCGCGGGCCAGTCTCACACCGGCGCGGGCCCGTACGGCGCCGACAGCCCGCGCGTCCCCCGTATGCCACGCGCGGCACGGCTGACGTGCCCGTTCGGGCGCGGGAGCGGGCGCCGGCACGGCTGTGGGCGGTCCGCTTTTCGGTACGGGCGCGGACCGATCTTCAGACCGGCGACGCCTGGCTTTCGGACCGGCGCGGCCTGGCTTTCGGACCGGCGCGGACCGACTTTCATACGGGCGCGGACCGATCTTCGTACCGGCGCGCCACGGCGTTCGTACGGGCAACGGCCCGCTTACGGCGGAAGGTCCCGCGCGGCGGGGGGTCTGACGGGCTGCGGGGCGGGACCATGGGTCGCCCAGGGAACGCATGATCGGAGGACGGCCGCCGTGAACTCCACGCTCCGCGAGGCCCGCGACACGCTCGTACCCGACTTCGGCGGGCGGCACGGGCCGCTGCCGCCGCTGCTGCTCGGGCTCACCGTCGTGACCGGACTGGTCGACGCCTTCAGCTATCTGGCACTGGGCCGGGTCTTCGTCGCGAACATGACGGGCAACGTCGTCTTCATGGCCTTCTCGCTCGCCGGTTCCAGCGGCTTCTCGCTGACCGCCTCCGTCCTGTCGCTGCTCTCCTTCGCCGTGGGCGCGCTGGCCGCGGGGCGGCTGGCCAACCGTGTCGTGCGGCACCGGGCGCGGCTGCTGCTCGCGGTGACGGCCGGACAGGCACTGCTCGTCCTGGTCTGTTACGTGGTCGGCGAACTGGTCGACCTGCCGGCCGCCGGGTGGAGCCGCTGGTGCCTGGTCGTGCTGCTGGGCTTCGCGATGGGCGGGCAGAACGCGGTGGTACGGCGGCTGGCCGTGCCCGACCTGACGACCACGGTGCTGACCCTGACCATCACCGGCGTGGCCTCGGACAGCCGCCTGGCGGGCGGCGAGACGAGCAAGGCGGGGCGCAGGCTGCTCTCGGCGGCGGCGATGTTCCTCGGGGCCCTGGCCGGTGCCGCGCTGATCGGGCACGGGCACCGGGCGCTGCCGCTGCTCATCGCCGGTGCGGCGCTGGTCGCGGTGGCGGTGGCGTTGTTCCCGCACCGGCGCTCGGCGCTCGGCTGGACGGCGGCGGCGTGACGCGGACGCGGCTCGTGCCGAAGTTCTTTCCGCCCGGTGTAGTTTCCGGCGGTTCCCGATCGTCGTAGGGGTGGACGCACGGGAGGAAGAAGAGGCCCGTGGCCGCCGGAGGCATCGCGACCTCCGGAGTGACCGGAGAAGGAGAAGGACCATGAAGTATCTGCTGCTCATCTGCGACGACGGATCGCTGGCCGACGCGCCCGAGGAGGAGATGGACGCGATGCCGTGGGTCGCGGAGACGACCCGCAACGGCACCCGGCTGCTGGGCAGCCGCATCCGTCCGGCGCAGGACGCGACCACCGTACGGTTCAAGGACGGCGCGCCGCTGATCACGGACGGGCCCTTCGCCGAGACGAAGGAGCAGATCTGCGGCTTCGACATCATCGACTGCGCCGATCTGGACGAGGCGATCGCGATCGCCGCGAAGCATCCGGTGGCGCGGTACGGGATGGTCGAGGTGCGGCCGTTCTGGACGGAGTGACGCGAGCCGCGGGCTGACGAGGTGGCGGGGCGGAGTGAGGCGATGACGGGTCGGGACGCGGAGTCCTGGGCGGTGACCGGGGCGCACGGGGACTCCGGGCGCGGACAGGCGCGTCCCCCGTCGGGGCCGCGCCGCCCCGACCCCGTCAAGGACGCCGTCGCCGCGGCCTGGTCAGAGGAGTGGGGCCGGGTCGTGGCCGCGGTGATCGGCATGACCGGCGACTGGGACCTCGCGGAGGAGTGCGCGCAGGACGCCTTCGCGCGGGCGCTGGAGCGCTGGCCGGTCGACGGTGTGCCGCGCAGGCCCGGCGCCTGGCTGACCACCACCGCCCGCAACCGCGCCCTGGACCGGCTGCGCAGGGCGGCGAACGAGAAACGCAAGCTGCGGGAGGCGGCCGTGCTGACCCCGGTGGACGACGCCCTCCCGCCGCCCGGGAACGACGACGATCCCGTACCGGACGACCGGCTGCGGCTGATCTTCACCTGCTGCCACCCCGCGCTGCCGCTGCCGTCCCGCGTCGCGCTGACCCTGCGCACCCTGACCGGGCTGAGCACGGCGGAGATCGCGCGGGCCTTCCTGGTGCCCGAGGGCACGATGGGGCAGCGGCTCACCCGCGCCAAGAGCAAGATCCGGCACGCGGGCATCCCCTTCCGCGTGCCGCCGCGCGACCTGCTCCCGGAGCGGACCTCCGCCGTACTCGCCGTGCTGTACCTGCTGTTCAACGCCGGTTACGCGCCCAGGGCCGACACGGCGGACAGCGCCGACCAGCGGCGCGTCACGGCCGAGGCGATCCGGCTGGCCCGGCTGCTGGCCGCGCTGCTGCCGTACGAGCCGGAGGCGCGCGGACTGCTCGCGCTGATGCTGCTGCACGACGCGCGCGCCGCCGCCCGTACCGACGCGGCCGGTGACCTGGTGCCGCTCGACGAGCAGGACCGTACGGCCTGGGACCGGGACGAGATCGCCGAGGGGCTCGCCGTCGTGGAGGACGCCCTGCTCGCCCGCCGCCCGGGGCCGTACCAGGTCCAGGCCGCCATCGCCGCCTGCCACGCGAGCGCCGCCGAGGCCGCCGCCACCGACTGGCCGCAGATCGCGCTCCTCTACGGCGAACTGGCGCGCATGACGCCGGGCCCCGTGGTCGAGCTCAACCGCGCGGTCGCCGTCGCCATGGCCCGCGGGCCCGCCGCGGGCCTCGCCCTGGTCGACGCCCTCACCGCGAGCGGCCGACTCGACGGCTACCACCTGCTCCCCGCCACCCGCGCCGACCTGCTGCGCCGTCTCGGCCGCTCCGACGCGGCCGCCGACGCCTACCGCGAGGCCATCGCCCTCTCCCCCACCCCGCCCGAACGCCGCTTCCTCCTCCGCCGCCTGGCCGAGGTCGAATCCGGCACCGGAACGTCCGGCTCGACGCCTCCCACCGCCCCGGACCCGGCCGACGGCTGACGGCCGCTCCGACGCCTTCCCCTGGTAAGGGCCTTGCCGGGCGTGTCACACCCATCGCGGGGGTTTCTCCACGTCACATGAGACAACTGGTGCCTCAGGGGGAAGGGGATGAGTGCATACGTTCCGTTTCCGTGTGATCGAAAAGGTGTGAGGTCTTCCCGTGCGTCTGCCGACTGCTCCTGGTGCCGCCAGCCGAACGTCCCGCTCGCGACGGCGTGGGGTGGGGCTCGCGGTGGGGCTGATGGTCACTGTCGCGGCCTGTTCCAACGGGGGCGGGAGCGGTGACACGTCGGCCACGTCCGTGGCGCCCGGTACGACGTCGGCGTCGCCCAGCGCGGCCCCGACGACCACGGCCACGTCGGCCCGTCCGTCGGCGTCACCGTCGCCCAGCACGACGCACGCCACTCCCGTACCGCCGCCCGCGGCGAGCACGACCAAGGCGCAGGCGAGCTGCGTGGACCGGACGGCGGGCGCGATGTCGACCGCCCAGCGCGTCGGGCAGCTCTTCATGTCGGCCGTGACGTCCACCGGGATGACCGGCTCCGAGGCGTCGGCGATCACGCAGGGCAAGGTGGGCGCGGTCATCCTGATGGGCCACACCTCGGCGGGCACGCAGGCGGTCAAGGGGGTCACCGACCGGGTGCGGACGCTCGCCACCTCCGTCAAGGGCTCGAATCTGCGGCTGCTGGTCTCCACCGACCAGGAGGGCGGCGAGGTCCAGGTGCTCAACGGCCCCGGCTTCTCCAGCATGCCGAACGCGGTCACGCAGGGTCAGTGGTCCGCGTCGCGGCTCCGGCAGGAGGCGGCGACGTGGGCGGGCCAGCTCAAGGCGGCCGGGGTGAACATGAACCTGGCCCCGGTCGCGGACACGGTCCCGGCGGATCTGGTGGGCGTCAACGCGCCGATCGGCGAGCTGCACCGGGAGTACGGAAACGATCCCGCGACCGTCGCCACGCACAGCGACGCGTTTCTGCTCGGCATGCGGCAGTCCGGGGTCGTTCCCACGGCCAAGCACTTTCCCGGCCTCGGCCGGGTCCGCGGCAACACCGACCTGACGGCGGGCGTCACGGACACGGTGACCACCCGTAACGACTCCTACCTCCAGCCGTTCCGCAGCGCCATCCAGGCGGGCACGCCGTTCATCATGGTCTCGTCGGCGACCTATACGAAGATCGACCCCAAGAACCAGGCGGTCTTCTCGCGCATCGTCCTGCACGACCTGCTGCGCACCCAGCTCGGCTTCAAGGGCGCGGTCATCTCCGACGACATCGGCGCGGCCGTCGCCGTCAGCGACCGTACCCCCGCGCAGCGCGCGCTGGACTTCTTCGCCGCGGGCGGCAACATGCTGCTGACCGTCCGGCCGAGCGACATCGCGCCGATGACCGCCGCCGTCATCGACCGGCTCCCGAAGGACGCGACGCTGCGCGCCGCGGTCGACGACAGCCTGAACCGCATCCTGACCGCCAAGGTCAACGCGGGCCTGCTGAGCTGCTGAGGCGCTACGGCGCAACGTGTGACGGTGCTGCTGACGGGTGACGGTGCTCCGGGCGCGACACGGCACTTCACCGGCCGAAAACCCCGGTAAGGGTGCCCTTATGTGACCCAAGGGTGAACTGCCGGGGAATTGTGGATTCCTGACCTTGGCGCAGGTGGGTGCGCGGTCGTGAGGTGCTTAGCATGAACGGCGCCCCGTTCCACTGCACCGACATCTGGAGGTCCGGTGTGTCCGCCGAACCAGACGGCATAGCTCCGCCGCCACCGCACCGACTCCGCCGCGTGCCGATGTGGCAGGTGGCCGCGGCCGGGCTCGCCGTCGCCGGAGCGGTCACCGCGGCGGTGCTCACCGTCGGCGGCGGTGGCGGTCACACCGACAAGCACGCCGCTCCCGCCACCGCGTCGGACGGTCTGCGGCACACGGCGGTGGACGCGTCCACGGGCGGCTGCGGCCGGGGCTGGATCACGCCGAAGCCGGGCACGCAGGTCTTCGACCTGCGCAACACCGGTGCGAGCGCCACCGAGGTCTATCTGACCGACCCGCGCAGCGGGAAGGTCTACGGCGAGGTGGAGGGCCTGGCGCCGGGCATCACCCGGCCGATGGCGGTGGACCTGGGCAGCGGCTCGTACGCGTTCAAGTGCCTCCAGGAGGACACCGACGCGGTCACCGGGCCGACCGTCGTCGTACCGGGCAAGGCTCCCCGGGGTCCGGCCGCGGTGCCGGTCACCCAGCACGATCTGATCCCGCCGACGCTGGCGTACCAGCGGTGGGTCGGCGCCCGGATCGACGACCTCGCCCGCGGCGTCGGCGCCCTCAGGTCGGACATCGACGGCGGCGATCTGACCGCGGCCCGCCGCGACTGGCTGAGCGCACACCTGGTCTACGAGCGGATGGGCGCCGCGTACGGCACCTTCGGCGACGCGGACGGCGCGATCAACGGCACGGCCTCGCTCACGCCTGGCTCGGTCGCCTCCGCGGACTTCACCGGCTTCCACCGGATCGAGTACGGGCTGTGGCACGGCGCCTCCGCCGACTCGTTGCGCGGCCCGGCCGCCGCGCTGGTCAAGGACGTGGCGACGCTGCGCGACGGCTGGTCGCAGGAGCGGATGGACCCGGCCGACCTGGGACTGCGCGCGCACGAGATCGTGGAGAACGCCGAGCAGTTCGAGCTGACCGGCCGTACGGACTACGGCAGCGGCACGAATCTGGCCACGGCCCGCGCGAATCTCGACGGCACGAAGGAACTGCTCGGCCGGCTGCACGCCCTGCTCGCCCCGCGTGACCCGCGGACCGCCGAGCTCGACGCGTCGCTCAAGCGCGCGGAGCGCGACCTGGACGCCGCGCACCACGGTGGGACGTGGACGCCGCTCGACAAGCTGACACACGATCAGCGCCAGCGGATCAACGCCGACTTCGGCGATCTGCTCGAACAACTCGCCCCGGTGGCGACGATCTTCGATGTACGGAGGACGGCATGACGGACACGCACGGGCCCGTGGCGGGCGCGGGCGACCTGCGGCGGCGCGGCTTTCTGCGCGGCGCGGCGCTCGGTGTGGGCGCCGTCGGCGCGGTGGCCGGTGGCGCCGCCGCGCTGACGGGCGCGACCGCTTCCGCCGCCGGCCCGGCCCCGGCCCCGGCGGCACGCGCGAACGCCGACTTCCACGGCCCGCACCAGGCGGGCGTCACGCGGCCGGTGCAGCAGTCCTCGCTCTTCCTGTCCTTCGACGTCACCGCCGCCGACCGGCGTGAACTGACCGAGTTGCTGCACATCGTCACCGACCGGGCGAGGTTCCTGACCGGCGGCGGCACACCCGCGGCGCTCGGCATCACGGACTCGCCGTCGGACAGCGGCACGCTGGGCCCGAAGGTGCCGGGCGACGGTCTGACCGTCACCGTCGGGGTGGGCGCGTCGCTCTTCGACGAGCGGTTCGGGCTCAAGGACCGCAAGCCGCTGCGGCTGAGCACGATGCCCGCGTTCGAGGACGACGACCTCCAACCCGACTGGTGCCACGGGGACCTGAGCCTCCAGCTCTCCGCGCCGCACCCGGACACGGCGCTGCACGCGCTGCGCGACATCGCCCGGCACACCCGCGGCGGGATGCAGGTGCGCTGGCGGCTGGACGGTTTCACCAGCCCGCCGCGGCCCAGCGGCACACCGCGCAACCACATGGGTTTCAAGGACGGCACCTCCAATCCGGACATCAGCGATCCGGCCACCGCGAACGAGCTGCTCTGGGTGCGGGGCGCCGGGGGCGGCGGCGAGCCCGCCTGGACGACCGGAGGCACGTACCAGGTGGTGCGGACGATCCGGATGCTGGTGGAGTTCTGGGACCGGGTATCGATCACCGAACAGGAGCGGATGTTCGGCCGCAGCCGGGACACCGGCGCACCGCTGGACGGGACCAGGGAATTCGACACACCGCGATTCGCGCAGGATCCGACCGGCGATGTGATCCCGTTGGACAGCCATATCCGGGTCGCCAATCCGCGCACCGCGCGCACCGACAAGTCCCGTATTCTGCGCCGTGGTTACAACTACGACCGGGGTATGGACAGCAATGGCAACCTCGACATGGGGCTGATCTTCGTCTGTTATCAGCAGGACATCGAGCGGCAGTTCGCGACGGTGCAAAAGCGCCTCGCGGGTGAGCCGCTGGTGGACTACATCACCCCGTTCGGCGGCGGCTATTTCTTCGTCCTGCCGGGAGTGCGCGACCGGTCCGACTGGCTCGGCAGCGGGCTGCTCGCCTGAAACCGCAGCTCAGAGTGTAAAAGCGGGGTCAAGGCTTCCTAAGATTTTACTGACCCGCTGTTCACCCCGCCTCCACCGCTGTGCCTTTGTCATGTCGCGGACCGCCATGACGATCGCGTTCGACACCGTGCACGAATGACAGCGGCACGCGCGACGCGGCACTTAGCGGAGGCTGAGAAAGTATGAGCACCACAAGCGGTTCTGGCAGGAGCAGAGGGGCGGGCCCGCGCGTACGGGCCGCCCGGTGGGGGGCGTTCGCCGGAGCTGCGGCGCTCGTGCTGATGGGCGGGACGGCGGCGCCGGCCCTGGCCGACTCCCCGTCGCACAACGGCGGTGGCGGCACCGAGACGCCGATCAAGCACCTGGTGGTGATCTTCCAGGAGAACGTCTCCTTCGACCACTACTTCGGCAGCTACCCGGACGCGGCGAACACCGACGGCACGAAGTTCACGGCGGCCGGGAACACGCCGAAGAACATCGACACCCTCGCGCACGCCGGTCTGCTCAAGACCAACCCGAACCAGTACGCGCCCAAGCGGCTCTCCCCCGACCAGGCCGTGACCTGCGACCAGAACCACAACTACGGCCCCGAACAGTACGCGGCCAACGGCGGCAAGGCCGACGCGTACGTCCAGAACACCGAGACCAGCAAGTGTTCTGGCGGCCTGTTCGGCGAGCCCGGTCTGGTGATGGACTACTACGACGGCAACACCGTCACGGGCCTGTGGAACTACGCGCAGCACTACTCGCTGGGCGACAACTCGTACAGTTCCACGTACGGTCCGTCCACGCCGGGCGCGCTCAATCTGATCTCCGGTCAGACGCACGGTGTCATCTCGGTCGACCCGGCCTCGGGCACCGAGCACCCGAAGCAGACGGCGACGCCGGACGCGTACACGGTGGTCTCCCCCGACGCCAAGGGCGTCGGCACGGTCATCAACGACCCCGACCCGGCGTTCGACGACTGCTCGGACAACAGCCACACCGGCACCAACGCGCTGGCGGTCATGCGCGGCAAGAACGTCGGTGACCTGCTGAACTCCAAGAAGGTCACCTGGGGCTGGTTCCAGGGCGGCTTCCGTCCCTCCACCCCCTGGGACGGCAAGAGCGGCGACTACGCGAGCTGCGCCAACTCCACGCACGCCAACATCGCCGGCGCGTCCTCGGTCGACTACAGCCCGCACCACTCGCCGTTCCAGTACTACGCGTCGACGTCGAACCCGCACCACCTCGCGCCGAAGAACACCGCCGAGATCGGGCACAACGGCCAGGCGAACCACAACTACGACCTGACCGACTTCGACTCCGCGCTCAAGGCGGGCAGCCTGCCCGCCGTCAGCTTCCTCAAGGCCGCCGAGTACCAGGACGGCCACGCCGCCTACTCCGACCCGACCGACGAGCAGAACTTCCTCGTCAAGGAGATCAACGCGGTCCAGGCGTCGTCCTCCTGGAAGGACACCGCGGTCGTCGTCGCGTACGACGACTCCGACGGCTGGTACGACCACGCGTACGCCAAGCCGCAGAACGGCTCGAAGGACAGCACGGTCGGCTCCAACGGCAAGGCCGTCGACAGCCCGGCGTGCCAGGCGGGTCCCGCGTCGGCCGGTGGCTACGCGGATCGCTGCGGCCCCGGCACCCGGCAGCCGCTGCTGGTCATCTCCCCTTACAGCAAGGTGAATTCGGTCGACCACACCCGCACCGAGCAGGCGTCGATCACCAAGTTCATCGAGGACAACTGGAAGACCGGCCGGGTCGGTGACGCGTCCTTCGACAGCCGCGCCAACTCGCTGACCGGCGCGTTCGACTTCGAGCACCCGAACAACAAGCAGGTGCTGCTGAACGCCGACGGCTCCGTGAAGTCGGTCAAGGACATCGACACCCACGGCGGGGGCGGCCACGGCACCTCCGGCGGCTCCTCCTCGGGCGGCGCGAACTCGGGCGGCGCGAACTCCGGTGGCTCCAACGGCGGTTCGCACTCGGGCGGCTCGTCCGGCGGTCACAACGACGCCTCCACGCAGACCCTCGCGGAGACCGGGGGCACCTCCCCGGTCCTGCCGCTGGGCATCACCGCGGGCGTACTGCTCGTCGGCGGCGGGGCGCTCTACTACGCCCGCCGCGGCCGTCGCCGTTCGACCACCGCGGTCTGATCCGACGCTCTGCCCCAGGGCCGTTCCCGGTGCGCCTCGCGCGCGCCGGGAACGGCCCTTTTCGCCATCCGCCGCACATACCACCGCAGTCCACTGCGGCTTCATGCTCTGAAGGTATACGGAAGCGTTTCCGGGTCGGACCGGGGTGCGGGCGAGGTGCGACGGCGCGTCAAGCGGCCTGCCGCGCGGAGACGTCCTGACATACCCGCTGGTCACCGCAGTGCGTTCAACTTGTGTCACCAGCTACGACGGCTTTGCCCGGATTTCTGGAGCTTCCCCATTCGGGAGGACGCACTCTGTGCACAACTCTTGACATGGATGAAACACAGGGAGAACCATCGCGGTGTGCACCCGGGAGAGCGCTCTCACCTCAACAGGTGGGCGCCCGCCCGGACTTCACCGTTTCAGCAGCATCCTGTCGTCCGGCCACCGCAGTTCGGCCGGACGATCACCGACCCCTGCCCCCCCACGTGTGGAACCAGGAGAGTTGCTCATGCTCGCTCCCCCCTCCGGCTCGACGGCGCTGAGACCATCAGCACCGGCGAATCGGCGTAACACCGCCGCGGCGATCATCACGGCCCTGATCGCCTCGTTGCTCCTCTTCGTACCCTCGCACTCCGCCCGCGCGGCGGACACACTGCTCTCCCAGGGCAAGACCGCGACGGCGTCGTCGACCGAGAACGCGGGCACGCCCGCCTCGGCCGCGGTCGACGGCAACACCGGCACCCGCTGGTCCAGCGCCGCCTCCGACCCGCAGTGGCTCCAGGTCGACCTCGGCGCCACGGCGACCATCAGCTCCGTCACCCTCAACTGGGAGGCGGCGTACGCCAAGGCGTTCAAGATCCAGACCTCGGCCGACGGCACGAACTGGACCGACGCCTACTCCACCACCACCGCGACCGGTGGTGTCCAGACAGTCGCCGTAAACGCTTCCGGGCGTTATGTCCGTATGTACGGTACGGCGCGCGCGACCGGTTACGGTTACTCGCTCTGGGAGTTCCAGGTCTACGGCAGCACGGGCGGCGGGGGCAACCCGCCGGCCACCGGGACGCTGCTCTCGCAGGGCAAGACCGCCACCGCGTCCTCGACCGAGAACGCGGGCACGCCCGCCTCGGCCGCGGTCGACGGCAACGCCGGCACCCGCTGGTCCAGCGCGGCCAGCGACCCGCAGTGGCTCCAGGTCGACCTGGGCGCGTCCGCGACCATCAGCTCGGTCGCGCTCAACTGGGAGGCGGCGTACGCCAAGTCCTTCAAGATCCAGACCTCGGCCGACGGCACGAACTGGACCGACATCTACTCCACCACCACCGGAACGGGCGGCAACCAGACGCTCACCGTGACCGGCACCGGGCGCTACGTCCGGGTGTACGGCACGGTCCGCGCCACCGGATACGGCTACTCCCTGTGGGAGTTCCAGGTGTTCGGCACCGCGGGCAGCGGCGGTGGCGGCACCGGCCCGATCCAGGGCGGCGGCGACCTCGGCCCCAACGTCAAGGTCTTCGACCCGTCCACGCCCAACCTCCAGGGCCAGCTCGACCAGATCTTCGCCCAGCAGGAGTCCAACCAGTTCGGTGACGCCCGCTACCAGGTCTTCTTCAAGCCGGGTACGTACAACGGCATCAACGACCAGGTCGGCTTCTACACCTCGGTCTCCGGCCTGGGCAAGAACCCGGACGACGTCCAGATCAACGGTGACATCACCGTCGACGCGGGCTGGTTCAACGGCAACGCGACGCAGAACTTCTGGCGCTCGGTGGAGAACCTGGCCATCAAGCCGGTCAGCGGCGACGACCGCTGGGCCGTCGCGCAGGCCGCGCCGTTCCGCCGGATCCACGTCCAGGGCGGTCTGAACCTGGCACCGGCCGGTTACGGCTGGGCGAGTGGCGGCTACATCGCCGACAGCAAGATCGACGGCACCGTGGGCCCGTACTCGCAGCAGCAGTGGTACACCCGCGACAGCTCCATCGGCGGCTGGACCAACGGCGTGTGGAACATGGTGTTCTCGGGTGTGAAGGGCGCTCCGGCGCAGGGCTTCCCGAACCCGGTCTACACGACGCTGGCCACGACGCCGGAGTCGCGTGAGAAGCCGTACATGTACCTGGACGGCAACAACTACTCGGTGTTCGTGCCGAGCCTGCGGCAGAACGCGAGCGGCACCTCCTGGCCCAACACGCCGGGTACGTCGATCCCGCTGACGCAGTTCTACGTGGCGCACCCCGGCGACTCCGCGGCGACCATCAACGCGGCGCTCGCGCAGGGGCTGAACCTGCTGCTCACTCCGGGCATCTACCACGTGGACCAGCCGATCAACGTCACGCGCGCCAACACCGTCGTCCTCGGCCTCGGCTACGCCACGGTCGTCCCGGACAACGGCGTGGACGCGGTGAAGGTCGCCGACGTGGACGGCGTCCGGCTGGCGAGCTTCCTGATCGACGCCGGTGCGGGCAACTCGCCGCAGCTCCTCCAGGTCGGCGCGCCCGGTTCGTCCGCGAACCACTCGGCCAACCCGACCACGGTCCAGGACGTGTTCGCCCGGGTCGGCGGCGCGCGCGCCGCTCAGGCCCAGACCGCGTTCGAGATCAACAGCAATGACGTCATCATCGACCACACCTGGATCTGGCGTGCCGACCACGGCAGCGCGCCGACCGGCTGGAACGTCAACCCGGCCGACATCGGTCTGAAGGTCAACGGCAACAACGTGCTGGCGACCGGCCTGTTCGTGGAGCACTTCAAGAAGTACGACGTGGAGTGGTCCGGTCAGAACGGCAGGACGATCTTCTTCCAGAACGAGAAGGCCTACGACGCCCCGAACCAGGCGGCGGTCCAGAACGGCAGTATCCGCGGGTTCGCGGCCTACAAGGTGGACGACAACGTCACCACCCACGAGGGCTGGGGCCTCGGCAGCTACTGCAACTACACGGCCGATCCGTCGATCATCCAGGACCACGGCTTCGAGGCACCGACCACGGCGGGCGTGAAGTTCCACGACCTGTTGGTCGTCTCGCTCGGCGGCATGGGCCAATACGCCCACGTCATCAACAACACCGGGCCGGGCACGTCGGGCACCTCGACCGTACCGTCCACGGTGACGTCGTACCCGTAACCCCATGACGAAGGCCGTCATGGCGCCTGAGACCCCGTAGGCGCGTCGCCCCACAGGCGCGCCTACGGGCACCACCGAGTGCGAGGGGCCGCCGCCCTGTTCAGGGCGGCGGCCCTTCCGCATGTCCGGGAGCGGGCCGTACGGGTCCGGGCCCCTCGGCGCGCGCGGGCTCGGGCCGCTCGGCGCGTGCCGTCTCGGGCCGCTCGCGCGCGCCGTCTCGGGCCGACTCCGGGTGTTCGGGATCGCACCTAATCAGGTCAGTCGCGGACGCAACAGGCGGTCGTAGCGGCCGACTTCACGCAATATGGCGGCGTCGAATCTGCAATAACCCTTGACCTGTGCGCAAGTTGAGCACAATCCTCGGTGAGCACTCTTGGGCTCCATCCCCCCTGGCACGGGCGGCACCCCACACCGCCCGCCGAACCCGAACGGAGTGGCGATGAGACGACGCCCCCTGCTCTCCAGCGTGCTCGCCATCGCGGTCGCCGCGCTGGCCGCGCTGACCGCCGGACCCCTGCCCGCGCAGTCCGCGTCGGCGGTCGACGCCCGGCCGTGGATGAGCGCGGCCGACACCCCCGCGCAGCGCGCCGACGCTCTGCTGGCGCAGATGACCAACGCCGAGAAGATCACGATGATGCACGGCGGCGCGCAGTGCTCATGGGGCGCCTGCGTGGACGCCAACACCCGTCTCGGCATACCCCAGTTACGCCTCCAGGACGGCCCGGCGGGCGTCGCGGACGGCGCGGGCGGCGTCACACAGCTCCCGGCCCCGGTGGCCGCCGCGGCCTCCTGGGACCGCGACCTGGCCAAGAGCTACGGCCAGGTGATCGGCAACGAGGAGTGGGGCAAGGGCGCCAATGTGGTGCTCGGCCCGACGATCAACATCGTGCGCGACCCGCGCTGGGGCCGCGCCTTCGAGTCACTGGGCGAAGACCCGTATCTGACAGGCCAGTTGGGCGCAGCCGACATCCAGGGCATCCAGAGCCAGGGCCCGATGGCCCAGGTCAAGCACTACGCGGACTACAACCAGGAGACCAACCGCAACAACGCCTCGGACAACGTCATCATGTCCGACCGTACCCAGCGGGAGATCTACCTGCCCGCCTTCGAGGCCGCCGTCAAGCAGGGCCAAGCGTACTCGGTGATGTGTTCCTACGCCTCGGTCGCGGGCACCTTCGCCTGCGAGAACGCCCAGTTGATCCAGCAGGTGCTGGAGGGCGACCTCGGCTTCACCGGCTTCGTCACCTCCGACTGGGGCGGCACCCACTCCACGGTCGCCTCGGCCAACAACGGCCTGGACATGGAGATGAACGGCAGCGACTTCTACGGCACGGCGCTCACCAACGCGGTGGCCTCCGGCCAGGTCTCGCAGGCCACGCTCGACGGGCACGTCCGCCGCATCCTCACCGCGATGTTCGCCTCCGGGCTCTTCGACACCACGCAGACCGGCACCATCACCACGCCGGTCAGCACGGACGCGCACCGGACCACGGCCCGGCAGGTCGCCGAGGAGGGCAGCGTCCTGCTGAAGAACGCCTCCGCCGCGCTGCCGCTGGGCTCCGCGAACAAGAAGATCGCCGTGATCGGCGACGACGCGGGTCCCAACGCCATGACGGCGGGCGGCGGCAGCACGCACGTCGGCTCGTCCTCGGTCGTGACCCCGTACTCGGCGCTGGTCACCCGCGCGGGCAGCGGCGCGAGCGTCAACTACGCCCAGGGATACGCCTCCCCGAGCGGCGAGATCGTCGACAGCCCGTATCTGACGCCCTCTTCGGGCAGCGGCCACGGCCTGTACGGGCAGTTCTACAACGGGACGTCGATGGGCGGCACTCCGGTCCTCTCGCGGGTCGACCCGACGCTGAACTTCCTGTGGGGCGGCGCCTCTCCGGCGTCCGGTGTCCCGGCGACCGGCTGGTCGGCGAAGTGGACCGGCACGCTGACCCCGCCGACCACCGGCACGTACACCTTCGCCCTGACCAGTGACGACGGCAGCAGGCTGTTCGTCAACGGCCAGCAGATCATCAACAACTGGGCGAATCAGCCGACCACCACGAAGACGGGCACGGTGACGCTCACCGCGGGCCAGCCGGTCAGCGTCGAGATCGACTACTTCCAGGACGGCGGCGGCAGCGAGCTGGAACTGGGCTGGCAGATCCCCAATCAGGACCTGCACGGCGAGGCCGTCACGGCGGCGCGCAACGCGGACACCGCGATCGTCTTCGTGAACAAGGGCGAGGGCGAAGGCGCCGACATCAACGACATCTCGCTGTCCGGCGACCAGAACCAGCTCGTCACCGATGTGGCGGCGGCCAACCCCAACACCATCGTGGTCGTCAACAGCGGCTCGGCGATCGCCATGCCGTGGGCCAACTCCGTCCGGGGCATCATCGAGAACTGGTATCCGGGCCAGGAGGACGGCAACGCCATCGCCCGGCTGCTGTACGGCGACGTCAACTTCTCCGGCAAGCTGCCGGTGACCTTCCCCGCCTCCCTCGCGGACGTCCCCGCCCACACCCCGGCCCAATGGCCCGGCCAGAACAACACCGTGCAGTACAGCGAGGGCATCAACGTCGGCTACCGCTGGTACGACTCGCAGAACAAGACGCCCGCGTACCCGTTCGGCTTCGGCCTGTCCTACACGACCTTCGGCTACTCGGGCCTGACGGTCGGCGCGCCCGACGCGAACGGCAACGTCGCGGTCGGCTTCGACGTCACCAACACCGGCACACGAGCGGGCGCCGAGGTCGCCCAGGTCTACGTCGGACAGCCCGCCACCACCGGCGAACCGCCCAAGAACCTGCGCGGCTTCCAGCGGGTCAGCCTCAACCCCGGCCAGAGCCAGCACGTCACGGTCACCCTGGACGCCCGCAGCTTCCAGTACTGGACCACCACCTGGACCAACGCGGCCGGCACCAACGCCGTCTACGTCGGCTCCTCCTCCCGCGACATCCGCCTCACCGGCCAGACCACCATCCCGGGCGGCGGGACGGGGAATCCGGGCCAGAGCACCACGATCAGCCTCAAGGCGCACGCCAACAGCCAGTACGTGACGGCGGAGAACGCGGGCGCGGCGGCGCTCATCGCCAACCGTACGGCGATCGGCCCCTGGGAGACCTTCGACGCGATCGACCTCGGTTCAGGGACGGTCGCGCTGCGGGCGCACGCCAACAACAAGTACGTGACCACCCCCAACTCCGGGGCCGGTGCGCTGATCGCGAGCAGCAGTACCATCGGCGCCGCCGAGACCTTCGACCTGATCCACGACCCGGACGGCGCGGTGACGCTGCGCGCCCACTCCAACCATCAGTACGTGACGGCGGAGAACGCGGGCGCCGCCGCCCTGATCGCCAACCGTGCGGCGATCGGCCCCTGGGAGGAGTTCGACCTGGTCAACGACTGACCTCGGCCGCCGGTCTCGGGCACGCGTGACGGCACCGGCCCCGGTGACCGGTCTCGGTGACCGGCCCCGGTGACCGCTTCGCGTGACCTTCCGGGTGACGGCTCGTCAGGAGCCGTCACCCGGAAGCGCGTACAGGCTCGGGAGGTTCACCACGATCGCCTCCTGGGTGCTGCGGGCGATGACGACCACGGCCTCCTCGGAGTTGTCCGGGTTCTCCTCGCGGTGCGGCACGAAGGGGGGTACGAAGATGTAGTCGCCGGGCGCGGCGCGCAGCCGTACCTCCTCGGGCTCGCCGCCGGAGTCGTCCACGAAGACGAACTCCGGCCGTCCGCTGACGACATAGATCGCGGTCTCCGACTCGCCGTGGTGGTGGTCGGAGGAGGCGGTGGCGGGGGCGACATGGGTCTGGCCCATCCACAGCCGCTCGGACCCGACGGTCCCGCCGCTGATCGCCGCGAACCGCCGCATGCCGCCGGTCTGCGCGGTGTCGCCGTCGAGGCCGTCGGCCTTGATGTGGTGCAGTCGGCTGCGCAGCGAGCCGTGCGAAGGGTCGGAACCGGCCGGGAGATGCGGATGGAATCCCTCACCGGCGATGGTCGGCTGATCGCTCATGGCAGACGACGCTAGAGGGCGCCCGGAAAAGATGTCAAGAGGTGTCCATTACGGCTCACCTGCACAGACGCACCCTTCCGTGGCCGGTGGAGCCGCCCGCGGTGCCGACTTCCGCCGTCCGGCGCGCCATACTGGAGCCATGCATATCTCCGCGAAGGCGGACTACGCCGCGCGGGCCCTCATGGAGCTGGCCTGCGACATCGACCGCCCGCTGACCTGCGAGGCCATCGCCTCCTCGCAGGAGATTCCGTTCCGATTCCTGAAGTCCGTGGTCGGCGAGCTGCGGCGGGCGGGGCTGGTGCGCAGCCAGCGCGGCTGTGAGGGCGGCTACTGGCTGACCAGACCCGCCGCCGAGATCACGCTGCTCGACGTGGTGCGCGCCGTGGACGGCGAGGTGATCACGCTGCGCGGCGAGCCGTTGGCCGAGCTTGCCTATCCGACGCCCGCCACGGGCCTGCCGAGTGTGTGGCGCACGATCGAGGAGGGCGCCGCCGCCGTGCTGGCCGGGGTGACGATCGCGGCGCTGCTGCCGTCCGGGTCGGCCGCGGCCGGTGGCGCACAGGCCGCCGGGCCGGACGCCGCTTCGATCGCCGCTCCGGCCGCCCCTTCGGCGGGCGAGGACCGCCTGGCGGGCGTGGCATGACCGGTCCCCCGCAGCCCGGTGGCACCGACCGCCTCCAGGTCACCGAGTACACCGATCCGCTCTGTCCGTGGGCGTGGGGCTCCGAGCCCGTCTTCCGCGCGCTGCGGGCCGCGCTCGGCGAACAGGCGTCATGGCGGCGGGTGTTCGGCATCCTCTTCGACACCGACGACGCCCCGGCGCCCGATCCGGCGGCCGAGACCCGGTGGTACGAGGGCTTCGTCCGGGAGATCAGCGGGCACACCGGGGCTCCGCACGCGGTGCGGCTGAGCCGGGTGGCGGCGACGAGCTGGCCCGCCTCGCTGGTCGCCAAGGCGGCCGAGGCGCAGGGCGGCCAGGTGGCCGACCGGGTGCTGCGGCGGCTGCGCGAGACGATGTTCGTGACCGGCGAGCCCGCCGATACACTGGACCTGGCGCTGGCCGCCGCCGAGGGCGTGCCCGGTCTCGACCCCGTACGCCTGGCCGCCGACGCCGCGTCCCCCCGGGTCCTCGCCGCCGTGACGGCCGACCACCGCGAGACGCGCGCCCCGCTGGCCGATGTGCTGACCGTCACAGCGGCGGGGCCGCATCCGGGCACCGCCAAGGAAACCCCGTCGGGAGAGCTGCGGTACGCGCTGCCCACCGTCGTGCTGACCGGGCCGCTCGGGCGTCGCGTGGTGCCCGGCAGGCGTGCGGCGGCGAGCTATCTGGAGGCGGCGCTCGCGGTCGCCCCCGGGGTGTCCGTGTCGGCCGAACAGCCGTCCGCCGAGGCCCTGTTGGCGTACCACCGCAGCCTGACCGGGCCGGAGTGGGAGCTGCTGGCGCCGGGGGTCGCGCCGCCCGCCTCTGCCGTCCCGGTGGCCACCGGGAACGGCCCGCTGTGGCTCCACCCGGCCGAGGCCGCGGCATACCCGGCCCCCGTATCCGTACCCCCGCTGCCGCGTTGACCAGCGGGTCTTCCGCACGCGGTCACCGTTCCACCGAATGAGACACCTTTTGGTGTCCATTGACATCGGCTCACCCCGGCAGTCAGGATGGGCACATGCTTACGACGCACCCCGGTGTGGTGTGCCGCTACGTGGACTTCCTGCGTACCAGCAGCGCTCTCTGTCGCTGACCGTACGCCCGTGGCCCTCGCGCGGCGCCTGACCGCCCCGCAGACCCCAGGCCCCAGGCCCCCGATCGGCCGGCCTGTGTCCAGGCCCGTGCGCCCCGCCCACGCGTCCTCCCGCTCGTCTTTCCGTGGCCCCGTCGTCCCGTGACGTCCACGCCATGACCCCCGCCGTAACCGCCTGAGGCACCCGCCCCCGGCGCGGCACTCCCCCGTCACGCCCACCGCCCAGTGCCGCCGCCATGGCGCCGCACCGCGATCCGTGCCGCCTCCGTCCTCGGCGCGCCGGTCTCCTGGCCGTCGCCGAGCGGAACGGCACGCTGTACGCCGCCCCCGTCGCGCCGCCCTCACCGTCGAGGGCACCCCCTCGAAACGCACCCTCGAAAGGTGACGCCTCGTCATGAATCGTGCCGCCGTGTCCAGTTCTCTTCCCACCTCCCCGAGCAGACGTTCCTTCCTCGGGCTCGGCCTCGGCGCGGGCGCCGCCCTGGCGCTCGCGGCCTGCGGCAGTGGCAGCGGTACCTCGGGGAGCAGCGCGGGCTCCTCCGTCCTCAAGTGGGGCTGGGCGCTGCCCACTTCGTGGGACCCGGTCTTCTCCTCCGCCGGATGGGACGTGCACTCGCTCTCCCTGGTCTACGCGGGCCTCACCAAGCTCGACCCGCACGGCGCGGCCGTACCGGCGCTCGCCAGCGCGTGGAAGTACAACGCCCTGGGCACGCAGGTGACCTTCACCCTCCGTCCCGGACTGACCTTCTCCGACGGCTCCGCGCTGGACGCCACCGCCGTCAAGAAGAGCCTCGACCGCGGCCGTACCGACCCCAAGTCGCTGGTCGCACCGCAGCTCACCTCGGTCAAGGCGGTGTCCGCGCCGAACGCCACGACCGTCGTGATCGACCTGACGCACGCGGACTACCAGCTCCCCAACCTGCTGGCGGGCAAGACCGGGATGGTCGTCAATCCGGCCGCCTTCACCTCGGACGCCGCGGGCATCGCCTCCAAACCGGCCGGCTCGGGACCCTTCACGCTGACCTCGTACACCCAGAACGCCAAGGCCGTCCTGCGGCGCAACCCCACGTACTGGGACGCGGCCTCGATCAAGCTGAACAACTTCGAGCTGTACCCGCTGCCCGACGCCTCCACGGTCGTCGCGGCGCTCCAGTCGGGGCAGTACAACGTGGCGCAGATCCCGGGCAGCCAGGTCGAGGCGGCCAAGGCGGCCGGGCTCGAAGTGCAGGTCATTCCCTCGATGGTGGTCGCCACCCTGGATGTGAACAGCAGCAAGGCGCCGTTCGACGACCCCAAGGTGGTCGAGGCGCTGAAGTACGCGATCGACCGTGAGGCGCTGCTGAAGACCCAGGCGTTCGGCCACGGCGAGGTCAGCTACCAGCCCTTCCCGAAGGGTTACGCGGGGTACGACCCGGCCAGCGCGAATCTCTTCCCGTACGACCCGGAGAAGGCCAAGCGGTTGCTCGCGGAGGCCGGGCACGCGGGCGGCCTGGACCTCACGCTGACCACGGGCGCCGCGCAGGGCGAGCCCGAGCAGATCCAGGCGCAGCTCAAGAAGGTCGGGATCAACGCGAAGATCGAGGTCATCCCCGAGGCGCAGTTCACCCAGATCATCTACATCCAGCACGACCGGCAGTTGGCCGTCGACCAGTTCGCGGGCCGCGACTCCGCCGTGCAGGCGTTCCAAGTGCTCTTCGGTGAGCAGGGGTTGATGAATCCGGGCCGCACCACCCCGCCGGAGCTGGCCGCCGCCATCGACAAGGTGACCCGCACTCCGCTCGACTCCCCCGAATACCCGAAGGTCCTCCAGGCCGCGAGCGCCACCGCGGTGCGCACCACGCCGAACGTCTTCCTGTTCACGGTGCCGCGCATCCTCGCCAGGGCCCGCGGGGTGTCGGCGCTGCCCGAGACCACGGTGGTGCAGCGCTTCGAAGGGGTGACCGTCGGATGACGGCGCTCGCCGCCGCGCTGCCCCGGCGGCGGTCGGCACGGGCCCGCCGGGCGCTGATCGCGCCGCGGCCGATCGGTTCCGCGGTGCTCACCACCGCCACCGTGTTCCTGCTGTCGTCGCTGCTGACCTTCGGGCTCGGCGCGCTGTCGAACGCCAACCCCGGCGCGGCGGTGCTCGGCGAGACCGCCACGCCAGCCGACATCGACCGGATGAACCACGCCTTCGGCCTGGACCGGCCGCTGCCGGTGCAGTACGTGAGCTGGCTCGGCCACGCCCTGACCGGCGATCTCGGGCGCTCCTGGTTCACCACGCTCCCGGTCTCCGACAGCGTCTTCCGGGCGCTGCCGGTGGACCTGTCGATCGCCGGTCTCGCCCTGGTGATCGCCGTGCTGCTCGGCGCGGCGGGCGGGATCGCCGCCGCGTACAGCAACGGCGGGCGGCTGGACCGCGCGATCACGGCGGCCTGCTCGGTGCTCGGTACGCTGCCGGCCTTCGTCGTCGCGATCGGTCTGATCGCGGTGGTGTCGGTGAAGCTCGGGTGGCTGCCGTCCGGCGGCTACACCGCCTTCGGTGACGATCCGGCGCAGTGGCTGCGCTTCGCGGCGCTGCCCGCCTTCGCGCTCAGCCTGGACGCCGCCGCGAACGTGGCCCGGCAGCTACGGGCCTCGCTGGTCGGGGAGTTGCGGGCGAATTACGTGACGGGCGCGATGATGCGCGGTCTGTCGGCCCGGCGGGTGCTCTTCGGGCACGTGCTGCGCAACGCGGCGGGACCCGCGCTCACCGTCCTCGGCATGAGCGTGCCGATGCTGATCGGCGGCGCGGTCGTCACCGAGCGGATCTTCAACCTGCCCGGTATCGCGCAGCTCTCCCTCCAGGCGGCCCAGCAGCACGATGTGCCGGTCATCCAGGGCACGCTGCTGGTCACGGTGGCGGTGGTCCTGCTCGCCAACATCGCGATCAACGCCGGTCTGCTGGCGCTCAACCCGGCCGCCCGCAGGGGCCGTTCCAAGGCGAACGCGGCATCGGGAGACGCCGCGCTCGCTGACGGCGCGTCACGTGGCGGTGCCTCATGAGGACGCTGCGCCGCACCGGACGGGTGCCCGCCGCCCGTTTCGCACTGGCCGTACTCGCCGTCGTCGCCCTGCTCGCGGTGCTCGGCGGGGTGATCGCCCCGCAGGACCCGCTCGCGCAGGACACCGCGCGGGTGCTCCAAGGTCCCAGCGGATCACACCTGTTGGGGACGGACTACCTCGGCAGGGACGTCCTGAGCAGGCTGCTGGCGGGCACCGGCCGCTCCGTGCTCGGCGCGGTCGAGTCGGTCGGCGCGGCGATGGTCCTCGGCGTCGTGCCGGGCCTCGCGTCGCTGTGGCTCGGCCGCGGCTTCGAGTGGGCCGCGCTGCGCGCGGTGGACGCGCTGATGACGCTGCCGTTCACGCTCTTCGCCATCGCCGCGATCGGCGTCTTCGGCAACGGCCTCAACCAGGCGATGCTCGCGCTCGGCGTGCTGCTGGCCCCGCTGTTCTTCCGGGTGTCCCGCGCCGCCGCGCTGGGCCTGAAGCAGGCCCAGTACGTGGAGGCCGCGGAGCTGATGGGCGCCTCGCGCGGCCGGATCCTGCGGACCCACATCGCCGCGAAGGTGCTGCCGACGATCGCCGTGACCACGGCCCACGCGCTGGCGACGGCGCTGCTGACCGTCGCCTCGCTGACCTTCCTCGGCGTCGGCGTCCAGCCGCCCGCCCCGACCTGGGGCGGCATGCTCGCCAGCGACCTGGGCTATCTCGCCCAGCAGCCGTGGGCGCCCGCCCTGCCCGGCGTCCTGATCATGATCACCGTCGGCGCGCTCAATCTGCTCGCGGACGCCGTACGGGACAGCGGCGCCGATGTCGGGGCCGAGCCGCGAGCCGCCCGCGAACCCCAGGGGAGGAAGGCCGATGACCGTGTCGTCGCTGTCTGAGCCGGGCCGTGCCCGCACCGTCGGTGCGACCGGACCCGTACTCACCGTGGACGGGCTGCACATCACCGTCTCCGGCGGTCGCGCCGAGGCCGTCCGCGACGTGTCCTTCACCGTCCACGCGGGCGAGGCCGTCGGCGTCGTCGGCGAGTCGGGCAGCGGCAAGACGCTGACCTGCCGCTCGCTGCTCGGCGTGCTGCCGCCCGGCTGCCAGGTGTCGGCGGGCAGCGCGGTGCTGGCCGGTGCGGATCCCGACGGTACGGAAGCGGTCGGTACGGCGACGGCCGGTGCCTCGGACGCGGGTGCCTCGGCCGCGGGTGGGTCGGCGGCGGGTGCGTCGGCGGCCGGAAAGGCGTCGCCCGCAAGCTCGTGGCCCACAAGCCGGTCGTTCGGCAAGGCGTCCGCCGCGAAGTCCTCGGCCAGGAAGTCGTCGGGCGCCGCCTCGTCGGCCGGTACCGATCTGACCGCGCTCGACAAGCGGCAGTGGGAGCGGCTGCGCGGGGTGGAGCTGGGCGCGGTCTTCCAGGACCCGGCCTCGTATCTCAACCCGGCGCTGACCGTGGGCCGCCAGCTCGCGGAGCCGCTGCGCGTACGCCTCGGTCTGAAGCGGGCGCGGGCGCACGAGCGGGCCGTGGAACTCTTCGCCTCGGTCGGCCTGCGTGATCCCGCCGACGTCTACCACCGGTACCCGCACGAGCTGTCGGGCGGCATGCTGCAACGCGTCCTGATCGCCATCGCGGTCGCCTGCGATCCGCGGCTGCTCGTCGCGGACGAGGCGACGACGGCGCTCGACACCGTCGTGCAGGCCGAAGTCCTCGATCTGCTGGCCCAGTTGCGCGACGAGCGCGGTCTCGCCCTGCTGCTGGTCACCCACGACCTGGCCGTCGTCGCCGAGGTCACCGACCGGGTGCTGGTCTTCTACGCGGGCGAGATCGTCGAGGACGGCCCCACCCAGGACGTCGTCCACCGCCCCGCGCACCCCTACACCGCCGCGCTGCTGCGCGTCGCCTCCCTCGGCGACTGGAACCGCCGCGAGCTGGCCGTCATCCCCGGCCGTCCGCCCGAGGCGGGCGAGGCCCCGGTCGGCTGCCGGTTCGCCGACCGCTGCGCCTTCGCCGAGGACCGCTGCCGTACGCGGCCGGTGCCGCTCACCGCGACCGCCGACGGCCGCCGTGTCCGCTGCGTGCGCGCCGCGGAACTCGCCCTGTCCCCGCCGCCCCTCCAGGAGGTGCCCGCATGACCACCACCCCCGCGGCCCGCACGGCGCCGGTCTCCGACGTCTCCCCGCCCACGGCGGACATCGAGCGGCCGGTCGCGCCGTCCGCGGTGCCCGCCGCCGAACGCCAGACGCGGGCGTCGGCGCCCGCGCTCCAGGTCGAAGGGCTCGGTGTCACCTACCAGCGGCGCCCCGGCCACAGCCACAGCGCCCCCGTGCTGAGCGGTGTGGACCTGGAGGTGACGGCCGGTCAGATCCTCGGGGTGATCGGCGAGACCGGGTCGGGAAAGACGACGCTGGCGCGGGCCGTGGTCGGGCTGGCGCCGGTGGTGGCCGGGCGGATCGGCGTGGCGGGCGTCGAGGTCGGCGCGCTGCGCGGACGGGAGTTGCGCGACCACCGGCGGTCCGGGCTGGTGCAGTACATGTTCCAGGACCCGCTGCGGTCGCTGGACCCGGATCTGACGGTGAACGACCTGGTGGGCGAGCCGTTGGCGGTCGCCGGGGTGGAGCGCGCCGAGCGGCGCGGCCGGGTGGCGGAGGCGCTGCACCGGGTGGGGCTCGACGCGGGCACCCTGGGCGGCCGGATTCCGGCCCAGCTCTCCGGCGGCCAGCGTCAGCGCGTGTCCTTGGCGCGGGCGATCGTCACGCGGCCCGCGTTGCTGCTGGCGGACGAGCCGGTCAGCGCGCTGGACGCCTCGAACCGCAACCATGTGCTGCGGCTGCTGGACGAGTTGCGCCGCGACCTGGGCGTGGCCGTCGTCGTCATCTCGCACGACCTCAGCTCGCTGGCCGGGATCGCCGACCGGATCGCGGTGCTGTACCGGGGGCGACTGGTCGAACAGGGCCCGACCGCCGATGTGTTGGCCCGCCCGCTGCACCCGTACACCGCGCTGCTCACCGCGTCCGCGCCCCGCGTGGACCGCGATCCGTCGAAGCGGCGCGAACGGCCGGGGCCGCCCGGTGAGGTGCCGGTCTGGGCGGCCGACCCCGGCGCCTGCGTCTTCGCCCACCGCTGCCCGCTGGCGGACGCCGACTGCCGCACGCAACCGGGCAGTTCGCCGCACTCGGACGAGCGGGCCGCCGCCTGTCACCACCCGGTCGCCGCCGCCCGCTGACCCGCGCCCACCACCAGCAACCCCACGATCTTCGGGAGAGACCCCGTGCCCATCGAATTCATCGGCATCGCCAGCACCCAGCAGTTCAGTGAGACCGGCGCCGCGTCCGGGCCTGTCGTCGACCCCGGCTACCTGACCGAACTGGCCCTGGCGCACGAGGAGTCCGGCTTCGACCGTGTGCTGGTCGCGCACTCCTCCGCGAGCCCCGACGGCTTCACCGTCGCCGACCAGATCCTGAACCGTACGACCCGGCTCGGTGTGCTGCTCGCCCACCGTCCCGGTTTCGTCGCCCCGACGCTCACGGCCCGCAAGTACGCCACGCTCGACGCCTTCCACCCTGGCCGGGTCGCGCTGCACGTCATCACCGGAGGCGACGACGCCGACCAGGCGCGGGACGGCGACCTCAGCGACAAGCCGACCCGCTACCGGCGCACCGACGAGTTCCTCGACGTGGTGCGCAAGGAGTGGGAGTCGGCAGAACCCTTCGACTACGAGGGCGAGTTCTACACCGTGCGCGGCGGCTACTCGTCGGTCCGCCCGGCCGATCCGATCCCGGTGTACTTCGGCGGCGCGTCCGGTGACGCGGTGCGGGTCGGCGGCAAGCACGCGGATGTGTACGCCTTCTGGGGCGAGCCGCTCGCGGGGATCGCCGAGCGCATCCGGCAGGTCCGCGCGGCGGCGTCGCCGTACGGCCGCGACCCGCGGTTCAGCGTCAGCCTGCGCCCGATACCGGCCGCCACGGAGGCCGAGGCGTGGCGCCGCGCCGAGGACGTCCTGCGGCTGACGAAGGAGAAGGCGGGCGAGGTGCGCAAGGCGTTCAACCTCGACCACACCGCGCAGGAGGGCTCGCGCAGGCTGCTCGAATACGCCGCCAAGGGCGACGTGCACGACAAGCGGCTGTGGACGGCGGTCGCCAAGGTCACCGGGGCCGCGGGCAACTCCACCGCGCTGGTGGGCAGTTACGAGCAGGTCGCCGAGTCGCTGCTGGACTACGTGGGCCTGGGCGTGTCGACCCTCCTGATCCGCGGCTTCAGCCCGCTGGAGGACGCCCGCGACTACGGTTCCCTGGTGCGGCTGGTCCGCGAGCAGACCGACGGCGCCGCGCTGACCGGAGCGGCTGCCGTATGACCGCCGGGACCGGGAGCGCGCCCTCGGTGGGGAGGAGGGCCGGGGCGGTCACCCCGACGACCTCCCACTGGGGGGCGTTCGGGGTACGGCGGAACGCGGACGGCACGGTCACCGCCGTCCCGCACCCCGCCGACCCCTCGCCGTCACCGCTGCTGCGCGGTGTGCCGGGCTCGCTCCGGCACGCCACCCGGATCCGGCGGCCCGCCGCCCGGCGCGGCTGGCTGGAGCACGGCCCCGGTCCCACCTCCGGGCGCGGCGACGAGCCCTTCGTGGAACTCGGCTGGGACGAGGCGCTGGACCTGGCCGCCGCCGAACTGGCGCGGGTCCGCGACGAGTTCGGCAACACGGCGGTGTTCGGCGGCTCGTACGGCTGGGCGAGCGCGGGGCGCTTCCACCACGCGCAGAGCCAACTCCACCGGTTCCTGGCGCAGTTCGGCGGCTACACGGGCTCGCGCAACTCGTACAGCCTGGGCACCTCGCTGGTGCTGCTGCCGTATCTGGTCGGCGACGCGGAGTCGGTGCTGCGGTCCTCGTCCACCTGGCCGACGATCACCGGGCACACCGAACTGATCATCGCCTTCGGCGGAATCCCCGCGAAGAACGTGCATGTCACCCCCGGTGGGGTGACCCGGCACGGCACGCCCGGCCATCTGTCGGCGCTGGCCGCGGCCGGTGCCCGGGTCGCGCTGGTCAGCCCGCTGCGCGACGACCTGCCGGACGGCCTGGACGCCGACTGGTATCCGATCCGCCCGGCGACCGACACCGCGCTGATGCTGGCGCTCGCCCACACCCTGGTCGACGAGGGCCTGTACGACCGGGAGTTCGTCGACCGGTACTGCGCCGGGGCCGACACCTTCCTGCGCTATTTGCGCGGCGCCGACGACGGCACGGTGAAGGACGCGCGGTGGGCCGCGGCGCTCACCGGCATCCCGGCCGACCGAATCCGCGACCTGGCCCGCAGCGCCGCGCGGCAGCGCACCCTGGTCACCGTCACCTGGTCGTTGCAGCGCATCCAGCACGGCGAGCAGCCGGTGTGGGCGGCGCTCGCGCTGGCCGCGCTGCTCGGCCAGATCGGACTGCCGGGCGGCGGATTCGGCCACGGCTACGGCTCGATGGGCGACGTGGGCGACACCGGTCCGCAGGTCCGGCTGCCGTATCTGCCCCAAGGGCCCAATCCCGTCACGGAGTTCATCCCCTGCGCCCGGATCGCGGACCTGCTGCTGCGTCCCGGCGAGGAGTACGACTACGACGGCACGCGCCGCCGCTACCCGGACATCCGGCTGGTGCACTGGGCCGGCGGCAACCCCTTCCACCACCATCAGGACCTGGGCAGGCTGCGGCGCGCCTTCGGGCGGCCGGACACCGTGCTGGTGCACGAGACGCACTGGACGGCGACCGCCCGCCACGCCGATCTGGTGTTCCCCGCCACCACGTCCCTGGAGCGCGAGGACATCGGCGGGGGGCGGCGCGACACGCATCTGATCGCCATGCACCGCGCGGTCGAGCCGGTCGGCGAGGCCTGCGACGACCACGCGATCCTGGCCGGTCTGGCCGAACGCCTCGGATTCGGCGAGCGGTTCACCGAGGGACGGGACCCGGCGGGATGGCTGGAGCACCTGTACACGCGGTGGGCCGAGGAGTTGGCGGCGACCGGGGGCGGCGAGCCGCCCGCCTTCGCGGACTTCTGGTCGGCGGGCGAGTGGGAACTGCCGCCGCAGCCCGCCGAGCGCACGCTCTTCGCCAGCTTCAGGGCCGACCCGCTGGGCGCGCCCCTGGCCACCCCCAGCGGCCGGATCGAGCTGACCAGCGCGACGGTGGCCGCCCTCGGGCTGCCCGACTGCCCCGGCCACCCGGCCTGGCTCGAACCCGACGAGTGGCCGGGCGCCCCGGCCGCGGACCGGCTGCCGCTGCTGCTGATCGCGAACCAGCCCGCCAACCGGCTGCACAGTCAGCTCGACACCGGGGCCGCGAGCCTGGACGCCAAGGTCGCCGGGCGTGAGGCGCTGCGGATCCATCCGGCGGACGCGGCGGCCCGTTCGGTCCGCGACGGCGATCTGGTGCGGATCTTCAACGACCGGGGCGCCTGCCTGGCGGGCGCGGTGCTCACCGACCGGGTACGGCCCGGTGTCGTACGGCTGCCGACCGGCGCGTGGTTCGACCCGGTGCCCGGTCACGAGCCGCCGCTGTGCGCGCACGGCAATCCGAACGTGCTGACCGCCGACATCCCCAGCTCCCGGCTCTCCCAGGGCTGCACCGGCCAACACGCGCTGGTCGAGGTCGAGTTGTGGACCGGAGGGCCGCCGCCCGAGGTGACCGTCCGCCGGCCGCCCGCCTTCGCCGACGATCCGCGCGCGGGCCGTACGGCGCACGCGACTCCCTCGACGGCCGCCGCGGGACCGGCCACCGCTGACACGTACGCGCCCGGCCCGTACGGCCGCCTCGGACCACCCGAGCCCGGCGATCCCCACTTCGAACGGCCCCACCACAGGAAGGCCACACCGTGACCACCGACCTCGCGTCCTCGTCCGGCACCGGCTCCGCCGCGCCCGCGGACGCCGCCGCCACCGGCCTGCCCGCACCCGACTACGACCGGCTGCCCGAGGTCGCGGCGGCGCTGGCCGCGCGGGCCGGTGAGCACGACCGGGACGCGAGCTTCCCGCACGAGGGCGTGGCCGCCGTGCACGCCGCCGGACTGCTCACCGCGACCGTCGACCGCGGCCACGGCGGCGCGGGGGCCGGTCTCGCCGACACCGTACGCATCCTGCGGGCGCTCGGCGGCGGCGATCCGGCGGTCGCGCTGGTCACGTCGATGACGCTGTTCGCGCACGCGGCGCAGGCCCGCGCCCCGCACTGGCCGCAGGACACCTACGGCGAGCTGCTGGCCGAGTCGGCGCGACGCCCGGCGCTGGTGAACGCCCTGCGGGTGGAGCCCGATCTGGGCAGTCCGGTACGCGGCGGGCTTCCGGCGGCCACCGCGCGGCGGCGCGAGGACCACTGGGAGCTGACCGGGCACAAGATCTTCTCGACCGGCGCGGTGGCGCTGCGCTGGATGATGGTGTGGGCGCGCACCGACGAGGAGCCGGTGCGGACCGGTTCGTTCCTGGTGCGCACCGACTCGCCGGGCATCGAAGTGCGGCCCACCTGGAACCACTTGGGGCTGCGCGCCAGCCGCAGCGACGACGTGCTGTTCGACTCGGTCCGTGTGCCGCTCGGCCGCACCGCCGGGCTCGCGGAGCCCGGCCAGGACGGCGGCCGGGACGTCGTCGGCGGTGCCTGGAACTCGCTGGGCCTGACCGCGCTCTACCTCGGCGTGGCGCGCGCCGCCCAGCGGTGGCTGACCGGTTTCCTGCACGAGCGCGTGCCCAGCGCGCTCGGCGCTCCGCTGGCCACGCTGCCGCGCTTCCAGAGCGCGGTCGGCGAGATCGAGGTCCAACTGGCCGGTGCGGAGAGGCTGGTGGCGGCGCTGGCCGAGGCCGTCGACAGCGGTGATCCGCTCGCCGCCGCGGAGGCGGGCGGCGCGAAGGTGCTCGGCACCCGGGCCGCGATCGGTTCGGTCGAGCAGGCCGTCGCGCTGATCGGCAACAACGGCCTGACCAACGACAACCCGCTGCAACGCCATCTGCGGGACGTGTTGTGCTCCCGCGTCCACACCCCGCAGGACGACTCGGTGCTGCTCGGCACCGGGCGCGCCGCCCTCGACCTCGGCGGGTCCGCCCGCTGACCCCCTTTTCGCCTTCTCTTCCGCTCCCTCTCACGAAAGGCCCCAGCAGCCATGCCTGTTGAGTTCATCGGCATGATCGGCACCCGCGACGTCTCCGAGGTCCGTCCTCCGTCCGGGCCGGTCGTCGACCCCGACTACACGCGGCGGTTCGCCCTCGCCCACGAGGAGGCGGGCTTCGACCGCGTCCTGATCGGCTACGGCTCCGGCAGCCCCGACGGTACGCAGGTCGCCGCCCATGTCGCCGCGCACACCGAGCGGTTGGGCCTGCTGGTGGCGCACCGCCCCGGCTTCGTCGCCCCGACCCTTGCGGCCAGGACCTTCGCCACCCTCGACCAGTTCTCCGGCGGGCGCACTGCGGTGCACATCATCACCGGCGGGCACGACGCCGAGCAGCGCAGGGACGGCGACCACCTCGGCAAGGACGACCGCTACGCGCGGACCGACGAATACCTCGACATCCTCAAGTCCGCCTGGACCAGCACGGAACCGGTCAGCCACGAGGGCCGCTTCTACCACTACGAGGACTACCTCTCCGAGGTGCGCCCGGTCACCGAGCCCCGCATCCCGCTGTACTTCGGCGGCTCGTCCGAGGCGGCCTACCGGGTCGGCGGCAAGCACGCCGACGTCTTCGCGCTGTGGGGCGAACCGCTGGCGGAGACGGCGGAGCAGATCGCGTCCGTGCGGGCCGCGGCCGAGGCGGCGGGCCGCACCGAGCCGCCGCGGATCAGCGTCTCCTTCCGGCCGATCCTCGGCCGTACCGAGGAGGAGGCGTGGGACCGCGCGCACCGCATCCTGGACACCATCAACTCCCGCGGCGCGGCAGGCTCGTTCGTCGGCAGCCGCCGCACGACCCTGCCGGTCGGCCCGGACGCCCAGCCGCAGAACACCGGCTCGCAGCGGCTGCTCGCCGCCGCGGCCAAGGGTGAGCTGCACGACCGCGCGCTGTGGACCCCCACCGCCAAGGCGACCGGGGCGGCGGGCAATTCGACCGCCCTGGTCGGCACGCCGGAGACCGTCGCCCAGGCGCTGCTGGACTACGTGGACATCGGCGTCACCACGCTGCTGATCCGCGGCTACGACCCGCTGGACGACGTGATCGACTACGGCCGTGACCTGCTGCCGCTGGTCCGGGCCGAGGTGGCCCGGCGCGACGCGGACGCGACGGGCGTGTCCGGCTCCGCTCCCGCGGTCGCCGCCGTGAGCGGTGCCCGATGAGCGCCCCGGTCGGCCTCGCCGAGGCCACCGGAGACCCGGTGCACCCGCGAGTTCCGAGCGCGGCGGAGGAGGCCGCGCCGGTCGCGGACTGGTACCCGGCCGCGGGCCTGGCGCACCGCGGCACCGTCGTCCTGCTCCCCGGGCGCGGTGAACACCCGGGCGTGTACGAGCGGTTCGGCCGGCGGCTGGCGGCCGACGCGTATGTCGTCCACGTACTCGACGTGCCCGAGGACGGCGATCCCGAGCCGGTCGCGGGCGCCGTCGAAGCGATCGCGGCGGGCGCGGCCAGGCCGCTGGTGCTGGCCGGTTCCGACAGCGGGGCCCTGCACGCGCTGGCAGCCGCGGGGCGTACGGGCGTCGCACCGGACGCGCTGCTGCTCGCCGGGGCGCCGGAACCGGGCGCGGCGGCCGGGTGGGACGACGAGCTGGCCGTACGCACGGCGTGCCCGACGCACCGGGGGCGACTGGACGCCGACCCGCTGTTCGTCGCCGGCGCCCTCGCCGCCCCCGTCCCCGGCGCGCTGGCCGAGGCCGCCGACGCGGCGCTCACAGCCGGGCTCCCGTTCCCGGCCCTCGTGCTGCACGGAGCGGCCGATCCGGTCTCCGCGCCGTCCGTCGCCCACTCCCTGGCCGCGCGGCTGCCCGCGGCGACCCTGGCCACGGTGACGGACGGCAGGCACGACGTGCTCAACGACATCCAGCACCGCAGTGTCGCCGCCCTCGTCGTCCAGTGGCTGGAGCGGCTGCGTATCGCTCCCTCGCTCCCGCCGATCCTCACGGTGACCCCGGTCGCCGCGCCCTGACGCCCCGCCATGTGCCGGGCCCCGTAAGGGGTCCGGCCACTCCCCTGGCATCCGACCCGGAAGGACCGCCCGTCATGACCGCGACCCCGTCGCTCGCCGCTGCCACCAACTCACCCGTGGATCACACCCGTTCCGCCGCCGGAGCGGTACGTCCGGCCGATCTGCTGCGGCGTACGCTGCGGCGGCAGGCGACGGCGGTGACCGTCGTGACCGTGCCGGGTCCCGCGGGATTCACCGCGACGTCCTTCACCTCGGCGTCCCTCGAACCGGCCTTGGTGTCCTTCTACTTGTCCACCACGGCGTCCACGGCGGGCGCCGTCAGGTCGGCCGACCGTTTCGCCGTGCATCTGCTCGGGTCCGACCAGGAGGACCTGGCGCGGGGCTTCGCGCGCAGTGGCGTGGACCGGTTCGCCGGGGTGGACTGGACACCGGACACGGGCGGGCTGCCGCTGCTGTCCGGGGTGCCGGCCTGGCTGACCGCCCGTACCGTGCACGTCCACGACGTCGGCGACCACTTCCTCGTGGTCGGCCATGTGGAGGACGCGGGCGGTCCCGGCGCGGACTCGCCGCTGGTCCACCACGACGGGGCGTTCGGCACCTTCCACACCGACCGGCCCCGCGCGTAACCGCGACGGGCGTCGCGGGGGGGCGGTCCCGGCGTCAGGCCGCCTTCCGCGCCTCGATGAGGAAGCGGGTCACCGTGGCCGTGAACGACCCCTCGGACGTGATGTGTTCGTGCAGGGCGCGCAGGGTGTCGCGGTGCTCGGCGACCGTGAAGCCGGGGACCATCCAGATGACCTTGCGCAGGTAGTAGACGACCGCGCCGATGTCGTGGAATTCCATTCGCAGCGACTCGGCGCGCAGGTCGACCACCTCGAGTCCGGCCGCGGCGGCGCCCGCACGCGCCAGGTCGGGGTGGCGCGCGCCGCGCACCGCGTCGGGCTGCTCTCCGAGGAAGAACTCCACGAGTTCGAACGCGCTGGCCGGGCCGACCTGTTGGGAGAAGTACGTGCCGCCGGGGCGCAGGACGCGCGCGATCTCGTCCCACCACACCGTCACGGGGTGGCGGCTGGTCACCAGGTCGAACGCCTCGTCGGCGAAGGGCAGCGGGGGCTCGTCCGTGTCCGCGACGACGACCGCGCCGCGCGGGTGCAGCAGCGCGGTCGCCTTGGCCACATTCGGCGGCCACGACTCGGTCGCGGCCATCAGCGGCGGCAGCGCGGGCACCCCGGCGAGCACTTCGCCGCCGCCGGTCTGGATGTCGAGCGCGGCCGACGCCCGGCCGAGACGCTCGCCCATCCGCCGCTGATACCCCCACGACGGCCGCTGCTCGGTGGCCCGCCCGTCCAGCCAGGAGAAGTCCCACCCGTCGACCGACACCGAGTCGGCCTCCGCCACCAGCGCGTCGAAGTCACGTTCCATCCCGGCATCATCGCCGCAGGCCGCCCGCCGGACCACTCGATTAACCCGTGCCTCGATCGCCTCGGACCTCGACCAGCCCGAGCTCGGGCCTCGACCACACCCGGGCCGCGACCACCTCAGGCTTCGACCACCTCGGACCTCCATCAGCCCCGACCTCGACCACCTCGGACCTCGATCACACCCGGACCTCGACCACACCCGGACCTCGATCAACCGGCGCCTGGGCCACGGGCCGTACCTGAGGAGCCGGCCAGCAAGGGGGGCCGTCCCGCGCCGGAGGCGGCCCCTGCCGCTCAGCGCACCGGCACCCCGCCGTAGCCCTGGACGATCGGCCGCCAGGTCGGCTGGAACTGGGGAAGGGTCGAGCCGACCGCCCACGCGGTGGGTGTGCCCGGCAGCGGGTGCGGCACGGCGGCCACGCCGAAGAGCGAGGCACCCTGGCCCGCCGCGTCGGTCGCCGCGGGCTCGGCGTGCCAGGCCGCGCCGTCCCAGCGCATGGTGAACGCCGGTGTGGCCACGCCCTGTTGCTCGCCGACGGCGAGCAGGCCGTGCTCGCCGTACGCGGTGACGCCGTGCAGGTCCGCGTGGACGGCGGGCGCCGCGACCTCCGTCCACGTACGCCCGTCCCAGTGCAGGGTCAGCGGGGAGTTCGTGCCGTCCGGCGTGCTGCTCCCACCGACCGCCCACACGTCGTCGGGGCCGAGCACGGCGACGCTCTCCAGCGACTCGCCGCGGCCGGCGGTGTGCGGCGTCGGCACGATCAGCCAGGCCGCGCCGTCCCAGCGCTCGACGAGCGGGCGGCCCTCACCCCGCGCGTCGTAGACGACGCCGACGGCCCAGACACGACCGTCGCCGTCGGCCGCCGCACCCGACAGCAGCGCGTCGCCGCCAGGCTCCGGGGTGGCGACCGACGACCAGGCGCGCCCGTTCCAGTGGTACGCCAGCGGGCGCGGCGCGCCGATCCGGTCCTGCGCGGTGACGCCGACCGTCCAGAGGTCGTCCGGGCCGGTGCCCGCGAGCGCCGACGGGTACGCCGACCGGTCGGCGGCCTCCGCGGGCAGCGGGACCTCCTGCCAGCGGCGGCCGTCGAAGTGCTCGGCCAGCGAGCGGTCCTGGAACGCCGCGGCGTCGTTCCAGGAGCCGACGGCCCAGACGTCACGGGCGGACAGCGGCAGTACGGCGTCGAGCTTGCCGTTCGCCGCCGCGCCGCCGGACGGCCGGTGGGCGAGCGGGCCGGTGGCGTTCCACCGGGCGCCGTCGAACCGCTCGGCGACGGGGACGTTCACGCCCGACGGGTCCTCGCGGTAGCCGACCGACCACGCGTCGAGCGAGTCGCGGGCCGCCACGGCGCGCAGTTCCTCGTCCCGCTCGGGCCCGGCCGCGCGGCGGCTGCGCCACACCGGCAGGTCGGGGCCGCCGGGCGCGGGCGCGGCAGCGGAAGCGTCCGGCACCGGGGCGAAGGCCGAGTCCCGTACCCCGTCGCCGGGCGCCGCCGTCGCCGTAGCCGCGCCCGCTCCCGTTCCGGCGAGCGCCGCCGCAGCCGTGAGGGCCGCCGCGGCGAACACTCCGCCGCGCGCCCGCCTCGGGCCGAGGCCCCGCGTCAGTCGCCGTCCCCGTCGTGTCCGCATCCCGCTGCCGCCTCCGTCGTCGTGTCGCGCGCCGTCCGGGCGTCCGAACGGCCCGGTTCCGGCTTCGACACTGCCCTACGCGGCGGCGCGGGTGCGGCTGCCCACGCCGGGCGTTACGGTGACGCGCCGTCAGCGGAGCAGGACGGCGGCGGCCCAGGACGGTGCGTCAGAACTGCACGTCGGCGCAGGAGTAGAAGGCGTTCGCGGTGTCCGCGATGGTCCAGACGCCGACGATGAGCTGCTTGCCGCTCAGCCCGCTGGGGATCGTGCCCTGGTGGACGACGGTGGCGGGCGGTTGGGAGCCGTTGTAGGGGATCTTCAGGAAGGGCGTGGTGTTGAGCATCGCCCGGGTGAGCGGCTTCTTCGGGTCGTACCCGGCCTTGGTCAGGTAGTACGAGAAGTCGGTCGTCGAGTGCCGGGCGGTCAACTTCCAGGTGAAGGTGTAGCTCTGACCGCCCGTCACGTGCGTGGCGGGCCAGCCGCCGTTGCGCGGGTCGTCGAGCTGGGCGAAGCGGCTGTTGGCGCCGCTGCAGATCTTGCCGTCGGCGGGACCGCCGGCCGGGAAGCCCTTGGGGCCCTCGACGCTCTGCGGCTCGTACTGGATGTCGCCGCAGTTCGTGACGGTCCCGGCGGCGCACAGCGCCTGGCGGCTGGGCGGGGTGCTGATGTAGCCGTGACTGCTGGCGCTTCCGGTGGCGAGCACGAACGAACCGGCGACGCCGAGCCCGATCACGGCCGCACTGATCTTCTTGCGCATGGCGTACTCCTTGAGAACGTGGGGGAGTTCCGCGGATGTCTACGGTCGTACGCGGCCCGGGCCTGCCCGTGCGGCACAAGACCACACCGATCCAGGTCTAGACCAAGTCGCACCCTAGTCCCAGGATTTAGTCATGTCCACACCAAGAATCAGCCGTGCGGCGGCGCAATGTGTCTGCTACGCACGGCGGCCCCGGGGGGGGGGGGGCCCCCCCCCCCCGGCCCCCCCCGGGGCGGCCCGGCGGGGGGGGAGGGGGCCCGGGGCGGGCGCACGGGGGACGGGGTGCCCCCCCCGGA
>NZ_JBIUSD010000005.1:0-352927 GCF_044741185.1 Streptomyces sp. NPDC088197
CACACTCGCGATCCCCGCATCCCGGCAGGCACGGGCAACGCGGACAGCAATTTCACCGCGGTTCGCGATGAGCACCTTGCGCACGATGGCTCCCTTGGCTCATTTGGCTGGTTCGGCTTCCCCGACTCCGGCGGCTTCCCGGCTCCGACGCCCCGCGGCGGTCAGGGGGCCGCGCGACGGACGGCCGCGCTCACGGCGTCCAGCCGCCGCTCCGGCCGCCGCGCCGCCACTGGCCGGGGCCGCGGTCCGGGGCGGGCACCGTGCCCCGCCGCCACGATCGCCGCGAAGGTGACCGCCGCGCCGCGGGCTCGTCACCGAGCGCGGCGCCGGCGCCCGCCCACACCGCGAGCAGCGCGGCCAGCTCCTCGGCGGTGGGCTCGCCCCGCACCACCCGGATGTCGGGGTCGCGCGCGCCGCTCACAGCGGGATGTTCCCGTGCTTGCGCGGCAGCCGCGTCACCCGCTTGTCGGCGAGCGCCCGCAGCGCCTGGGCCACTTGCCCGCGGGTCTCGTGCGGCATGATCACCGCGTCCACGTAGCCCCGCTCGGCGGCGACGTACGGGTTGCACAGCGCCTGTTCGTACTCGGCGCGCAGCCGGTCGCGCTCGGCGGCCGGGTCCTCGGCCTGCTCGACGGCGCGGCGGTGCAGGACGGTGACCGCGCTCTCGCCGCCCATGACGGCGATCTCGGCGGTGGGCCAGGCGAGGTTGACGTCGGTGCCGAGGTGCTTGGAGCCCATGACGCCGTACCCGCCGCCGTACGCCTTGCGGGTGACGACCGTGACCATGGGGACGGTGGCCTCGGCGTAGGCGTAGATCAGCTTGGCTCCGCGCCGGATGATGCCGCCGCGTTCCTGCTCCAGGCCCGGCAGGAAGCCGGGGACGTCCACGAAGGTGAGGACGGGGATGTGGAAGGCGTCGCAGGTGCGGATGAAGCGGGCGGCCTTCTCGCTGGCGTCGATGTCGAGCGCCCCGGCCATGTGCGAGGGCTGGTTGGCGACCACGCCGACACTGCGGCCCTCCACCCGGCCGAAACCGCAGATGATGTTGCGGGCGAACAGTTCCTGCGTTTCGAGGAGCTCGCCGTCGTCGAGGACGGTGTGGATCACCTGGTGCATGTCGTAGGGCCGGTTGGCCTCGTCGGGGATCAGCTCGTCGAGCGCGAGGTCGGCGGCGGTGAACTCCTCCGCGGCGCGCACCTCGTAGTCGGGCGCGTCGTCCATGTTGTTCGACGGGAGGTAGCCGAGGAGCAGGCGGACGTACTCGAACGCCTCCTTCTCGTCGCGCGCGAGGTGGTGGGCGTTGCCCGAGACGGCGTTGTGGCTGTAGCCGCCGCCCAGTTCCTCGCGGTCGATCTGGTGGCCGGTCACCGTCTTCAGCACGTCGGGCCCGGTGACGAACATGTGGGAGATGCCCTCGACCATGACGATGAAGTCGGTGATCGCCGGAGCGTAGACGGCGCCGCCCGCGCAGGGGCCGGTCATCAGGGAGATCTGCGGGATGACACCGGACGCCTGGACGTGCCGCTTGACCAGTTCGGCGTAGAGGGCGAGGGAGACCACGCCCTCCTGGATGCGGGCGCCGCCCGAGTCGTTGATGCCGATGATCGGGCAGCCGGTGCGCAGCGCCAGGTCCATCACCTTGAGGATCTTCTCGCCGTAGACCTCGCCGAGGCTGCCGCCGAAGACGGTGAAGTCCTGGGCGAACAGGCAGACCCGGCGGCCGTCGATCGTGGCGTATCCGGTGATCACGCCGTCGCCGAGCGGACGCTGGCGGTCCATGCCGAAGTCGTGGCAGCGGTGCCTGGCCATGGCGTCCAGCTCGACGAAGCTGCCCGGGTCGACCAGGGCGTCGATGCGTTCGCGGGCGGTGAGCTTGCCCTTGTCGTGCTGGCGCGCGACGGCTGGTGCGTCGGTCGCCAGCCGCGCCGACTCGGCCCGCCTGCGGGTGAGTTCGGACAGCCGCTCGGCGGTGGTTCCTCTTCCTGGGCTTGCGGACACGGTGTCTCCTCGGTGCGTCATGACCTGGCCGTGCGGGCGTCGCGGGGCCCGGACGTCAGCCGCTTCGTACGACGGCGTCGGCCAGCGATCCGTCCGTGTAGAGCTGTCGGCAGGCGCGGCGTCGCACCTTGCCGCTGGAGGTCTTGGGCAGAGTGCCGCGCCGCACCAGCAGTACGTCGTCCGCCTCCAGCCGATGATTGTCCCAGACCGCCTCACGTACAAGCCTGTGCAGCCGTTCCGTACCGGTCTCGCGCAGGGTCCGCCCGTCGGCCTCCACGACGACGACCAGTTTCTCGGTGCTGCCGTCGTCCACGGAGAAGGCCGCCGCGCAGTTGGGGCGCAGGCCGGGGGCGGCGGTCTCGGCGGACAGTTCGATGTCCTGCGGGTAGTGGTTGCGGCCCGCGCGGATGACGAGGTCCTTGAGCCGCCCGTTGATGTACAGGGTGCCGTCGTGGAGGAAGCCGAGGTCGCCGGTGCGCAGATATTCGTGGCTGTCGTCGGCGGCGGGGGCGGTGCGGACCCAGAAGGTCTCCTTGCTCGCCTCCGGGCGGCCCCAGTAGCCGGCCGCGACGCAGGGTCCGTTGATCCAGATCTCGCCGACGCGGCCGTCTGGCAGCGGGTTCAGGGTCGCGGGGTCGACGATCCTGATCCGGGTCCCGGGCTCCGGCGCGCCGCAGCCGACGATCGGCACGGCGCCGGGCGCGTCCGCGTCGACCTGCCGGACCACGCCGTCCCGCAGGGCGTCGTCGGAGACCCACAGGGCGGCGGGTTCCCGGTCGACGCGGTCGCCGGTGGCCTTCAGGGTGTTCTCGGCGAGCCCGTAGCCGGGGCACATCGCGCGCGGGTCGAAGCGCGCGGGGGCGAAGGCGGCGGCGAAGTTCTCGATGGTCCGCCAGCGCACCGGTTCCGCGCCGTTGCCCGCGACCTGCCAACTGGACAGGTCGAGGCCGGGGCCGATCCGGCCTTCCGCGGCGGCTGACACGCACAGGTCGTACGCGAAGCCGGGCGCGGCGGCGTGCGTGCCGCGGAACCGCGAGATCGCCTCCAGCCAGCGGGCCGGGCGGCGGATGAACGCCTCGGGTGTCATCAGGTACGAGGTCGGGCCCGCCCACAGCGGCAGCACGATCCCGAACAGCATGCCCATGTCGTGGAAGAGCGGCAGCCAGGACACCACGGTGGCGCCGGGGCCGCAGGGCCACAGGTCGTCGGTCTCCCGCGCGTTGGCCATGAAGTTGGCGTGGGTGACCATCACGCCCTTGGGGTCGCCGGTCGACCCCGAGGTGTACTGGAGCAGCGCGGTGTCGCCCGGTCCCGGCAGGGTGCCGTGCCACTGCTCCGGGTCCGCGCCCCCGGCGGCGTCCTCGGGCAGTTCGTCGGTGGGGATCAGCGTCAGGCCGGTCAGCTCCGGGCGGTCGCCGAACCGCTCCCGCAGCTCGCGTGCCACGGCGGCCGTGGTGAGGACGGCGTGGGTGTCCGCGTCGTCGGCGATGCCGCGCAGCCGCTGGAGTCCGCTGACCCGGCTGGGCACCTGGACCGGCGCCGCGGCGATGCCCGCGTACATGCAGCCGAGCAGGGCGCGGACGAAATCGAATCCTGAGGGGTAGAGCAGTACGGCGTTGCGGCCGGCGAGTCCGGCCGCGGTGAGCGCGACGGCGTGCCGCCGGGCGTCGGCGTCGAGGGCGCCGTAGGTCAGCGGGTCCTGCGGCTCCTCGCCGTCGTGCAGGAAGACGAAGGCGGTGTCGTCCGGCCGTGTCGCGGCGCGCAGCCGCAGCGCGTCCACCAGGGTGCGCACCTCGGGCAGGGTGCGCAGGTCGAGCGGCGCGGAGGGGTCGGGGTACGGGGGCACGGCCTCGGCGACGGGCTGTCGCGTCAGGTCGATGCTCATGGTCAGCGCTCCTTGTCGAGCCGGGCGAGCCGTCCGCGGTAGAAGGTGAGCGGGCCGTCGTCCTCCAGCGTGCCGAGCGAGGTGACGGCGCCGACCACGATCCGGTGGTCACCGCCGTGGTACTCGTCGGCGACCTTGCACTCCAGGTAGCCGATGGCGTCGCGCAGGATGGGCGCGCCGGCGCTGCCGCTGAGGCAGTCCAGCCCGTCGAAGCGGGTCGGTCCCGGTGCGGCGAAGCCCATGGCGACCGGGCCCTGTGCCGCGCCGAGGATGCTCACGGCGAAGGTCCCGGTGGCGCGGACGGCGGCCAGCAGCCGGGAGTCGTGCCGCAGGCAGAACAGCACCAGGGGCGGTTCCAGCGAGACGGAGGTGAAGGAGTTGACGGTGGCGCCGACCCATTGCCCGTCGATCACGCTGGTGACGACGGTGATGCCGGTGGTGAAGTGCCCGCACACCTGGCGCATGGCGGACGGCTCCGGCGGCAGGGCCTGGGCGGGGAACCTCTTGGTTCCGGTGTCTGCTTCCATGTCCACGATCCCCAGGTGGGCGAGTCTGCGTCGGATGTCCTGTTCCTGGTCAGTCGTCATGGCCGAGGTCTTTTCCGCCGCCGCGCGCGCCGTAGGGCCGCACCAGGCGCAGCACTCCCGGTGGTGCTTCCTTGCGCGCCCACAGCAGGGTGCGCACCCGTTGCGGGGTGGTGAGGACGTACTCGCGGTCGGTGGGGTCGCCGAAGCCGTAGATCGGCGGCACCATCGGTTCGTTCCGCAGGCGGACGAAGATCCGGTCGGCGCTCTGGCGGGCGGTGGCGCGGCCCTCGGCGGTGTCGCGGCAGGCGGCGAGGGTGAAGTCGAGCAGCTCGCGGTATTCCGGCAGCGTCTCGTGGCAGACACCGGTGGCGGGGTCGGCGCGCAGCGAGGTGAGGGCGGCCTCGGCGGCGCCGGACGCCATCGTCTTGGCGCTCCGCTTGAGGGAGAGCGCGTCGAACATGGTGCCCAGCAGCCAGACCCTGGCCGTCGCGCTCCACAGCGCGGGGTGCGAGCTGGCAGTCAACGCGGCGTCCACCAGGCGGTCCTGACGGTCCGCCATGCCGTGCTGCAATCGCTCCAGATAGCGGAAGCGGCCCGCCGACCAGTCGTCGTCCCTGGCCGCGGCGAGGATGTCGGAGGCCGCGGAGTAGACGAGTTGGGCGGAGGTGTAGAGGTCGCGGCCGAGGACCGGGTCGCCGCCGAGCGCGGAGCCGTCGAGCAGCAGCATGCGGTCGCCCACGGTGCGCGAGGCGTGCCACTGGCCGGAGTCGGCCGTCCAGCAGAACATCGGCTGGGCGTCGGCGAGTTGGGCGGCGACGGCCGGGTGGCGGGCGGCGCGGGCGAGGATCTCCTCCCAGCCGTCGGTCCCCTGCCGGGGGAAGCGGGCGGCGTCCAGCGACAGGGTGACGGTGGCGAGCGCGGAGCCGGCCGGCGTACCCGAGCCGTTGCGGAAGTGGCCGACCTGTATCCAGCCGCCGTCGAAGACGTGGTGCAAGGTGCCCTGCGACCAGGGGTGCGAACCCTTGAGGACCGGCGCGACCCGCTCGTACGGCCGTACGCCGACGGCGTGCGCGCCGATCACCCGCGTGCCGGTGCCCCCGGAGACCCGCTCGGCGCCGAGCGCGCGGGCCACGGCCGAGTCGGGGCCGCCGGTGTCGACCACGAAGCGGGTGCGTATCTCCTCACCCGAGGTCAGGGTCAGGCGTACCCGGTCGTCCTCGGCGACGGCCTTGTCGACCCGGACCCGCTGCCGTACCCGGGCGCCGTACCCGACGGCCGCGGCGAGCATCCAGGCGTCCAGGTCGGGCCGGTAGAAGCGGCTCTCGCCGTGCTCCGAGGGGATGTTGAACTGGAGGGAGTCGGCCCGCCGGTGCCCGGCGCCCTCGTGGTGGTGCACGAAGCCGAGGGTGCGCTGCACGCCGCAGTTGTACGACAGTTCGCGTCCGACCCGTCCCGCGTCGGCGAGCAGCGCGATCTCCGGCACCCGGAAGCGCTCGGCGATCACCTCGTAGAGGAACGAGGTGCACGGCAGCGTCATCTCACCCGGCTCGCTGCCGGACGTGTCGTGCTCGCCGAGCAGCAGGACGCGCAGGCCGTGCCGGGCGAGGATCACGGCCAGCGAGGTGGCCGTGATCCCGGTGCCCAGGACGGTGACGTCCGGGTCACGCTGGTCGTCTCCGATGTGGTCGGGGTCGGTTCTCATGGTGCCCATCACCTGTTCGGGTCGGATACGGATGGGTCAGCCGCCGTGCGCGACGCGTTCCATGGCGAAGCCGCGCATGGCGTGGGTCACCGTGCCCGCGATGTCGGCGGGTGCCTTGGTCCGGGCCCAGGCGACGGTGCGCGCCATGCGCGCGGGGGTCGCGTGGAAGAAGTGGTTGCCCGGCTTGTCGAGGTTGAGCGGCGGCGGGATGAAGTCGGCGGCGGAGAGCTGCGCGAACAGCCGCCGGGTCGCCTCCTGCGGTGTGATGGTGCCGTTCTCCACCTGCTCGCTGACGGCGGTGGTGTGGCGCAGCAGTTCGTTGCAGCCGTCGTGGGTGGGGAAGGGCGAGCCGAGGTATTTGGAGTGCTCCATCTCGCGCAGCGGGCCGGTGTCGCCGCCGCGGCGCAGCCGGTCGTAGACGCCTTCGAGGTGGAAGGTGCCGAGCACGGTGGAGATCGCCCAGGTCCTGAAGACCGCGTTCCACATCTCGTAGTCGCGGAAGGCGATGAAGGAGCTGTTGACCAGGTCGTCGTTGGCGCTGAGCAGGCCCTGCTCCAACTGCTCGACGAAGGCGAAGCGTTCGCGGGAGAAGTCGTCGTCGCGGATCGCGTCGAGCAGCCGGTAGCCCAGGACGTTGACGACTTCGAGGGTGTTGGTCAGGCCGCGGGAGTAGAGCGCGTCGATGAATCCGGCGGCGTGCGCGGTGATGCAGAAGCGGTCGCCGACGGTGCTGGTGGTCGAGTACTGCAACCGGCCGGTGGAGACCCACTCGCGGACCGGGCGGGCGTTCTTGAACTGCGGTGCGATGTCGGGGAACCGGCTGAGGAATTCGTCGAATTCCTGCTGCGGCGGCCCGTCGGGCCGCGGGTGCCGGCGCGGGTCCAGGGTGAGGCCGACGCTGCACAGCCGGTTGGTGCCGCCCTTGTTGTTGTCGAAGGGGATCACCCACAGCCAGCCGCCGTCGAAGACGTGGTGCAAGGTGCCCTGGTGCCACGGGCTGGGGTTGCCGTACTGCGACGGGTTGCGCATGACGTCGTCGTACGGGGTGACGCCCACCATGTGCGTGAACAGCGAGCGCGAGTGGTGCTTGAAGCGGGTGGGCTGTTCGCGCAGGCCGAAGTGCTCGGCGACCGGGGAGCGGTGGCCGCTGGCATCGACCACGTAGCGGGCCTGGAAGGTCTCGCCGCGGTCGGTGGTCAAGGTGACGCCCGAGCCGTCGATGTCGACGTCCTGGATCCGGGTCTGCTGCCGCAGGACCGCGCCGTAGGAGGCGGCGGTGTACGCCATGTAGGCGTCGATGTCCTGCCGGTAGAAGTGGTTCTCGGTGTGCAGCATCTTCGGGATGACGAACTGGTTGACCTCGTCGGGCCGTTGGGCCTGGCCCTCGCGCTGGTAGACGAAGCCGAAGTTGCGCTTGACGCCGCAGGCCCCGGTCACGTGCTTGCGTACGCTCTGGAAGCTGGCGAGGTGGGCGATCTCCGGCACGTCGTAGCGGGCGCTGACGACCTTCATCAGCACCGAGGTGTAGGGGATGGTGGACTCCCCGATGGCGAACCGCGGGTGGGTGCCGGCGTCCAGCAGCAGCACCTTGGCGCCGTTGCGGGCGAGTACGGCGCCCAGGATCGAACCGGCGATGCCTGCGCCGAGAATGGCTACGTCGTGGCGGGTGTTCATCTGCGACCTCCTGGGATACGGCGGTGTGTCCTGGGGCTTCGGCCGGTGCAGCCGGATCGGTGGGTCAGTGCTGACGGGCGACCTCGGCGGCGAGCAGCCGTGCCCAGTGGACGGCCGGTTCCTCGAAGAAGGGACGGGGTTCCAGGCGCAGGGCCAGGTCGGCGCGGTAGCGGGCGATGACCTGCGTCACCCCCAGCGAGTCCAGTCCCAGGTCGAGCAGGCTGATGTCGTCGGTGATCTCGGTGAGCGCGACGCCGAGGTGGTCGGCGAGGACGGTTCTGACGTAGCCGTCGAGCAGCGGTTCGCGCTGGTCGGCGGGCGCGTCCAGGACGGCCCGCAGGTGTTCGGAGGGACCCTGGTCCTGGCCGGGACCGGCGCTGTCGGCGCGGACCTCGGTCAGCAGCGGGCGGGCGCGGCGCGATTCCAGCAGCGGGCCGAGCGTCGTCCAGTCGGCGCCGGAGACCACGGCGTGCGCGGTGTCGGAGGCGAGCAGCGGGCCCAGGTGCCGCAGCCCGGTCTCCGGGTCGATCGCCCGGAGCCCCAGGGCCTCCAGACGGGCCATCAGCTCGTCGCCGCCCAGGCCGCTGGCCACCCGCCAGGGGCCCCAGCTCACGCTGAGCGCGGTGGCGCCGGTGCCGCGCCGGTAGGCGGCGAGCGCGTCGAGGAAGCGGTTGGCCGAGGCGTACGCGCCCAGGTGCGCCGAACCCCACACGGAGGCGATGGACGACATCAGCAGGAAGAAGTCCAGCGGTGCGCCGTCCAGCAGCCGGTGCAGCGTCCAGGCTCCCTCGACCTTGGGCAGCAGCACGGCGTGCAGCGACTCGGGGTCGGCCTCCGCGATGTTCTGCGCCCCGGCCAGGCCCGCGGCGTGGATGACGCCGCGCAGCGGCTGCCCGCTGTCGGCGATGTCCGCGAGGACCGCCGCCATGCCCGCCTCGTCGCCCACGTCGGCGGCGGCGACGGTCACCCGCGCCCCCTCGGTCTCCAGGGCGCGGATGGCGGCGACCCGCTCGGCGACGGGCGCGGGGAGCGCCGGGTCGTCCCAGCTCTGACGCGGGGGCAGGCCCGCACGGCTGGTGAGGACCAGGTGCCGGGCGCCGAGGCCGACCAGCCACTCGGCCAGCGTCAGCCCGAGGCCGCCGAGCCCGCCGGTGATCAAGTAGCTTCCGTCGCCGGTCACTTGGAGGCGCGGGGCGTCGTCGGCCGGGGGGCCGGAGCGGATCAGACGGGGGACGAGGCGGGCGCCGCCGCGGTAGGCGACCTCGTCGTCCTCGTCGCCGAGGAGCAGTTCCTCGGCCAGTTCCGCGGCGCCGCTGTCGGCCGCGCCGCCTTGCGGGTCCAGGTCGACGGCCCCGCCCCACAGGTCGGCGTGTTCCAGCGAGACGACCTTGGCGAGGCCGGTGAGCAGCGATCCCGCCAGGCCCTCGGGGGCCTCCTCCTCGCCGGTGGCCTGCGCGCCGCGGGTGACCAGCCACAGCCGGGGCGGCCGGGCCCCGGCGGTGGCGGCTTCGGAGGCGGAGCCGGGAGGCGCCTGGGCGGCTCCTTCGGCGAGCGCCTGGATCAGGTGCACCACGGTCTCGGGTCCCGTCACACGGGCCCGCGCCAGGTCCTCGACGGTGGTCTTGTCGCCGCCGGGCGCGTCGAGGGCCGCCAGGTGCACGATCCGGTCGACTGGGCCGACGTCGGCCAGCAGCGCGCGCAGCGCGGCGGGATCGCCCGCGGGGACGCTCCGGGCGCCCGGCAGCCCGGCCGGACCGTCGCCGATCCTGGCCAGCACGCACTCCCCGCCGAGCGAGGACAGCTCCGCCGCCAGCCGCTCACCGACCCCCGTGGTGTCGGTGAACAGCAGGGTGCGCCCGGCCGGATCCGCGGCGCGGCCCGCGCGCGGCGAGCGGCGCCACTCCACCGCGTACTGCGGGTAGTCCGCGGCTTCGGGGTCCGCGACCGCCCCGCCGGGTCCTGGCAGTACCGGAGAGGTGCCGTCGGCCAGCGGGAAGTCCAGTCGCAGCCGCTGGAAGGCGTACGTGGGCAGCGGCACGTGCCGGTCGGCGGTGGCCGGGTGCACCCGCGACCAGTCGACGGGTACGCCCCAGGCGTGCAGCGCGCCGAGGCTTCCCAGGACCTGCTCGGCCTCGGGCCGGCCGCGCCGCAGGGACGGCAGCCACAGCAGGTCGGGGTCGGGCAGGGCGCGGGCGGCCAGGCCGAGCAGGGTCCGGCCGGGGCCGATCTCCACGAAGGCGCCGACGCCGGTCTCGCGCAGTGCCAGCACGCCGTCGTGGAAGCGGACGGGCTGCCGGGCGTGCCGGGCCCAGTAGCCGGGGTCCGCGAGGGTGGCGCGGTCCAGCGGCCGGCCGGTGAGGTTGGAGATCAGCGGGACGCGCGGCTCACGGAAGGTGATCTTCGCCGCCGCCTCCTCCAGCGGGGCGAGGACCGGGTCGAGCAGCGGCGAGTGGAAGGCGTGCGAGACGGTCAGCGGTTTGGCGGTCACACCCTCGCGGGCCAGCTCCGCCCGGATCTCCGCGATGGCGTCGGCATCGCCGGAAAGGACCGTGTCCTGGGGCCCGTTGACGGCGGCGACGGCGACCAGGTCGGCGCGGGAGCCGATGGCCCGCTCGGCGGCCTGCGCGTCCAGTTGTACGGCGAGCATCGCGCCGGGCGCGGTCACCGACTCCATCAGCCGGGCCCGCAGGGCGATCAGCCCGAGCGCGTCCTCCAGGTCCACCGCTCCGGCGACGCACGCCGCCGCGTACTCGCCGACGCTGTGGCCGATCACGGCGGCGGGGCGGACGCCCCAGGACGCCCACAGTTCGGCGAGCGCGAATTCGACGGCGAACAGCGCGGGTTGGGTGTAGCCGGTCCTGTCGAGCGAGCCGTCGGGCTCGACGGGGTGGACGACCTCCAGCAGCGGTCGGTCCAGGACCGGGTCGACGATCTCGGCGCAGCGCTCCAGAGCCTGCCGGAACACCGGCTCGGCCTCGTACAACTCCCGTCCCATGCCCGCGAACTGGGCGCCCTGGCCGGTGAACATGAAGGCGGTCTTCACGCGGTGCGCGGCCTGGGCGCGGCGGGGGGCGGGGCCGCCGTCGCCGGTCCCGAAGTCGTGCAGCCGGTCGGCGAGCGAGGCGGTGTCGCGGGCGGTGAAGGCGGCGCGGACCTGCTGCGGTGAGCGGCCGGCGGCGATGGTGCGGGCCACGGAGTCCAGCGGGGTCGCCGGGTTGGCGCGCAGGAAGTCGGCCCAGCGCAGGGAGAGTTCACGCAGCGCCGGTTCGCTGCGGGCCGACGCGACGAACACTTCTGCCTGCCGCCCCGGCCGCGGGTCCGGCTCGGGCTGCTCGGTGGTCATGGCGGGCGGTTCCTCGATGACGAGGTGGACATTGGTGCCGCTGGCGCCGAACGAGCTGAGGCCCGCGGTGCGCGGCTGCCCGTCGGACGGCCACGGGGTGTGCTCGGCGGCGACCCGCAGGTGCAGCGCGTCCCAGTCGACGTTGGGGTTGGGCGTGCGGAAGTGCAGGCTCGCCGGGATCTCGCCGTGGCCGACGGCCAGCACGCTCTTGATCAGCCCGGCGATGCCCGCCGCCGCCTCCAGATGGCCGACGTTGGTCTTCACCGACCCGACGTAGACGGGGTGATCCGCCGAACGGCCGGTGCCGAGGACGGTCTCCAGGCTGCGCAGTTCGATGGGGTCGCCGAGGGCGGTGCCGGTGCCGTGCGCCTCGACGTAGCCGATCCGGTCTGCGGTGACTCCCGCGTCGGCGAGGGCCGCGCGGATGACCTCCTGCTGCGCCTTGCCGCTGGGTACGGAGATGCCGCTGGCGTGGCCGTCGTGGTTGACGGCGCTGCCCCGGATGACGGCGAGCACCCGGTCGCCGTCGGCCACCGCGTCGCTGAGCCGCTTGAGCACCACCAGACCGCAGCCCTCGCCGCGTGCGTAGCCGTCGGCGGAGGCGTCGAACGCCTTGCAGCGGGCGTCGGGCGAGACCGCCCCGGCCTTGCTGACCAGCACGAAGCCGTACGGGGACAGGATGACGTTGACCCCGCCCGCCAGTGCCAGGTCGGTCTCGCCCAGGCGCAGGGCCTGGCACGCCTGGTGGACGGCGACCAGTGAGGAGGAGCAGGCGGTGTCGACGACCTGCGCGGGTCCGCGCAGCCCGAAGGTGTGCGCGATGCGTCCGGCGATGAAGCTGTTCTCGCCGAGGAGTTGGTAGCCGTCGATCGCGGCCGGGTCGCCGTACTGCTGCCGCAGCCGTACGTAGTCGCTGGTGCTCGCGCCGATGTAGACGCCGGTGCGGGAGCCGTCCAGCGAGTCGTGCGGGATGCCGGCCCGCTCCAGCGCCTCCCAGGCGACTTCGAGCGCGATCCGCTGCTGGGGGTCCATTCCGAGTGCTTCGCCCGGCGCGATCCCGAAGAGCTGCGCGTCGAAGGTGTCGGCGCTGTCCAGGAAGCCGCCTTCCACGACGTACGCCTTCGCGGGCGCCTCGGGGTCGGGGTCGTAGTACGGGTCGGTGTCCCAACGGTCGCGCGGGAAGGGGCCGATGGCGTCCACGCCGTCGCGCAGCAGGTCCCACATGCGCTCGGGCGAGTCGGCGCCGCCGGGGAAGCGGCAGCCGACGCCGATGACGGCCACCGGGCTGTGCAGCGCGGCCCGTTGGTCCTCGACCATCGTGCGCAGCCGCCCGATGGTCTCCAATGCCTGGGCGAGGCGGGACCGTTGGTCCGGTGCGCGCTCCGGCGTACGGTCCGATGTGCGGGGTCCGGCACCGTCGGTGGGCTGGTTCATCGCTTGTCTCCCTCGATGAGGGCGTTCACGGCGGCGACTTCGGCGTCCAGACGGGCGAAGAGGTCCGCGTCGTCGGGGTCGTCGTAGTCGTCTTCATCGGTGAGGTCGCCGGTGACGGTGGCGTTGTCCGCGGTGCCTTCGGCGCTTTCGGCGCGTCCGGTGGTCGCGGCGTTCTCGGCGCGTCCGGTGTCTTGGGTACGGGTGACGCTGCCGGCGGCGGGCTGCGGCGCGTGAGACCGTTCGTCGCCCGATCCGCCGACCACCTCGGCGGCGAGGAATCCGGCCACGGCGTCGCCCGTCGGGTATTCGAAGGCGAGTGTCGCGGGGAGCGCGCTGCCGAAGCGGCGCTCCAGCCGTACCTTCATCTCCAGCGCCGTGATGGAGTTCAGGCCCAGTTCGAAGAAGCCCTGCCGGGGCTCCAGTTCGCCGGGTCCGTCCAGGCCGAGCACCACCGCCACCTCCTCCAGGACGCACTCCAGCAGCAGATCGCCGCGCGCCGTTTCGGGCAGTGAGCGCAGCTTGTCCAGCAGCGCGCCGGAGTCACCGGGCGCAGCCGCCGCCTCGGCGGCCAGGGCGTCGAAGAGCGGCCAGGGGCGGGCCTGTTGGTAGAGCGGCAGCAGCAGGCCCCAGTCGGCGTCGGCCGCGGCGGCGCCGGTCAGGCCGGCCGCGGTGATCCGGTCGAGCAGTTCCACGGCGATGCCGGGCGGGAGCGGGCGCATGCCGCTGCGCGTCAGCCGGTTGGCGCTGTCGCGGTCCAGCAGATCCACGTCGAGCCAGGGCGCCCAGGCGATGGCGCAGACCGGGAGGCCCAGGGCGCGCCGGTGCCCGGCGAGGGCGGTGAGCAGCGCGTCCACCGGGGCCTGTACGCCCGCCCCGATCGCCGCCCAGGCCGACGCCACGGTGCCCCATACCTGGAAGAGGTCCAGGTCGGTACGCGTGTCGAGCGCTGCTTGGTGCAGCAGCCACGCGCCGCGGGCGCGGTCCTCGACCGCCTCGGCGATCGCGGCGGCGGTCGGCTCCTGGTCGATCGGCAGATTCCAGCCGACGCCGAGCCAGATCACGCCCGCGACGGGGTGTCCGGCCGCGGCCTCGTCCTCGATCAGCCGGGTCGCCTGCTTGGCGTCCTCCACGCGGGGCACGACCAGCGTGCGGCCCGCGCCGCGCGCGGTCAGCCAGGCGGCCACCCGGTCGGGCAGCGGTCCTTCCGCGCCCGCCACCAGATAGCTGCGGTCGGCGGCCAGTTCGACCGGCTCGAACAGCGGCGGCGGGGCCGGGGCGCGCAGCACCCGGGCGGTGAGCCTGCGTCCGGCGCGCAGCGCGATCTGGTCCTCGACGTCCTCGCCTCCGGCGCGGTCGGCGCCGTGGGCGAGCAGTTCGGCCGCGACGGCCGCCGCGTCCTCCGCCACACCCGAGGTCAGGGGGTCCAGGTCGAGCGCGGCGCCCCAGGCGGTGGGGCGTTCCACGCCGGAGACGATCGCGGACTGCCGCAGCGGTGCCTGTGCGGCGGCGGGCAGTTCCAGCTCGTCCACCGCGACCGCGCCCCGCGTCACGTACAGCACGCGTGCGCCGCTGGCGACCGCCGCCGTCACGGAGGCGACCGCCGTCACCCCCGCGCACGCGTCGGCCACGGCGAGGGGGTCGGGCTCGTCCCGCTCCGGCAGGTCCAGCGCCGCGAGGTGCACGACGTCCCGGCAGCCGGGCCCGGTGCGCAACTCCCGCAGCGCGTCGGCGAGTCGCTGCCGTACGGTGTCGGGCTCGCCGTCGGCCGCCAGCAGGGTCGTGGGCCGGCCTTGTGCGGCCAGTGCCCGTGCCAGTTCTTCGGCGACGCCGCCGCGGTCGGCGAGGACGACGGTGACGGGTCCGGTCAGGGGCGCCCCCGCTCCCCCGGCGGCTGTGGACGGGTCGTCGTCGGTCCGCGATGCGCCGAGGCCGTCCCGCTGGGCGGGGACATGGGCGGTCAAGCCGCGCTGCGGTGTCCTGGCTTCGAGCCGAGCCGGGGTTTCGGCCGGCCGCTGCTCAGGCTGACGGACCGTCAGCGGGCGCTCCTGCCAGCCGAGGACGTACAGGCTGGTGGTGAGGCGCGCGGTCTCCTCCTGGTTGAGGACGCGGCCTCGCGGCGGGGCGAGGCGCAGGCCGGTGATCTCGGCGAGCGGCCGGCCCTCGGGGGTGGTCAGGCGGATGTCGGCGGTCGGGTCGCCCGCGGTGTCGGGGCGCAGGGCGGCGGTGACGAGGACGCGGTCGTCGGGGGCCGCGTACAGGGTGAGGCTGTCGAGGGAGGCGGGGAGCGGCGCCGGGTCGGCGGGGTCGGCGGACAGCAGGAACGCGGGCAGCCGCAGGGCGAGTTCGAGGAGGTCGGGGGCGAGGTGCCAGCGCATGGTGGCCGGGCGCAGCCGCAGTTCGAGTTCGATGCGGCCGTCGGCGGTCCGGGCCGATTCCGGGGTCGGCGCGCAGTCCCCGGTGGCGTGCCGGGCCACCCAGGCGCGCAGGGCCTCGTCGACCGGGCCGCGCGGGTGCGGCGGGGCGTCCGCAGCGGTGTCGGCCGGCGCGCGTCCTGGCAGGGCGCGGCCCGAGACGAGGCGGCGGGGGCGCGGCGCGGTGTCGCTGGCGGGCTCCCACAAGGTGAGCGCCAGACCCGGCCGGTCGCCCGACGCGGCGCGTTCCAGGGTGAGTTGGGTGGTGACGGAGCCGTCGGCCGGGACCAGCAGGGGACGGTCGAGGGTGATCTCCTCAAGGCGGACGGGGCGGCCGGGGCCGAAGGCGGTCCCGGCCGCGGCGACGGCCAGCTCCAGCCAGGTGGCGCCGGGCACCCGCAGCGCGGCGCCCACGGGTTCGGCGCCGAGCCGGGTGGCGGTACGGGCGTCGAGGTCCGTCTCCACGACGCGGCCCGACGGGGTGCGGACGTCGCGGGTCAGCAGCGGGTGGGCGCCCTTGTTCGCGGGGGCGGCGTCGCGCTGGTCGACCCAGTACCGCTTGTGCTCCCACGGGTAGGTCGGCAGCTCGGCGAGCGGGCCGTTCCCGGGGTGCAGCCGCGGCCAGTCCACGGCCTGGCCGCCGACGTGCAGGGCGCCGAGCCCGGTGAGCAGCGACTCCGGGCCGTCCTGGTCGCGCAGCAGTGACGGCACGAACAGTCCGTCGGTGCCCGCGGCCCGCAACTCCTGCTCGATGGGCACGAGTTGGATGGGGTGGGCGGACAGCTCCACGAAGGTGTCGTGTCCGTCCGCCGCCGCTGCGCGTACTGCGTCGGCGAACCGTACGGTCTGCCGCAGGTTCCGGCCCCAGTAGGCGGCGTCCAGGGGGGTGTCGGCGGCGAGCGGCGCGCCGTCCACCGAGGAGTACATCGGCAGGCGCGGGGCGGCCGGGGCCAGGCCGGTCAGGGCGTGTACAAGCTGTTCGCGCAGCGGCTCGGCCCAGGGGCTGTGGGCCGGGCCGCCGGCGTTGACCGCACGGAAGAACACGTTGCGCGCGCGCATTCGGGCGCCCAGTTCCTCCAGTGCGGTCGTCTCTCCCGACACCACCGTCGACTGTCGGCTGTTGACCACGGCGACGCACAACCGGTCGCCGTACGGTGCCAGTTCGTCCTCGGTGCGGTCGGCGTCGAGGCCGACCACGGCCATGCCGCCCTGGCCGACCAGGGCCCGCAGCAGGTGGGTGCGGCGCACCATGATCTCAGCGGCCTGCGCCAGGTCGAGCGCGCCCGCGCACAGGGCGGCCGACACCTCGCCCATGCTGTGGCCGAGCACGGCGGCGGGCTCGACGCCCAGGGCGCGCCAGCTCGCCGTCAGGCCGTACTGGGTGGCGAAGAGCATGATCTGCTGGTCGAGTTCGTTCGAAGGCTCGCGCGCGGATTCCAGCGCTTCGCGCACCGACCAGTCCAGGTGGCGGGCGAGCGCGGCATCGCAGTCCGCGATCGCGTCCCGGAACACCGGGTCGGCGGCCAGCAGGGAGCGGCCCATGGCGGGCCAGTAGGAGCCGTGTCCGGAGAAGACGAAGACGGGTCCGCGTGCGCGTGCGGCGGCCTTGCCGAGGACGGTGCCGGGGACGCTGTCACCGTCGGCGACGGCGGTCAGTCGTTCGGCGAGCGCGGCGCGGTCGCGGCCCACGACGACCAGCCGGTGGTCGAGGTGGGAGCGGTGTACGGCCAGGGTCCGCGCCACGGCGGCCGGTTCCGCGCCGTGCGCGTCCCGTGTCGCGTCGCCGTCCGGCTCGGCGGTGAGCAGTGAGCGCAGGGCGGCGGCCCGGTCGCGCAGTGCGGCGGGGGACGCGGCGGACAGCGGCAGGACGTGGAGGCGGGCGGTCAGGGCGGCGCCGTCGTCCGCGTCGGAGGTGCCGGAAGCATCGGGGATGTCGGATGCGTCGGAGGCGTCGGTCGCGGGGGCCTCGGCGAGCACGATGTGCGCGTTGGTGCCGCTGAAGCCGAAGGCGCTGACCCCGGCGACCCTGCGGCGCTCGCCGCGGGCCCACGGGCGGGCCTCGGTCGGGACGTCCAGGGGCAGTTCGTCCCAGGGGATGTCGGGGCTCGGCCGCGTGAAGTGCAGGTGCGCGGGCACCGTCTCGTGCCGCAGGGCCAGGACGGTCTTGATGAGCCCCGCGATGCCGGACGCGGCTTCCAGGTGGCCGATGTTGGTCTTCACCGAGCCGACCAGGCAGGGCTGCTGGGTCGTCCGTCCGGCCAACGCGGCGCCGAGCGCCCGCAGTTCGATCGGGTCGCCGAGCGGAGTGCCGGTGCCGTGCGCCTCGACGTAGTCCATGTCGTCGGCGCCGACGCGGGCGTCGGCGAGTGCGGCGCGCAGCAGTGTCTCCTGCGCGGGACCGTTCGGGGCGGTGAAGCCGCTGCTGGCGCCGTCCTGGTTGACGGCGGAGCCGAGGATCAGCGCCAGGACCCGGTCGCCGTCGCGCCGGGCGGCGGACAGCGGCTTGAGGATGACGGCTCCGCAGCCCTCGCCCCGCGTGTATCCGTCGGCGGTGGCGTCGAAGGTCTTGCACCGGCCGTCGGCCGCGAGGGCCCCGGCGGCGTCGCTGGCCCGGTGGATGGTGGGGCCGAGGATGAGATTGACGCCCGCGGCGACCGCGAGGTCGCTCTCACCCGAGCGCAGACTGGCCACCGCGAGGTGCACCGCGACCAGCGAGGACGAGCAGGCGGTGTCGACGGCCAGGCTCGGGCCGCGCATGCCGAGCAGGTACGACAGGCGGCCGGCGGCGGCGCTGAAGGAGGTGCCGGTGCCGTAGAAGGCGTCCACGTTGTCGGGGTGGCTGCCCACGATCTGGGCGTAGTCGGTGGAGTTCATGCCGAGGAAGACCCCGGTGCGGGACTCGGCGAGCGAGGTCGGCGGGACGCCCGCGTGTTCCAGCGCCTCCCAGGCCACTTCGAGGAACATCCGCTGCTGCGGGTCCATCACCTTGGCCTCGCGCGGCGGGATCCGGAAGAACGGCGCGTCGAAGCCCGCCGGGTCGTCGTCCAGGAAGCCGCCCCACCACACGCGCGGGTCGTCGAAGCGGCCGTCGGGGGCGCGGCGTACGGCGTCGCGGCCCGCGGTCAGCAGCCGCCAGTAGGCGTCCGGGCCCTCGGCGCCGCCGGGGAAGCGGCAGCCGACGCCGATGACGGCGATCGGCTCGGGCGCGCCGGGCGTGCCGGTCGGCGCGGCCGGAGCCGCGGGCGTGTCGGTCGTACGGGACACGGCCGCCGTGGCGGTCGTACGGGACACGGCGGGCGCGGGAGCCGGGGCGTCGCCGAGCAGGCCGTCGAGGTAGTCGGCGAACCGCCGCACGGTGGGGTGGTCGAAGGCCGCGGTCTTCGGCAGCCGCAGCGGCACGGACCGTTCCAGCACCTTGCACAGCTCGACGGCGCCGAGGCTGTCCATGCCGAGGTCGGTGAAGCCGCGACCGCGCGCCACGGTGGTGCCGGAGGCCAGCCCCAGCACCTCCGCGGCGGCGTCCGCGACCAGGTCGGCGAGCTGGTCGCGGCTGGGGCGCGCCGGGGTCGCCGGAGCGGTGGCGGGAGCGGCGTCCACCGGCGCGGGCAGGGCGGGCGGCGCCGTCTCGGACAGCGGCGCGCCCGGAGTGCTCAGGCGCAGCCCCACGGTCTCGGCGACGAGCCGCCCGGCCTCGTCGTACAGCTTCAACTCGCCGTGCAGTGCGCTCAGTCGCGGCAGGGTGTCGGCATCGGCGTTCGCGTCGGGCGCGGGGATGTCGAACCACAGCTTGTCGCCCTGCCACGGGTAGCCGGGCAGGTCCGTGACGGCCGTGGGTCCCGGATTGACCTCGGGCCAGCGGATGTCGACCCCGGCGGCGTAGAGCCTGGCCAGCGAGGTGCGCGCGGTGGTGACGTCGTCGGTGTCGCGGCGCAGGGTGGGGACGACGAGCCCGTCGACGCCCCGGTCCTCCAGGCTCTGGACGACGGGCTGCGCGAGCACCGGGTGCGGGCCCAGCTCCACGAAGAGGCGGTGACCGGCGTCGAGCGCGCGGCCGAGCGCGGCGGAGAAGCGGACCGGCTGGCGGAGGTTGCGTCCCCAGTAGTCGGCGCCGAAGGGGCCATCGGTGCCCGGCTCGCAGGTGAGGTGGACCGGCACGCGCGGCTTCGCCGGGGTGATCTCGCCGAGCAGTGCGACGAGTTCGTCCTGGTAGGGCGCCATCTGCGCGCTGTGGAAGGCGTATTCGCCGGGCATCGCGCGGTAGCCGTGGCCGAGCTCGGCCAGTTCGGCGCCCAGGGCCTCGACGGCCTCGGTGCGTCCGGAGACGACCGTGCTCGCGGGACCGTTGACGGCGGCCACGGTCACGTCGTCGCCGTGTGCGGCGAGCAGCGGCAGCAGGTCGGCTTCGGGGAGGGCAACGGAGGCCATCCGGCCGCCGCCCTCGGCCCGTTGGAGGAGGCGTCCGCGGTGCACGATGACGTGTACGGCGTCGGTGAGGGTGAGGGCGCCCGCCACGTGGGCGGCGGCGATCTCGCCCATGCTGTGCCCGATGACGGCGGCGGGCTCCACGCCCCAGGAGCGCCAGAGCGCGGCGGCGGCCACCTGCACGGCGAAGACGACGGGCTGGGCGAATTCGGTCCGAGTCAGCCGGGAGTGCTCGGCGTCCGCGGTCAGTTCGCCGATCACCGACCAGCCCGCCTCCGCGGCGATCAGCTCGTCCACGCGGGCCAGTTCGGTCCGGAAGGCGTCCTCGTGGGCCAGCAGTTCGCGGCCCATGCCCGTCCACTGGCCGCCCTGCCCGGAGAAGACGAAGCAGACCTGCGGCAGGTCGTCGCCCGAGTCGCCCGGGTCGCCGAAGTCCCCGGCGTCCGTGCCGCCCCACTGCGCGCCGCCTCGCTCTTCCGCCGCCAGGTCCGGCACGGCGGTGTCGAGAGATGTCTCCAGCAACGCGCCGAGTTCCTGGGCGAGTTCGGTGGCCGTCCTGCCGGTGACGGCGATGCGGTGCTCGCGGTGCTGGGTGCGCCGGGTGCCCGCCGCCGTGACGTACGCGGCCAGTTCGGCCTCCGGCTGGTCGAGCAGCCGGTCGCGGTGCGCACGGGCCAGTTCGCGCAGCGCGGCGCCGGAGCGCGCGGAGACCGGCAGGAGCAGCCGGGACGGCCGGTCCTGTACCGCCTCGGCGGGCGGGGCGACGGCGGGCGGTGCCTCGACGATCACATGGGCGTTGGTGCCGCTGAGCCCGAAGGCGCTGACGCCGGCCAGTCGCCGCCCGCCGCCGTCCGGCCACGCGGTGAGGTCCGTCGGCACCCGCACCGGCCAGCGGTCCCAGCGGATACCGGGGTTGAGCCGGTCCAGGTGCAGATGCGGGGGGATCTCGCCGTGCTGTGCGGCCAGTGCCGCCTTGAGGAGCCCGGCCGCGCCCGCCGCGCCGTCGGTGTGCCCGAAGTTGGTCTTCAACGAGCCGACCAGCAGCGGGTGTTCCGCGTCGCGTCCTTCGCCGAGAATCCGGGCGAGCGCGCTCATCTCGATGGGGTCGCCGAGCGGGGTGCCGGTGCCGTGCGCCTCGACGTAGCCGATCTCGTCGGGCCGTACGTCCGCGGCGGCCAGGGCGTCCCGCAGCAGCGACTGCTGGGCGGCGGCGCTGGGCACGGTCAGTCCCGCGCTGTGCCCGTCGTGGTTGACGGCGGAGCCGCGGATCACGGACAGCACGCGGTCGCCGTCGGCGAGCGCGTCGGTCAGCCGCTTGAGGACGAGCACCACGCAGCCGTCGCCGCGGACGATTCCGTCGGCCGCCGCGTCGAAGACCTTGCAGTGCCCGTCCTTGGCCATGGCGCCGACCTTGGACATGAACACCGTCAGCTCGGCGGAGAGCAGCAGATTGACGCCGCCGACCAGCGCGGTGTCGGACTCCCCCGTGAGCAGGCTCTGCCGCGCGAGGTGCACGGCGACCAGCGACGAGGAGCAGGCGGTGCTCAGCGCCACGCTCGGGCCGTTGAGGCCGAGCAGGTACGACAGCCGGCCGGGGCCGAAGCTGGCCTCCTTGCCCGAGGCGTACCAGGGGTCGATGCCGCGGACGCCCGCCTCGCGGGAGTGCCGCAGGAAGTAGTCGACGCTCAGGCCGCCGGAGAAGACGGAGGTACGGGTGCCGGCGAGGCTGCCGGGGACGATCCCGGCGTGTTCCAGCGCGTCCCAGGCGACCTCGATGAGCATCCGCTGCTGCGGGTCGATCTGCCGGGCCTCGCGCGGGGCGATACCGAAGAACTCCGCGTCGAAACGCGTCTCGTCCTCGATGAAACCGCCCCAGCGCGTGTACGTCCGGCCTGGCGCGTCGGGGTCCGGGTCGTAGTGCCGGGCGAGGTCGGAGCGGGACGGCGGGATCTCGGTGATCACGTCCGTGCCGTCCCGCAGCACCCGCCAGAATCCGGCCAGGTCCGCCACGCCGCCCGGGAAGCGGCAGCCGGCACCGATGATCGCCACCGCCTCCGGGGCCTGATCGGTCATCAGAACAGCGCCGCCGCTGAGGGCGCGGACAGGCTGCCCAGGTGCTTGTACCAGAGGTGGTCGGGATCGTTCTCGACCGTGGCGACGATCTTCCGCATCGCGGCGAGCGCGCGCGGTTCGTCGTCGTCGTAGACGTCGCCCTGGAGCATCTTGAGGACGTCGAGCCGGTACCTGGGGTCCTGCACGAAGGCGGTGAACAGGATGTTCAGCCGGTAGTAGATGGAGATGAACTCGTACCAGTTGCTCACCCCGCGCCGCAGCGTCCGCTCGTACTCGGTGAAGCGGGACTTGCTGAAGTCCCCGGCCTCCGCCGCCGCGATGATGTCCTTGGTCGCGATGCGGGCGCTGTTGAGCGCGACGCTGACGCCGCTGGAGAAGATCGGGTCCACGAAGCGCGCGGCGTCGCCGATCAGCACGAAGTTGTCGCCGGTGATCTCCTTCATGCCGTAGCTGTAGTCGCCCTCGGCCTTGAAGGGGCGTACGCGCTCGGAGTCCTCGAGCGCGGCGCGCAGTTCGGGGCGGCTTCCCACGCACTCCCAGAAGAAGCCCTCCAGGTCGTCCTTGGAGGCGGTGAAGTGCTTCTTCTGCGTGACGACGCCGACGCTGGTGATGGTGTCGGTGATCGGGATCTGCCAGACCCAGGTGTCGGTCAGCGGCAGGAAGTGGATGAAGATGTAGTCGGCCTTCTTCTTGTCGTGCGAGAGGGCCGTGCGGTCCAGGCCGTCGAACCAGGTGTGCACCGCGTACTGGTTGAACACCGGGTCGGGGACCTTGAGCTTGAGCTGGCGGCCGAGCATCGTGCCGCGCCCGCTGGCGTCCACGACCATGCGGACGGTGACACCGGTGTCCTTGTCGCGGACGGGGTGGATCACCGGGTGCTCGCCGGAGAAGTCGACGCTGCCGATGCGGGTGTTCTCGAAGACCTTCGCGCCGCAGGAGGCGGCGTGCTGGAGCAGGAGCTGGTCGAACTTGCCCCGGTCCACGTGGTACGTGTGGGACTGGAGGACGCCGGGCTGGTCGCGCTCGTCGAATTCGATCTCGGCGGCGCCGAGGCCGTGCGAGAGGCCGCCGAAGCCCATGGTGGGGATGCCGGCCGGTGCCGCGGACGTCCAGGCCGCGCCGTATTTGCGGGGGAATCCGGCCTGCTCGACCAGGTCGAGCGCGCCGATGTCGCGCAGTACGGGGGTGGTGGCGGGCACCAGTGACTCGCCGACGTGCTCGCGGGGGAAGGTCTCCCCCTCGAAGACCGCGACGGTGAGTCCGGCCCTGGTCAGGTATGAGGCCGCGGTGGAGCCTGCCGGGCCTCCACCGATGATCCCGATGTCATAGTCGACTGCGGACAAGACTGCTCCTCTTGAGTCGGATCGGACGGGCCCTGCCTCGGCACGGGCCGCGCTTCCGGTCGGGCGGTTCGCGTCCGCGTCAAAGCGGCGGCGGCACAGCGGCGTCGGACAGAGCGTCAGGCCATGGCGGCGGGGTCGGTCTGGATCCGGACCACGAGCTTGCTGATGGCGTCCAGGCTCTTGAAGTTCCTGCCGACGATGTACTCGGGCGGCATGAACAGCCCGTACCTGTCGTGGATATGGGCGATCAGCTCGGTGGTGTTCAGCGACGTGAGGATTCCGAGCTGGAGCAGCGGGGAATCGGGCTCGATTCCCTCCTCGCCCTCGGGCAGGAATCGCGTTTCGACGAACTCCTTCAGCTCCGCGAGGACTTCGTCGTAGCCGAGCTGCGGATCAGAACTGTCGGACATGCGTAGCGACCTTCCGGAGTCCGGGGTTGACACGGCGGAACCCCCGACTCCACGAAGTCGCGGTCGGCTCGGCCAGGGCCCCAAACGTAGCTACGGGCGCCGCCGGAGGACTTCACCAGACCTGATGAATTACGCCCGCGCACACACGCCCCGAAGTGCGTACTTACGGGGGAGGCGCCGCTTCCGCTTCACGTGCGGGTCCTCATTAATGATGAGTACTCACGGCCGTGGCCCCGTGCCGCCGCAACGGCGAGGATCGAGGGACCATCCGGTGCGCCCGATCACAGGAGGTCCGCGGCCGTGCTGCTTCCCGCCCTACGGCCCCAGTTGCTGTGCCTGCCCCATGCCGGCGGCAGCGCGGTGATGTACCACGCGTGGCGGCCCGGCCTCGCCGAGGTGGCGCGGGTCCGCCCGGTCGACCTGCCGGGCCACGGCAGCCGCAGGCGCGAACCGCTCGCCCAGGACATCGGCACGCTGACCCGTACCCTCGCGGCCGAGCTGGCACCCGGTATCGAGGGACCCTACGCGGTGTTCGGGCACAGCTTCGGCGCCGTGGTCGCCTTCGAACTGACCCACCGGCTCTCGCAGTTGGTCGGGCCGCCCGCCGCCCTGATCGTCTCGGGACGCAATTCGCCCCGCACCCCGCACGCGCTGCCGCCGCTGCACAACGCGCCGCCCGCCCAACTGCTGAGCGGCCTGCGGACGTTGGAGGGCGCGCTGCCCGCCGTCGAGGACAGTCCTGAACTGCTCGACCTGTTCCTTCCGCCGCTCCGCGCCGACCTGCGGATGACGGAGACCTACCGCCGTCCCACCGAACTGCCGCCGCTGTCCTGCCCGGTGCATGTCTTCGCCGGCGACCTGGACCCGGTGGTGGACGCGCCGGGGCTGGCCGCGTGGGCGGCGGAGACCACCGGGCCGTGCCGGGTCACCACCGTGCGGGGCGGCCACATGATGCTCGCCAGCGCCGAACTGCGCTCCGCGCTGGCGGACCTGCTCACGGTGGGCGCGATGTGATCCGCGAGCCCTGAGCCCTGAGCCCTGAGCGCGGAGCCCTCGGCCCCGAGCCCCAGCCCTGAGCCCTGAGCCCCGAGCCCCGAGCCCCGAGCCCCGAGCGCAGCACCCCACCTTCCGTCTCTCTCCCTCCCTCCCCCCTCCCGATGCAGGAGCCAGCGTGGACTTCAGTTGGAGCACCGAGCAGACCGCGCGGTACGAGGAGACCGTCCGCCGGGCCGCCGACGCGTTCCCCGCGGACCGTCCGCGGCGCCCCGGTGAACGGTCCGACTGGCGGGAACTCGGCCGGATCGGCGCCCTGGGCGCCTGCCTTCCCGCCGAGTACGGCGGGGACGGCCTCGGCGCGCTCGACACCGCGCGGGTCATCGAGGCCGTGGGCCGCGGCTGCCACGACACCGGGCTGGTCTTCGCGGCCAGCGCCCACCTCTTCGCCTGCGCCGTGCCGATCGCGGAGTTCGGCAGCGCGGACCTCAAGAAGCGCTTCCTGCCGGAGCTCGCGTCCGGCCGGATGATCGCGGGCAACGCCATGACGGAGCCGGAGTCCGGCTCCGACGTCTCGCGGCTGCGGGTGACGGCGACCGAAGTGCCGGGCGGATTCGTCCTGGACGGCGAGAAGAGCTTCGTCAGCAATGGCCCGGCCGCCGACGTCCTGGTCACGTACGCGACCAGCGACCCCGACTCGGGACACCTCGGCCAGACCGCCTTCGTCGTGCCGGCCGACGCCCCCGGGGTGCTGCGCGGTGAGCCCTTCGAGAAGATGGGTCTGTCCTCCTGCCTGGCGGGCACGGTGACCTTCCAGGAGTGCTTCGTCCCCGACGACCAGGTGCTGGGCGTCGAGGGGATGGGTGCGACGATCTTCCAGACGTCCATGGGCTGGGAGCGCGCCTGCCTCTTCGCGGGCTATCTGGGCCTGATGGACCGCCTGGTCGAGGAGTGCGTCCGATTCGCCAGCGAGCGGCGGCAGTTCGGCCGTCGCATCTCCGGCTTCCAGGCGGTCTCGCACCGCATCGTGGACATGAAGCTGCGGCTGGAGAGCGCCAGACTCCTGCTCTACCGGGCCTGTTGGGAGATGGACCGCGGCGGCAGGGCGACCTTGCCGGTGGCGCTGTCGAAGCTCGCCGTCTCCGAGGCCGCGGTGCAGAGCGCGCTGGACGCCGTACGGATTCTCGGCGGTCGCGGATACCGGTCGGAGTCGGGTGTGGAGGCGGCGCTGCGGGACGCGGTGCCGAGCGTGCTGTTCTCCGGTACCTCGGAGATCCAGAAGGAGCTCGTCGCGAAGGAGCTGGGACTGTGAGGCTGCACGAATTCGTCACCGCCGCCGCCCGCAGGGCGCCGGATTCCCTCGCGGTCGACGCCGTCGACGGACGGCTGACCTACGGCGAACTGGACGCGCTCGCGGCGCGTTACGGCGCGGCGCTGGCCGCGAGCGGGGTGCGGCCGGGCGACCGGGTCGTGCTGTGGAGCGCGAAGAGCCTGCACGTCGTGGCGCTGATGCAGGCGTGCCTGCGCGGCGGCGCGGTCTACGTACCGGTGGCGTCCTCGAACCCGCCGTCGCGGCTGGCGCGGATCGTCGCGGCCTGCGCCCCCGCGCTGGTGGTGACCGACGAGGACGGCGCGGACGCGGCGGCCGACGCGGGCTGGGACGCGGCGCCCTGCCGTACCTTCGCGGACCTGCTGGCGACGGGCGAGGGCCAGCCCGTACCGTCGCCGGTCGAGGGCTCGGAGCACGATCCGGCGTACATCCTGTTCACGTCGGGTTCGACCGGCGAGCCCAAGGGTGTGTGCCTGAGCCACCTCAACGCGCTGGCGTTCGTGCGGTGGGCGGCGGCCGATCTGCGGCTGGTCCCCTCGGACCGGCTCTCCAACCACGCGCCGTTCAATTTCGACCTGTCGGTCTTCGACCTCTACGCGGCGTTCCTGGCGGGCGCCAGCGTCCATCTGGTGCCCGAGGCGCTGGCCTACGCGCCGGCCCAGCTCGTCCGCTTCATGGACGAGCACGCGATCACCGTCTGGTACTCGGTGCCGTCGGCGCTCACCTTGATGATCACCAAGGGCGGGCTGCTGGACGGGCCGCCGCCGCGCGCGCTGCGGGCCTGCGTCTTCGCGGGCGAGGCGTTCCCGATCGCCCATGTGCGGCGGCTGCGCGCGGCCTGGCAGGACGTCAGGCTGCTCAACTGGTACGGCCCGACCGAGACGAATGTCTGTACGTCGTACGAGGTCTGCGCCGCCGATCTCGACCGCGCGGGCGCCCTGCCAATCGGCGCGGTCTGCTCGGGCGACACCCTGGAGCTGGGCCCAGAGGTCGCGGGCCAGGCGGGGCGGGAGCTGCTGGTCTCCGGCCCCACGGTGATGCTCGGGTACTGGGGCCATCCGCCGCAGAGCGGCCCGTACGCGACCGGCGACCTCGTGCGGTACGACGACGCGGGCATGCTGGAGTACCTGGGGCGCCGCGACCACATGGTGAAGATCCGCGGCAACCGGGTGGAGCTGGGCGAGATCGAGAGCGTCCTGAGCCTGCACCCGCAGGTCAGGGATGTGGCCGTGGTCGTGCTCGGGACCGGGCTCACGGCACGGCTGCACGCCGTGGTGGTCCCGGCCCCGGACAGCGCTCCGGGCCTGCTCGCGCTCAAGCGGTGGAGCGCCGAACGGCTCCCCACCTACATGCTCGTCGACAGCCTCAGCCTTTTCGACGAGATACCCCGAACCGGGAACGGCAAGAAAGACCGTTCCCAGGTCGCGAAAATGGTGTCACATACTGGTACCGACTAAAGATTCTAAATTGCCGCCGGCTCTGACAATTCCTTTTTCATAAGCATATATAACGGCGTGTACTCGATTGCGCAGAGCCAGCTTGTCCAGCATGCGCTGAACGTGTGATTTCACGGTGCTCTCACTCAGAAAAAGTGCTTCTGATATTTCCGCGTTCGAATAGCCGCGGATGATGAGCTGGAGCACGTCGCGCTCACGCCGGGTTATTCCACTGGACACCAGATCGGTCTCCGATGTTTCCGCTTGCGGCGGTTCCGGCGTGATGGCCGCCGCGGTGGCGGCGGCAGTGGCGGCGCCGACGGTGGGAATCACCAGTCGGTAACCGGCGGCGACCATCCGGACGGCGGCGATGATCCGCTCCGGACTCGCCTGACTGTCGAGCACACCCCTGGCACCGGCCGCCTGCCAGTGCTGAGCGCACTGCTCCAGGCTCTGGACCAGGGCTAATATCTTAGGGCAGCCGTCGGCGCCGCCGACGATGAGCTGCTGGATGGCATGCGGAACATCCGGCGCCACATCCAGCGCGTCGATGATCACCACATGCGGAGACAACCTTGCCACGCAGGGCAGAGCGTGCCGAATATCGGCAACCTCGCCCACGACTTCCAGATCGGTTTCCCTGCTCAGCAGGACACTGAGTCCCACACGGGAAACCGCTCTGGAGTCGACGAGAAGAACTCTCGTGATCCCATCCTGAAGCATCGAGCCCCCGACCTTCAGCAAACAGCACGTTATTTCGACTCTAGCACGCACGCCTGACCAGCATCAACATGGAACATTTGAGCTCGTTATGATTGAAAGTTAAATCTATAGCCCTTTCGGGCAATGCCCCGAGCCGCCGCACAGGTCACGGCGCGCCGATAAACTCCCCTCGCGGACAGGTCGCCCGTTTGCGTCCCAAAGAGGTTTCAAGCGACCCTCGCGGGTAATTCTTCCGGGTTCGGCGAGGCGTGTCGAGCGCCTGGCGGGCGGCCGGGCCGCGTCGGCGCCGGACCGGACCGGCGCCCGGTCCGCACGCGGTCCGCGCCCGCGGCGCGGGCGGTGGCCGGCGCACGGCCGGCGGGTGGTTGGCGTTTCACCCCGCCGAGGCTACTCTCATAAATCACCGAACGGTGAATTTACGTGACAGGGCGGCGGTCATGGGAGAGGCGGTCACCGGACGGCCCGGCCGACGGCCGGGCCGCAGCGGCAGCAGAGAGGCGATCCTGCGGGCGGCGCGGCTGAAATTCGCCGAGTACGGCTACGAGCGGACGACGGTGCGCGGCATCGCCCGCGAAGCGAAGGTCGACGCGGCGCTCGTGCACCACTTCTTCCGGTCCAAGGAAGGGGTGTTCGCCGCCGCCGTCCACGAGGCGGTGCGCCCGATGGAGTTGCTGCCGGTGCTCGCCGGGGATCCCGCCACCTCGGGCGAGCGGCTGCTGACGACGGTCCTCGGGCTGTGGGAGTCGGCCGAGCGGCACGACGCGCTGCTGGCGGTGATCCGGTCGGCGGTCTCGCACGAGACGGCCGCCGGGATTCTGCGGGAATTCCTCGGCCGCGAAGTGCTCGGCCCGCTGGCCCAGGCACTGGCCGAGCCACAACGCGCTTTGCGCTCGGCCCTGTTGGGCTCCCAGCTCATCGGTCTGGTCATGGCCCGCTACATCATCCGCGTCGAGCCGCTGGCATCCGCGAGCACGCCGTCGCTGATCGCCGTGTACGCGCCGGTGATCCAGAATTCCCTCACCGGCGACCTGCCGCTCCCCCGCACGGCCGACCGTCCGGGCGGCGCGGGCTGAGCCGCGCCCGGCCCGGTCCTTCACCATTCGCCGCGCAGTACACCGGTTCGTGATTCACCGTCGCCGCGCAAAGCCTTTACGCGAGCTACGCGATCCGGGCCGGTGATTCGCCGTCACAATGGTGATTTAGCGTCATATCGAGTCGGCCCGGGGCCCGTTGGCCATGCATCGACCGCGCGCGAATCTTGGTGTAGCGTCTGCCGCCAAGCAGCGTGTCCTTCAGGGGAAAGGGCCCGAAGAGAAGCCTGCCCCGAACACCTTTGCCGCATTCATCGGCGAATGCACAAAATGGTAACGAGACAGCTCGGCTCCGGGTCTCGCCCCAGGTCTTCGCCCTGCGCGTGTCGCAGTCGCGTCGATACGAGGAGTCACAGGATATGGTCACGGTCGCGGCATTCGACAGCCGTAAGAAGGCCCCCGCGCTCAGCGGTGCTTCCCGTCTTCTGCTGGTGCTTTTCTCGGTATTGGTGCTTTTCACGGTGGGGTTGCTCCTGGCGCGCGGCACTTCCGCCGCCGCTCCCATCCCCGGTTCCCCGCTGGACGCGTACGACAAGCAGTTGCCCTACGACATGGGCGTCCACAAGATCGCGAGACTCGCGGCTCTGATCGCGTATGTGCTGATGGTGGCCACCGTCGTCCTCGGTGTGCTGCTGCGGCTGAGATTCCTGCAGCACGCGGTCAACCGGGCCACCTTCTACGGCGCGCACATGACGCTGGCGCTCTCCGCGATGATCTTCGGTGTCGTGCACGGCGCGACCTTTCTCTACCAGCCGGTCTGGCGGATCGGCGGCCGTGAGCTGACCGTGCCGTTCACCGGCGGTGTGCAGCGGCTCCCGGTGGGCTTCGGCATCCTCGGCACCGAACTGGCCATCGCCGTGGGATGTTCGGTGTGGCTCCAGCGCAGACTGGGCTACCACCGCTGGCTGAGGACTCATCAGTTCGCTTATGCGGCCTTCGGGTTGATCTGGCTGCACGTCTTCCTGGTGCACCCGGAGCCGCGCCATCTGAATCTGGTGTCGGTCGGCATCGCCACCGGGGCGGGCACGGTGTTGCTGGCCTTCCTGATCCGCGCCTTCCCGTCCCGTTCCCGGCTCAGACAGCGCACCTACCTCGGCAGGCCGGGAGCCGCCGAATGATCCAGCCGCCTCGCCCGGGCCGTATCCCCCCGGCGCCCTGGCCACCGGGTCAGACGCCCGCCGCCCGGCCCACCACACCGGTCGTCGTCCACCAAGGCCGCCCGGCCGCGCGCACCGCGCCGCCGCTCCCCCAAGCCCCCATCGCCGCCGAGTCGTTCGCGCCCGCCAGGCCCGTACTGGTGCCCGAGGCGGAGCCGGTACGGATCAGCGTCGACAACAACCGGTGCCACATCTACGGCATCTGCCAGCAGGAGGCGCCCGAGGTCTTCCGGATCGCCGAGAGCGGTTCGCTGCACTACACGCGCAGCGTGCCCGCCGACTACGCGGCCAAGGCCCGCCAGGCGGTGCGGTGTTGCCCGATGCAGGCCATCACCGTCCACGGCGGGCAGAGCCCGTCCGGCGGTCCCGCCGCGATCGGGCGGCGGGCGGCGAGGCCGCTGCGCAGCGGCTCCGCGGCGCGGGCGAGCCTGCGGCGGATCGTCGTCGCGGGCGCCGGGCTCGCCGGGCTGAGCGCCGCGACCCGACTCAGGGAGCGCGGTTTCGACGGGGAGTTGGTGATGGTCGGCGAGGAGCCGCACCGGCCGTACAGCCGTCCGCCGCTGTCCAAGCAGTATCTGTCGGGCCGGCTCGCCGAGCAGCAGTTGCCCTTCCGGGCGGACGCGGCGCTGGACGCGCACTGGCTGCTCGACACCCGGATGACGGGGCTGGACCTGGCGAAGTCCGCGATCGAACTGCGCGGCGGGGAGTATCTGCCGTTCGACGGGCTGGTGGTGGCGACCGGTGTGGACGCCAAGCGGCTGCCCGAGGCGCCGGTGTTCAGCGACCGGGTCCGTACCGTCCGCACGATCGAGGACGCGGCGGCGATACGGCGGGCGATGCACGCGGCGCGCGCCCGTCGGGTGGTGATCCTCGGCGGCGGCTTCATCGGCTGCGAACTCGCCTGCACCGCGCGGGAGAACGGGATGGACGTGACGCTCGTCGTCCACAGCGCGCCGCTGCTGCGCCGGGTGCTCGGCGCCAGGGTCGGCGCGGTGGTCGGCTCGCTCCAGCGCCGCGCGGGTGTCGACGTCCGCCTCGGCACGAAGATCACCGACTGGCAGGACCACGGCGACGGGCTGCGGCTGCGGCTCGACGACGGCGCGGTCCTCGACTGCGACTTCGTGGTGCTCGGTCTCGGCGGCCAGCCCCGTACCGAGTGGCTGCGGGGCAGCGGTCTGGAGATCTCCGACGGCGTGCTCTGCGGGCCGACCTGCCACGCGGTGGACCAGTGGGGCAGGACCACGCCGCATGTGGTGGCGGCCGGGGACGTGGCCCGCTGGCCCAACCCGCGCTTCGACACCGAGCCGCGCCGGGTCGAACACCTCATCCACGCCGTGGAGATGGGGCAGCACGCCGCCGACTCGTTGCTGCGCGGCCCCGGACGCGCGGCGCGCTTCACTCCGGTGCCGCGCTTCTGGTCGGAACAGCACGGCATCCGGATCCAGGCGGTGGGCATCCCCGCGCTCGGCACGGACACCGAGGTCATGGCGGGCTCGATGCGCTCCGACCGCTTCCTCGTCCGCTACTCCCGGCAGACCGCGTACGGTCCGCAGATCGTGGCGGCCGTCGCCTTCGACATGCCGCTGGAACTCCTGCGCTACCGCGACCAGATCGGACGCACTCTGCCCCATACCCGGCCCACCGGCGGGAGGGGGCGCCGATGAGCCGTCGCGGCGTCAACCGCAGGAGTCGTTCCGGGCTGCTGCTGTCCGGCGGGATGCTGTCGTGGCTGCTCAGCGTCCCCGCCCGGCTGCACCTGCGCTGGCTGATGATCCTGCTCGTGATGGCGGCGGCGATGGCGGCGTACGGCAGGGTGCTGATCACCGCGGCGCCGATGCCGCCCAGCAAACCGCCGGGCGTCCGCTCGGGTTCCCCCGCGTCCCCCACCTACTCGATGCCGCCCGCGACCTCCAGCCCGCCGGACGTGCACTGAGCCGGCGCCGGGGCGGACCGACCCCCGCCGTCCCCGTCAGGACGGCGGGTTGCCCGTCGTGCCCGCGGTGAAGGGGGTGACCACGAACTCGTTGTCGCAGTTGGTGATCTTCCCCGGGAAGACCAGCGACGCCCTGCTGCCCGGCGGGTAGATCCGCAGGCTCGTGGAGGTCGGCAGGCAGGTCCCCTGCTGGTTGACGGTGTGGATGGTGTCGCTCGCGGACTCGCCGGGCCGCAGCACGACGGGCCCGTGCGGGAGATTCTGGTACGTGGCGGGGGCGCCGATCTGCTTGCCGTTCGCGTCCAGCAGCGACAGGCCGGGGAAGCCGGTGACATGGCAGACCGTATCGCTGTGGTTGGTGAGCAGCAGGTAGCGGTAGAGGTTGCCCGCGCCCGCGTCGCCGTCACCGAGGGAGGCGGTGAGCTGCGCGGCCGTGCACAGCGGTGTGGCGGCGGAATCGGTGCCGGTGCTGGTGCTGGTCGGCGAGGTGGGCGGGGTGGTCCCTGACGGCTCGGACGTGACGGTCGTACCGTCGCCCGGGCCCTTGGTGGGCGTGGTCCGCGTCGGGGTGGGCGCGGGCGGCGGCACGACGGGCGGGGTCGTCGGTCCGGGGGCCGTGGTGACGGGCCCGCTGCTGTTGGCCGGTGTGGGGACGACCTCCTGCGAGTCGTCCCTGTTGAGCGTGCCGGCCACGTAGAAGGCACCGGTGATGACGGCGGCGGCGAGCGTGCCGCCGACCATCGCGCGGGAGCGGCGGCGCCTGGCCGCGCGGCGGCGGATCAGCTCGAACGAGCCCGCGGGCGGCGGCAGGTAGACCGCGGGCGGGCGCAGCAGCGGCTCCAGCGGGTCGAAGGGCTCCCCGCCGGGACCGTCGTCAGACAGTCCGGTCATGGTGTTCCCCCAGCCTGGCGCGCAGCAGTTCGCGGGCCGCGTGCAGGTCGGCCTTGACCGTGCCCTCGTTCCGGCCGAGCAGCGCGGCCACCTGCTGTACCGGCAGGTCCGCGTAGTAGTACAGCAGTGCCGGGTCGCGCAGTCGCTCCGGGAGGGACTGGACGAGCATGCGCACCGAGGGGTCGCTGCTGTCCTGCTGCTCCTTCACGGCTTCCTCCGTGGTGAATCGGCGCATGGCGCGGCGCTCGCGCTCCAGTCTGCGCCAGTGGTCCCTGACCAGGTTGGCCGCGGTCACATAGAGGTATCCGCTGGGCTCCTCGACCTTGGTCCAGCGCGCCCACAGCCGGGTGAAGGCCTCGGACGCGATCTCGTGCGCGGTCCCGTCGTCGTCCACCAGACGGCGGCACCAGCCCGCCAGGCGCGGATAGACGGCCTCGAACAGCTCGGCGGCCGCGCGCTCTTGGGACCGGATGGCCGCTCTCCTCACTCGTCGTCCTCGTGGTGATCGTCGTCTGCCCCGGTGGCGCCGGGGCAGACCTCCCGGGCCGCCCGGCGCCGCCCGCCCCGCGCCGGCCCCGGATCGGGGCCGGTGCCGGGGACGTACGCGCGGACCAGGTCCGGTGCGTACGAGCGGTCGGTGTCCGGACGGCGGACGGGTGCGGGGTCCTGTTCAGGTTCCCGCTCCCGACGACAGGGACGCGTAGACGATCACGTTGTCCTGATAGCCGCTCCCGGTGATCCGGGTGCCGCCACAGGTGATGAGACGCAGAGCGGGGTGGTCGACGTTCCCGTACACGCGGTCCGTCGGAAATCGCGCTTTGGCGACCGTCTGGACGGAGTCGACGGTGAAGGCGGCCGTGGCGCCGTCCTTGAGGCCGATCTCGATCCGGTCGCCGGCGGCGAGCTCGGACAGGTGGCGGAAGACGCCGTCGCCGTACTGTCCGACCGTGACGTGGCCGAGGATCACCGAGGGTCCGGTGACGCCGGGCGTCGGCGAGCCGCTGTACCAGCCCGCGGGCGAGCGCGCCTCGATCGGCGGTACGGCCACGGTGCCGTCGGAGTTGAGCCCCAGTGACATCACCGGGGTGTCCACGCCGATGGCCGCGATCCGCAGCCGGACCGGGACCGAGCGGGCCAGCGGTACGGCCCCGGTGGTCGCCGGGGTCGTGCCGCCGGACGACGGCGTCGAGGTCGCGGACGCCGAGGCGGACGGTGTCCGCTCCGTCCCGCCCGGGGTGGCCCGAGCGGGCGGGTCGGACTGGCAGCCGCTCAGCAGCACCAGTACGGCGGCGGCGAGCACGCACCAGGCCCGTACCGGGACGGAACGGCTGAGGGAGGTGACGGTCGGCAACGGTCAGTCCTGTGCCCGGCCGTGCGACCTGCGGCGCATCCCGGTGACCAGGCCGAGGGCGCCGACGGCCAGCACACCGGCGCCGGCCAGCGCGAGGGTGTCCTTGTCGTGGGTGCCCGAGGAGTGCGCGGTCTCGGCGAGGCCGGTGTCGGGGGCGCCGCTGGGTACGGCGGTGACCTGCGAGCCGGAGCCGGAGGACGTGGTGGTGGGCGTCGGCGCGGGCGCGGAGTTGGAGGGGTTGCCGCCGGTGCCCGCGACGAGCGGGGTGACGGAGAACTGGTTGTCGCAGTTGGTGATCTTCCCCGCGAAGACCAGCGACGCCTTGTTCCCCGGCGGGTAGATCCGCAGGCTCGTGGAGGTCGGCAGGCAGGTGCCCTGGTGGTTGATGGTGTGGATGGTGTCGCTCACCTTGCCGCCGGGGCGCAGCACGACCGCCGCGTAGCCGTTGTGCTCGCGGGTGGCGGGCGCGCCTATCTGCTTGCCGCTCGCGTCGAGCAGCGACAGGCCGGGAAATCCGGTGAGGTGACAGGTGGTGCCGCTGTGGTTGGTCAGCACCAGGTAGCGGTAGAGGTTGCCCGCTCCGGCGTCCTCACCGCCGAGGGACGCGGTGAGCTGGGAGGTGGCGCACATCGGAGTGCTCGATGTGTCGCTCGCGGGGGCGACGGCGGTCGCCGGGGACGCTCCGAGTACGGCGAAACTGGCCGCGGTCGAGAGCGCGGCGGCGCCGACGGCGAGTGAACTCATGCGCATGTCCGGTCTTCCCTTCTCCCCCCGGCTGCCGCGCTCCGGAACGAGCGCCGGCCGGGCCGTAAGGGGATTCGCAGGGGAGAGACGACGCGGGGTGGCGCCGGGTTGTAAAGAGATTGCCAAATCAATCGAGCGGCGAGCGGCGGCACTTCGCACACGGCGTTTCCCGCGCCGCCTCCCGGCGGGTCCAACGGCGGGCCTGGCAGGATCGGTTGCCATGGGCGCGCATCAGTGGGGCACGCACGCCGTGACGTTCGCGGCCGACGGCGTGACCAAGCGGTTCCCGGCCGCGGCCCACGAGCGCGCCGTGCGCGAGTGGCGGGCGTTGACGCTGCTCGACCGGCACGCGCCGGGGCTGGCGCCGCGGCCGTACTCCTGCGACCTGGGCGACGCGGGGCCGGTGGTCTCGATGTCCCTGCTGCCCGGAGCGCCGCTCCGGGGCGCGCCGTTGGACGGCGAGCGGCTGACGCGTCTCGCGCGGACGGTGAACGCGCTGCACAGCGCGCTGCCCGCCGACGTCCTCGCGCGGGTGCCCGTACGGCCGGAAGGCCCGGCGGAACTCGGCGCGCGGCTGCGCGGTTGGGCGCCACGGGTGCGGGGACGGGTGGACGCGGCCGTGGGGGCCGCTGTCGACGCGGGCCTCGCCTGGCTGGACGCGTCGGGCCTGGACCGTACGGAACAGACCGCCGTGCCCGCGGTCTTCGGCCCCGGTGACGGCAATCTCGCCAACTACCTCTGGGACGGCTCGCGTGTGCGGGTCGTGGACTTCGAGGACTCCGGCCGCAGCGACCGCGCCTATGAACTGGCGGAGATCACCGAGCATGTGGCGAGCTGGGTGGAACACCCGCTGGACGTCGCGGCGTTCCTGTCGCACGTCGAGCTGACGGCGGCGGAGACCGTACGGCTGCGGGACTGCCGACGGCTGATCGCGCTGGTGTGGCTGTTCCTGCTGTCCTTCGAGGACCTGGCCTCGGGAGATCCCGCCGCCCGGCGCAATCCGCCGGGTACGGCGCGGCGGCAGGCGGGCCGTCTGCTGGCCCTGCTCGGCTGACCGGCCGTACGGCCCTCGCGTGGACGGCCCGCCGAGCGCGGTCTCACGGCCGCGGCCACTGCCGCCCTTCGCGGGACTCGATGCTGCGGTTGAAGCGGGCGAGCATGTCGCTGAGGAGTTCCACGTCCTGCGGTGACCAGTCGGTCAGGACGCTGTCGATGCCCGCGATGTAGAACGCGCGGTCGGCCGCGAGCCGTTTGGCGCCCTCTTCGGTGATGCGAAGCTTGCGGGCGAGGCCGCCGTCGGGGTCGGGGACGCGCTCGGCGAGGTCGGCCCTCAGGAGGGCGGCGGTCTGCCGGTTGACCGTCGAGGTGTCGAGCGCGAAGGCGTCGGCGAGCTGTCCGATGGACATCGGGCCCTCCGAGTCGAGGCGCGCGAGCAGCAGATACGCGGACTTGTCCAGCCGCTCGGCCGAGCTGTCCCGGCGCGTCAGCACATGGTGGCGGGCCACCAGCATCAGTTCCCGCTCCAGCCGCTCCAGCACACCGCCTCCGCATGACGTATGGACGCACGACGTGGGACGTACGAACCCGGGGCGCGCGCCGTGACGTCCGTGCTCCCGCCTCCCGAGAGTACCCACGACCTGGGCAATGTGCATGACGCACATCCTATGTATCATGCACATCTCCCTGCCCACCTCGTCCACGGCCCCGCGGCCCGACGACCCCCACCGAAGGCGACGACATGTCCGACTCAGCAAGCGGCACCGGCATACCGGCAGCCGGTCACACCGCCGGTGTCCACCGGCCCGCGAGTGGCGCGGTCGTCGCCGTGCTGGCCTTCGCGGGCATCGTGGTCGCCCTCATGCAGACGCTGGTCGTCCCGCTGCTGCCCGAACTGCCCGGCCTGCTGCACGCCTCGGCCTCCGACACCTCATGGGTGATCACCGCGACCCTGCTCGCCGGAGCGGTCGCCACCCCGGTCACCGGACGGCTCGGCGACATGTACGGCAAGCGCCGCGTCCTGCTGCTCAGCCTCGGTCTACTGGTCGTCGGCTCGCTGGTCTGCGCCTTCACCTCGTCGCTGGTCCCGATGGTCGTGGGCCGGGCGCTCCAGGGCGGAGCGACGGGCGTCATCCCGCTGGGCATCAGCATCATGCGTGACGAATTGCCCGCGGAACGGCTCGGTTCCGCGATGGCGCTGATGAGCTCGTCGCTGGGCATCGGCGGCGCGCTCGGCCTGCCCAGCGCCGCGCTGATCGCGCAGCACGCCGACTGGCACGCGCTGTTCTACACCTCCGCGGGGCTCGGCGTGGCGGCGATGGCGCTGGTCCTGTTCCTCGTGCCGGAGTCCCCGGTGCGCACGCCGAGCCGGTTCGACGTGCCGGGCGCGATCGGGCTGTCCGTGGGCCTGGTCTGCCTGTTGCTGGCGATCTCCAAGGGCGGCGACTGGGGCTGGGCCTCGGGCACCACGCTGGGACTGGTGGCCGCGGCCGTCGTCGTACTCGTCGGCTGGGGCATGTTCGAACTGCGCACCACCGCGCCGCTGGTGGATCTGCGCACGACGGCCAGGCCGCAGGTGCTGCTCACCAACATCGCCTCCGTCATGGCCGGATTCTCGCTCTTCGCGATGTCGCTGGTCCTGCCCCAGCTCCTCCAGCTCCCCGAGGAGACGGGGTACGGGCTCGGCCGGTCCATGCTCGTGGCCGGTCTGTGCCTGGCCCCGTCCGGGCTGGTGATGATGGCCGTGTCGCCGCTGTCGGCGCGGATCTCGGCGGCCCGCGGCCCGCGCGTGTCCCTGATGATCGGCATGGCCGTCGTCGCGGTCGGCTACGGGCTCGGCCTGTTCCTCACCCACGCCGTGTGGCAGGTGGTGGTCGTCGCCTCCGTCATCGGCTGCGGGATCGCCCTCGCCTACGCGGCCATGCCCGCGCTCATCATGGGCGCGGTGCCGCTGGCGGAGACCGCCGCCGCCAACGGGCTCAACACCCTGATGCGGTCCATCGGCACCTCGTCGTCCAGCGCGGTCGTCGGCGTGATCCTCGCCCACATGACCACCTCGTACCACGGCGCGCCGCTGCCCTCGCTCAGCGGCTTCCGGGTGGCCTTCGCCGTCGCCTGCGGCGCGGCCGTCGCGGCGCTGTTCATCGCCGCGTTCATCCCGGCGCGGCACGTGCGCGCCACGGGCGGCGGTGCGGCGAAGGTCCCGGCACCGGCGCCGGCGGACGAGCCGGTCTGAGCGGTCCTCGGCCGTCCCCGGTTCAAAGATCCCAGAAGGTCACAGTAGGTCCCAGTAGGTCTCAGAATCTCAACGTGAGGTCGACCTTCAGGGCAGGATCACCGCGCGGCCGTTGATCTTCCCGGCGTGCAGCCGCTCGTAGGCGAGCGGAGCGTCGTCCAGGGAGTACGTCTCGACGTGGACCTCGACCGCGCCGGAGCGGGCGAGGTCGAGCACCTCGATCAGCTCGGCGCGCGAGCCCCAGTAGGGGGCGCGGACGGCCGCGTCGTAGGCGACGGTGCCGAAGCCGACCGTGGCGCTGCCGCCGCCGATGCCGACGATCGTCACGTCGGACTCGACGGCGGCGCACGCGGTGGCGGTGGCGACCGTGGGGGCGGCGCCCACGAAGTCGAAGACGGCCTGGGCGCCGACGCCGTCGGTCAGCGCGCGGACCCGGTCGGCCGCGTCGGCGTCGGACAGGACGGTCTCGTGGGCACCGACCGCGCGCGCCAGTTCCAGCTTCTCGTCGCTGACGTCGAGGGCGATGACGCGGGCCGGGCTGAGCACGCGCAGCAGCTGCACGGCGACGTGGCCGAGGCCGCCGGTGCCGATGACGACGGCGGTGCTGCCGGGGACCAGCTTCGGCAGCGAGGTCTTGATCGCGTGGTACGGCGTGAGGCCCGCGTCGGTCAGCGGCACCGAGGCGACGGGGTCGAGGTCACCGAGCGGCACCAGGTGCCGGGGGTCGTCGACGATCATGTACTCGGCGATGGCGCCGGGCGCGCCGAGGCCGGGCGGGCGGATGCCCAGCTCCTCGGCGCGCAGACAATAGTTCTCCTTGCCCTGCGCGCACATCAGGCAGCCGCCGCAGCCCCACGGGCCGTAGACGGCGACCGACTCGCCCGGCTCCAGGCCGCCGACGCCCTCGCCGAGCGCGGCGACGGTGCCCGCGCCCTCGTGGCCGAGGGTGAGCGGCAGCGCGAAGGGCAGGGCCTCGGCGGGCCAGCTCATGACGGCGATGTCGGAGTGGCACACCCCGGCCGCCGTGACCTTGAGCAGCACCTGGCCGGGGCCCGGCTCGGGGCGCGGGACGGTCACCACTTCGGGGGCGGCGCCCACGGTGCGGTACTGAACCGCCTTCATCTCGGCCTGCGGCTCCGGTGTCGTCCCGGCCTGAGTCGTGGCCGTCGTCCCTTCAGGGCTTGCTGATGTCGACATTCGGTGACCTCTCTCCGGCTCTCGCTCCCCCGCTTCTGCTCCCGGTCCCGCCGCCGGGACCCCGCTCCCGGCTCTTCGATTTTCCCCCGGTCCCGCCCGCCCCGCTCAGCGAACGCGGAAGGCCCCCGGCGGGTCGCCGGGGGCCTTCGGGCCTACGAGGTCGCTGGTGGGGTGCTTACGCGACGGTGCCGGATGCGGAGATGACGACCTTGGCGGAGGGCGTGCCGCTGCGCGAGCCCTTGCCCTCGATCTGCTTGACCAGTTCCTCGCCCTCGACGACCTCGCCGAAGACGACGTGCTTGCCGTCGAGCCAGTCGGTGACCACGGTGGTGACGAAGAACTGCGAGCCGTTGGAGTTCGGCCCCGCGTTCGCCATCGACAGCAGGAACGGGCGGTCGTGCTTGAGCTTGAAGTTCTCGTCCGCGAACTTGTTGCCGTAGATGCTCTTGCCGCCGCGGCCGTCGCCGCTGGTGAAGTCGCCGCCCTGGAGCATGAAGGACGGGATGATCCGGTGGAACGCCGAGCCCGCGTAGCCGAAGCCGTGCTCGCCGGTGGCCAGCTCACGGAAGTTCCGCGCCGTCTCGGGCACGACGTCGTCGAAGAGACGGAAGACGATCCGACCGGCCGGAGCGCCGTCAATGGAGATGTCGAAGTACACGTTGTCCATGGGCACCATCCTTGCATCCCCAGTGGGAGACGCCGCGCCCAGAGCGGCCCAACACGGCAGATCCGCAGGTCACAGCCGTACCGGAGGTGCCCCAAGGCCTCCGGGGGCGTCCGGGCGCCCTCGGAAGGCCGACCGGGTCAACCTCGTCGCCTTGCCCGTGCGACCAGTGGCAAACTGCGCGGGTCCCAACTGTGGCGGATGCGTTTCGGTCATGGCACGTCGGCAAGACGCCCCGTTGACGACAGACCTGGGAAAAACGTCCGCAGGTGTCACCGCGCACCGCGGGCGACCTCCCCGGACCGTCGCCGTCCGTTGCGACCCGATGTCGAATTCCTGGAGATCAGATGGCCGCTGACAGGCCGCCGCCGGGTGGTGGGCAGCGCTCCACGCAAACGCCCCCCACCGGTATGCGAGCGCTTCGGGCCCCCTTCACGGCCGCCGCCGTACGCGCTCTGGTGCGGGAGACCGTGGCGGCCGACCCCGAGCCGTGCGATCCCAGAGCCATGGGCGACGCGGTGCTCGCCACCTCGGAACTCGCCACCAACGCCATCGTGCACGGCGGCGGTATCACCCACTGCCAGGCCCGCCTCGTACCGCTCGGCGTCGAGGTGAGCATCGACGACCTGAGCCCCGCGCTCCCCCGCCTCACCGAACGCCCGCCGGGCACCGAAGCCCCTTACGTGGGCGGCGGATTCGGTTGGCGTCTGATCCAGCAGCTCGCCCTGCGGGTGACCGTCACCCCGCACGACCCCGCGCCCGACGGCACCCCGCGCGGCAAGCGGATCACCCTCATCCTGCCGCTGTACTGAACCCGGCGCGCGCGGCGGCCTACGCCGCCGCCGCGGCGTGCACGAATCGCCGCAGGTGGGCCCTGCTACGGCGAGTGGCGGGTGCCGCGCTGGTCGTACCGGTACACCGGCGCCAGGTCCGTCACCATGGCGGCCTACCTCGCCCGGATAGTCCGGCAGCCCAGGACCGCCGTGGAGCATCACCACGGGCGTCCGCCGCGTGGTGTCCCCCAGCGCCGTCCACCGCAGCCGCGCCACTACCGGGCGCGGGCGGGCGAGTACGACCGGACCTACGCGCAGTACCAGGAGCTGCGGGATCTGCTGGAGGTGGTCGACGAACTCCCCATCACCGGGGACGTGCTGGAGTTGGCCTGCGGGACGGGCCAGTGGACCCCGAGGCTCGCGGCGCGGGCGCGGTCGGTGACGGCGGTCGACGCGGCGGCCGAGGTGCTGGCCATCGCCCGTACCCGTACCGCGTCCTCCACCGTCCGGTTCGTCGAGGCCGACGTGTTCGCGTGGCAGCCGCCGCGCCGCTACGACACGGTCTTCTTCGCCTTCTGGCTCTCCCACGTCCCGCCCGCCCGGCTGCCCGGGTTCTGGGACACCGTCGCCGCCGCGCTCGCCCCGGGCGGCAGGGCCGTCTTCGTCGACGACGGCCCGGGCGCGGCGACGTACGAGGACGTCCTCACCGGCCATGCGACCCCGGCGGCGCTGCGCAGGACCGACGACGGCGGTCGGTACCGCATCGTCAAGGTGTTCCACGACGCCCGGACGCTCACCGACGACCTCACCGCGCTGAAGTGGTCGGTCAGCGTCCGCACCAGGGCCGGGTTCCTCGTCGGCGTCGCGGAACCGCCGCCCGGCGCGGGCCCCGCACCGACGGCGTAAACGGCGTGACCGGTGGTCGGGCGGGCGCGAGACTGGCCGCATGACCGTAACGGATGCCAAGACCGACCTGCGCTTCTACCTCCAGTCCGCGCGCGACGCCCTGCTGTGGAAGCTGGAAGGGCTCTCGGAGTACGAAGTGCGCCGCCCGATGACGCCGACCGGCACGAATCTGCTGGGCCTGGTGAAGCATGTGGCCAGTGTGGAGTTCGGCTACCTCGGCGACACCTTCGGGCGGCCCTCGGGCGAGCCGTTGCCCTGGCTCGACGCGGGAGCCGAGGCGAACGCGGACATGTGGGCCGCCGCCGACGAGTCACGCGAGTACATCGTGGGCCTCTACCACCGGGCGTGGGCCCAGGCGGACGCGACGATCGACGCGCTGGCCCTGGACACGACCGGCCGGGTGCCGTGGTGGCCCGACGGCCGGGACGAGGTGACATTGCATCACGCCGTGGTGCGGGTGATCTCCGATACCCACCGGCACGCGGGGCACGCGGACATCCTGCGCGAACTCACCGACGGTGCGGTGGGCATGAACAAGAACAACGGCAGCCTGCCGCCGGGCGACGCGGCCTGGTGGGAGAACCACCGTGACCGCCTGGAGCGGGCGGCCCGGGAGGCCGACGCGTGAGGCCGTAGGACCGTCGTTCACCGACCGCCCGGCGTGACGGCACGCGCGCGGCCTCAGTCGGCCGCGACCGCCTCCGGCAGGTCCACGGGGCGGTCGCGGATGCCCAGGCGCAGGTGCTCGACGTGGTAGAGGGCCTGGTCGAGCAGTTCGGCGACGTGGTTGTCGTAGAGGGCGTAGACGATCGAGCGTCCGTGGCGCTCGCCGGTGACCAGGCCGAGGTTGCGCAGCAGCCGCAGTTGGTGGGAACAGGCGGAGGCTTCCATGCCCACGGCGTCGGCGAGGTCGCCGACCGCGCAGGGGCCCTCCTGGAGCCGGGCCAGGATGTGCAGCCGCGAGGGCGTGGCGAGCGCCTGGAGGGTGGCGGCGACGTCGGCGGCGCCGACCGCGTCGAGACGCTCGCGCGGGGTGGCGGTGCCGGCGGCGTCGTTTCCATGGCCCATGCCCCCATCATACGGACGACAACTGAAGACCTGTTCAGATGTTCCTGTACGGTGGGGGCTGTCACCTCGTCCGCCCGTGAAGGGTTGTTTTGTCATGCCTTCTGTCCTGGACCGGCGGCCCGCGCCGGTCTCCGCGGGGCGTCCGCGACCGGCCGTTCCGCGCCGCCGCACGCGCGTCCTCGCACTGCCGGAGGCACGGTGGGCGTGCGCGGCGCTCGCCCTGTTCCTGCTCGCGCTTCCCCCGTACCTGCTGGGCGCCCCCGCCTGGTCATGGGGTCCGCTGTTCGCCGCCACCTACGTCACCGGCGGCTGGGAACCGGGCTGGCAGGGGCTGAAGGCGCTCAGGGACAGGACGCTGGACGTGGACCTGCTCATGGTCGTCGCGGCGCTCGGCGCCGCCGCGATCGGCCAGGTACTCGACGGGGCGCTGCTGATCGTCATCTTCGCCACCTCCGGCGCCCTGGAGGCCGTCGCGACCGCGCGGACCGCCGACTCCGTACGCGGACTGCTCGACCTCGCGCCCGCCACCGCGACCCGGCTCCGGCCGGAGGGCACGGACGGTGGTTTCGGTGGTTTCGGTGCCGACGGTGGTGTCGTCACCGAGGAGAGCGTCGAGGCCGCGCGGCTGGCGGTCGGGGACGTCATCCTCGTCAGGCCCGGCGAGCGCGTCGGCGCCGACGGCGTGGTCCTGGACGGCGCCGGCGACGTCGACCAGGCCACCATCACCGGCGAGCCGCTGCCGGTGGTGAAGCAGGCCGGGGACGAGGTGTTCGCCGGGACCGTCAACGGCACCGGGTCCCTGCGCGTACGCGTCGAGCGCGATCCGGCGGACTCGGTGATCGCCCGGATCGTGCGGATGGTCGAGGAGGCCGCCGAGACCAAGGCCCCCACCCAGTTGTTCATCGAGAAGGTCGAGCAGCGCTACTCGATCGGCATGGTCGTCGCCACGCTCGCCGTCTTCGCGCTCCCGCTGGCCTTCGGCGCGGCGCTCCAACCGGCCCTCCTCCGCGCGATGACGTTCATGATCGTGGCCTCTCCCTGCGCGGTCGTCCTGTCCACGATGCCGCCGCTGCTGTCCGCGATGGCCAACGCCGGCCGGCACGGGGTTCTCGTCAAGTCGGCCGTCGTGATGGAGCGCCTCGGGCAGACCGACAGCGTCGCGGTGGACAAGACCGGCACGCTCACCGAGGGGACGCCCCGCGTCACCGACATCCGGCCGCTGCCCGGCAGCGGCCTCGAAGCGGACGCCCTGCTCCGGCTCGCCGCGTCGGCCGGGCACCCGAGCGAACACCCGCTGGCCCGCGCGGTGGTGGACGCGGCCCGCGAGCGCGGCCTTCCGCTGTCCGCCGCCGACGGCTTCACCTCGGCCCCCGGCCAGGGCGTCACGGCCACCGTCGACGGCCGCACGGTCCAGGTCGGCTCCCCCGCCCGCCTCCTCCCCCTCGGGACCGGCGAGGCGGCGCGGGACGGGCTGCGGGACGGCGTGCGCGAGGCAGTGCGGGAGGTGGAGGCCGCCGGGCGTACGGCCGTCGCGGTGCTGCGCGACGGTACGCCGCTGGGAGTGCTGGGCATCGCGGACCGGCTGCGCCCGGACGCCGCCGCCACCGTCGCCGCCCTCGCCCGTATGACCGACCTCCCCCCGGTCCTGCTGACCGGCGACAACGTACGGGCCGCCCGGCAGTTGGCCGCAGAGGTCGGCATCACCGACGTACGCGCCGGCCTGCTGCCACAGGACAAGGCAGCGGCCGTACGCGCGTGGGAGGCACGCGGTCGCAAGGTGCTGGTCGTCGGCGACGGCGTCAACGACGCGCCCGCGCTGGCCGCCGCACACACCGGCGTCGCCATGGGCAGGGCCGGGTCCGACCTCGCGCTGGAGACCGCCGACGCCGTGGTGATCCGCGACGAGTTGGCCACCGTCCCGGCCGTCGTGAAGCTCTCGCGCGCCGCCCACCGTCTGGTGATCCAGAATCTGACGATCGCCGCGGTCTTCATCGCCGCCCTGGCCGTCTGGGACCTGACCGCCGCTCTCCCGCTCCCCCTCGGGGTCGCGGGTCACGAGGGCTCCACTCTCGTCGTCGCCCTCAACGGGCTCCGGCTGCTGCGCGACACCGCCTGGACCCGGCCGTGAGGTGGCCGGTCTCGGCGCGCCTGCTCTGCCGACAGCGGGTGTGTTAGCGTCGCTCGCTCACTTTCACAGAGCGATCAGTGCGGGGGCGTCATGAAGCTTCTCCTTACCGACTCCGGTGTCAAGAACGCCAGCATTCTGGAGGCGCTCCTCGATCTCCTGGGCAAACCGATCGCCGAGGCCAACGCCCTGTGCATTCCCACCGCCGGGTACGGGGGCCCGTACGGCGATCCGGGCGGGCCGTGGCGTTTCATCAGCGGACAGTCCCTTCACCCCATGACCGGGCTGGGCTGGAAGTCGGTCGGCGTACTGGAGCTCACGGCGCTGCCCGGCATCGACAAGGAGCGGTGGGTCTCCTGGGTCCGGGAGACGGACGTCCTGCTGGTGAACGGCGGCGACGCGCTGTACCTGTGCCACTGGATGCGGGAGTCCGGCCTGGCCGACCTGTTCCCCTCGCTGCACGACACGGTCTATGTGGGGCTCAGCGCCGGGAGCATGGTGCTGACTCCCCGCGTCGGGGAGCACTTCGTCGCCTGGCAGCCGCCCACCGGTGACGACCGCGCCCTGGGAGTCGTCGACTTCTCCCTTTTCCCGCATCTCGACAGTCCGGGCTGCCCCGAGAACACCATGGCCGAGGCGGAGCGGTGGGCCGCCGCGCTCAAGGCCCCGGCGTACGCCATCGACAACCAGACCGCCATCAAGGTGACCGACGACGGCGTCGAGATCGTCTCCGAGGGGAACTGGAAGCTGTTCAACGCGGCGCCGTGACCTGCTCGACCGTGAGCACGATCTTGCCCTGGAGGTGTCCGCGGGCGGCCCGTTCATGCGCCGCCCGCGCGCGGGCGAGCGGGAAGGTGCTGTCGACGGCGACGCGTACCGTGCCCGCGTCGAGCAGGCGTCCCAGTTCGGCGAGTTGCGCGCCGTTCGAGCGGACCTGGGCGGTCGAGACGGTGACGCCCAGCCTCGCGGTCTCCTCGGCGTCGAAGTCCCCGGGAAGCACGGGGAATTGGGCGCCGCCGCGCTTGAGGGTGCGCAGGAACCGCCTGCTGTCGGGGCCGCCGACGGCGTCGAGTACGAGGTCGACGTCGTGCACCAGCTCCTCGGGACGGCTCTTGGTGTAGTCGATGAACCGGTCGGCGCCGAGATCGCGCAGGAACGCCTCGTGCGCGCCGGACGCCACGGCGGTGACATGCGCGCCCTTCCACTTCGCCAACTGCACGGCGAAGTGCCCCACGCCGCCCGCGGCGCCGTTGACGAGCACCTTGCTGTCGGCGTCGAGCGGCGTCGGGCGGTGCCGCGCCGCCTGGAAGGGCGAGGGGTGGTCGTGTCCTGCCTCGATGAGGAACTGCCACGCCGTGAGCCCGGCCATGGGCGCCCCGGCGGCGTGCACGTGGTCGATGCCGGACGGCTTGCGCGCGAGGTCCGACGCGGGCGCGGCCACGTACTCGGCGTAGGCGCTGCCGTGGAAGCCGGGGAAGCGCAGAAGGCCGAAGACCTCGTCGCCCACGGCGAGGTCGTCCACGTCCGGGGCGACGGCTTCGACGACACCCGACACGTCCGTTCCCGGAACGGCGGGCAGCCTGACGGTCGACTCCGGCTCCCCCGGCACCGTGGTCAGCCCGCCGCGCAGGTACCAGTCCGGAGGATTGACGCCCACCGCGTGGACGCGGACGAGCACCTCGCCCGGTCCCGGCTCGGGGATCGGCACCCGGTCCTCACGCAGCACCTCGGGGCCGCCGTGCTCGTGCAGCCGGATCGCCCGCATCGTGTCTGACGGCATCTTCGTGGGCATCGTCGTCTCCTGCCCCCACCGGGGGATACGCTGAACGGATCAGTGGTCCACCTACCCGAACCACTGATCCGAATATATGGACCACTGATCCGGATAGTCAAGAGGGACCCATGCGCGCCGACGCCAGGAAGAACCGCGACCACCTGCTCGACGTCGCGGGCGCCGTCATCGCCGAGCAGGGTGTCGACGTCTCGCTGCGCGACATCGCCCGCAGGTCAGGCATGGGCCTGGCGACACTGCTCCGGCACTTCCCCACCCGGGAGGCCCTGCTCGAAGCCCTGCTCCACACGAGCTTCGGTGAACTGACGGCGCGGGCGGCCGACTTGGAGACACAGGGGTCACCCGAGGACGCCCTCGTCTCGTGGCTGCGCGACTGCGTCGCCTGGACGACCGAGTACCGGGGTGTGACCGTCCTGATGGCCGCCGCCATCGAGGACACCGAATCCGCGCTCCACGCCTCGTGCGTCACCCTGCGCGCGGCCGGAGCGCGGCTCCTCACCCGCGCCCAGGCCGCGGGCGTGGCACGCGACGACATCGACGGCGCCGACCTGTTCGCCCTCGTCGCCATGCTCGCCTGGCTCGGCGACCAGCCCTCCCTCGCCCCCCGCGCCGACCACCTCTTCGACGTGATCGCGAGCGCGATCCTCACGAGCGCGGACAGCGCCGACACCGGCCGGCAGCCGCGCCCCCCGGTCCTCGGCTGAGGCCGTCGCGCCGGGGTCCGCGACGGGCTGGTCCGCACGCGTCACCGTCCACGCGGGCTCGGCGATGCCGCCGCACAGGAGCGGGCCGTCAGCGGATCAGCGGCGTCGCCGCGATCGTCGGAGGCGGCCCGGCGCCGTACGGGTCACTTGGACTCCAGGTGTCCCAGGGGGTGGGCGGCGGCGAGGACGGAGCGGGCCGTCTCCCAGTCGGTGTGGTCGTCGCCGGTGATGTGGCGCAGGTAGGCGAGGGTGACCTGCTGGACGAGGGCGACGCGGCCGGGGTCCTCGTCGGTGGTCTCGGCCGACCGGTAGCCGGAGATGCCGCCGAGGAAGTGCTCGCCGCCGCGGACGGTGAGCAGGCTCTTGTCGCCTCGGCTGAGCGTGTAGGGGTCGGTGGTCCACGCCGGACCCCGGGTCGAGAGGGGGAGGTCGTCCTGGTCGCCCGCGACGACGAGTCCGGGGGCGGTGATGTGGGAGAAGTCCTGGTCACGGAGCCAGGGAAGGTGCTCGTGGGCGAAGGGGGTGAGTTCCGCGCCGCCCTTGCCCGCGGTGGCGAGCTGGACGCTGGCCATGACCCGCGGGTCGGACAGGTCTTCGGCGAGGCCGGTCCGCGGGTCCTTGACACGCAGCCCCACCAGGATGCCCGCGGTCTGACCGCCGAAGGAGTGTCCCGCCGCGACGACACGGCCGTGGTCGGTCCGGCCCGCCAGGCCCGGCACGGACGCCTCCAGCGTTCCGAGTTCGTCCAGGACGCGCTTCATGTCCTGGACGCGGTGGCGCCACAGGTCGGGCGTACGGGGGTCGTCCCCGGCGAGGCCGAAGCGCTTGGAGTCCAGATGGGTGGCCTGGACGGTCACGAAGCCGTGCGCGGCCCAGTGGTCGACCAGCGGCCCGTAGCCGTCCAGGTCGGACCCGAAGCCGTGCGCGAACAGCACGATCGGCAGGCGGGTGCCGGTGACCGGGGCGGAGATCCGTACCCGCAGGTCCGCGCCTCGGTGCGGGGCGGGCAGGACGAGCGGCTTGACCGAGACGGTCGGGGTGGGCGCGGGGCCGGTGAGGCCGGTCGCCGAATACGTGGTCATGCGTGTCTCTTTCGGAGGTGCGGGGGTGCGGGCGTGCGGAGGTGCGGGCGTGCGTGCGGAGGTGCGTGCGGGCGGGCGGGCGGTGGCTCGGGGAGCGGGGCTCTCCGGGAGGAAGCTCCGGGAGAAGGGCGCATTGGTTACGCTAAAACCTGACGTTGACGTCAAAGGCAAGTGGCTGTGACGCGGATCGCAGAGACGTGGAGTGGGACATGCGCATTGGGGAACTGGCTCGTCGCACGGGCGTCAGCACCAGGGCGCTGCGGTATTACGAGGAGCAGGATCTGCTGGTCTCCGAGCGCAGCGACAGCGGCCAGCGCCACTACGCGGAGGCCGCGGTCGACCGGATCAATCTGATCCGGGAGCTGTACGCGGCCGGTCTGTCCAGTAAGACCATCGCCGCGCTCACGCCCTGCGTCATCGACGGCCGGGCCACGCCCGAGCTTCTGGATCGCCTCACGGTCGAGCGTGATCAGATCGACCGGCACATCGCGGATCTGACACACACCCGCGACCGGCTCGACTCGGTCATCGCCGGCGCCTCCGTGAACCTGCGCACCGGCGCGTCCTGCCGACAGGACACGTCCGGCTAACGGTGTCGCGCCGGTCCCGCGGTGGCACTCTTCATCCCCCCATCGCCCGCCGACTGACAAGCGGCCTAGTGCGATCCCAGGGTGCGACGGGGGCACCCACGCGCCACGCGGACGACCGCGCAGAGTGCCCGCCCCGCCACCCAGGGTGCCGCCACGTTCGCGCAATGTCGCTGTCGTAATTCCCCTGCATGGTTGGTGCATGGTCCGGCGCGAAGATCGCCGGGACCCACTCTGACTAGGGGGATACGCAGTGACGTTCAGCCGCAGACAACTGCTCGGTACCGGAGGCAGCCTGGCCCTGACCGGTGCGCTGGCCGCCGCCTGCGGGTCGAACAGCGGCCGGGACGACGGGGGTGGCAAGGGCGGCAAGGTCACCTTGCAGCAGTGGTACCACCAGTACGGCGAGGCGGGTACGGAGCAGGCGGTGCGCCGGTACGCCGACGCGTACACCGCGGCGAACGTCAAGGTGCAGTGGCGGCCCGGCGACTACGACCAGCAGACCGCCGCGGCGCTGCTCACCTCGTCGGGACCGGACGTCTTCGAGGGCGGCCCGACGCTGGACCAGATCCAGGGCGGTCAAGTGGTCGATGTCACCGACCTGGTCGGCCCGGTGAAGGCCGACTTCAACCCGGCCGTGGTGACGACGTACGGGGACAGGATCTGGGGTGTCCCGCAGGTCATCGACATGCAGCTCCTGTACTACCGCAAGAGCCTGCTCACTGCCGCGAACATCGCGCCGCCGACCACGCTCGACGAACTGGTCGACGCGGCGGCGAAGTTGACCACCAAGAAGGTCAAGGGGCTGTTCCTGGGCAACGACGGCGGCGCCGGGGTGCTCGGCGGTACACCGCTCTACGCCGCCGGGCTCAGCCTGGTGACCCCGGAGGGCACCGTCGGCTTCGACGACCCGGCCGCCGCCCGCACCCTGGCCAAGTTCCACCGGCTCTACGCCGACAAGTCGCTGCTGTTGGGCGCGCCGACCGACTGGTCCGACCCCTCGGCGTTCATCCAGGGGCTCACCGCGCTCCAGTGGTCCGGACTCTGGGCGCTGCCCGCGGTCAAGAAGGCCCTGGGGGACGACTTCGGGGTGCTGCCGTTCCCGAAGGACGGCGCGGCGGGCAAGCCCACGGTGCCGGTCGGCGCGTACAGCTCGGCCGTCAACTCCCGCAGCAAGCACCAAGCCGAGGCCAAGGCGTACATCAAGTGGCTGTGGATCGACAGGACCGAGTACCAGGAGGACTTCGCGCTCTCCTACGGCTTCCACATCCCGGCCCGGATCTCGCTGGCGAAGAAGGCGGCCAAGCTGCGGGAGGGCGCGGCGGCCGACGCCGTCTCGTACGCCACCGACCACGGCTTCTCGCAGCCGCTGTTGTGGACACCGGCCAGCCAGACCGCGTACCAGGACGCGCTGAGCCGCATCATCAAGGACGGCGCGAACCCCGACACGGAGCTCAAGTCGGTGGTGCGCAAGACCAGTTCCGAATTGCAGCGGGTCCGGAAGAAGTCGTGAGACACCGCACTCTGTGGTTCTGGGTCTTCGTCGGACCATTCGCCGCCGGGCTCGCGCTGTTCACGTACGTGCCGCTGTTGTGGAGCGTCTATCTGAGCTTCTTCGACGCGCACAACACGGTGTCCCCGCACCGCTTCGTGGGCCTGGGCAACTACGCGGACGTCCTCGGCGACCAGGCGTTCACCGACAGCCTGCGCACCTTCGGGGTGTTCGCGCTGTTCATCGTGCCCGCCACCTACGCGCTCTCGCTCGCCCTGGCGCTGATGGTGAACCGGCTCCGGTACGCGCAGGCGTTCTTCCGTTCGGTGTTCTTCCTGCCGGCCGCCTGCTCCTATGTGGTGGCGGCGCTGATCTGGAAGCTGTCGATCTTCAACGGTGTGCGGTTCGGCCTGGCGAACACCGTCCTGGGCTGGTTCGGCGCCGACCAGACGGCGTGGCTGTCCACCACCCACCCGCCGTGGTACTGGCTGGTGATCGTGACCGTACGGCTGTGGTTGCAGGCCGGGTTCTACATGATCCTCTTCCTCGCCGGACTCCAGCGCATCCCGGCGCAGTTGTACGAGGCGGCGGCGGTGGACGGCGCGCGGCCCGGCTGGCAGGTCTTCCGCCACATCACGTTGCCCCAACTGCGGGCCACCTCGGTGGCGGTGGCGCTGCTGCTGGTCATCAACGCCTTCCAGGCGTTCGACGAGTTCTACAACCTGCTCAGCGACTCCCGCGGCTATCCGCCGTACGCCCGGCCGCCGTTGGTGTACCTGTACACCACCGCGCTCGGGCGGGGGCAGAACCTGGGCGTGGGCAGCGCGGGCGCCGTCGTCCTCGCGCTGATCATCGCGGTGGTCACCGTCGTCCAGGCCCGCTGGTTCGGGCTCGGCAGGAGGGAGGACTGACATGGAGCAGGCCCTGCTCAGATTCGGGCGGGCGGTGCGCCTGGTGCTGCTCGTGGTACTCGCGCTGCTGTTCCTGATCCCGTTCTACCTGCTGGTGCGCAACGGCCTGTCGGCCGAGCAGGACATCACCTCGCCGGACTGGACGTTCTTCCCCACCCACCTCCAGTGGTCCAACATCCGCGAGCTGTTCGACGACCCCGCGGTGCCGATGGCCCGGTCGCTGCTCAACTCGGCCATGATCGCGGTCACCACGACGGTGGGCACGGTGGTGCTGGCGTCGCTGGCGGGATACGGACTGGCCCGTATCCCGTACCGCTGGTCCAACCAGGTGTTCTACGCGATCCTCGGCACGCTGATGGTGCCCGCCGCGGTCACCTTCGTGCCGAGCTTCGTGCTGGTGTCCTCGCTCGGCTGGATCTCCACGCTGCGCGGCCTGATCATCCCGACGATCTTCTCGGCGTTCGCCTGCTTCATCTTCCGGCAGTACTTCCTGGGCTTTCCCAGTGAGTTGGAGGACGCGGCGAAGGTCGACGGACTCGGCTACTGGCGCACCTATTGGCGGATCGTGGTGCCCAACTCCCGGCCGGTCTTCGCGGCCGTGTCCACGATCGTCTTCATCGGCGCCTGGAACGCCTTCCTGTGGCCTCTGGTCATCGGCCAGGACACGTCGTCCTGGACGGTGCAGGTGGCGCTGTCCACCTTCACCACCGCCCAAGTGGTCAACATCCACGAGCTGTTCGTCGCGGCGGCGGTGTCGATCCTGCCCCTGCTGCTGGTCTTCCTGCTCCTCCAGCGGCACATCGTGGCGGGCATCGAACGCTCCGGCATCGACGACTGAGCCCCCGCCGGGAGTCGCGGCGGTACGCCCGCGACCCGGTCAGCGGACGTCGCGGACCGCGGCCAGGCCGCGGTCGTAGAGGTCGAGGATGTCGCCCTCGCCGTCACCCTCGATCCAGGTCGCGGTGGCGGCGTCGAAGCAGCCGAAGGCCGTGGCGAGGACGGCGCGGACCTGTACTCGGTCGGCGCCCGAGGCTGCCAGCCTGGCTTCGAGGAGCGGGAGCAGTTCCTCCTGGCAGCGCACGCGCTTTCCGAGGTAGGCGGCGCGCAGCGAGTCGGTGCGGTGGATCAGGCGGAAGCGCTCCAGGGCCTGTTCGGGACCGGTGTGGACGGAGAGCGCGGCCTTGAGGGCGGCGCGCAGGGTCTGCCAGGCGTCGGCGTCGGCGGGCTGCTCGCGGACGGTCTCCGTCAGCAGGGTGACGAACTGCTCCTGGCTGCCGCCGACGAGGTCTTCCTTGGTGCCGAAGTAGCGGAAGAGGGTGCGCTGCGAGACACCGGCCTCGCGGGCGATCTGCGCGATGGTCGTCTCGTCGTACCCCTGCCGTGTGAACAGCCGCAGGGCGGTGTCGAGGATCTCCCGGGCCGCGAGCTGCCGCGTCCGGTCCCACAGTGTGGGCGCGGCCGGCCCCTCGCCCGTTGTTCCCTGCGTCATGACATCACCTTAGCGCGGCCTGCCATCATGGCATTCACACAACATTTGGCAGTCACTGCCATACGGGCGTACGGTGACAATCAGTGGGGCCGTCCACGCGCCCCACGCGTCGACAAGGAGAGCGACCGTGGCAGCGAAGACAGCCCTCGTCACCGGCGGCACCAGCGGGATCGGCAAGGCCATCGCGGAACTGCTCCACGCGCGCGGCTACCGCGTCATGGTCACCGGCCTCGGCAGCGTCGACAGCTCCGGCCTGCCGCACGACGTGGTCGCCGTCAGGGCCGACGCCGGTTCGCTCACCGACATCGACCAGGCGGTGGAGCGGGCGCGCGGGCACCTGGGCTCCCTCGACCTGCTCCATCTCAACGCGGGCATCTCCCGGCCCGGACCGATCGAGTCCACCGACGAGGCCGCCTTCGACGCCCTGTTCGACATCAACGTCAAGGGGAACTTCTTCACCCTGCGAAAGGCGCTCCCGCTGCTGAACGAGGGCGCGTCCGTGGTGTTCACCATCGGCGCGGGCGAGGGGCTCGGCGCGGCCATGACCGCCGCCAAGGGAGCGCTGCTGCCTCTGATGCGCTCGCTCGCCATCGAACTGGCCCCGCGCCGTATCCGGGTCAACGCGGTGAGCCCCGGCCTGATCGACACTCCCGCGTACGGCAAGCTGGGCATCGGCCGGGAGACGGTCGCCGCGTGGGGCGAGGACGTTCCCCTCGGCCGCGTCGGCGCCCCCGCCGATGTCGCCGAGGCGGTCGCCTTCCTCGCCTCCGACGCCGCCGGTTACATCACGGGCGACAATCTGATCGTCTCCGGCGGCATGGGGATCCACGCCCGCTCCGCCTAGCGGACGGTCCGCCGCCGCGGGCCCATCGGTTTGCGACTGGTTCCGACCGCTTGCGATCAGTTTCTGACCTGGGATCGGGCTCCACCGGCGCGCGTCGACGGGGGCGCACTCGGGTTCGCCCTGATCCGCTCTTTCCTCTCCCCCGTGACGCTGGACATACTTGTCATATGTCGACACACCACGACGCGCATAGGGACCCGGTCGTCGGCGACCTCCCGCGCATTGTCACCCCGCACGGCGACCTCGACGCGGACACGCTGGGGCCGTTGCGGCAGGAGCTGACCGAGGCGGCCGAGGCCGGCCGGGTGCTGGTGCTCGACGCCAGCGGGATCACCTTCGCCGATTCCAGCTTCCTCAATCTGCTGCTGAGCATCCACCAGCACGGTGACCTGCGAGTCGCCGCCGTGCCGCCGCAGTTGGCGCGGCTGCTCCGTATCGTCGGCGTGGACCGCGTCCTCAAGGTGTACTCGACGGCGGAGGAGGCACTGCGGGCGACGGCGTGAGCCACCGGGTCCGGATCAGCGGGTGACGGTGAGTCCGGCGCACTCCCAGTGCAGCAGGCTGGTGCGCGCGTCGGGCGGGGTGTGCCCGTACGCGCCCGCGGACACGCTGATGTTCACCACCGGCCAGGCGCGCCAGGCGGGGCCGACGCCGTGGCCGTCGCGGAAGACGACCTCGTCGTCGATGGACCAGCAGACGTCGTCGGCGTCGAAGCGGACCCGGAGTGCGAAGGGGCGGCCGGGCGCGATCACGTCGGCCGCCTCGAACCCGCCGGGGCGTACGTGGTTGGACAGTTCGAGCAGCCGCGGGTTGGTGGGGTGGTACTCGAAGAGGTCGATCTCGCCGTGGCCCGGCTGGGGGCGGCCCGCGTCGCTGTCGCGGCCCCAGGTCCAGATCGCGGGCCAGGCGCCCTGCGGGGCGTGCACCACGCAGGTGGCGGTGAGTTCGTCGCCCGGCAGCAGCTCGAAGCCGCCGGGGGCGTACTCGGTCGACACCAGGTCGGTGTGCCAGACGCCGCCCGCCGCCCGCCGGGCGCGGAAGACACCCCCGGCGGTGGGGGCGTAGGCGGGGCCGATCTGGTCGAGTTTGTTGTCGCCGGGATTGCGGCCGCTCTCCGGGTAGGCGGAGGTGCGGCCCGCCGCCCAGGCCGTGCGGTCGGTGAAGGGCGCGTCGAAGACCACGCGCCGGGGGCGCCGGGGCGGCGGCGGACCGTGGGGCGGGGCCTGCGGCGGGTCATGAGGGGTCGGTTGCTGAGGGGGCGGCTGAGCCGCGTCCTGGCCGGTGGTCACGGTGCTCCTGGTGGCTCGGCGAGATCCGGCCGAGAGTTCAGGCGGGCAGCTCGCTCCGTACCCAGTGAAGATCACCGCGCGGCTCGCGAACAGGAGCGTGCGGAAGCGCGGGCGGCGCGTAACGCGTCAGCCCACGCCCCCTGACCGGGTCAGGCGCTCACGCTCCGAGGGCGACGCGCACCTTGATCCGCTTGCCCACCGGCTCGCGCCGGACGTCGAAGCCCTCGCAGACCGCGAGGATGATCTCCAGGCCGTGCTGGCCGATCCTGCCGGGCTCCGCCGCGCGCGCGAGCGGCATCGACGAGTCGGTGTCCCACACGGTGATCACCAGATCCGTGCCCTGGATCTCCAGGTTCAGCGCGCAGGGACCCGGCGCGAATTTGCACGCGTTGGTCACCAGCTCGCTCACCACGAGTTGCGCGTCGGCGACGACGACCGCGGGGATCGGCTGGGCGCGCCCGCCCGTCACACCGGCCAGGAAGTCGGCGGTGAAGGCGCGGGCCGCCGCGATCGATCCGGTCTCGCCGTCGTACGCGGCTCCCGCCCAGATGTCCTGCCCGGCCTGCTGATGCGGGCCGTTCACGGCCATCGCGCTGGAACGCATGTTCTTGCCCCTGTCCGGTTGTCCGGCACAACCGTCAGGGCTTCTGCCCCACCCCAGTCGCTTCACACCCATCTTTTTTTCGGCTTCTCCTTCCGGGCCGGACGCGGGCCTCGGACGGGCGGCGCGCTCGGGCTACGGGCGGGTGGTGAGCGGGCCGTGAACGGATGTCTCGCGGAGACGGCCGCCCGGCAGGACGGCCGTCTCCAGGCGGCCCGGTGGGCACGGCCGACGGCGTACGGGCGCGACGGCCCGGTCACAGCTCCAGGTCGTTCTCGATCCGCTTCAACTGGTGCCGGGCCATCGCCAGGTTGGCGCGCGACTTGTCCAGCGCCAGGTACAGGAAGAGGCCGTTCTTGCCCCGGCCCTTGAGCAGCCGGATCAGGTGGTACTGCGAGCCCAGGGTGATGAGGATGTCCTCGATCTCGTCCTTGAGGCCGAGCAGTTCCATGGTGCGCGCCTTGGCACGGACGACATCGGTGTTGCCGGCCGCCGCGACGTTGAGGTCGAGTTCCTTGCCCCCGCCGAGGGTGCCCAGCGCCATTCCGCTGGTGTAGTCGACGAGTGCGACGCCTATGACGCCGTCGATCGAGGTCATCGCGTCCTTGAGGGCGGTTTCGGTGTTGGCCATGATGGCTGGGCTTCCTTCCGGTCGGTTCATGTGCGGTGCTGACGTGGATGCGGTGGACGCGGTGGATACGGTCGATGCCGTTGCCGCGTCGGGGGCGGTGGGCGCGCGGTGGCGGGCGCCGCCGGTCCGGGTGGGTCGGGTGGTCATGGTGTGGGGGCGTCCTCCCGTGGCTCGGGGTCGCCGTCGACCAGGTGCGCGATGTGCGCGCCGGAGCGGCGGGCCTCCATGTGCAGCCGGCCCACGTTGACCTGCGGTCCGGCCAGGACGGTGAGCACGCAGGCGGTGCCCGCGGCGTAGATGGCGACGTATCCCTGCTCGCCGCGGACCAGCAGTTCCCGGAAGGGGCCGTGGGACGCGGTGTCGGTCAGCCGCAGGCCGACGCCCAGCGCCGCGGCGGTGAGGGCCGCCACTCCCTCGGCCTCCACGGTGTCCGCCTCCTGGGCGAGCACCATGCCGTCGACGCCCGCGGCGAGCGCGCCCGTCGCGTGCGGCAGCCGGGCCCGCAGCCGCCGCAGTTCCTCGCGTATCTCGGCCTCCTGCGCCATCAGATTCCTTCTCTCCTCTCTCCTTCCGACCTTCTTGTCGGCGCGTTGTCGCACGACGCGCCTCATATCTGTGCGGTCCCGGTCCTGCGGGCGGGAGTGCGCTTCACGGTCGTGCCTCCAAGGCGTCGAGGACCCTGCGGAGCGTGCCGACGTCGGGAGGTCCCGGCAGGTACCCGGCGCGGTCCGCGGTGGCCGGTGCGGATGCGGCTTCCTGTGCCCGTCCCGGTGGCCGCCCCTGCCCTGCTGGCGGTGCCGCGCGCCGCGGGGTCTCGCAGTGCCCGGCGGCGGCCAGCCGCCGTACGTCGACCAGCGCGTGGAAGGTGGGCCTGCCGAGCACGGTGGCGATGGCGGACGGGGTGCGTACCCCGTCCGCGAGGTCCAGCAGGGCCCGCTGCCGACGCGGTACGGGCGGCAGGCACGCGGCCCTGCGGCGGACGACGGGGGCGGTGTCGAGCTGCGGATACGGCCACAGGGCGTCGAGGAGTCCGCGGCGGCGGCGGGTCTCGCGCTCCACCTCGGCCACCCGCACCGGGCGCACGGGGCCGAACCAGTGGACGACACCGTGCCGGAAGCGCGTGGGGCCGCTGCCCGCGGCGAGGACGAAGAAGGCGGCGTCGTAGAGCGCGCCGAGGTGGCTGATCTCCAGTTCCGCGGCGGAGATCCTGCGGTGCTCCAGGAGGTGGCGGGCGGTCCGGCAGCGGGCTCCGGCGGCGTCCACCGCCTCCTGCCACACCTCGACGGGAAGTCGGCCGCCGGCGGTCAGCAGGACGTCGATGCCGGGGGTGGCCGGGCTCTCGGCGTGCACCACGACGCCGTCCGCGAGGTAGAGCGCCCCGCTGTCCCGGAGCAGCGCGCCGGTCGCGCCCTCCTCGGCCAGGCGCAGCAGCATCGGTGACAGCGGCCCGGTCATGCCAGCACCAGCCGTTCGGCGAGGTCGCGTACGCGCATCATGGCGAGGGCGAGGTTGGCGTGCTCGCGGTCGAGCCACAGGTGCAGGAACACCCCGCCGTCGAAGGGCGCTTCGACGAAGCGCAGCAGGTGGTAACCGGTGCGGGTGACGACGATGACGTCCTCGACCGGCAGTCCCTTGGCGGTGTCTGCGGGTCCTGAGGCAGCGGCGGGCGCGGCGGGTTCCGTGGTCCCGCCGCGCGGTGAGCCGAGGGGTTCCGCCGGTTCGAACGCCGAGTGCTCCACGGCCATGCGCGCGAATTCCGCGGTCTCGGCCGCCGCCGTCTCGGGGTCACCGCCCGGCGCGTCTCCGACCTGTCCGAGGGAGAGCCCGCTGATCCACTCCACGAGAGCGGCGCCCCGGGCTCCCGGCAGCGTCATGGCCTCGCGCAGGCACTCGTCTATCCCGGACACCCGACTCCCCTGCGTGAGGCCGCTGTTGGCCCGCCGACGGATCGGCAGTGACCGTCACGTTACGCACGGTGGCACTCGCGCGAAGGACTTCTGGCAATTTCCAGCGGTACATGACCGCACTGGGCATAAAATGCTCCCCCTCCGTCCGGCCGTCCGCGCTTGGTCGCCGTCCCCGGAGCGCCACCGGCCCCTCGCGTATCGCACGCGAGGGGCCGGGCCGGTTGTACTCAGGGACGCCGGCCGGGTCGGGCCGGGTCGGAGGAGGTCAGTCCGGGCCGGGCCGGAGGAGGTCAGTCCGGGTCAGGTGTTCCAGACCTGGAATTCGGAGATCTGCCCGGCGGGCCAGCCGGAGTTGGCGGTGACCGTCACCCGGAAGTACCGCGCGGTGGCCGCGGTGAAGGTGAGGGTGACCGTGTTGTTGGAGGCGGGGTCGAAGGAGTAGGAGGCCGAGGACTTGAGGGTGGTGAAGGTGCTGCCGTCGGTGCTGCCCGACAGGGACAGCGTCTGGTTGCGGGCGCCCCAGCCCGCGGGGAGCTGGAGGACGACCTTGCTCGCGCTCTGCGCGGAGCCGAGGTCGACCTGGACCCACTGCGGGAAGGCGTTGTTGGCACTCTCCCAGTAGCTGTTCTGGCTGCCGTCGGTGACGTTGGAGGACCCGTAGACGTCGGAGTGGCTGGACTCGCTGGTGGCCTTGCCCGCCGCCAGGTTGGTGCTCACCGTGCCGCTGCCGGTGCCGGTCAGCGCCACGGTGGTGGGGCTGTTGGAGGCGTTCCCGCTGATCGTCAGGGTGCCGGTGCGGGTGCCGGAGGCGGTGGGGGTGAACTTCACCGCGACCGAGCAACTGGCGTTGGCCGCGAGCGACGTGCCGCAGGTGTTGGTCTGCGAGAAGTCCCCGGAGGCGGTGACCGAGCTGATCGACGCGGCGGCCGTACCGGTGTTGGTCACCGTCACGCTCTGCGCGCCGCTGGTGGTGCCGGGCGCCTGGGAGGCGAAGGTGAGCGAGGTCGGGGTGACGGACAAGGTCGCGGACGACGGGTTGGTGCCGCCGCTCGGGTAGACCTGGAGGCCGGACAACTGGGCGGCGCTCCAGCCCGAGTTGGCGGTGACGTTGATCCGTACGTAGCGGGCGGTGGCCGCGGGGAAGGTGAGGGTCACCGTGTTGTTGTTGGCGCTCGGGTCGAAGGTCTGCGCGGCGGAGGGCGACAGGGTGCTGAACGAGGTGCCGTCCGTGGAGCCCTGTACGGAGAGGGTCTCGGTACGGGTGGCCCACGCCGTGGACGGCGGGAGCCGCAAGGTCACCTTGCCGACGGCGTAGTTCTGCCCGAGGTCGACCTGGACCCACTGCGGGAAGGCGCCGTTGGCGCTCTCCCAGTACGTGGACGCGTCCGCGTCGGTGACATTGCCCGCGACGAAGGTGCCGTTGGCGGAACTCGCCGTGGCCGGGCGGCCTGCGGCGATGTCGGTGCTGCTGTCGATTCCGGCGCCGCTGAGCGCGACCGTGGTCGGGCTGTTGTTGGCGTTGCTGGTCAGTGTCAGCGTGCCGTTACGGGTGCCGCCGGCCGTCGGCTTGAAGGTGACGGTCACCGCGCAGGACGAACCGACCGCGAGCGACGAGCAGTTGTTGGTCTGGGTGAAGTCGCCGGTCGCCGCGACGGCCGAGACGGTGGCCGTGGTGGTGCCGGAGTTGGTGACGGTGACGGTCTGCGGGGCGGCCGTCGCGCCGACGACCGTGCCGCCGAAGGACAGGCTCGCCGGGTTGGTGCCCAGGATCGGGCCGGGCGCGGTGCCGGTGCCGGACAGGGCGACGGTGCTGGTGTTGCCGCCCGCGCCGACGGTCAGTGTCCCGGCACGCGCTCCGGTCGCCGTCGGCGCGAATTTCACGCTGACGGTGCAGGAGCCGTTGGCCGGGATGGAGGTGCCGCAGGTGTTGGTCTGCGAGAAGTCACCGCTGGTGGTGATGGCGGAGACGGAGGCGGCCGAGCCGGTCGGGTTGGTGACCGTCGCGGTCTGGGCGGCGCTGGTCGAACCGGTGGCGACCGAGCCGAAGTTGAGCGCGCTCGGGCTGGCGGTCACGCCTTCCGCCGGGTAGGGCGGGAAGACGGGGGTGGGGAAGCCGCCGCAGAACGGGGTGCCGCTGATGCCGGAGTTGCCGCCGCCGTCGGTGACGGTGAAGTTGTTGCCCTCGCAGCTATAGATCGGTGAGCTGGCGCCGATGCCGGTGGCCGTGACGTTGGTGAACTTCGCGGCGCCGCCGGTCTGTTCCTGGAGGGCGAAGGTGCCGGCGCCCGCGATGGTCACGTTGTTGAGGCTGACCCCGCTGACGGTGCCCTCGACCCACTGCACCGCCTCGTAGGGGCTCTGCTGGATCAGCGCGTTGGTCACGTTGATCGGGCCGGTGATGGCGCCCTGGCTGCCGTCGAACCACAGCGCGCCGACGCCGAACTGCCAGTTCGGGTCGAGACTGCCCGCCCTGATCAGGGTGTTGTTGGAGATCGTGGTGGTGCCGACCGGGGTGGAGGTGAAGCGCTGGCCGACGTGGATGCCGCCGCCCTGGGCGAGTCCGGTGTCCCGTACGAGGTTGCCGCTGACGGTGTTGTCGTGGCCTCCGTAGATCGCGATGGCGTTGGCCAGGATCTGGGTCTCCACGGTGTTGTTGGAGATGGTGTCGTTGGCGTCGGCGCCGAGCGCGGCGTCGGCCCAGGTGGCGATGCCGTCGTCGCCGGTGTTGCGGATCTCGCTGTTGGTGACGGTCGAATTGGTCACTCCGCCGTGGAAGTTGACGCCGTCGGCGGTGGTGTCCCGGATCCGCAGACCGCTGAGGGTCAGCTTGTCCATCGGCCCGTCCATCCAGGCGCCGACCTTCAGGTGGTCGATCCAGAGGCTGGAGACGGTGGAGTTGCTCATCGCGCCGCCGATGCCGTTGACCTGGTCGCAGTCGTTGCGCTCGCCGACCTGGCCGAAGATCGCGAAGTTGGAGAGGTGGACGTTGCTGCTCACCCCGCGGTTGCCGCCGACTCCGCAACTGTCGGGCTCGCCGAGCCCGTAGAAGCCGGGCGCCGCGCCGGTCACCGTCGAGTACCACATGCCCGCGCCGGTGACGGTGACGTTGTTGACCGTGATGTGCCGGGGGATCTTGAAGGTGCCCGGCGGGATCCACACCGTGCCGCCGGGGCCCGCCGCGTTGATCGCCGCGTTGAAGGCGGCCGTGCTGTCGGCGGCGCCGGTCGCGTCGGCGCCCTGGCTGGTCACCGAGACCGAGCCGGACGGCTGCGGGAGGGCGGCGCCGACCTGCTCGAAGTCGGCGAAGTCGATGGTGGTGGCGGCGCTGGAGCCGCTGGTCTGGAGGGTGAAGGTGGTGCCGGCCGGATACGTCTGCGGGAGCAGCCGGTGGACCTCGTCGTAGAAGTGGTGCGGGTTGCTGCCCGGTGTGTTGGTGAACGGGTAGCTGCCGTAGTACCAGCTATAGGCGTTGGTGAGGGTGAAGTCGGGCTGTGCGGCGCCGTTGATCGCGAACGACAGCGGGGCGGTGTAGACCGAGCCGCCCGAGCCGTCGGGGATGCTGTAGCGGAAGTCGATCGAGTTGGTGGCGACCGGGGTGGTGAAGGTGACGTACTTGCCGCTGCCCGAGAGGGTCACCGCCTTGCGGTACGACGCCTCGTCGGCGAGCTGTCCCGCGGCGAAACTCGGGCCGATGGCCGTGCCGTTGGTGGCGGAGTTCTCCGCCTGCACCTCGACGTAGGGAAGGCTCGCGCCGCTGCCGCCGGTGGCTGCGGCGGCCGATGCCGGTGGGGCCGCGAGGGCGATGACGCCCGCGGCGGCGATCAGCGCGGTGGTGCCTCCCACGGCGATGGTGCGCCTCAGGGATCTGATGGGCTGGAACAACGTCTGCTCCTTTTCGACACGGAATGCCGGACCTGCGCCGTGCGGACAGCCGTACGAGGGCATGGGGAAGCGAGGTGACGCGGAGCTGGGCCGCCGACGCCGGAGCGGGCCTGGGACACGGCCCGTCGCGGTGGCGGTGAAGGGGATGGCGACTGGGGCGTTGCGCTGAAGCGGTCGGCGGGTGGGGGGGTGACGGCGCAAGGGGAACCGTAATGTCGTGGACACGGCAGCGCAATATACGAACTTATCTTTGCTCAATCTCTACTTTCTCTCGCAAGATCCAATGTTGCCCGTCCGTGGATTCGGGAGACCGCCGCCGCTCGCCCCGTGCGCCCTCCGATCGACGGGCACCTCGTCCACCTTCTACAACGTGTAGTAGATTCGCGGGCAGCCCCCGGCCGGGGCCGTCCGCCGAGGTCACCGCGGGGCGCGGGTCCGGCATGCCCGGCTCCCGCTGCCCACGCCCGCAAGGAGGCCGATCACCGTGACTCCTCATTCCGACCGGCGGACCGTCGCCCGTACCGTCCTGCGCACGGGTGCGGTGGCCGCGTCCGCGCTGGCCGCCGCGTACGCCGGGCCCGCGCTGTCGACCTTCGGGCCGCTGCGCAACCGGCTCATGCCGCGGCTGTCGGGACGCGGACGGCCCGACAGCGTGGCGCTCACCTTCGACGACGGCCCCGACCACCTGTCCACCCCGCACTTCCTGCGACTGCTCGACACCCGCCGTGTGCGGGCCACCTTCTTCCTGCTCGGCTCGATGGCCGTCCGCTCCCCCGGCCTCGTCACGGAGATGTACGAGGCGGGCCACGAGGTCGCGATCCACGGCTGGACCCACCGGCCCGCGCTGCTGCGCGGCCCCTGGACCACGTACGAGGACCTGGCCCGCGCCCGCGACCTCGTCGGCGGCCTCACCGGCGGCGCGCCGACGCTCTACCGGCCGCCGTACGGCGTCATGACCGCCGGTACGCATCTGGCCTGCCGCCGCCTCGGACTCACGCCGGTGCTGTGGACCGCCTGGGGCGAGGACTGGCGCGGGCGCGCGACGCCGCGGACCGTCCTCGACACCGTCACCCGCGACCTGCGCGGCGGCGGCACCGTCCTGCTCCACGACTCCGACTGCGCCTCGGCCACCGGGTCGTGGCGCAACACGCTCGGGGCGCTCCCCCGCCTTCTCGACTTCTGTCAGGAACGCGGCCTGACGGTCGGCCCGTTGCGCGATCACGGGGGTCTCGCGGTGGCCGGTTGGTCGGGCGGCCGGGGCCGGGGCGGCCAGGTCGTGCCGTAGTACCGTGAGGATTTCTACGAAGGAGCGGGAAGCGTGGCCGAGCAGGAAGGCCCGGCCGCCGGGCGACGCGCGCCGGGCGAGCTGGAGAGCGAAGTCCTCGCGGCGCTGTGGGCCGTCGGCGAGCCGGCCGGGGCGGGCGCCGTACGCGAACAGGTCGCGGGCGAACCCGCCTACACCACCGTCCTGACGATCCTCACCCGCCTCCACGACAAGGGCCTGGTCACCCGCGAGCGCGCCGGACGCGGCTACCTCTACTCCCCCGTGCGCGACGAGGCGGGCCACGCGGCGGCCGGCATGCGCGACCTGCTGGAAGCCGGCGGCGACCGCGCGGCCGTCCTGGCCCGCTTCGTCTCCGAACTGCCAGCGGAGGACGAGAGGTTGCTGGAGCGGTTGCTGCGCGATCACGCCTCGGGGCAGGCCACCGGCGCCGCTCCCGGCACCCGCCCGGCGCGGCGCCCGCGCGGCCGCCGGTCCTGACGACGTCGGGCACGGGCGGGCGGGCCAGCGCCGAAGGGGCCGAGGGGCTGTTCGTGATCCGCGGAACGGACCCTAGCCCGGCGGGAGTGTCACCTGGAAGCGGGCTCCGCGCGGTGCGGGGACCAGGGTGATGTCGCCGCCTGCCGCGCGGGCGAGGCGGCGGGCCAGGGGGAGGCCGAGCCCGGCGCCGTCGTGGGCGTCCGTCTCCGAGCCGAAGCGGCGGCCCGCCTCGAAGACGGCCTCGGCGTGTCCGGCGGGAACGCCGGGGCCGTCGTCGGCGACGAACACCCGCGCGCCGTCGGGGAGTCGGACGCATTCGAGGGCGATCGCGCGGGCGGCGTAGCGGCGGGCGTTGTCGAGCAGCGGGGCGAGGACGCGTTCGAGGAGTTCGGGGGTGACGCCGACGTCCACCGGCTCGCCGGACGCCGTGACCGGGGGCGCCTCGGGGTGTTCGGCGCGGCTGCGGTCGGCGACCGCGCGGGCGACGTCGAGGGCGGCGCAGCGGCCCGCCGCCGCCGCGGACGGCTGCCGGGCCTCGCTGAGCAGTGTCCGGCAGATCTGCGCCATCTGTGTGGCCGCGGCGGCGATGGCCTGGTGGGAGGAGCGGGACTGGTCCGCGGTGCGGGGGCGGGCGGTGAGCCAGTCCGTCTCCGCGGTGATCCGGGCCAGCGGATTGCGCAGTTCGTGGGAGAGCTCGGCGGTGAGCTGCTGTTCGTGCCGCAGGACGGCCGCCTGGCGGTCGAGGAGCTGGTCCAGATTGGCGGCCAGCGCGGCCAGTTCCGCGGGCCTGGCCTCCCGCGCGCCGAAGCGCTGCGCCGCGCCGTACCGGCTCCAGCGGGACGCCTGGTCGCTCATGGTGCTGACCGGGCGCAGGGCGCGGCCGATCACCATGCGGGTGACCAGGTAGACGCCGCCGACCAGCAGCAGGGCGAGGCCGAGCGAACCGGCCAGCGCCGAACGGGCGGTGAGCAGATACGGCTCCAGGCTCGCGGCGGCCACGACGGTGGCGACCTGAACTCCCCCGCTGCCCAGCGGCATCGCGTACAGCCGGGTCGAGCGCGGGGTGGAGGTGTCGGCGAATCGGGTCCCCTTGCCCGCGAGGGCGTCCGCGCGGCGCTGGAGCGGTTCCGGAGCGGCGGGGCGTTCGACGACGTGGGCGCCGCGGTAGATCCAGATGCCGCTGTCGAGCGCGCCGTCGTCGCCCGGTTCCCGGACGGCGATGGTCCCGTCGGCGCGGATGTCGACGGTCGCGGCGACGGCCGCGGCGCGGGTGCGCAGCAGGTCGTCGGCCTGGCGGCGCAGTATCTCGTGCAGCGCGACGTTGAACGCGGCGGTGAGCAGCGCCACCCACAGCACGGTGGTGACGAGGGCGAGCAGCGCCAGTCGGCCGCGCAGGGTCGCGGGCAGCGTGCCGGACAGACCTCGGCGGCGCGCCCGCCCCGCGCGCGGCTGCTGCCCGGCGCGGCTCGGGCGTTCCGCCCGGCCCGGACGTCGCACGCGGGCGGGCGGCCTCACGCGAACCGGTATCCGATGCCGCGCACGGTGTCGATGCCGCGCGTGCTGCCCGTCTCGCGGAGCTTGCGGCGCAGCCGCGACACGTACTGGTCGAGGGTGTTGTCACTGACCTGGGCGCCGTGCGGCCACGCCGCCCGTACCAGGCTGTGCCGTCGTACGGCGGCGCCGGGCGCGGCCATCAGGCAGGCCAGGATGCGGAATTCGGTGGGGGTCAGGGGTACGGCGGCGCCGCCGTCCGCGGACAGCGCGTGCGTGACGGGGTCCAGGCACAGTCCCTCGACCTCGCGGGCCGCCACGCGGTTGCCGCGGCGGAGCGCCGCGTGCAGACGGGCGGTCAGCTCGGCCAGGTGGAAGGGCTTGGCGAGATAGTCGTCGCCGCCGGAGGAGAAGCCCGACAGCCGGTCGTGCAGGGCGTCGTGCGCGGTGAGGAAGAGCACGGCGGCCTCGATGCCGACGGCGCGCATGGCCTGGCAGACGTCCCGCCCGTCGGAGTCGGGAAGGCCGACGTCGAGGACGACCGCGTCCACGCGCGGGCCGACCGTACGCAGCGCGCTCGCGCCGTCGGCGGCGGTCAGCACCTCGAAGTCCTCTTCGCGCAGGCCGCGGGCGAGGACGTCGCGCAGTCCGTGGTCGTCCTCGACGATCAGGACGCAGTGGGCGGTCATGAGGCCCAGTATCGACGACCGGGCACGTCGGGGAAGGGCCGGGCGGCCGGAGGCGGGGCGGCGCTCAGGTTGTGTTCAGGCGCCGCGTGCCAGCCTGCGCGGCATGACAACGACCATGGAACGCTCGGGCTCCGCGCCCGGGGTGCGCACGATGCTCAACAAGGTGCCGGAAGTCACCGTCTACTTCTGGCTGATCAAGGTCTTGTGCACCACGGTCGGCGAGACCGCGGCGGACTATCTCAACACCAATCTCCACATGGGCCTGACGAACACGACGTACGTGATGTCGGTGCTGCTGGTGGCGGCCCTGGTGGCGCAGTTCCGGGTACGGCGGTACGTGCCGGGCGTGTACTGGCTCGCGGTGGTGCTGATCAGCGTGGTGGGCACCTTGGTCACGGACAATCTGACCGACAACCTCGGGGTGGCGCTGACCACCACGACCGCGGTCTTCGCGGTCGTCCTGGCGGCGACCTTCGCGCTCTGGTTCGCCGTCGAGCGGACGCTGTCGATCCACAGCATCCGCACCCCGCGCCGTGAGGCGTTCTACTGGCTGGCGATCCTGTTCACCTTCGCCCTGGGCACGGCGGCGGGCGACCTGGTCGCGGAGCGGATGAACCTCGGCTACTGGCTCTCCGCGCTCGCCTTCGGCGCGGTCATCGCGGTGGTCGCGCTGGCGCACTTCCGGCTGCGGCTGAACGCCGTGCTCGCGTTCTGGCTGGCGTACATCCTGACCCGGCCGCTGGGCGCGTCCCTGGGCGACTACCTCTCGCAGCCGCGCGCGGACGGCGGTCTCGGCCTCGGCACGGTGGGCACCAGCGCGCTGTTCCTGGCCACGATCCTGGCGCTGGTCGTCTATCTGACCCGGACCCGCAAGGACCAGCGGCCCGCACCGCACACGCCGCTGGACGAGCCCGCCCAGCAGGACCGGCGGGCGGCGGAAACCGCCTGATGACGTACGCGGCTGCCACCGTCCTGTCTGCGCTGATACGCGGCCCGCGCCGGTCACCGGCGTCCACCGGTCCTCCGTGCCGTATCGCAGCAGACAGGAACGACAGCCCGTGCGTGCTCCCTTCGTCCCCCGCGCCCTCGCGCGCGTCCAACGGTCCCTGACCTGGCTGATGGCCCTGGCCTACGCCGTCGCGACGGTCGCTCCCGCCGCCGGTCTGTGGCTGCGGCACCTGCGGTGGAGCGTGCCGCGCGGGGTCGGCGTACCGGCCGCCGCGCTGTCGCCGCCCTCGGCGCTGCTGGCGTTCGTGCTGTTCACGGCGGCCCTTCAGGTGCCGGTGCGGCGGCTGCCCGCGCTGGCCAGGCGCCCGGGGGCGCTGATGACCGGTACGGCGGTGAACGCGGCCGTGCCGCTGCTCGTCCTGCCCTTGCTGGCGGGACTGTTGCGGTTCTCGCCCGACACCGACGGCGGCAGCGGGCTGCTGACCGGGATCGCGCTCGTCGGCGCCATGCCGGTGGCCGGGGGCGCGACGGTCTGGGGCGGCCGGGCGGGCGGCAACCACGCGTTGGTGGTCGGCATCGTGCTCGCCTCCACGCTGCTCAGCCCGTTGACCACCCCGCTGACGCTCTCCATGGCCGCCGTCTTCGCGCACGGCCACTACGCCCACGATCTGGGGCGGATTGCCGGTGCGAGCAGCGGCGCCTTCGCGCTGGCCGGGGTCGTCACGCCGTGCCTGGCCGGGCTGTTGGCGCAGCGGATGACGTCGCGGGAGCGGCGGGACCGCGCGCTTCCCGGTCTGAAGCTGGCCGCGCTGCTGGCGTCACTGCTGCTGACGTACGCCAACGCGTGCGGCGCGCTGGGCGGTCAACTGCGGCACCCGCAGGTGGCGTTCATCGCCGCGTCGGTCGGTGTGGCGGCCCTGGCGTGCCTCGCGGCGCTGGCCGTCGGCTGGGGTCTGGCGCGCGGTCTGCGCAGTGACCGGGCCGACACGGTCGCGATCACGCTGGCCTCGGGGATGAACAACAGCAGCGCGAGCGCGGTGCTCGCGGCGACTCATCTCCCCGCGCATCCGCAGGTGTTGATGCCGGTGCTGGCGTACAGCATCGTGCAGAAATTCGGCGCGGGGGCGGTGGACAGCTTCCTCGGCCCCCGCGCCGCCGCCGGATCCCGGCGGCGGCGCGCGCGACCGCGCGCCACGTCCGGTGCTACGCGCCCGCGTTCGCGGGCAGGTCGCGGTGACTGACCGCCAGGAAGCCCACCAGCGCGGCGATCAGGACGGTGAGCACCAGGCTGACCGGTCCCGTGCCCCAGCCGAGGCCGCCGCGGTGGAGGGGTACGCCCATCCAGTCCGCGAAGGACGCGCCGAGCGGGCGGGTGAGGATGTACGCCCACCAGAAGGCGGCCACCGCGTTGAGCCCGAGGAAGCGGCCCGCGAGCGCCGGTACGGCGATCAGGACGGCGAAGACGACGCCGGAGGAGAAGTAGCCCAGGTGCAGGCTGCCCGCGGTGAGGTCGCCGGCCGCGGTGCCGAGCGCGAAGGTGGTCAGGACGGTCGCCCAGTAGAACGCCTCGCGGCGCGGGGTGCGGACGCTGTGGATGGACAGCGTCCCCTCACTGGCGTACCAGGCGGTGAGCACGGCCGCGAGGATCAGCGAGAAGGCCACCGTGGAGACCGCGTACGGTACCCCGGCCACCACGTGCACGACGTCGGCGGCCATGGTGCCGAAGACGCTGACCATGACGATCGCCGACCAGTAGATCCACGGCGAGTAGCGCGGCGCGCGGAACTGGGCGACCAGCAGCGCCACCAGGCCGATCAGGCCGAGGCCGCCCGCGACGACCGGGCCGAGCGCGCGGGCCAGGAAGTCCGAGGTCGTCTCGCCCATGCCGGTGGTGAGCACTTTGGTCAGCCAGAACCAGGCGGTCACCTCCGGCACCTTGCTCAGGGCGCCGCCGACCGCGAGGCCGCTCCGCCCCGTCCGCCGGTGCCGTACGGGACGGGCGCCCGCCGACTCGTACGGCACCGCTCCGACCGTCCGCGCACGCGCGGACCGCTGCTCCACAGGTTGTTCCACAGGACCGCAACTCTCCCGGCGCGCAGGCCGATTCCGCTCTCCGCACAGCACGGCCCCGAGCACGCGCCGACCAGGGCGGCGAGCCCCGACAGGCCGACGACTACACGACTGTAGACGAACGGCATGCGGGCGAATCGGACACGCGGGCGGTCCGCGCCGATCCTTTGCCGACCCCTTACCGGGACCCGCGACGGACAGCGCCCGCGGCGGTCGCCGCGGTTCCCGGGGACCGGCCGGGCCAGGCGGTCAGCGCAGCGTGGCCGTGAAGCTGCGGCCGTACGCGTGCCGGGTGGTCACCTCGACGCGGGTACCGCCGGGCACACGGGAGACGCGCACGCCGTCGTCGGCGGTGACCGCGCGCAGCGGACGGCCCCGGAGGACGAGCGTGATCCGGTCGCGCCGCGTGGTCGGGTCGGCGACGGCGAGGGAGACCACGCCGCGCCGGTCCTCGCGCAGCAGGACGGACGCGGGCCCTTCGACGGAGAGCCGCTCGGCGTGGTGCGGGCCCGCGGTGAAGGTGTTGACGGCGAGCAGGCCCAGGTCGCGGTGGCGTATCGCCTGCGCCGCCGTGGAGTTGGCGACCACCGACAGCGGGCCGCGGGCGTACGACCGCAGACGCGCCTCGCTGGCGTGCGGGACCAGGGCGTACGCCACGGAGACCGGCCGCGCTCCGGCGGCCTGCTCGACGCGGACGGCGAAGACCTGCTTGGTCACGGTGGTGTCGGGGTTGGAGGTACGGACGACGCGGCGGCTGCGGGCGACGGTGTCCAGCGCGACGGTGGTGCGCGGTCCGGACCGCCCGTGTCCCCGGTCCGGTTGTCGCCGGTCCTCGAAGCCGTCGAGGAAGACGTACCCCACGGCCGTGCCCTGGCCCGCGTCGGCGTAGCGCAGCCAGGCCAGCGGCGCGGTGCCGGTGCCGGTGCCGGACCACGGGGCGCCGTCGCGCAGCCGCCCGGTGAGGGTGACCGGGTCCGCCGGGTCGGCGATCCGGGTGTCGAGCGTCGTGGTCACCGCGCGGCCCGCGCCGTCGCCGACTCCGGCGGCGAGGACCACGATCTCGTCGTCGAGCATGAACCAGGACTTCGTGGCGTCCGCGTTGCGGTAGACGACGAAGTCGTCCGGCAGGAGCCCGGCCCGCTCGGCGGCGTAGGCGGCGTCGTCGGACTGCACGAAGGCGGCCGTCCCGTACGCGCCGAGGGTGGCGCCGCCGGAGAGGGCGTTGGTGGCGCGCGGGAAGTAGACGTAGGTGTTCTGCGACTCGGAGGAGGCGGTGAAGCCCTGGTCCGGGTTGTCGTACCAGGCGGTGCCGTACAGCTCGGGCACGCTGCGCCGGGTCTCGACGGGGGCGGTGACGCCCGCGAGGCCGTAGGGCGACACGGCGGTGAGGTAGTCGATGCCGTAGGCGCGGGTCTGGTCCTGGCCGGTGAGATAGAGGTAGTGGGCGCCGTCGCCCTGGAACCACGGCAGCAGATTCTCGCCGCTCATGTACTCGTACTTGCTGATCCTGGCCGAGCTGCGGGCCAGCGCGAAGGCGTAGCCGGGGCGGCGGTGGACGGTCCGGTCCATGGAGTTGAGGGCCGCGTGGTGCGCGGCCGGGACGAGGTCGCGCGCCGGGGCCGAGGTGTCGGCGAGGATGTCGGCGTAGCGGACGACGGTCGTCGGGGAGACGAAGGTGACCGGGTCGAGGGCGGCCCGCGAGGTCTGCCGTACGTAGCGGACGTAACCGGCCAGCGCCGCCGCGTCGTTCGCGGAGGCGTAGGCGGATATTCCGGTGACGGCCTCGACGACGGTGGCGACGTCCGCGTATCCGGTGGTGGTCCTGGAGATCGCGCGGCCCTTGACGATCTCGGTCATCCACCCCTCGAAGATCAGCGGGGCGAAGCCCTCGGCGATCCAGCCCTGCACGACGCCGATCAGGTCGTCGCCCTGCACATGGCTGGTGCCGTCGAGCATCCGGACCGTCTGCACGACGCGGCTCAGCAGCCCGGTGCCGTACGAGCCGGTGTAGGCGACGGAGGCGTGCTGGATGAAGGAGCCGTCCGCGTAGAAGCCGTCGGTGACGCCGTGCCGCAGACCGTACGGGTCGATCGTGGCGAAGACCGTCAACTGGTCGGCGACGGCCTTGGACGTGCGGGCGTCGTCGCCGAGGACCGCGCCTTGCAGGATGCGGTTGGTGGTGATGTCGGCGAGGTTGGCGCCGGTGTGGAAGCGCGAGTCGAGGTCGACGTCGCCGTCCTCGCCATTGCGCAGATAGGCGTCCATGGCGGCCACGAACGCGGCGGTGAGGTCGGGCCGGTAGGCGGCGAGGGCGTCCTGGAGGAGCAGCAGCGTCTTGGTGACGTGGGTGGAGATGCCGATCTCCCAGTTGAACCAGTTGCCGTAGTAGCCCTTCGCCTGGTCGCCGTAGTAGCCGTCGTAGAGGAAGGCCAGGCCGTCGATGACGCGCCGCTGCACGGCCACGTCGTCGCGCAGCCCGGAGCCCGGACCGCCGGGCGCGCCGGGTACGCGGGTCGCGAGCGCCGTCTCGTACAGGTACTGGAACGACGTCGTCAGGTTGGTGTCGCTGGTGCCGAGCGTCAGGCCGCCGAAGAGCTGATGCGCTCCTGCCGTGCCCAGCGCGGCCAGCCTGGCGCGGGCGGTCGCCTCGATCGCGGTGAGCTTCGCGGCGACCTCGGGGCGAACGTTGGACTCGGCGGTACCGGCGAAGACCGCCACCGTGTTGGCGACGAGCGCCGCCTGGTCCGCGCTCGCGCTGTGCGCGCCGCCCGCCGGGACCGGGCCGTCCGCGGCTCGCGCGCGCAAGGGTGCGACCAGGGCCGTCAGGCTCGCCGCCGGGACCGAGGAGAGCAGGACACGACGGGATATCGGCACGGCGGCGGCTCCAGGGAAACGGGGACGGAAAGCGCTTGCTGCATTGAAGCAACGCGGGCCACGCCTGTCACTACCCTTGCACGGCGTCCGCGCCGGGCCACGGGGGAAGGGAGCGGTTCCGCGCCTCGGGCCGTCCGCCGCCGACGGCATTGCGGCGGCGCTCCCCCGCGGCCACAGTGGGCACATGACTGACGCGGCGACCCCGGACCCGACAACGATGCTGGCCACGGCCCTGGAGGAGGCCCGCGCCGGGCTCGCCGAGGGCGGCATCCCGATCGGCGCGGCCCTCTTCGGCCAGGACGGGCACGTGCTGGGCCGCGGGCACAACCGCCGGGTGCAGGACGGCGACCCGTCGGCGCACGGCGAGACCTCGGCCTTCCGTGCCGCCGGACGGCTGCGCGGATACGGGCGCACGACGATGGTGACGACGCTGTCCCCGTGCTGGTACTGCTCGGGGCTGATCCGGCAGTTCGGCATCGGCCATGTGGTGATCGGCGAGGCGCGCACCTTCTCCGGCGGCCACGACTGGCTCGCGGAGCACGGCGTGCGGATCACGCTGCTGGACGACCCCGACTGCGTCGCGCTCATGCGGGACTTCATCGCGGCCCGGCCCGAGCTCTGGTACGAGGACATCGGGGAGTGACGGCCGACCGGTCGCGCCTCCCCGAGGCAGCGGTACGGCGCGCGGGCGGCGGGAAATGCGCTTGCGGCGCCGTGACCAGGTGTTCCTAGACTGGGCGGTATGCCCGCTGTCGAGGTCTCCGCCGTCGATCTGCACCGCATCGCGTCCTTCCGCGCCGCCTTCCAGCGGCGGCAGGCCCGGTGCGTCGTCGAGTTCCCCGGTGGCGCGGCGGTCCTCAACGGCGCGTACGCCGCCTCCCACGAGCACAATCAGATCGTCGTGGAGGGACCGGTGGCGGTGGACGAGCTGCCCGCGTTCGCCGACGCCGTACTCGCCCATCTGCCGCACCGCCGGATCTCGGTGCTGGACGACGAGTTCGGCGTGCTGTGCGCGCCGACGCTGCTCGCGGCCGGTTACGAGCACGAGACGGAACTGGTGATGCGGCACTCGGGTCCCGCGCCCGCGCCGGACCCGGCCGCCGAGACCGTCACGCCGCGGGCCCTGCGGTCCGCCGTGCTGCGCCAGACGCGGCAGTGGCTGCCGAAGGCCGACGACGAGGTGCTGCGCCAGCTCACCGACCGCCGCGCCGCCCGGCTGCGGGGCGCGGAGCAGGTGCGTTTCCTGGCGGTCAGGGACGAGCAGGGGGCGGTCGGCGCGTGGACCGACCTCTACCTCGACCCGGCGGAGGGCATCGCGCAGATCGAGGAGGTCGTCACCGCGACCACGCATCAGCGGCGCGGCTACGCGGACGTCAATCTCGCCACCGCCGTGCACCTGGCGGCCGGGTGCCCGCTGCTGTTCCTGATCGCGGACGCGGACGACTGGCCGCGCACCTGGTACGCGCGGCGGGGCTTCACCCCGATCGGCCGCTCACACGTCTTCACCCGCGCCGCGTGAACCGGGTGAGCCGCCGCCTGAGCCGGACGAGCCGTCCGCGCTGCCCGAACCGCGCGAATCGCACACTCCCGCGCGGGAGCGTACGAGCACGGCGGCGATGTCGTCGTCGAGCTGTCCGTCGCTGAAGCGCAGCAACTCGGCGCGGAGCTGGTCGAGCAGTTCCCTGGGCTCCACGGGCGGTCTGCCGCTCACCCATCGGCGCAGCGAGAAGAACGCGCCCGTGTCGTCGCGGGTCTCGATGACGCCGTCGGTGTAGAGCAGCAGCCGGTCGCCGCGGACCAGCGGGACGGTGTCCATGCGGTAGTCGGATCCGATCAGCACGGCCATGTTCAGGGGCGGTGACGGGGCGCTCGGGTCGAGGGACGTGGCCTGGTCGCCGCGCAGCAGCAGCGGCGGCGGGTGGCCGCAGTTGAGGAGGACGGCGTGGCCGCCGTCGGCCGGGATCTCGACGAACAGGGCGGTGGCGAAGCGCTCGGGCGCGTCGCCGCCGGGGATCGACGAGCTGTAGCGGACCACACTCCTGTCCAGCCTGCGCGCGACCGCCGCGAGGTCGGGTTCGTCGTGGGCGGCGTCGCGGAAGCTGTTGGCGATCGCCCCGGCCGCGCCCGCCGCGTTCAGCCCTTTGCCGCGGACGTCGCCGATGAGCAGGCGTACGCCGTGCGGGGTGTCGGCCGCCGCGTAGAAGTCGCCGCCGATCCGGGCCTCCGCGGCGGCGGCCACGTACAGCGTCTCGACGTCCACGTTCCCGACACGGGGCGGCACCGGCCGCAGGACGACCGCCTGTGCGGTGTCGGCCACCGATCTCACCTGGGTGAGGGTCTCCTCGCGGTGCAGCCGGCTGTGCGCCGCGTATCCGGCCGCGGCGGTGACCACGGCGATCGCCCCGGCCGTGAACAGCATGTTCGGGGAGTCGATGATGAGCGAATCACCGACCACCACGGCGGTCGCCACCACGCCCAGCGCGACGGTCGGGCGCACCGGCCACATGGAGGCGGCGAGCGCGGGAGCGGCGGGCAGCAGGCGGCTGATCGCGAAGTCGGTCGGAGTGACCAGCGCCACCACAATGATCATCACGGTCAGCAGGAGCGGGGTCAGGAGGACGGGATCCCATCGGACGTCCGGCCACCAGGAGCGCCAGCGGGATCGGATCGTCTTCACACCGTCGAGCATAACGGGGCATATCGGACAATACGTCTTCCCGGCCAGGCGGGTCGGCCGCTTCCTGCCGCGTACGCGAGGGCATGTGAACCGCGCCGCGCGGCCGTCCGCCGGTCTCCCCGGCCGACCGGCTGACGGCTGACGGCTGACGGCTGACGGCTGACGGCTGACCGACCGTACGTCCATGAGCCCGACGCGGTGAGTCCGCCCTACGGGGTCCATTCCTCGGCGAGCAGCCCGAGGACCACCTCGTCGAGGAAGGAGCCGTACACCCAGGCCGCCCGGCGCAGCGTTCCCTCGACGCGGAATCCGGCGCGCGTGGCCGCGGTGATCATCCCGGTGTTGTCGGCGAGGGTTTCGAGCTGGATCCGGTGCAGACCGCGCACGACGAAGCCGTAGTGGCACAGCGCGCGCACGACGTCGGTGCCGAGGCCGCGACCGCGGTAGGCGGGGCGCAGACCGATCCCGAGGTGGGCGAGCCGGTTGTGGGTGTCGATTCCCCACATCGAGGCCGCGCCCGCCAGCTCCCGCGTCCGCGTCTCCACCACGGAGAAGACGACCACCTCCGGAGGAAGCCCGTTCACCGCGTACGGTGAGTCCGCCGTGCCCGGCGATATGGGGCGCCAGGGGCGGGAGTCGGAGCGGGACCTGCCCACCACGTCGTCCTGCAACTCGGCGTGGAGCACCGGGACATCGCTCTCGATCCTGGCCCTGAGCTGGATTTTCTCGCCTTCTATCACCCGGCATTGCTATACCGGCCGCATGCGTCGGTCAACCGAATTCGAGGCCGGCGCCCGCACCCCCGTACCCGTGCTGAAAGAGGTCTCCCCGTGAAGGACGAACACGAATTCCTCGCCGCCGCGGACATCCCGTGGACCCCGGCGGAGGGCTCGCCGGGCGTCAGCGAGCGCGTGCTGTCGGCCGACCCGGCCGCCGACGGCGCGGAGCTGACCCGGCTCGCGCGCTGGGAGCCGGGGCTCGACACCTCAGCCGCCGGGGTGATCAGGCACGCCTACTACGAGGAGGTCTATCTCCTGGAGGGCGAGCTGGAGGATCTGACCCTGGGGAAGACCTTCGCCAGCGGCCACTTCGCCTCCCGCCCTCCCGGCATGCCGCACGGCCCGTACCGCACGGGCCCCGGCTGTCTGATGCTGGAGATCCGCTACCGCCCGAGCTGACCGGCCGTCCCCCGGAGCCGTGCGGGTGACGCGGCGGTGGCATGCTGGACGGCGTGTCCACCATCCCCGCCGACGCGGAGCCGATCGTGGCCGAGGCGCCGCCCGGCGCCGCGGCCGAGCCGCTGATGACGCAGTGGTGGCTGGACCTGGCCTTCGTGCACTGGCCGGTGGAGCCTGGGCTGGTGGCACCGCTGCTGCCGCCGGGCGTACGGCCCGACACCCTGCACGGCGTCACGTACGTGGGTCTGGTCGCCTTCCGCATGCACCGGGTCGGCTGGTTCCGGCTGCCCGGTGTGCCGTACCTGGGCACCTTCCCCGAGACGAATGTGCGGCTGTACTCGGTGGACGAGCGGGGGCGGCGCGGTGTGGTGTTCCGGTCGCTGGACGCGTCCCGGCTGATACCGGTCGCCGTGGGCCGGGGCGTCTTCCGGCTGCCCTATCTGTGGTCGCGGATGTCGGTGCGCCGGGACGCCGACACCATCACGTACGCCAGTTCCCGCCGCTGGCCGGGGCCGCGCGGCGCGCGGGCCTCGCTGAGCGTACGGATCGGTGAGCCGGTGGCGGAGCCCACGGAACTCGAACACTTCCTCACCGCCCGCTGGGGCATGCACAACGCCTTCTTCGGGCGGCCGGTGTATCTGCCCAACGCCCATCCGCGCTGGCCGCTGCACCGCGCCGAGCTGCTGTCCCTGGACGAGGACGTGGTGACGGCCGCCGGTCTGGCCCGGCCGCTGGGGGACCCGGTCAGCGTGCTGTACTCCCCCGGCGTCCCGGTCCGCTTCGGCCTGCCGAACAAGCCCGCGGGCATCCCGACCCCGTAGCGCGGGTCCCCTGCCCTTGCGGACTCCCGTCACCGCCGGTCATCACCGCCGGGCTTCACAGTCGCTCGTACCGCCGGTCTTACGGTCGGCCGCGCCAGGCCACGGCCGGTTCCCGGAGCGTGCCGGCCGCGGCCGACTCGGGGGCGCTGCAGTACGGCAGGTCGTCCAGCGGGTGGCCGGCGCAGAAGCGGGTGACGAGGTCGGCGAAGTCCGCGATCCGCTCGACCGGCGCGAGGTGGTCGGTCTCATCGATGGTCAGGAAGGTGGCCGCGCGCAGCACCGCGGCGACCTCGCGGCCCATCTCCGGGGTGCACAGCGTGTCGTACTCGCCGGTGACGACCAGGCTGGGCACCGCGGGTACGGGCTCCGGCCGGTACCACTCGTGCCGCATCAGCCGCTTGTTGTGCTCGGCGGACTTCCGCAACTGCTCGGCGTCCTGGCCGATCAGACCGCCGTACACCAGGCGGGCGACGGCCGCGTGCTTGCGTACCCGGCCGGTGCCGGGCGGGGACATGAAGCGGTCGGTGAGCTCGCGGGCGATCCGGTCGGTCTCGCCGCGGTCGATCATGCCGTCCCAGCGTTCCATGGCCGCCGCGTAGTCCGGCGGGATCCGGGTCGTCATGCCGACGAAGAACAGCCGCTCGACCCGCGCCGGGTAGTGCTGGGCGAAGCGCAGGCCGACGGCGCCGCCGAAGCAGGCCGCGACGAGGTTGACGGCGGGCACGACCAGCTCGTCCAGCAGATGCCGGACGACGGCGGCCAGGAAGTCGATGCCGTAGAACGCCGGGAGGAAGTCGGCGGTGCCGTAGCCCGGCAGGTCGACGGTGATCACGTCGGCCGCGGTACCGATCCGCTGCTCGTGCCGCATCCACGAGTGCCGGTCCTGGGAGGAGCCGCCGAGGATCAGCAGGGGGGCGTCGACCGGCCGTTCGTGGTGCCTGATCCGGCAGGTGTACCGGAAGCCCTCGTACTCCAGATGCCACTCACTGATCCGGGCGAATGGCCGCGCCGTGGCGCCGTCGCTCTGGGCGGGCACCGGGCCGGGCAGGCAGGCGGTCGGCTCCTCGCGGGCGGCGGTGGCGAAGGACAAGGGGACTCCAGGGTTCGATGGCGGGCATCGACTCCTGCCTAACAGGGCGAACCGCCTCCGTGCGGGTCCGTGACCCGTTCGAGGGCGGTTCGCCGTGCCGCCTGCGCCGGTGGATTCGACATTCGTACACCTGGGGTACGAATGCCTCCCCCAATGGGCTCCCCCGGTCCGTACGCCCGTCGGCCGGCCGGTCCGCCGGTCGGCCGGTCCGCCGGGTCAGGGTGCCGTGCGCACCTCGATGAGCATCGCGTGCTCCGGGTCGAGCGTGGGCATGGGGATTCCCGCCGTGGCCAGGACGGCGCCGGGCAGCGGCAGCCAGCCCTCGAGGGCGCGGGCCAGCCACGGCGGTGCGGTCGTCTGGTGGAAGGAGGGCAGGCCGATCTCGGTGCGGACGCGGACCTGGTAGGCGGTGGCGGGGTCGAGGCCCGGCAGCCGGACGCGGCCCGACTGGCCCTCGGGCGAGGTGGCGATCCTGGCCCACGCGTACAGCGCGGCCGAGCCGTCGGCGGCGACGACGCCGTGCAGCAGGACGGCGCCGCCCGCGAGGTCGGCGCGGACCACCCGTCCCGAGTGCAGCAGCGGGCGCTGCTCGCGGTAGAGCGCGGACCAGTGGGTGAGCCGGGCCAGCTCCTCGGGGGTGCAGCGGCTGAGGTCCTGTTCGATGCCCGCGTGGCCGAACAGGGCGGTGGCCATCCGGAAGGTGTCGGTGCCGGGACGGCTCGTGGTGTGGCTGGGCGTGGGGCCGACGTGCGCGCCGAAGAGTTCCGGCGGCAGCAGCTGGCCGGTCCAGCGCTGGATGGTCTGCCGTTCCACCGGGTCGTTGCAGTCCGAGGCCCACACCCGGTCGGTACGGGCGAGGATGCCGAGGTCGATCCGGCCGCCGCCGCTGGCGCAGCTCTCGATCTCCAGGCCCGGGTGGCGGGCCTTGAGCGCGTCGATCAGCCGGTACAGCGCGAGGACCTGGGCGCGGCTGCCGGGCCGGTCGACGCCGCCGGGGCCGCGCTCGACCGCCTCGTGCAGCTCGCGGTTGTGGTCCCACTTCAGGTAGCCGATCCCGTACCGGCCGACGAGGGTGTCGAGCGAGGTGAGCAGGTACTGCCAGGCGTCCTCGTTGGCGAGGTCGAGCGTGTACTGGTGCCGGGAGCTGGGTCCGAGACCCGCCGAGGGGCCGAGGATCCAGCCCGGGTGCTCGCGGGCGAGGTCGGAGTCGAGGTTGACCATCTCCGGCTCGACCCACAGGCCGAATTCCATGCCGAGGGAGCGGACGTGGTCGGCCAGCGGGGTCAGGCCGTCGGGCCAGACGGTCGCGTCCACCGTCCAGTCGCCGAGGCCCGCGGTGTCGTCGCGGCGGCCCTTGAACCAGCCGTCGTCCAGGACGAAGCGCTCGACGCCGACCTCGGCGGCCCGGTCGACCAGCCGCAGCAGCCGGTCCAGGTCGTGGTCGAAGTAGACCGCCTCCCAGCTGTTGAGGATCAGCGGGCGCGGGGTGGCCGGGTGGGTGGGGCGGGCGCGCAGCAGGGTGTGGAAGCGGTCGGCGAGCCCGTCGAGGCCCGCGTCGGACCAGGCGAACCAGCAGACCGGGGAGGTGTACGACTCCCCCGGTGCCAGCCGTACCTCGCCCGCGCGCAGCAGTTCGCCGCCGCCGAGCACCAGGGCGTGGTCGCTGCCCGCGCCTTCCGGCAGCCGCTCGACGAGATAGCGCTGGTCGCCGCTCCACCCGACGTGCAGGCCCCACACTTCGCCGTCCCGGAAGCCGAAGCCGGGCACGCCGACGGTCAGCAGGTACGGCGAGTCGACGCCGGGCTTGCCGCGCCGGACCTCGCGGACGTACGAGCCGTAGTGCAGCGGGCGGCGCTGCGGGGAGCGTTCCCTGCTCCACTTGCCGGTGAAGTCCAGTACCTCACCGGCGCGTTCGGGCAGCGGCAGCAGCAGGCCGAGCGCGGACAGGTCGTACGGCGCCGGGTCCGTGCCGGAGGCCGCCGCCTGCCCCGCGGTCAGCTCGGCGTGCACCCCGAGCACGCCCGACGGCTCCAGGCGGTAGGTGACGGTGACGGCCAGGTCGCTGACCTCGTCCCGCAGGCGGATCACCAACTCACCGCCGCCGCCGGGCACTTCGCGCTGCTCGGCGCCGGTCAGGGACGGCCGCGGGGTGGTCGCCGTGCCCGCCCGGTGGCCCTGCTGGGCGGGGCTGCCGGACCAGCCGTCGGCCTCGGTGGGCCAGACGGTGAACCGGCGCGGGACGTCGAGGGAGTTGTTGAGCACCGCGCCCTCGGCGGTCAGGCTCAGCGCGGCGAGGTCGGCGTCCGAGAGATCGCCGAGGTCGGCCCCCCAGTGCAGGACTCTGGGCACCGGCTCGCCGAGCTCCACGACGAGGGCGGCGCCTGCCGCGCGCAGGGTGACGATCCGCGCGGGGATGGTGGTCATGAATGAGTCCTTTCCGCAGGTCCGGTGACCATCATCGTCATCGGGCACCAGGGCGCCGCCGGTGGGGTGCGGCAGCCGTGGCGGCTGCCGCACCCCAACCGCGGGACGGCGACCGGGGTCAGACGGTGACGCGGTCGACGTCCGAGGCGTAGTCGGCCGGGTTGCCGAAGGTGACGGTGTTGTCGCCCGCCTTCAGGTGGACCGGTACGGTCACGGACCGCGCCACGCCCCAGTTGTTGTCGTTGCCGCCGGGCAGCGGGAGCTGGAACGACGAGCCGCCCGCGGTGACCACGGCGGTGCGGCCGGAGGACCCGTCCGCGTAGCCGAGTGTGAGGAGGTAGGTGCCGTCCTTCGGCGCTGTCACGTGGTTGATGGCGACCGCGCTGTCCCCGCCGAGGTTGCCGACTTTCTTTCCGCCGGAGCAGCCGGGGCAGTCGGTGATGCCCGCGTTGCCGGTGAGGGTGTTGGCGGGGGCTTCCGCCTCGTAGGTGACGCGTCCGCCGGGGGCGGGGGTGGTGACCGGAACCGGTTTGCCGGGCGCGGAGTGGCGTCCCTTGGCGTCGTGGGCGGTGACGGTGAAGGTGTAGCCGGTGGCGGGGGTGAGGCCGGTGACGGTGGCGGAGGTGCTGCCGGTCGAGGTGGCCTTGCGGCCGTTGACGTACACGTCGTATCCCGTGGTGGCGGGCCCGGTGTTCACCGGGTTCCAGGCCAGGGAGACGGTGGTGGCGGTGGAGGCGGTGCCGTGGACGCCGAGGGGCGTGCCGGGGCCGGGGGTCTTCTTGGCGGGGGTGAGGGTGAACAGGCGGGAGCCGTGCGGGGGCAGGTTCTTCGTCAGGTGGCCCGAGGCGCTGCCGAGGCCGGTGCGGCTCCACAGGTCGCGGACGGCGGCCTTGCCGGTGATGCCGAGGTCGGCGAAGTCGGCGGTGACGTCGGCGGGTGCGCTGCCGAGGTTGAACAGGGCGACGGTGTACGTTCCGTCGGTGTTGCGGGAGTACCAGACCTGCTGGTCGGTGGCCTGGCTGACGGGCCTGGCGGGGTTGCCCGCCTGGTCGACCGCGATCACCTCGTCGTTGGTGAGGAGTTTCAGGCCGTAGGGGTCGAGTCGGGTGAGGTCGTCGCCGGAGTACAGCGGTGCGGACTCGACCGCCCACAGCGTCATGTAGGTCTGCCGTTCGGCGTCGGTGAGGCCGTCCATCGCGCCTGCGCCGACGTCGAGCGAGTCGAGGTTGTTCCAGTGGCCGGGGCCTGCGTCGTCGATCCACTGGACGACGTCGTTCCACCGCTGCTTGACGGAGTTGTCCCAGGTCACCAGCGTGTCGCAGTAGCACTCCACGTCGGTGTCGACCCGCCACCCGTTGGAGTTCCGCTTCCACACGTCCGCCCGGTCATGACTCAACGACCAGGACACCGTGAACTGAATCGGACGGCCGGTCTTCCGGAGCGCGGCGTGCCATGCCTGGACGTCGGGGATGTTGTCGTGGGCCGCGTCGCCCTGGTTGGAGCCGGGGCCGACGCCGTCGACCTTGAGGAAGTCCACGCCCCAGCCCGCCAGTTGGGCCGCGACGGAGTCGATGTACTTCGCGGCGCACGGGCTGGAGAAGTCCATCTGGTAGGAGACGTTGTCCCAGCCGCTGGTCTTGCGCAGGTCCGGGTAGACGATGTCCTTGGTCGTACAGCCCGGTGCCCCGTAGATCGGCGACTTCCCGTCGTTGTACGCGTCGAAGTAGAGCCCGACGGCCAGATAGGCGCCGAATTTCAGGCCCTTGGCGTGCACGTAGTCCGCCAGGCCCTTCAGTCCGTCGGGGAACGTCGTGGCATTGGGCATCGGACGGCCGTAGTGGTCGAAGCCGCCGACCCAGCCCGAGTCGATGTTGATGTACTCGTAGCCATGGGACTTGAGCTTCTTGGCCACCACATCGGCCTGCTGCTTCACATGCGCCTCGGTCAGCCAGCTCATCCCGCCGTAGCCGGGGAAGTTGGTCGACTCCAGGCTCCAACTGCTCCAGCCCATGTACGGCTTGGCGGCCAGGACCGGGGACGGGGCGGAGGCGGGGGCGGGGGCGGCTCGGGAGACGGCGGCTTGTACGGACTCGGGTGCGGAGCCGGGCGCGGCAGCGGGCGCCGACGCGGACGCCGGTACGGCGAAGGCCGCGATCAGCGCTCCGGCCGCCAGCAGGGCGGGGAGGACGGCGTTCCGGGCGCCGCCCCTGGCGCGGGCGGCACGGGCGCTGAGGCATACGGGTCCATCGGAAGGTGCCATGACTGCTCCATCTCGGCACCGTGCGCGGGCACGGCGGGGCCGGGTGACGAGGAGGGTTGGTTGGCGTGGACGCCTGCGCCCGCGGGGCGGTCCGAGGGGACGCCGCCCCGTGCGCAGGCCGCGGCCGGAGGGGAGGAACGCCGGTCGCGCTCCTGCCGTTCGGGGCCGTCCCGGACCCCGTTCGGCTGCGGAGTGCGGCGACTGTAGCCAGAGTTTCCTTCCAGCGTCAACATAGTCACCACCTGTTTTCCCGGCGGTTTCTGTGAAATCTGTGCACCTCTCGCGACGCCATCACCTTCCCTTACCTTCCGGCGGAAAGGTAGGGTCGGAGACGTGACTCCCGCCGATCAGCCGCCCGCCGCCGCCCTGGTGTTCCAGACCCTGCTCGCCCACGGGCCGCTCACCCGGGCCGAGGCCGGCCGACGTACCGGCCTGTCCGCGGGGGCCGTCACCAAGGTGACGGCGCCGCTGCTGAGCGACGGCTGGATCACCGAGCTGAGCACCCCGGCCCCGAAGCGGGCGACCGGCAGACCCGCCACGCTGATCGCGGTACGCCCGGAGCGGGCCCGCTTCATCGGCGTCAAGGTGACCGCGGACGAGCTGATCGGCGTACTGGCCGATCTCACGGCCAAGCCGCTCGTCGCACGCCGGGTCACCCTCGACTCGCGGGATGTCGGCACCGTGGTGCTGGCCATCGCCCGGCTGGTCAAGCGGCTGCGCGCGGCGGCCGGGCCCGCGCACGGCGAGGACGTGCACAGCATCGGCGTGACCATCTCCGGCGACGTCGACGGGCAGACCGGCATCGTGCAGTACTCACCGTTCCTCAACTGGCGCCGGGTCGCGCTGGCTCAGCTCGTCGAGACCGCCACCGGCACACCGACGGTGATCGAGAACGACGTACGCGCGCTGACCGTCACCGAGCAGTGGTTCGGCGCGGGCGCGGGCCTGGACTCGTTCGCGCTGATCACCGTCGGCGCCGGGATCGGCTGCGGACTCTCCATCCGCGGGCGCGTGGTGTCGGGGGCGCACGGCGTGTCGGGGGAGGTCGGCCACCTGCCGGTCGGCGGCACCGAGCGGACCTGCACCTGCGGCAACACCGGCTGTGTGGAGGCCGTCGCGTCCACGCACGCCATCACCGAGCAGGCCAGGCAGGCCACGGGGAATCCGGGGCTGACGATGACCGAAGCGGTACGGCTGGCGCACGCCGGGGACGAGGCGGTCCGCGCCGTGTTCTCCCGCGCCGGGCACGCGCTCGGCCTCGCCATCGCCTCGGTCGCCAACCTGATCGGTCCCGAGCGGATCATCATCTCCGGCGAGGGCGTGGCGACCTACGACCTGTTCGCCGACCAGATCCGCGAGACCTTCGCCGCCCAGGCGTTCGGCGCCGCCGCCGAGTGCGATCTGCTACTGCGCCCGCTGCCGTTCGAGGAGTGGGCGCGCGGCGGCGCGGCCGTGGCGGCGCAGCACCTCTTCGCGCCGGTCACGTAGCCGGTCGGGTTACGGGTCGGGGAACCGGGCGAGCAGCGGTTCGGGGAACGGGGCGGGCAGCGGGCGGGGCGGCCGGTCACGCAGCGGACCGGCGGCAGCGCGACCACGGCCGCGGGCGGCCCTGTTCGGCAAAGCCTTCCGGGGCGGGCCGCCGACTGTCACACTCGCTGGTGTGCCCGACTTCGACGTGTTGGTGATCGGTTCAGGTCCTGGTGGTCAGAAGGCGGCCATCGCGGCGGCCAAGCTCGGACGGCGGGCGGCGGTGGTGGACCGCGCGGACTCGCTGGGCGGGGTGTCGATCCACACCGGCACGATCCCGTCCAAGACGCTGCGGGAGGCGGTGCTCTACCTCACCGGCCTCAACCAGCGGGATCTGTACGGCCAGAGCTACCGGCTCAAGGAGGACATCACCGTCGCGGACCTGACCGCGAGGACGCAGCATGTGGTCGGCCGCGAGGTCGATGTGATCCGCAGTCAGCTCTCCAGGAACCAGGTCGCGCTGCTCTCCGGCACCGGGCGCTTCGTCGACCAGCACACCGTCGCGGTGCGCGACGCGGTCGGCCAGGACCGGCTGGTGACGGCCGAGCACATCGTGATCGCCACCGGCACCCGGCCCGCGCGCCCGGCGAGCGTCGAGTTCGACGACCGTACGGTGCTGGACTCCGACAGCGTCCTCAGCATGGAGCGGGTGCCGCGGTCCATGGTGATCGTCGGCGCCGGGGTCATCGGCATGGAGTACGCGTCGATGTTCGCCGCCCTCGGCAGCAAGATCACCGTGGTGGAGCAGCGCGAGGGAATGCTGGACTTCTGCGACGCCGAGATCGTCGAGGCGCTCAAGTACCACCTGCGCGATCTCGCGGTCACCTTCCGCTTCGGCGAGACGGTCGCGGCGGTCTCGCGGCACGAGCGCGGCACCCTGACCGTGCTGGAGAGCGGCAAGAAGATCGCCGCGGACGCGGTGATGTACTCGGCGGGACGGCAGGGTCTGACCGACGAACTGGACCTCGACAAGGCCGGTCTGCAAGCCGACAAGCGCGGCCGGATATCGGTGGACGAGCACTTCCGCACCGCGGTCCCGCACATCTACGCCGTCGGTGACGTCATCGGCTTCCCCGCGCTGGCCGCGACCTCGATGGAGCAGGGCAGGACCGCCGCGTACCACGCCTGCGGCGAACCCGTGCACGCGATGCGGGACGGCCAGCCGATCGGCATCTACACCATTCCCGAGGTCAGCTTCATCGGCCGCACCGAGGACCAGCTCACCGACGAACTGGTGCCGTTCGAGGTCGGTGTCTCCCGCTACCGCGAGCTGGCCCGCGGCCAGATCATCGGTGACGCGCACGGCATGCTGAAACTGCTGGTCTCGCCGGAGGACCGCAAGCTGCTCGGCGTGCACTGCTTCGGCACCGGCGCCACCGAGCTGATCCACATCGGCCACGCCGTGATGGGCTGCGGCGGCACCGTCGACTACCTCGTGGACGCCGTCTTCAATTACCCGACGCTCGCCGAGTCCTACAAGGTCGCGGCGCTCGACGTCACCAACAAGATCCGGCAGATCGACCGGCTGGGGGACTGAGCCGCGCGGGTGCTGTGTCGCCGATGAGTTTTCGGCGGGCGGCCGGTCATAAAGGTGAACGGCGGCGCTCGGGCGCCGACGACAGCCTGACGCGAGGAGACCGCGATGCCCCGGATCACCCCCAACCTCTGGTTCGACACCGAGAGCCAGGAAGCCGCCGAGTTCTACGTCTCGGTCTTCCCGAACTCGCGGATCACCGACACCACCTACTACGGCGAGGCCGGTCCGCGCGAGGCGGGCACCGTACTGACCGTGGCGTTCGAGCTGGACGGCCAGCCGTACATCGCGATCAACGGCGGCCCCGAGTTCCCCTTCACCGAGGCCGTCTCGCTGCTGATCACCTGTGAGGACCAGGCCGAGGTCGACCACTACTGGGCCCGGCTCACCGAGGGCGGCGGCTCCGAGGGCCCGTGCGGATGGCTCAAGGACAAGTACGGGCTGTCCTGGCAGGTCGTCCCCACCGGCATGGTGGCGATGCTGAACGACCCCGACGCGGAGCGCGGCCAGCGCGCGATGAAGGCGATGCTCGGCATGAAGAAGATCGACCTGGCGGCGCTCAAGGCCGCCGCCGACGGCACCGGGGCCTGACGGACGCCGACGGGAGGACGTACCACGCGCCGCTAGGAAGCGCCGTCCGACGCGGGACGGGCACGGGGGTGGCGGCGCAGGAAGTCGTCCACGAGACGGTCGGTGAAGTCCCGGTCGACCGGGTCCCCGGTCACCAGGACGCGGTGGTAGATCGGCCCCACGAGCCGGTCGACCTCGGCCGTCAGGTCGAGACCGGCGGGGAGTTCGCCGCGGCCCACCGCGTTCTCCAGCGGGAGCCGGTCGCGGCGACGCTGCTCGTCGAGATAGCGGGCGCGCAGCACGGCCGCGAACTCCGGGTCGTGCTGCGCGTGCCCGAGCAGGGCCCGGAAGACCGCGCCCGCGTCTGACGCGGTGAGGAAGCCGGCCAGCAGGCCCAGGTGCTCGCGGAGATCGGCGCCGAGATCGCCGTGGTCGGCCGGGGCGAGGGCTTCGGCGGCGTCCTGGAGGAAGGCGTCCAGAAGGACGTCGGTCTTGGTGTTCCAGCGGCGGTAGATGGTCTGTTTGGCGACCCCGGCCCGCGCCGCGATGCCCTCGACGGTGACACCGGCGAAGCCCTTCTCGACCAGGAGGTCGTCGGCGGCTTCCAGTACGGCCATCCGCGCCTGCTCGCTGCGCCCGTGCCGGTTGCCGTGGTGCCGCGCCGTCCGGTCGGCGTCAGCCCCGGCGCCCTCCGCACCCTCCGTGCCGTCCGCACCCTCAGCGCCCCCCGCGCTCTCGGTGCCCCTGGCGCCGTCGGCGACCGAACTCCCTCGCTCCATGTCTGCATCCTCCGGGTCCCGGGGTAGGTCGGCAACTTCTAGACGCAACGCAACGGTGCGTCTACTCTAGAGCCCATGACAGCCACCAGCACCCTCCGCGACCCCCGGGTCGTCTCCGCCCTGACCGCGATGTTCGACCGGGCCGCGCAGGACGACGCGACCCGCCGCCGTATCCGGGCCGCGTGGCCCGACGGCTTCGCCCCGGCGACGCCGCGGGAGTTGGCCGACGCCAACGCCGAGGTCTACATGCCGATCTCGGCCGACGGCGGAAAACTCCTGTACAGCCTGGTCCGGGCCGTCCGCCCGGCCACCGTCGTCGAATTCGGCACCTCCTTCGGGATCTCCACCCTCCACCTGGCCGCCGCGGTGCGCGACAACGGCGCGGGGCGGGTGATCAGCACCGAACTGAGCGCGGACAAGGCCGCCGCGGCCCGCGTGACCTTCGCCGAGACGGGTCTGGACGGACTGGTCACCGTCCTCGAAGGCGACGCCCGCGACACCCTCGCCGAGCTGTCAGGTCCGGTGGACTTCCTGCTGCTCGACGGCTGGAAGGACCTCTGTCTGCCCGTCCTGCGGCTGCTCGAACCGCGCCTCGCGCCGGGCACCCTCGTCGTGGCCGACGACGTGGACCTCACGGACCTGGCGCCGTATCTCGACTACGTCCGCGATCCGCGCGACGGCTACGAGAGCGTCACCTTCCCGGTCGAGGACGGCATGGAGATCAGCTGCCGTCTGTGAGCCGCGGCGGCAAAGGGCCGGCAGGACGAACGGCCGGGCAGGGCCCCCGGCGGACGGCAACGGGAAGAGGGCCGCGGCGGCCCGGAAAGCAGAGGCGGATGAAAGGCGACGCCGTGGAGCGCGCGGAGCAGCCGAGCCCTCGCGGAGCGCGGCGGCTGCTCGCCGACCACGCCATCGACACCCGCCCGCTGGCCCTGCCCGCCTTCCGGCGGCTCTTCATCGGCCAGGGCACGTCGTTCGTCGGCTCGATGCTCACCCAGATCGCGGTGCCGGTCCAGGTCTTCCGGATCTCGCACTCGTCGCTGGCCGTCGGCATGGTCGGCTTCGCCGGTCTGGTGCCGCTGATCGTCTTCGGCCTCTACGGCGGGGCCGTCGCCGACGCCGTCGACCGCAGGACGCTGTATCTGTGGTCCTCGCTCGGCACCTGGACGGTGACGCTGGCGCTGCTCGCGCAGACGCTGCTCGACCTGCGCAATGTCGGGCTGATCCTCGCCCTGGTCGCGACGCAGTCGGCCGGGTTCGCGATGGCCAGTTCCGCGCGCGGCGCGATCGTGCCGCGCATCGTCGAACCCGGCCTGATCCCCGCCGCGAACACCCTCAACTACGTGATCGGCACGGTCGGCGAGGTCGTCGGCCCGCTGATCGCCGGTGTCCTCGTCACCGTCCCGCACGGCTTCGCGTACGCGTACGGCGCGGACGCCGTGCTGTTCACGGCCGCGCTGCACTCCACGCTGCGGCTGCCCCGACTTCCGCCGGACGGCTCCGCGGGCCGCCTGGGTCTGCGGTCGGTACGGGACGGGCTGTCCTTCATCGGCGGGCGGCCGGTGCTGGTGATGAGCTTCTTCGTGGACATCTGTGCCATGACGCTGGCGATGCCGCGGTCGCTGTTCCCCGCCGTCGCGGACGCCCGCTTCGGCGGCTCGGTCGGACTGCTCTACTCCGCCATCCCGATCGGCTCCGTCCTGGCCGGGTTCGCCAGCGGATGGATCGGCCGGATCCGGCGGCAGGGCGTGGTGCTCACCGGCGCCGTGCTGGTGTGGGGCGCCGCCGTCGCCGTCTCCGGCCTGGCCCGCCAACTCTGGCTGGTCGTCCTGCTCCTCGCCGTGGCCGGCGCGGCCGACCTGATCAGCGCGGTCCTGCGCCAGACGCTCCTCCAGACCTACGCCCCCGACGAGATGCGAGGCCGCATGCAGGGCGTCCACACCGTCGTCGTCGCCGGCGGCCCCCGGCTGGGCGACCTGCGCGCCGGTACCATGGCCGCCGCGCTCGGCGCCGGGCTGTCCTGGACGATCGGCGGCCTCGCCTGCGTGGCGGTCGTGGCACTCGCCGCCCCGCTGGCCCGCTCCTTCTGGCGCTACGACTCCGGCGCTCCGGCCCCGGCGGCCGACCCCGCGAAGGACACCGGCCCGCTGCGCGAGCAGACCGCCCCCTGACGGCTCACCAGCCGGTGCGCCCCGCCGGGTACATCCGCTCGCATCAGCTCTTTGCACCAACCCCATTCGCGCCAGTCGGCACACTCCCCTCGCGGCGCCGGATCTGTCATCGTCGACTTGTCAGCGCACGAACAGAAATGCGCTCCAGCGGACCCACAACCAGACATGACCCGACGTCGAACCGACGCCGTGGTTTCGAGCGCGGTTCGAGGTCCTCTCCCCCACGCTGATCCGCACCGCGTACGCGGGCGACACCGCGTTCCTGGACGCGCCGACCTTCAACGCCGTCGGCCGTGACGGCTTCGGCGGCGCCCCGTTCACCCAGCGGGTTCTCGCGCGCGTACGGCTCACTCCAGACCGGCGGCTACGGCGGCAGGGCCGGGCTCGTGACCGGGCCGTGGGCCGACAAGCGCACCACCGTGCACTTCACCGGTGACACCCGCTCGAGCGAGGCGCTGCTGCCGTACACGTACACCCTGGCCGAGGAGGCTCGGAGGCCCGGTGTGCCGGTGTGCCGGTGACCAACGCCACCGCGCCGAAGTCCGTGACCGTGGACGGCGTCCCGGTGGCCAGGAGCGCCTGGGCGTGGGACGCCGCCGCCGGGAAGGTGACCGTCACCGTTCCGCAGAGGTCCGTGCGTCAGCAGGTCACCGTCAACTATCGGTGACGCCGCCCGGGGACGCCGCCGGGGCCCACCGCGCCTCGGTGGCGTCCAGCAGGTGTGCGATACGTGCGGGGTCCGGCAGCGGGCCGTGATCGCCGGGGACCCGCAGGGCCGCGCCCGCGGTGACATGGCCGAGGCGCAGCGCGCGGACGGGCGGCTCGCCGCGGAGCAGGCCGGTGAGGAATCCGGCGGCGAAGGCGTCGCCCGCGCCGACGGGTTCCACGACCTCGACGGCGCGGGCGGGCACGGTGTGCGCCGTCGCGCCGTCGAAGGCGGTCGCGGCGCGGGCGCCGTCCTTGACCACCAGCACACGCGGGCCCGGCAGCAGGGCGCGTACGTCGGCGGCGTCGGCGATGTGCGCGCCCCACAACTCCTGAGCCTCGTCCAGGCCGACGAAAGTGATGTCCGCGCGGTCGGCGAAGTCGCGCAGGACGCCGGGCGCCGCGCCGTCCGGCCAGAGCGCGGGCCGGTGGTTGACGTCGAAGCTGACCGGCAGCGGGCCGCGCAGCGCCGCGTCCACCAGGTCGCGGCAGGAGTCCGACAGCGCCGCCGTGACGCCGGTCAGGTGCAGCAGCCCCGCGGTGCGTACGGCCTCGGCCGCCAGCGATCGCGGCCCGAGCGCGGACGCGGCCGACCCCCGCCGGTAGTAGTGCACGCGGGTGCCCTGCCCGCCGGGGCTCTTCACCATCACCCCGGTCGGCCGCCCCGTGTCGGTCCTGACGCCGCCGACGTCCACCCCGCACGCCGCGACCTCGGCCACGATCCGCCGCCCGAACGGATCGTCACCGACCGCCGACACCCACCGGGCCTCCACCCCGTGGTCGGCCAGATACATCGCCGCGTTCGACTCCGCCCCGGCGACCTCCACCCGCAACCGCCGTGCCTCCGCGAGCGTTTCACCGGTCTCCGGCACCATCGCGACCATGGTCTCCCCGAGGCAGGCGACGGGGCCGCCGATCCGGATCACGGCAGTCTCCTCGCGGAGGTACGGCGCGGGCCCCGTCCGGTCATGGCGAGTGACGGCGCCAGGCGCTGCCCCCGTTCGGTCGTACTCCCGGTCATCGCGCGGCCCGCGCGCTCGGCGCGTCCGTCTCCGCGACGGCGGCGAGGAAGTCCCTGGCCCGCGCGCGGAGCGCGGTCCGGCTGCCGCCGCTCGCCGCGTCGCCGATGAGGGGCGAGCCGACGCCGACCGCGAGGGCTCCGGCGGCGAAGTAGGCGCGGGCGGCCGGGATGTCGACGCCGCCGACGGGCACGAAGGGCAGGTCGGGGAAGGGGCCGCGCAGGGCGCGGAGGTAGCCGGGGCCGCCCGCTTGCTCGGCGGGGAAGAGCTTGAGCGCGGTGGCGCCGAGCCGCCGCGCGGTGACGATATCGGTGGGCGTCATCACTCCGGCCAGCACGGGCAGGCCCAACTCCCGTGCGGCGCTGACGCCTTCGCCGACCGCGGGCGTGACGACGAAGTCGGCCCCGGCGCGGTGCGCGTCCTTGGCGTCCCGCTCGGTGAGGACGGTGCCCGCGCCGAGCGGCGCGTCGGGGCCGAGGGCGGCGCGGGCCGCGGCGATGACGCCGAGAGCGTTCCGGCCGCTGAGCGAGACCTCGACCAGCGCGACGCCCTCCTCGACCAGGGTCAGTACGGTGCGCAGCGACGCGTCCTCGTCGTCGCCGCGCACGATGGCGACGAGGCGGTGGGCGCGCAGCGCGGTGAGCAGGTCCACGGGTGATGTTCCTTTCCTGTTGCGGTGATTCGGACGGCGTGGGTCCGGGGCGGGCGGTGGGGTCGCGGCCCGTCGAGGGTCGAGCGGCCCGGGGCGGACGGTCCGGTCGGAGTGAGCCGGTCGCGGTGCGGTGAGCCGGTCGCGGTGCGCCGGTCGCGGTGCGCCGGTCGCGGTGCGCCGATCCCGTCGAGGGTTCAGCGGCCCGGGGCGGACGCGGCGGCGGTGGCGGCGGAAGCACCGGCGGCCGTGACCGTGAGCCGCCAGCGGACCTCGCCGCTCGCGGGCACGCGGGCCGCGTCCCCCTCCCCCGCCGTCGCCAGGTCGAAGACCCGCCCGAGCATCGGCTCCACGCCGATCGAGCGGTACGGCGCGCCCTCGGGGAAGCCGCCCAGATTCCGCCACAGGGCGATGGACGCGGGCTGACCGGCCACGTCGAGCGCGAACCGCAGCCGGTCGGGCCCGTCGTGCACGGTCGCCGTCGCGGCCTCGACGACCGCGCCGCTCGCCGTACCGTCGTCGGGCCCGAGCAGGTCGAAGCGGGTACGCGTCCCGTCGCCCGTGCCCCCGGCGGACGGCCAGGTGAACGGCTCGCGCCGCGCGCCCCCGTCCGGGTAGTGCAGGGCCTGTGCGCCGGGCGGCAGTTCGATCCGGCCGTCCCGCGACACGTCGAGGAGCGCGTGGGCGGCCCACAGGAAACGGTAGCCGGGCGCGGCGGTCAGCCGGTAGTCGACCACCGCGCCGCCGCCGGGGCCGCCCCCGATCCGCCGGGTGAGCCGGAAGTCGGGGTGGTCGACCCGGTCCGCGCCATCTGCGCCGTCCCCGCCGTTCTCGCGCCGCCAGGGGCGCGACCACACGTCGCCGTGGTCGGGGACGCCCCGGACGGTGGGCAGGCACTCCTCCACACCGCCCGCGTCGGCGAAGGCGTCACCGGGCGCGACGCCCGCGCGGCGCGGCTCGTCCCGGTGCCAGAGCCATTCGCGGTCCCCGGCCCGCAGCGACGTCCAACGGCCGCCGTGCGCAAGGTCGGTGACGATCCGTACGGGAAGCGCCGCCCCGGTCAGCGCTGTCACCATTCCGCGAACGACCCGTCGGCGTGCCGCCACACCGGATTGCGCCAGGCGTGCCCACCGCGGTCGGCGGCGCGTACCGCCGCCTCGTCCACGGTGATCCCGAGCCCCGGCAGCCCGGTGCGCAGCGCCTGGCCGTCCACGAAGCGGAACGGCTCGGTGTCCACCAGATACGACAGCAGGTCGGCGTCCTTGTTGTAGTGGATGCCGCGGCTCTGCTCCTGGATGAGGAAGTTCGGCGTGCAGAAGGCGACTTGGAGGCTGGCGGCGAGCGAGATCGGCCCGAGCGGGCAGTGCGGGGCGAGTTGGGCGCCGTACGTCTCGGCGAGCGACGCGATCCGCGTCACCTCGGTGATGCCCCCGGCGTGCGAGAGGTCCGGCTGCGCCACGGCTATGCCCGCGGTGAGCGCGGGCAGGAACTCCGCGCGCCCGTACAGGCGTTCACCGGTCGCGATCGGCACTTCGGTGGAGGCCACCAGGCCGCCGAGCAGATGTCCCAGCTCCGGCAGCAGCGGCTCCTCGACGAACAGCGGGTGCAGCGGCGCGATTTCACGCAGGACGCGCCGGGCGCCCGCGGCGGTGAAGCGGCCGTGGAAGTCGACGGCGACATCGCGTCCGGGGCCGAGCGCCTGGCGCGCGGCGGCCACCCGCTCCACAACGGCGGCGGTCTCGGCGGGCGTGGTGAGCGCCGACGTGCGGCCGGCCGCGTTCATCTTGACGGCGGTGAAGCCCGCCTCGACCTGCGCGCCGACGTCCTCCGCGAGCCGCGCGGGCTCGTCGCCGCCGACCCAGGCGTAGACCCGGACCGCGTCCCTGACCGGACCGCCGAGCAGGCCGTACACGGGGGCGCCGTACGTCTTGCCCGCGATGTCCCACAGCGCGTGGTCGAGACCGGCGACGGCGCTGGAGAGCACCGGGCCGCCGCGGTAGAAGCCGCCCTTGGTGAGCACCTGCCAGTGGTCCTGGATCCGCAGCGGGTCCTGGCCGATCAGATACTCGGCCAGCACGTCGACGGCGGCGCGCACCACCTCGGCCCGCCCCTCGACCACGGGTTCGCCCCAGCCGACGACGCCCTCGTCCGTCTCGATCCGGCAGAACAGCCACCGGGGCGGTACGAGGAAGGTCTCGACGCGCACTATCTTCACTTCGCCGCCTCTGAAGCCGTGGAGGTCTGGGATTCCTTGGTTGCCCGCGCCGTTTCGGATGCCTGCGCCCTTTCGGATGCCCGCGCCCTTTCGGATGCCCGCGCCGTTTCGGATGCCCCGGTTGTCCCGGACCCGCCGGCCCCCTCGACCGCCTCGGCGCCCGAGCCGTGCACCAGGTCCAGGTCGCGGACGGCCTGGTCGAGCAGGGCCCGCATGGCGCGCTCGGCGGCGTCCGGGTCCTGGTCGCGTACCGCGTCGAGGACGGCCCGGTGGCTGGGCACCGGGTCCTGGCCGTGCGGGGAGCTGTGCACGATCTCGTCGCGGTGCGCGAGACCGGACTCGATCACCATCTCCATCCGCTCCAGCAGTTCGTTGTGGGTTGCGGCGAGCAGGGCGCGGTGGAAGGCGAGGTCGGCCTCGACCGCGTGCGCGGCGCCGCCCTCGTCCTCACCCATCGCGGTGAGCGCGGAGTCCAGCGCGACCAGGTCCCCGTCGGTACGGCGCACCGCCGCCAGCCGTACGGCGGCCGGTTCGACGATCCCGCGGACCTCGCCGAGGCTGCGCAGCAGCCCCAGGTCGGCCCCGGTGCCGGTGCCGCCCGCGAACTGCCAGCGCAGCACGTCGGCGTCCAGCAGATTCCAGTCGGCGCGGGCTCTGACGAAGGTGCCGCGCTTCTGCCGCGCGTCGACCATCCCCTTGGCCGCCAGCACCTTCAGCGATTCGCGCAGCGCGGTGAGACTGACGTCCAACTCGCTCTGCAACGCCACGAGATCGAGTGTCGCCCCTTCGGGGATCTCGCCGCTGAGCACCCGGCGCGCGAGAGTCTCCACGGTCTGCCCGTGCACTCCGCGGCGCGCGTATGGCGTCATGTCGTTCTGCCTTTCTCCAGGTCGGGTGGGGTACCCCGGGTGAGGTACGGCGATGGTGGTCGGCGGCGGTCAGGCCGAGGCCTTGGTGACACTCCAGCCGCCGTCCACCAGCAGGCTCGAACCGGTGATGTACGAGGCGTCGTCCGAGGCGAGGAAGGCGATGGCCGCGGCGACCTCCTCCGGGCGGCCGAAGCGGCGCGCCGCGGTCTCCGCGACGCTGCGGGCCCGGTCCTCCTCGGGCACCCGGTCCCAGGCCGCGGTGAGGATCGGACCGGGGAGCACCGCGTTGACCCGGACCTCGGGCCCGTACTCGACGGCCAGTTGGCCGCTCAGCGACAGCAGCGCGCCCTTGGCCGCCGCGTAGGCGGGGTGGCCGGGGATGCCCTTGTGCGCGTGGACGGAGGAGGTGAGGACGGCGGCGCCGCGGGCGGTGCGCAGGTCGGGCAGCAGCGCCCGGAAGCCGAGGAAGCCGCCGGTGAGGTTGACCGCGAGCTGACGCTCCCAGGAGGCGACGGACATCTCGTGGGCCGGGGCCACGTCGACGGTGTAGGCGTTGGAGACCAGAGCCGCCACGGGGCCGTAGGCGTGCGCCACCGCGACGATCCGCTCCCAGTCCTCGGGGTCGGACACGTCCGCCCGTACGGACACCGCCCGGCCGCCCTCCTCGCGGATGCCCGCGGCGACGCCCTCGGCGCGGTCGGCCGCGATGTCGGCGAGGACCACGGCGGCGCCCTCGGCCGCGAGCCGTTCTGCGGTGGCCGCGCCGATCCCGGAAGCGGCTCCGGTGACCACGGCCACCTTGTCGGCGAAGCGGAGTGCTGCGTTCATGTGCTGGTCCTGCTCCTCGGTACGGTGGGGCTGGTCGGTGCGGTCGGGTCGCTCGGTGCGGTCGGACCGGTCCGGGCCTCCCGCGACTTTAGTGACGCCCGGAGCCGTCGGCGGCCTCCTGCCGCGCCAGCACGACGAGTTCGGCGTCGTGTCGACCGGTCCAGCCGAACGGCAGGCCGCTGTGGAGCAGATACGCCCCGCTGTACACCGTCCCGTCCGCCGTGTCGGTGTAGCGGGCGGCGGGGTCCAGCCCGCGCAGCCGCAGCCGCGAGGCGCGTCCGGGGACCAGCGGCGCGCCGTCGAGCCGTCCGGTGCTCCACGCGGTGACCACGACCCGCGCGCCGCCGCGTTCCTCGTACTGGACACCGCAGGTCGGATCGGCGGGGCCGTTCAGCAGCCGGGCCGTGCCGTGGTGGACGACGTCGCGGATCTCCTTGTAGCGGGCGATCCAGCCCGCCGCCTCGGTGCGCTGCTCCGGCGTCCAGGCGCGGATGTCGGCGCCGATGCCGAGCACGCCCGCGATGGCGAGGACGAAGCGGAAGGCCAGGGAGCGGGGCCGCGGGTCGAAGACGCCGGGCGCGTCGGTGACCCAGGAGCTCATGGTGTGCGGGGCGTGCGCGTGCAGATAGCCGTACTGGATGGCGAGCCGGTCGAGCGGCGCGGTGTTGTCGCTGGGCCAGACCACGTCGGTACGGGCCAGCGTGGCGTGTTCGATGCGGGCGCCGCCGCCCGCGCAGCCCTCGACGGTGACGTGCGGGTGGTGGGCGCGCAGGTGGTCGAGGACCCGCAGGTATCCGGCGACGTGGTCGGCGTCGAGGTCCTGGCCCGCGGCCGGTCCCGTGTCGGGTCTGCCGCGCTCGGTCGGCGGGCGGTTCATGTCCCACTTGAGGTAGCTGACGGCGTGTTCGCCGAGCAGCCGGTCCAAGGTGGCGATCACGAAGTCCTGCACGTCCACCCGGCCGAGGTCGAGCAGCAGTTGCTCGCGGACGAGGGTCGCCGGGCGGCCGTCGATCCGGTACACCCACTCGGGGTGCTTGGCGTACAGCTCGGACCGCGGGCTGATCGCCTCCGGCTCGACCCACAGGCCGAAGTCCATGCCGGTGGCGCGGACCCGCTCGATGAAGCCGTCGAATCCCTCGGGGAAGTTGGCCGGGTCCGGGGTCCAGTCGCCCAGTCCCCCGGTCTCGTCATGCCGCCCGCGGAACCAGCCGTCGTCCACGACGAAGAGTTCGACGCCCATGTCGGCGGCGACGGCGGCCAGTTCGAGCTGCGCGTCGGCCTCGACGTCGAAGCCGGTGGCCTCCCAGGAGTTGTACTGCACCTTGCGGGTACGGTGCAGCCGCTCGCCGCTCAGCGCGCGCTCGTACGCGTGCCAGATCCGCGTCAGTCCGTCGAGCCCTTCCGGGCTGAAGGCGCAGGCGACGCGCGGGGTGGTGAGCGTGGCGCCGGGCGCGAGGCGGACGGACTCCTCGTGCGGCAGCCGTCCGGCGCGTACGCGGACGATCCCGCCGGGTTCCGCGTCCGCGGTGATGTGCCAGTTGCCCGACCACTCCAACGCGATGCCGTAGGTGGGGGTGTCGCCCTCCTGCGGGGCGGCGGCGTCCTGGACCGCGAGCCAGGGCGCGTAGGCGTGGCCCGGCACTGCCTGGGTGGAGGCCATCTCGAACCGGCCCCTGACGAGGTCGAGTTGGGTGCGCTGGAACTCCTGCGACCACTGGCCCGTGAGGTAGGTGAGCCGGGCGCCCCCGCCGTCGGTGACGGGGACGCTGATCGCGGCGGAGTCCAGGCGTTCCAGGCGCAGTTCGTCCGGTCCCGTGCAGGTCAGCTCGGTCCAGCGCAGCAGTACGTCGGTGCCGGGCACGGTCTCGTAGCGCAGCGCGACCCGCAGTCCGAGGTGGTCGTCGGTGAAGTCCAGGCGCAGCGACCGGTCGTCGTCCTGTGTGGCGCGCTCGAAGGTCCACCACACGCCGCGTTCGCCGTCGGGGCGGCGTACGACGAGGTCGGCGCCGCCGAAGGGACGCATGCCCTGGGGCAGGTATTCGGCCGGGGCGGCGTCGGCGGGGGTGATGTAGTGGGTGCGGCGCGACCAGTCCAGCGGGGACGGGCCGGTCTCGGCGCCGTGCGGGCCCCAGGCGGCGACCTCGGCCCACCGCCCGTCGCCGCCGAGGCGGACGGCGTAGGTGGTGGTGTCGGTGCGCAGCAGCCACGGTGCGGCCGACGGCGTTGCGGACGGGGTCACTTGACTGCTCCCAGGTTGAGTCCGGCCACGAAGTGCCGCTGGAATCGGAGGAAGACGATGACGGTCGGGGCGGCGGCGATCACGGAACCGGCCGCGATGACGTTCCACATGGAGACGTACTGGCCCTGGAGGCCGATCAGCGACGCGGTGATCGGCATCTTGCTGTCGGTGCGCAGCACGGTGATGGCCCACAGCAGGTCGTTGAAGATCCACGTGAACGACAGCGCGGTGAGCGCGGCGAGCGCGGGCCTGGCGAGCGGCAGGATGATCCGCGTGTAGATCTGCCAGGGGCCCGCTCCGTCGATGACGGCGGCCTGCTGGATCTCCGGCGGGATGGACCGCATGAAGCCGTGCAGCACGAAGACGTAGAAGCCGACGCCGAAGCCGACCTGGACGCCGATGAGGGCGTACAGCGAGTCGTAGAAGCCCAGTTGCTCGCTGAGCTTGGAGACCGGGATCAGCAGGATCTGCGGCGGCAGCAGATTGCCGCTGAGCATCACCAGCAGCAGTACGCGGCGCAGCGGCACGTCGTACCGGCTGAGCGCGAAGGCGGCCATCGAGGCGAGCAGCAGCGAGACCAGCACGGTGGGGACGGACACCAGCATGCTGTTGATCAGCGCGCGCTGCTGTCCGCCGTCGACCCACGCCTGGCGGAAGCCGTCGAGGGTGAAGGAGTGCGGCAGGCCGCCGAGGCCGTTGGCGGCGATGTCGTCGAAGGAGCGGGTGCTGGTGACCAATACGACGACGATGGGGATCAGCCAGATCAGCGACAGCAGTCCCGCGCCGGTGTGGAAGGCGGCGGTCCCCCAGGCGCGGCGCCGGTCGGGCCGACGGCTCCCGCCGCGCGCGGCCTTCGCACCGGCACCCGCGTCCTCGCCGGTACGGTCCGCGGTCGGCGCCGCGTCGGCGCCCGCGTGCGTGACGGTCATGAGTCGGCCTCCTTGAAGGCGCGCACCAGGTACGACGCGATCACGCCGAACGCCAGCACGAAGATCACGACGGCGAGCGCGGAACCGTAGCCGAGCCGCAGGGACTGGAAGGCGGTGGAGTACATGTACGTGCTGAGCAGTTCGGAGGAGTGGTACGGGCCGCCGCGGGTGAGCGCCCACACCACGTCGAAGGAGCGCAGCGAGTCGATGATGATGACCGACAGCACGACCGCGTTGACGCTGCTGAGCTGCGGCAGCGTGATGTGCCGGAACTGCTGCCAGCGGGAGGCGCCGTCGACCTTGGCGGCCTCGTAGAGCATCGGGTCGATGCCCTTGAGTCCGGCCAGGTAGAGCACCATCACGTAGCCGATCTGCCGCCACAGGGCGGGCACGATCACGGCGTAGAAGGCGGTGTCCTGGTCGGCGAGCCAGGGGTGGGTGAGGCTGCCGAGTCCGAGGCCGGACAGGGTGTGGTTGATCAGGCCGTCCGGCTGGTACATCGCCTGCCAGACCAGGGCGGTCGCGGTCAGCGAGAACACCACGGGCAGGAAGAGCGCGGCCCGGTAGAAGCCGACCCCGCGCCGCTCCTGCTGGAGCAGCAGGGCCGCGCCGAGGCCGAGCGCGGCGGACAGGCCGCCGAAGAGCACCAGCCACAGCACGGTGTCGAGCACGGCGGTGTGGAAGACGCTGTCGTGCACCATCTCCCGGTAGTTGCCCAGGCCGATGAACCGCGGCGCCGAGACCCCGTCCCACTTGGTCAGCGAGAGGTAGAAGCCCTGGAGGGCGGGCCAGAAGACCCAGAAGCCCTCGGCGAGCAGCGGGACCAGGACGAAGGCGAGGACGACGGGCGGGACCCGGGTCGCCTGCTTGCGCTTCTTCGGCTTCCCCGGCTTCTTGCCCGGGTCCGCGCGGGTCGCGGTGAGCACCGCCATCTCACTGGCTCCAGATCTTCTGCGCGTCCCGCTGCCAGGTGGTGAGGATCGAGTCGATCTCCTTGGGCTTGGCCAGGAACTTCGTCAGCGCGGTGTCGGCGGTCGGCTGGAGGGCGTCGCTGGAGTCGCGGTTGAAGAACTGCGTGACCTCGGCGGCGCTCTCGATCAGCGCGCGGCCCTTCTTCACCAGCGGGGTGCCGCTGTCCTTGGCCTTGGGGTTGGTCGGCAGCGCGGTGCCGGAGGAGCCCTTGATGTAGGTCTCCTGCGCCGGGGCGGTGGCCAGATACCGCATGAAGTCCTTGACCTCGTCCCGGTGGCCGGTGCGGGCGCTGGCGAAGTAGCCGTCGGTGGGGCCCTCCTCGGCCATCGGGATCTTGGCGTCGATCACCGGGAAGCGGAAGAAGTCGATGTCGTCCAGTTCGCCCTTGGGGGCGGAGTCGGCGAAGAAGGTGCCGATCAGCATCATCCCGGTGCGGCCCTGGAGCAGCGCCGTGGTGGCGTCCTGGAAGGCGAGCGCGGTGCCGTTGGGGTCGAAGTACGGCAGCGCCTCGGCCCACTTGTCGAAGACCTTGCGGACCTCGGGGTCGTCGAAGCGGTGCTTCCCCGCGAGCAGGTCGCGGTGGTACTGGGCGCCGTTGATACGGATGTTGAGGTAGTCGAACCAGGACGACGCGACCCACGCGGTGCCGCCGCCCGCGCCGAGGCCGATCGGCGCGACGCCCTTGGACTTGAGCGTCTCGCACAGGGCCATGAACTCGTCCCAGGTCTTGGGCTCCTGGACGCCCCACTTCGCGAAGTTCGACTTCCGGTAGAACACGCCCCACCAGTAGTAGGTGGCGGGCACGAACACCTTCTGGCCCGACGAGGAGGTGCACAGCGTCTGGAGCGCCTTGGAGTAGCCGGACAGCTCCGGCTCGGCCCAGATGTCGCCGACGTCGAGCAGCAGATTCCTCTTGGCGTACGATTCCGCGACCGAGCCGGGGTACCAGGTGAGCAGGTCCGGCGGGTTGCCGGAGGTGAGGTACGTCGGGAGCTGGGTGCGGAAGGTCTCAGAGGCGACCGTGTTCAGCTTGGCCTTGCCGTCGCCCTGCTTGTTGTACGCGGCCACGAGGTCCTGCATCGCGGCCTTCGCCTGCGGGGACGACAGGTTGGACTGAAGGGTGACCGGGCCCTTGCCCGACTGGGTCTTGGCACCGGACGAGCCGGAGGTGACGCAGCTACTCATCATCGCCGCGGCGCCGACGGCGCCCGCACCGGCGAGGAACCGGCGGCGGCTGGGTTGCGAGGTGTTCATGGGACTCCCTTACGCCCACGGAACGGGGCCCGGCCCCCTGACGACCGGGCCCTCGTTCGGCTGGTACAGACTGTCGTGACGGCGGAGCGCCGTCAAGATTAATTCCTAATTTATTTACTTAGGCACGTCCGTGGCCGTGCGCGATCCCGCACCGGACGCCGTACCCGACCTGTCAGAGCGTGCTCTGGCGGACGGCCCCGCCCACCCCGCGGAAGACCACCAGCACGCTCCCGTCCGCCGCGGCCGTGGCCCCGGCCGACCCGTCGAGCGCCCCGCTCACGAACGCCGTGCGCGGGTACCACCCCGACCAGGTGTCGCTCGCGGCGTCGTACCCGCGCTGCCAGAGCGTGTAGTCCGAGGCCCGCGCGAGCAGTTGGACGGTGCCGCCCGCCGTGACCAGCGTCGGCGCGGCACTGATGGTGCCGCCCAGCGACGACCAGCCCGACCAGGCGCCCGAGGTGTCGCGCACCCGCGTCCACACCGCGTCGTCCGCGGCCCGCACCGCCACATGGATCCGGCCCGCGGCGTCGGCGACGGCCGACGGCCGTCCGTACAGCGCCAGTCCGTCCGGCGCGCCGATCGAGGTCCAGCCGGTGCGCGGGCCGCGGCTGCGGACCGTGCCGTCGCTCCCGGTGGCGAACAGCGTCCACCGGTCGGGGTCGTCGAAGGCGACGGTCGGCGCGTCCGCGAGCCGCCCGCCCAGGCTCTGCCAGCCGCCCCAGCGGCCGTGTTCGTAGGTCCGCCGGTACGCGGCGCCGTCCGTGCCGCGCACGAACACGTCGATCCGGCCGCCCGCGCTGCCGTACGCGGCGGGGTCGCCGAGGAACCGGCCGCGGGTGGGGCCGCCGAGGTCGGTGGTGCGCGCCGGCCAGTGACCGTCCCGGCCGGTGCGCGCCCGCAGTTCGCCGCCGTCGCCGCGGGTGAACGCGGTCAGCGTGGCGCCGTCGCGCACCAGCGCGGGGCTCGCCGTGGACCGGCCGCCGAGCGTGACGCCGGGCGCGTCGTCGCGCCCGGTGAGCTTCAGGAAGGCGGTGCCGTGGGCCGGGACGGTGACGGTGTACGAGCCGGTGCGCGTGCCCCGGTCGGCGCGCGCCCGCAGGTCGCGTACGGCCACGTTGCCGGTCAGCCCGGCGGCGGCGAAGTCGACCGTGCGCGCGGCGGGCCGGTCCGAGCGGTTGAGCAGGACGACCGCGCGGCGGCCCGCGCCCTGGAGGACCTTGCTGTAGACGTCGCCGGTCGCGTCCGTGGCCACCCGTACGCCCTGGATCGCCAGCGGGTCCTGGTCGACGGCGAGGATCTCCGGATTGCGCAGCGTGTCGAGCATCGCCTTGGGCAGGGTGCGCGGGTCGGAGCCGATGACCAGCGGGGAGGCCATCTCCGCCCACATCACGAGCTGCGTGGTGGACTCCTCCTGCGTCAGCTCGTACGAGCCGTCGGGCATCTTCCGCATCGGGATCAGATAATCGGGGTCGTTGTAGTGGCCGGGGCCCTGCGCCTCGGGGTGCCAGGCGTTGGCGTCCATGTTGCGCAGCACATTGGGCCACTCGTCCGCGGTCGGCGTGCCGTAGGCGATGTCGGTGCCACTGCGCCAGGAGTCGGCGGCGGTCGGCCCGTACACGTACGCGTTGTGCGCGTCCTGCGCCGGGGTGTGCGGCAGACCCCAGTCGTCGGTGAGCGGGTTGCACAGGTTGAGGATCATCGGGCGGCCGGACTTCGCGACGGCGTCGCTGAACTCCTTGAAGGCCGGGCCGGGATCGAGCTTTTCCGCGATGCCGCACAGGAAGTCGACCTTGACCGCGTCGATCTTCCAGGCGGCGAACTGGTCGGCGTCCTGCCGGTAGTGGCCGCGGCTGCCGAGCCCGCAGTTCGCCGGGTCGTAGTCGCCCGCGTCGGTGTAGATGCCGGCCTTGAGTCCGCGCTGGTGCAGATAGGTCACCAACGCCGGTATGCCGGAGGGGAATCGGTCCCGGTTGGCGGTCAGGCGTCCGGCGCTGTCGCGGGGCGTGTCGGCCTGCCAGCCGCCGTCGAGCCACACGATGTCGTAGCCGCTGTCGCGCAGACCGCTGCTGACGAGGTGGTCGGCGACGCTTCTGACCTGGGCCTCGGTGGGGGCGCCGAGGCCGTAGTAGGTGTTCCAGCCCATGTACGGCGTCGGCGCGAGGCCGCTGTCGTAGAAGGCGGGGGCGCCGTCGGCGGCGGTACGCGCCGGGGCGTCGGCATGCGCCGCCCCCGGCACCGCGACCGCGAGCAGTACGCCCGCTCCCGCCGTCGCCACGGCGCGCCGGGCACGCGCCGTCCCTGAACGATGCGAAGTCATGAAGGGTCTCCCGAGAGTTGGGGATACGCGGACGGCCGCCTCCCGGAACACCGGGGACCGCCGCCACGACGAAGACTGTGGCGGCGGTCCCGAACCCTGTCAACGATAATTCCTAATTAACTTAAATTTGCAGCTCCGGGTCGCTGTCCTGGCCGCTTCCCCGGCCGCCGTCGCGCCCTTCCGGAGCGGGCGCCGTCCAGTTGCCGAGGAGCTGGAGCGCCTGGGCGCTCGGCGAGCCCGGCTCGACGGTGTAGACGCACAGCGTCTGGTCCTGATCGCCGGGCGGTTGCAGCGACTCGTAGGAGAACTCCAGGTCCCCCGCGACGGGATGGCGGTAGCGCTTGATCCCGTGGGTGCGGCGCAGCACCCGGTGGTCGTTCCACCACGTGGTGAACTCCGGTGAGCGCAGGGTGAGTTCACCGACCAGGTCGGCGAGCTGGCGGTCGTTCGGGTAGCGGCCGGCCTCCAGCCGGAGCATGGCGACGGTCTCGGCGGCGAGCTGCTCCCAGTCGACGACGCGCTCGCGCGCCTCGGGGTCCAGCAGGTAGTAGCGGGCCATGTTCCGGCGGGTCGCGGGCAGCGCGTCGAAGTCGACGAGCAGCGCGCGGGCCAGCCGGTTGGACGCCAGCACGTCGGTGCGGCGGCCGAGGACGAAGGCGGGCACGTGCTCCAGCGTCTGGAGCAGCAGATGGAGTCCCGGCCGAACCCGCTGCGGTCCGCTCGGCGCGTGCCGGGAACCTGCGGGCCTGCGGGTCAGCAGGTCGGTCAGGTGCTCGCGCTCGGCGGTGTCGAGCCGCAGCGCGCGGGCGAGCGCGTCGAGCACCTCGGGCGACGGGTTCCCGCCGCGCCCCTGTTCGAGCCGGGTGTAGTACTCGGTGCTCACCCCGGCCAGCCGGGCCACCTCGTCGCGGCGCAGCCCCGGCACCCGGCGGACCCGGCCGTCGGCGGGCAGTCCCGCCTCGTCGGGGGTGATACGGGCCCGGCGCGAGCGCAGGAAGTCGGCGGTGTCGGTGCTGCGGTCCATACCCCCAGTGTGGCGGGCGGCGCGCGGGCCGCGCGCGTCGTGACTGGCCCTGTCAGTACCTGCCTCGCCGGTGCGGGTCAGGCCGTTACCTGCCTGCTCAGGGCACTTTTCGGCGCTCCGCGGCGGCGGCCCGGGTGGTGTGCTGGACGGCAGGCGGACCGAGGGTCCGCCGCCGCATCACACCGAACACGAAAGGTGGACAGCCATGTCCGCGCACGACATCAGCAAGCCCCTCACCGGCCGGGTGGCGGTCGTCACCGGCGCCTCCAGCGGTCTCGGCGAGGCGTCGGCGGAGCACCTGGCGGAACTCGGCGCGAAGGTCGCGGTGCTGGCCCGCCGCACCGACCGACTGGACGACCTGGTCGCCCGGATCGCCAAGAACGGCGGCGCCGCGCTGGCCCTGCCGGTCGACGTCACCGACCCGGAAGCCCTGCTGGCCGCCGCCGACCGGGTCGCGGCCGAACTGGGCGGCGCCGACCTGCTGTTCAACAACGCGGGCGTGATGCTGCCCTCGCCGATCGAGGAGCTGCGCACCGACCTGTGGCAGCGGCAGATCGACCTCAACGTCAAGGGCCTGATGAACGCGATCGGCGCCTTCACCCCGCAGTTGATCGCCGCCGCGGCCGAGCGCGGCGTCGCCGACCTGATCAACACCTCGTCCATCGGCGCGCGGAACATCTTCCCGACCTTCGCCGTCTACTGCGGGACGAAGGCGTTCGTGACGCATCTGTCCACGAATCTGCGGGTCGAACTCGGCCCGAAGAACGTGCGCGTCACCTCCCTGGAGCCGGGCATCGTCGGCACCGAACTCCAGACCCACGTCACGGACGCGGGCGCGCTGGAGTGGCTGGACGGCGCCCGGCGGTCGATGGAGTTCCTGGAGGCCGGGGACATCGCCAGGACCGTCGGTTTCATCGCGACGCTGCCGCCGCGGGTCAATATCCAGCAGGTCACCGTCATGCCGACGGGCCAGCCGAGCTGACCCGTCGGCAGCGCCGGTCAGTGGCCGGAGGTCGCCTTCAGACCGACCACGGCGACCAGCAGCAGCGAGACGAAGAAGATCCGGGCGGCGGTCGTGGGCTCGCCGAGCACCGCCATGCCGACCACGGCCGCACCGGCCGCGCCGATGCCGACCCAGACGCCGTACGCCGTACCGATCGGCAGCGTCTTCGCCGCCTGGGAGAGCATCAGCATGCTCGCCACGATGCCCGCGCCGGTCAGCAGACTCGGGACGGGACGGGTGAAGCCGTCGGTGTACTTCATTCCGATCGACCAGGCCACTTCGAGCAGACCTGCGACAACAACAAGGACCCATGCCATGAGGGCACCTCCGTGGGTTTCGTGCTTACGGGGGTGCGCCGTCTTTGCAGGGTCCCGGTACGACGCGCTCGTCGGGTACTCATCCGACCATAGCAAATTCCGGCAATACGGCCACCGGCCGAGGTGCGGACCGGCCGCCGTTTCCGGGACAGTCCCGGAGTCGCACGCCGTTTGCGTACGGCGTATACCTTGATCCTCGGCGGCACCGTTCGCGGGTGTATACGCAGTACGCTGCGTAGTGGCGGCGGCGAGGAATCCGGTGTCGCTCAGGCTGTCGACCAGGAGGTGGCGGGACCCGTGGCGGCTCACAAACGCTTGAACAGGGACGAGCTGATTTCCACCGCGCTCGCCGTGGCCGACAGCGAAGGTCTCGAAGCCGTCACCATCCGGCGGGTCGCCCAGCAGCACGACGTGACGCCGATGGCGCTGTACCGGCACTTCCCGGACAAGGACGGGCTGTTCGACGCGGTCACCGAGCGGCTGCTGACCGACGTCCGGGTCCCGGAGCCGGACGAGCGGCCGTGGCACGAGCAGATGAACGACCTGCTGAGCGGTTTCCTCGCGGCGCTGCGCCCGCACCCCAACGCCGCCGGTCTGGTGATCACCCGGATCTTCGCCTCGGAGCCCGGTCTCGTCGTCACCGAACGCACCCTCGCGCTGCTCTCCGCGGCCGGTCTGCCGGTCGAGCAGGGCGCGCAGACCGCCGGTCAGGCGCTGTGCTCGCTGGTGACCCTGGTCATCACCGAGCCCGGCCGCAGCAATCCGGCCCTGGACCCCGAGTCCCGCGAGGAGGCCGTCAGCGCGAAGAAGGCGAGCCTGCTCGACCTGTCCCCCGACCGGTACCCGCACGTCGTGGCCGCCGCCGACGCGCTCTTGTCGTGCGCGAGCAACGACGCGTACTACCGGCGCGGTGTCGACATGATCGTCGCGGGCATGCGCGGCACGGCGCAGGACGCCCTCGCGGCCGAGGCCGTCACCGGCTGACCCGGCGCACCCTCGGGACTCGGTGCTGGAAGCCGTTACCAGGGGACGACGCCGGCGTCCTCGAAGAACCCGCCGGTCGGGCCGTCGTCGGGCAGGGTGGCGAGGCGGATGGGGGTGGCCGCGCCCTGCTGGGGGGTGCGGGGGCCGAGGAAGCCGGTGAAGTCGGTCGCGACCAGGCCGGGGCAGGCGGCGTTGATCAGGATGTTCGTACCGGCGAACTGCCGGGCGTAGTGCACGGTGACGGCGTTGAGGAATGTCTTCGTCGGCGAGTAGGCCGCCATGACCGGGCCGATCTCGACGTCCGGGTCCGCCTGCCGGGTCAGGGAGGCGACGCTGCTGGAGACGTTGACGACGCGCGGCGACGCGGAGCGCCGCAGAAGGGGCAGCATCGCGTTGGTCACGCGGATGACGCCGAGGACGTTGGTCTCCACGACCGTGCGGACCAGGTCGAGGTCGAGCGTCGTCGGGTCCTGCGTCCACCCCGGCCCCGTCGGTCCTGAGAGACCGGCGTTGTTGACCAGGGCGTCCAAGCGGCCCTCCCGCCGCTCGACGAGTTCCGCGGCGTCGGTGACGCTGCGGTCGCCGGTCACGTCCAGCGGCACCCCGAAGGCGTCCACCCCGGCGGCGCGCAGCTTGTCGACGGCGGCTTCGAGGCGGCCCCCGTCACGCGCTCCCACGCCCACCCGGTAGCCGAGGGCCCCGAGGCCGCTCGCGATCTCGTAGCCGATTCCCTTGTTCGCGCCGGTCACCAGCGCGATCTTCGTTTCGCTCATACCGTCGATGCTCGCCCGCGGCCGGGCCGCGCATCCAACACCGATACGGTGCTCTGTCATACCCGGCAGGTATCACACGTACGCTGGGGTCATGGACACCTTGGAGATCCGCGAGCTTCGGTACTTCACGGCGGTCGCCGAGGAACTGCACTTCGGCCGCGCCGCCGAGCGCCTCGGCATGGCCCAGCCACCGCTGTCCCGCGCGATCCAGCAGCTCGAACGGCGGCTCGGCGTCACGCTGCTGATCCGCGACCGCCGCGGGGTCGCTCTGACCGGCGCCGGTCAGGTGCTGCTGCACGAGGGCCGCACGGCCCTGGACGCGACGGCCGCCGCCGCGCGCCGTACCCGCCGGGCCGGTGACGCCGACCGCGCGGGCGGGGCACGCGACCGTCTGGTCCTGGCGGTGAAGGCCGCCGCGTCCCACGAGCTGCTGCACAAGCTCCTGGACGCCTACGCGGCCGAGCCGGACGCCGCCGAGATCGAGGTGCTGCCGAGCGGCACGTGCGAGCAGGGCGAGATGCTGCGCGACGGCCGCGCCGACGTGGCGCTCATGCACAAGCCGTTCAACTCCCTCGCCGGATTCGACAGCGAGGAACTGATGACCGAGGGCCAGATCGCCATCCTGCCCGCAGGGCACCCCTTGGCCACGCGCAAGGTCCTGTCGCTGGCCGACGTCACCGACCTCCCCGATCTCCCGCTCGCCCGCTGGGCCCACGACGGCACGTATCCCCCAGGCCCTGGCCCCGAGATCCACGACCAGACGCAACTGGCCCAGCTCATCGCCCTCGGCCGCACCATGGCCGTCTTCCCCGACTCCGCCCGCGCCTGGCTGTGGGCCGAGCACACCGCCGTCCCGCTCAGCGACGCTCCGCCCGTCGTCACCCACATCGCCTGGCCCGCCCACAGCCGCTCCCTCCCCCTCGCCACCCTGGTCCGCACGGCCACCCGGCTGTGAGCCGGGCGGCCCTGGCGACCGGCAAGCGGCCGGGGCGCGGGGGTCAGGCCCGCTCGGGGAGCGCCGCTCCGACCGCGGTGAGCCAGGCGTCGGCGAGCAGGGCGTGACCGTCCGGGGTCAGGTGGATGCCGTCGTCGGTCCACTTGCGGGGACCGGCGTCGGCGGCGGCCCGCGTCATCAGCGCGTCGGCGGGGACGAGGGTGGCGGAGAAGTCGGCGGCCAGCCGCCGTACCACCGCCAGCTTGCCGTCCAGGTCGTCCCGGAAGGCCAGTTGGTCCTCGCTGACGGGCATCACGAACGGCTCGATCAGCACCAGCGCGCTGCCCCGGTCGGCGGCCTGGCCGAGCACGGTGCGGTAGTGGTCCTCGTACTCCTCGTCGGAGGTGGGGTCGTCGCTGTCGAAGCGGCGCCACACCTCGTTGATCCCCACCAGCACGGACACCACGTCGGCGCCGACCGCCAGGCAGTCCCGGTCCCAGCGGCCCCGCAGGTCGACCGCGCGGTTGCCGCTGATGCCCCGGTTGACAAAGCGGACCCCCGAGCCGGGGTGCTCGGCCGCGTACCGCTCGGCCACCATCGCCGCGTAGCCGTCGCCGAGGGAGTCGGGCGCGTCCAGGTCACGACCGCAGTCGGTGATGCTGTCGCCGATGAAGAGCACGACGCCGTCGTCCGGAACGAGATTCGGGCGGACCTGCGGGCTCAGAGGGGACGTCATGATCGGGCCTTTCCCGTGCCGACACGCGTTTCGCTGTTCGTACCACCGTTCGGATCGCCCACTGTACGGTCCCCGACCTGCCCGTTCGCGACCGGCCACCCGCCGACCAGCGGCCCGCCCAGCCGGATTCCGTCCGCACCTGCCGGTACCAACGGCGGTAGACAGCGGGTTCGACACACAGCACGGCGGCACCGGCCGCGCCGCGACGTGGCCGGCGGGGGGCGGAAACGTATGTGGGTGCTGCCCTCCGGCAAGAGCTGGACGGACGCCGCCAGGTACGCGGTGCTCGGTGTGGCCGCGCTCGTGTCGCTGTGGTTCTGGCTGATCCCGCTCATGAAGTGGCGCGGCACCCTCTACATCCTGACCACCAAGCGGGTCCACACGCGGGTCGGCTTCGTGAACAAGACCGGGCGCAGCATCCCGCTGGCCCGGATCAACGACATCTCGTTCGCCGCCTCCCTGTGGGAGCGGATCATCCGGTGCGGGACGCTCAAGATCGAGTCGGCCTCCGAGCAGGGCCTGCTGACCCTGAAGCACATTCCCGACCCCGAGGGTCTGAAGAGGACCATCTACGAGGCGATGGACGGCGACCAGGAGCACCGCTACGGCGCCGAGGAGCGGATCTCGCGTTCCCGCTGACGGGAAGACGGCAGGACGACTGGAGAGCCCCTGGGCGGCGGTGACACCGGCCAGGGGCCCTCTCGCGATCGATCCGGCTCGGACCGTCAGCCGTCGTTCTCCGACGACGGGATGTACGCGCCCGGTACGTCGTTCGGCGCGAAGATCCTGGCCTCGCCGGGGTACGGCTTGGTCCAGTTGTGCGTCTGGTACCAGGTGAGGTGGTTCATCTGCGCCGGGTTGGCGTAGTCGGGCACGGCGTTGGGGCCGGTCAGGCGCTGCTGGGACTTCCAGGTGTCCCACTGGTCCGCGAGCCGCTTCTCGGCCGCCGGGACCGCCGCCGCCGGCACCGCCGCCGCGTTGGGGTTCTGCGCCGCCGGGGTGTCGACGCCGCAGGAGGGCGGGGTGGACAGACCGTCGGTGAGCGAGGTGCGATTGGCCAGCGCGTTGAACGGCGCGAGGTCGGGCTTCTTGGTGAAGGCCGCGGTCATCGGGCTGGCCGCCGTGTCCTTCTGGTTCATCGGGTGGACCCCGAGGATCTGCTCGATGGTGCGGATCATCGTGATCTGCGAGTAGTAGTGGTTGTCGACGACGCCGTGCCGGGCGTACGGGCTGATGATCTGGATCGGGGCGCGGTGGCCGTCGATGTGGTCGAGACCGGCCTGGGAGTCGTCCTCGACCACGAAGATGGCGGAGTCCTTCCAGTACCGGCTGTGCGAGATCTCGTCGACCATCTTGCCGACCGCGAGGTCGTTGTCGGCGACCTGCGCGGCCGGGCTCGCGGGACCGCCGGTGTGGTCGCTGGAGAGCCAGAACATGTTCAGATTCGCCGGACCGTTCTTCTCGAAGTCCTGCTTCCAGATCTGGTACCGGTAGACGTCGGGGACGCTGGTGTCGAACTTCGGGAAGCCCGGCACGGACACGGCGTTGAGCGACGGGATCGGCGAGGAGGAGTCCAGCGGGTAGGCGGTGTCCTTCCCGGTGGCGTCCATGGTCTTGGCGTCGCAGTACAGGTTCTGCCAGCTCGCGTCGGCGGGTTTGGTCAGGAACTGCTGGAACTCGCCGAAGTCCCGCACCGACTTCCCCGCCGCCTGCGCGCCGGTCCACAGGAATCCGCTTCGCTGGTGGCCGAGCGCGTCGTCCTCGGTGTCGTAACTGCGCAGGTACTCACCGGCGGAGGACTCGGTGTACTCCGGATTGTCCGCCTGCATCAGCCAGTTGTGGCCCTCGGCGGAGTTGGTGCCGATGTCGTACGTGTTGTCGTACAGCCCGAACTGGCGCGCCAGCGCGTGCTGGTTGGGTGTCACGTTCTCGCCGAACTGGGTCAGCGACGGGTCGCCGTCACCCTGCGGGAGGTCGCCGAGGATCTGGTCGTAGGTCCGGTTCTCCTTGACGATCAGGAAGACGTGCTTGATCGTCGAGGGGTCGCCGAGCCGCGCGGGGACCGGCACCGGCTTCGCGTGGCCCTTGGACGCGGCCTCCTTGAACGAGCCGTTGGTCCAGCCGTTCTGGCGGAAGACCTTGGCCGTCTGGGACGCGATGACACGGTCGTTCGGCAGCGTGAAGTGCTGCACGCTCGACGTGGTGTCGTGGGTGCCGTGCCCGGCGGCGGTGGTGGGCCGACGGGCGTCCACGCCACGGGTGTTGGAGATGACGACCTGCTTGCCGACGGTGGCGATCTCGGCCGGGAAGTAGTCCGTCGGGAGCAGTCCGACGTAACTGACCGGCTCCTGCGGGGTCGTGTAGCGGTAGACGGCGACGGCGTTGGCGCGGCCGAGCGTCACCAGGAGGTGCCCGTCGTCGGTGAGGGTCACAGCGTCGGGTTCGTAGCCCACCGACGCCTCGGGCCACGGCCGGGTGGCGATGGTCTGCACGACCTTGTCATTGGCCGTCCTGATCACCGACACGTCGTTGGTCGCGGTGTTGGTGACGAACACCGCTCCCTTCTTGGCGTAGACCGCGGTCGGGTGCAGCCCGACGGTGATGCTGGCCGGCGCGGCGTCGGGCTTGGCCAGGTTGATGACACTGACCGTGCCGGTCGTGGTGGCGGCGGTCACCGGGTCGGCGGCCACCTGGGTGTTGTACGAGTTGATGGTGGTCTCGCCGGGACGCGCCGGACGTCCGCCCTCGTTGCTGACGTACAGCTTGTCGCCGACCTGGGCGATGCCGCGCGGGGCGTTGCCGACGGGCCAGCTCCGCTGGACGGATCCGGTCGCGGCGTTGATGGCGACCACGCGGTTCTGGCCGTTGACCACGCTGTACACGGTGGCGCCGTCGGGCGAGAAGACCGCCGCGCTCGCCAGCGCGTGCCGGGGACCGTCGGCGGGGATCTTGACGGCCGTCGGGTGGGCGAGGCTGCCGTCCGCGTTCACGGTGAACTTGGTGTATCCGTCGGTCTGGCCGAGCCACAACTGCGAGCCGTCGGGCGAGTACGCGGGGCTTTCCTGTCCCACGTCATTGCCGCTGATCCGCAGGTCGGCCGCGGCGGAGTTGCCGATGAGCTGCTGCACCTTCCAGCTCTTCAGGTCCACGACGGACAGCGCCATCCCGCCGTCGGTGACCGCGGCCGCCAGGTGGGTGCCGTCCGGGCTGACGGTGGACGACATGATCTTGCCGTTGTTGACGACGAGGCGCTCGCCGTACGGGGCGATGTACTGGTCGCTGGAGATGACCTGGCCCCGGTCGGTGGTCTGCCCGACCTGCTGGGTGCCGAACTGGTGCGTCTGGGCGAACGCGGTGCCGGTGGCGGCGAGGGCGAGGGCGCTGACGCCCGACGTCACCAGGACCGCCCGGCGTCCGACGCGTTTGCCGAAAATGCTGAACTCCGGTTTCTCGGTACGCCTTCGGCGGCGAGCTACCTGCATGGAGTCATCCCTTCGAGGAGTGGAGCAGTTCGACGTTGCCGTCGAACTGCCAGAGCGGGTTCGGCGCGTCCCCGACGGGGGTGCGCACGAGGAAGTAGCCGTTGACTTCCTTCGGCCCGTCGCCGTCGGCCACGAACCGCCCGTCCGCGGTGACGTCGAGTTGGTAGACGGCCGTCCCCGCGGCCGTGACGTTGGGGAGATGCCAGGTGACGACGCAGCGCCAGTCGTTGCCCGGACCCCCGGCGGCGACCTGGCCCCCGCCCCTGTTGCACGCCGCGGTGACGCGCAGGTGCTCCTCCGTCACGTCGGGGCGGTTCAGGTCGCCGGCCTGGACGCGGTAGAGGTGGGCGAACGCGGTGGCCACCGACCGCTGGATCTTGTCCTGGTCGATTCCGGAGCCCGTCGACGGGGTCGCCACGGCGATGACCGCGAAGGTCGCGGCCAACAGGCCGGTCAGCGGCAGGAGTCCGGCGGTGACGGCACGGCGCCCCGAGCCGTCGGAGGTGAGGTCGGTGAAATCGCGGCGCAGGAAGAGCAGACACGCGAGCCCCGTCGCGACCACGGCCCACACCACGCTCACCGCGATGCCGATCAGCAGCGGTTCGAGCTGTCCCGGACTGGTGAACAGACCGTTCCACGAGAGGAAGGCGTAGCCGGGCAGGGCCAGGCGCAGGGCGACGGGCAGCGGCAGCATCTGGGCGAGCTGCATCGCGAGCGCGACGAGCGCGGGCAGGAGCAGACCCATCGGGGACCGTCCCAGCGCGATCGACCCGAGGAGTCCGATCGCGGCCAGGGCGAGGGTCGGCGCGACGACACAGGCCCAGGCGAGGAGGACGTCCCGCGCGGCGTCGGAAGGCGCCAGCAGGTGCCCGTCGAGGCCGACCAGCGGATGGTTGCCGACCGACAGCAGCCCGCCGACCACGCCGGAGGCGGCCAGCCCGGCCACGAGCAGCAGGATGACGGTGAGGCTGGCCAGTGCCTTCGCGGCGAAGATCCGCCCGGGCGACCTGACCGCCACCAGCAGGTGCCGCCAGGTGCCGAGCCGGTCCTCGGAGGCGAAGACGTCCCCGGCGACCAGCGAGGTGAGCAGCGGGAGCGCCCAGGTGCCGGAGAAGCCGAGCACCACCAGCGATCCGGCCCACCCCGTGGCATGCATCCAGCGGCCGAAGAGGGTGTCGGAGGGGAGCGTGCTCTGCTGGCTCACCGCGGCGACGAAGAGCGCGGGCGCGATCCAGCAGGCGAGCACCAGCAGGCGGATGCGCCACTGCGACACCAGCTTGACCAGTTCGAAGCGGTAGGCGCGGGCCACCGAGACGCGGCGGACTCCGGCCTCGTCGTCATGGCCGTCATGGGCGTCATGGCCGTCATGGCCGTCATGGCCGTCATGGCCGTCAGCCGGGCGGTCGGTCGCGGACACGGTCGCGGTCATCGGGCCGCCTCCTGCTCGGTGAGGGCGAGGAACGCGGCTTCGAGGGGCGATTGCACCGGGCCCACCTCTCGTACGGCGACGCCGTCGCGGACGATCCGCGCCACCAGGTCGTCCAGGGCCGGCGTCGGCGCGCGGACGACGAGGACGTCGGCGCCGCGCCATGTCGCGGCCTCGTCCACGACACGCACACCGGCCGTGTCATGGGCCAGTCGGCGGGCGGCCCGCTGGTCCGAGGTCAGCAGCCGGTAGTCGAGTTCGCGGCTCTCGGCGGCCAGCGTGCCCAGCGGGCCGGAGAAGACGGTCCTTCCGGTGGCGAGGATGGTGACGTCGGAGCACAGCGCTTCGAGGTCGTCCATGCGGTGGCTGGAGAGCACGACCGCGGCGCCCTCGGCGGCGAGCCGGGTGAGGACACCGTGGACGTGCTTCTTCCCCGCCGGGTCGAGGCCGTTGGACGGTTCGTCGAGGACGAGCAGCCGGGGTTTGGTGAGCAGGGCCGCGGCGAGTCCGAGGCGCTGCCGCATGCCGAGGGAGAACCCGCGCGCCTTGTCGTCGGCGACGTCGGTGAGGCCGACCTGGTCGAGTACGTCGTCGATCCCCGCCGTCCGCGCGTCGCGTCCGCGCAGGGCGGCCAGCGCGGCCAGATTCTGCCGGGCGGTGAGCGAGGGGTACAGCCCCGGCCCGTCCACGAATCCGGCCACCCCCTCGGGAGCGGCGAGCAGCCGGCCGATCGGCGTGCCCAGGATGTCGAGGTGCCCGGCGTCGGCGACGGCCAGGCCCAGGAGCAGGCCCAACAACGTGGTCTTGCCTGCGCCGTTCGGTCCGACCAGCCCGTGGATCCGCCCCTGCGCGACGTCCAGATCCACGCCGTCGAGGGCGACGACGTCACCGAAGCACTTGGTGATCCCACGAGCCCGGACAGCAAGGAGAGTGTCCATGAGTCCCTTCTTTCACAGCCCTCAGGGACCCTAGGGACAGCACAATGCGCCGTCATGGACTACGAGTTGAACGCTGGAAGAACGACAGGAGACCCGCTCGCGGTGCACGCGTGCCCCGCCCCGAGCCGCCGCACGCCGCCGCGCCGACGACCGCGACGGCGCCTTCCGCGACTACATCGCGGACTCGGCCAACAACGTGATCCGCCGGGTCGACGCGCGGACCGGGACCATCACGACCGTGGCGGGCGACCATACTGCCGACAAGGCGGACGACGGCCTCGGCGCGTTCTCCGGCGACGGCGGCGCGGCGACCTCCGATCGACCGGTCCTCGGACCTGCTGTACCTCGCCGACACACGCAACAGCGCGGTCGCCCAGGTGCTCGGTGTCGCCCGGTCCGGTGACGCGGCGGGGCCGACGGCTCCGCGCGGTCGCGGCGCCGCCCCGCCCGGTCCCGCCCCGCAGAAGTCCTGACCGGGTCCCACGAGACGGAGAGAAGACAGACGATGAGCAACACCGCTTCAGGCCGCTCGGGGATCTCCCGGCGCCGCTTCGTCGCCAGCGCCGCCGCGCTGGCGGGTGCCGCCGGGGTGGCGGGCGTGCTGCCCGAGAACCTCGCGCGGGCCGCGACCGCGGGGCCGGCCAAGGGGGACCTGTCCCAGATCAAGCACGTCGTGTACGTGATGATGGAGAACCGGTCGTTCGACCATTACTTCGGCACCTTTCCCGGTGCCCGCGGCTTCAACGACAAGACGGCGATCAAGCTGCCCAACGGCGACTCGGTCTTCCGGCAGCCCGATCCGGCCAACCCCGACGGGTATCTCGAACCGTTCCACATGTCCACGCTCAGCACCGGCGCCGCCGCGATCCCGTCGCTCTCCCACGACTGGCGCGACCAGCACGCCTCGTGGAACCAGGGCGCGATGGACGGCTGGCTGTCCGCGCACATCGCCTCGGACGGCGAGGTCAACGGCGCGTACACGATGGGCTACTTCACCCGCGAGGACATCCCGTTCCACTGGGCGCTCGCGGAGTCCTTCACGCTGCTGGACAACTACCACTGCTCCGTCCTGGGCCCGACCGACCCGAACCGGCTGGTGTGGATGTCCGGCACCAACGACCCGGAGGGCAAATTCGGCGGCCCCGTGCTGGAGACGGTCACGCCGAACCCGATGACCCACCCGTCGGCGGCGGAGATCCTCTACGACGCGGGGTACAGCGTCAAGACGTACTTCTCCGGCGCGACCAGCGGGTTCAACGTCTTCGCCTGGTTCGCCAGCTTCAAGAACAAGGCGACCCTGCCCGTCGCCCTCCACAACGCCGTCATGACCGGCGGCACGCTCTACGGCGACGGCACACCGGGACGGGTCGGCGATCCCACCCGCCCGTCCCCGGCGTCCGACCCGGCGCTCGGTTTCGAGGAGGACTGCGCCAACGGCGTCCTCGCGGACGTGTCCTGGCTCTACATGCCGAGCGAGGCCGACGAGCACCCGCCGAATCTCCCGGCGGCCGGCGCGCAGTACCTGGCGTCCAAGCTGGAGGCGCTGGCCTCCAACGAGGAGCTGTGGAACTCGACCGTCTTCGTCCTGAACTACGACGAGAACGACGGCTTCTTCGACCACGTCCCGCCGCCCGTCCCCAATCCCCGTACGTACCCGGAGGAGTTCGTCCACCTGACGTCGCCGAAGGGCACTCCGGGCGGGGGGCTGCCGGTCGGCGCGGGCTTCCGCGTGCCGTGCGTCATCGTCTCCCCCTGGACCGTGGGCGGCCGGATCTTCTCCGAGGTCTCCGACCACACCTCGGCGCTTCGGTTCATCGAGACCATCACCGCGGCGGGCGGCCTGTCCGGCCACGGTCCGGTGACCTTCACCCCGATCAGCAAGTGGCGTCGCCGCACCTTCGGCGACCTCACCGGCGCCCTCCGCCTCCAGGACCGCAAACCCGCTCCGACCAGCCCGGAATTCGCCCCCGCCACGACGGCCGCCCACCTCGCCGCCCAGACCGCGGCCTCCACCCAGCCCATGCCCGCGCGACCGGGCGCCACCCAGTCCTTCCCTCCCCCGCGCTGACCCGCCGGGTGCGGCGGGTCCATCTCGGGCTGTGAACGGGCCGCGTCGCCCGCGCAGGCCGTCAGCGCCCAGGCCGGCGGCAGGGCGCCCGCTATTGCCAGGAGGCCGGGGAGGGGGCCGGGCGGCGCGGTCGAACACACCGGGAGAACATCCGCGCGCCGGGAGGCGGGAAAGGCTCAATACCGGGGCACACGGAGTCGATAGGGCCCGGAGGCCGACCTCACGGGGGAGCACGAGCCGGGCCCCGACCAGGGCCTATTGGTCATACCTTAATCAGCTACTATGGGGTCGTCCGCGTCTAGGGAAGGAACCCTTATGGCCGCTCGCCGTCCGACAGCGAGGACCGAGGACGGTCAGTCCGGCCGGCTCCTCAGCCCCGTGAACGACCGACGGATCTCCGCGCTGATCGTCGACCAGGTGCGCTCGCTCATCCATGAGGGCAAGTTGACGCCGGGCGACCGGCTCCCTCCGGAACGCGAGATGTGCGAGCGGTTCGGGGTCAGCCGGGTGACGGTGCGCGAGGCGCTGCGGGTGCTCGAGGCGGGCGGACTGGTCGAGATCCGGGTGGGCGCGCACGGCGGGGCGTTCGTCACCACGCCGACCAGCGACCGGATCGGGGCGAGCATCACCGATCTGCTCACGCTCTCCTCGGTGTCGGCGGCCGATGTGACTCAGGTCCGGCTGGTCCTGGAGGTCGGCATCATGCCGCTGCTGTGCGCGACCGCGGACGACGAGGACATCGCCGCGCTCCAGGCGATCTGCGACCGGCAGGAGGAGGCGGTCGAGGGCGGCGACTACGACGTGTCGCTGTCCGCCGAATTCCATACGCGGCTGGCGGCGAGCACGCACAACACCGCGTTCGAGATGCTGATCCACTCCTTCCACGGGCCGCAGTTGATATCGCCGGCGACCGCGCAGCGGACGGCGCCCGAGAGGGGCAAGCGCGGCATGGAGGAGCACCGGGCGATCATCGCGGCCATCCGGGCGGACGACGTGGAGACCGGGCAGCGGATCATGCGCGAGCACCTGAGCAGGACCGCGGAGCGGCTCTGTCTGGACGAACCCAAGGCGGCGAGGCGGCGCAAGAAGCAGTAGGCGGCCGGCTTCCGGCACGCGTGGCCGAGCCCCCTTCGACGCGGATCTCCGCGCCGAAGGGGGCTCCGGCGTTCCCGGCCCCCCCGCCCGCCCAGGTCGGCGGCATCGGAGCGCGGGCGGCGGGCACAGCAGTACGTCGGCGGGCGGGACCGGCGGGCCGGCGGGTTGCCGGTTGGAAAGACGATCAGCGTCGAGGAAGCGACTCTCCCGGGATGCTGTCGGGCCGACCCCGCCCGACACCATGCTGCTGCACCTGTGCCGCTATTGCAACTCTGTCGCAATAAGGTCATAGGGTGGGTCGCGGCACGTATTCTCACTCTGTCGAAAGGGGCCGTGCCTGATGGGCACCTACGCGCTTCCTGACATGCCGTACGACTACTCCGCTCTGGAACCGGCCATCACCGGCGAAATCCTGGAGCTGCACCACGCCAAGCACCACGCCGCCTACGTCAAGGGCGCCAACGACACGCTGGAGCAGATCGCCGAGGCCCGCGAGAAGGATCAGCTCGCCCCGGCCCGGCTCGTGGGCCTGGAGAAGACCTTCGCCTTCAACCTCTCCGGCCACGTCCTGCACTCGATCTTCTGGGAGAATCTGTCCCCCGACGGCGGCGACCGCCCCGACGGCGCGCTGGCCACCGCCATCGAGGAGCACCTCGGCGGATTCGAGGCGTTCAAGAAGCACCTCACCGCCGCCACCGCGTCCGTCCAGGGCTCCGGCTGGGGCGTCCTGGCCTGGGAGCCGCTCGGCAAGCGGCTGATCGTGGAACAGGTCTACGACCACCACGGCAACGTCGGCCACGGCGCCACCCCGCTGCTGGTCTTCGACGCCTGGGAGCACGCCTACTACCTCCAGTACAAGAACGTCCGCCCCGACTACGTCACCAAGCTCTGGGACCTCGTCAACTGGACCGACGTCAGCGCCCGTTACGCCAAGGCCACCGGCGCCTGACCCTCGTAGCACGCCGCACGCCGCACACCGGACGCCGTACGCCGCAGGGGCACCGCCGACCACGGCGGTGCCCCCGGCCGCTTCCCTGTCACTCCCCCACCGTTCCCGCGCGGACAGGAACTGCCGCGCGCGGTCCCGTCGTCTCCCCTGACGCGTGGCGACGGACGCGGCCGAGGGGCGGCAACAGGGGGGTGGCACGGTGGAGTTCACCAGGAGCGGGCGGCTTCGCCAGAGCGGCAGACGCTGGGTGGGGTGGGGGGCGCTGGCGGCGGTCGGCGCCGCCGCATGGGCGGCGCTCGCGCGCGGCGATTCCCGGCAGACGGCGTAGCCCGAGCTCTTCGTCCACCCGGCGGCCGGCGTCACCCTTCCCGGGGCGCGGATCCGCTCCTTCCCCGAGGGCCGCCGGGGCTACCCGCTGATCGACGGCGGCGAGGTCGACCAGGGGCTGAGCGTGCTGATCGACACGCTGAAGCGGTACGCGGGGACCCGCTTCGAAGGCGCGCCGTATCAGTACCGCCCGACCGTGGCACCGGGTGCGGCGGCGCCGCTCGTACCCGGCTTCGGCCCGATCTCGGACGCGCCGGGAATCGGCGCCTTCGGTCCGGCAGACGAGGGACCGGAGAAGGAGGGGCGCACGTTCGCGCCCCGATGGACGGCGGCCGGTCCATTCGCGCTGGCGCTCGTCCTCACCGTCGTGGGCGCGTTGGCCACGTTCCGCATGGTCACCGGCGGACCCGTCGGGGGCGCCCAACAGGCCGTCGCCCTCGGGCCGTTGGTCGGGCTCAGCGGTCTGTACGGCAGCGGTTGGCTCTTCTTGCGGTGGCTGCGGCCGTTGCGCCTGCGGATCGGCCCCGAGGGCATCGCGATGCGGGACTTCGGCGCCACCGACCTCGTCTTTCGCTGGGACCAGATCGCCGCGGTCACCGTCGACCCGCGGCCGTACACCTCGGAAAGGCACCTGTGGCTGCTGGTCTGGCCGGTTCCCGGGGAGAGGTTCGCCCTGCCGCGCACCCACGTGGTCGACGGCCATGAGACGTACGCCCTGGTGGCGGTGCGTCGCCTGCGCGAGCCCGGCGAGGTCGAGCCGGTCGTCAGGCACTTCGCCTGCCGCCGCTACGCCGAACCGGCCTGACCGCGCCTGACCACGTCCGACCCGCTCGACCGGTGCGCCGGGACCCGCTCACAGGGTCCCGGCGCACCGGCGTGTCCGGGATCGCGCCCGTCCACGCAACTCTAATTGAAAACGATATCCATCTCCATATAGTGTGGTGGCTCGCCCGTCCGCCCACCTCACGAAGGACCGTCATGGCCGTTCCCAAACGCAAGATGTCTCGCGGCAACACCCGGCACCGCCGCGCCCAATGGAAGGCCGCCGCACCGCGGTTGGTCGCCGTCACCATCGACGGCGTCGCGTACGCGGTCCCCCGGCGGCTCGTCAGGGCCTACGAGCGCGGCCTGCTCGACCCCGCGCGCTGACCCGACACCGCGGCCGGAGAAACCGGACCCCGCAGCCGACGACTCACGACGAGGACACCTCCATGAAGCCCGACATCCATCCCCCGTACGGCCCGGTCGTCTTCCGCGACAAGGCCGCCGACTTCGCCTTCCTCACTCGCTCGACCGCCACCAGCGACACGACGGTGGTGTGGGAGGACGGCAGGACCTACCCCGTCATCGACGTGGAGATCTCCTCGCGGAGCCACCCCTTCTACACCGGCACCGCCCGCGTCCTGGACACCGCGGGCCGCGTCGAGCGCTTCGAGCGCCGGTACGCGCGGCGGGGTCCGCGATGACGCGGGGGTACGACCGGCTGCCGGTCGTCGTGGTGGCCGGTATGCACGGCGACGCGCGCCGCACGGTCGTCGGGCAGTTGCTGTCGATGGTCCCCGACAGCGTCGCCCTGCACCACGACCTGTCGCGGGCCGCGGAGCGCGGTGTCGTGCGCCGTACGGTGCGCGACGCGGACGGCCTCGTGTCCGAGGGCGAGACGCCGCTGGTCAACGACTGCGCGTGCTGCGCTCTGCGCGAGGACCTGGTGCCGGAGCTGGAGCGGCTGGCCGCGAGCGGTCTGACCCGGCTCGCGGTGGTGGAGCTGTGGGACTCCGTCGAGCCGCAGGGGATGGCCGAAATCATCGCCGAACTTGGCTCCGGCTTCCTGGAGTTGGCCGGTGTCATGACGGCGGTCGACCCCGCTCTCGTCCTGCCCTGCCTGGCCAACGGCGACGACCTCGGCGACGCGGGCCTCGCGGTGGCGCAGCAGGACCGGCGCACCGTCGGCGACACCTGGGCCCGCCAGTTGGAGTACCCGCCGGTGCTGGTGGTCGTCCAGGACGAGGAGCCGACCGACGAGGAGCGCGCCCTGCTGCGTCAACTCCACCCGACAGCGCGGCAGGTGGCGGCGGGCACCACCGAGCTGGCCAGGATGGCCTTCGCCGGTTTCGATGTCGCAGGCGCCGCCGCCGCGCAGCACCCCGCCTGCTCACGGCTGCCGCAGGAAGCGGAGGAGGCCGGGGTAGGCACCCTGGTCTGGCGCAGGCGCCGCCCTTTCCACCCCGGCCGGTTGTACGCGGCACTGGAGGATCTGGCCTGCGCCGCCGCCCGCAGCCGTGGCCGCTTCTGGCTCGCGGACCGGCCCGACACGCTCCTGGCGTGGGACGCGGCCGGTGGCGCCCTGTGCGTGGAGAGCGTCGGCCCGTGGCTGGCGTCGCTGCCGGACGCGGCCTGGGAGCTGGAGTCCCCGGTCCGTACGGCCGCCGCGTCCCTCGACTGGGACCCGGAGCACGGCGACCGCTGCCAGCATCTGGTCTTCACCTCCCCCGGCCTCGACCGGTCGGGACTCGAAGACCTTCTGGACTCCTGCCTGTTGACGGACGCCGAGTACGCGGCGGGCCGCGCCGGATGGCGGACCCTCCCGGCCGCCTTCGACGAACTGCTCTCCCCGCTGTCCTGATCCGCCCTTTCCCCCGGCCGGAGCGGCCGGGACCCGAACCGACCGGGGCAAGATCCGCAGCCGCCGCGTCACCCGGATCAGCGCGCGGCAGCAGCGCCAGATCACCAAGGCCGTCAAGAACGCCCGTGAGATGGCGCTGCTCCCCTACGCCTCGACTCCGCCGAAGGGGAGCGCTTCCCCGCGCCAGACCGCCACACGAGCCGCTCGCGCGACGGTCGTTCGGAGCGTGGGCGTGGTTCCAGAGCATGGCGCTGGTCCAGAGCGTGACGGCGGCTCAGAGCGTGAGGGCGGCTCAGAGCGTGGCGGACGCGTCGCCGATCGCCTGGTCGAGGACGGCCAGGCCCAGGGAGAGTTCGTCCTCGGTGGCGGTCAGGGGCGGGGCGATGCGGAAGACCCCGCCCATGCCGGGGAGTTGGACGATGTTCATGTGCAGGCCGAGTTCGAGGCAGCGGCGGGTGACGCGTGCGCCCAGCTCGTCGGAGCTCTGCTTCGTGTCGCGGTCGACGACGAGTTCGAGTCCGGTCAGCAGGCCGCGGCCCCTGATGTCGCCGACCACAGCGTGGTGTTCGGCGATCTCCGCCAGGCCCTCGCGGAGGAACGCGCCGAGCGCGCGGGCGCGTTCGTCGAGCCTGTCGGCGATCAGGACGTCGAGGACGGTGTTGCCGACGGCCGCCACGAGCGGGTCGGCGGCGTGCGTGGTGAAGAACAGGAACCCGCGGTCGTACGCCTCCTGTTCGATCGCGGCGCTGGTCACGACGGCCGCCAACGGCAGTCCCGCGCCGAGCGTCTTGGACAGGGTGAGGATGTCGGGGACGATGCCGTCGCGCTCGAACGCGTACCAGGTCCCGGTGCGGCACAGACCGGTCTGGGCCTCGTCCAGGATCAACAGCATCCCGCGCTCACGGCACTTGTCGCGCAGGGCCGCGAAGTAGCCGGGCGGCGGCTCGATGACACCGCCCGAGCTGAGGATCGGCTCGACCAGGCACGCGGCCAGGCTGCCGGTGGACTGCGCGTCGATCAGGTCGAAGGCGAAGTCGAGTTGGCGGCGCCAGTCGAGCGCGCCGTCGGGCGTGGTGAAGTCGGGCCGGTACGCGTTCGGTACGGGGATGGCGAAGTTGCCGGGCGCGGCCGGCCCGTACCCCTTGCGGCCCGCGCTGTACGTGGCGGACGCCGCCGCCTGCGTCATGCCGTGCCAGGAGCGGGCGAAGGAGACGATCTCGTGCTTGCCGGTGACGAGTTTCGCCATCCGGATCGCGGCCTCGTTGGACTCGGCGCCGGTCGTCAGCAGCAGCACCTTGTCCAGGGGCGCGGGCAGGGTGTCGGACAGCCGCCGGGCGAGGTCGACGACCGGTCGGCTGAGCATGCCGCTGTAGAGGTGGTCGAGGTCCGCGATCTGCCGCCGGACGGTGGCGACGATCGCCGGGTGCGAGTGCCCGAGGATCGCGCTCATCTGGCCGGAGGTGAAGTCCAGGATCTTCCGGCCGTCGGCGGTGTACACGAAGCTTCCGGCGGCGCGTTCGATGATCTCGGGGGTGAACTCGGGTCCGTAGCGCACGAGATGCCGTTCGGCGTCGGCCCAGAAGCTCTCGGCGGACGGCGGGGCGGACGGGACGGTCGCGGGGCCGGTGATCACGCCGGGGGTCGTGCCCGCGGTCGTACCGGTGGAAGCGCCCGTGGAGGTGCCGGTTGAGGTGCCGGTAGTGGACGTGGGGGTGCCAGTGCGGGAAGCAGCCATGTCCTCGACGGTAGGCGGCCCGCGAGCGACACGTCCATCGCACATTTCCGGCTGTCCTGTTCGGTAGATCCGCACAAGAATGGACCCGTGATGAATCCCTGGCGGCTGCGGCTGCTCACCCAGCTCGATACGCTCGGCACCATCCGGGCCGTGGCCCAGGCCGCCAGCCTGAGCCCGTCGAGCGTGTCGCAACAGCTCGCCGTGCTGGAGACCGAGACCCGTACGCAGCTTCTGGAACGCACCGGGCGCCGGGTGCGGCTGACCTCGGCCGGGCTGATCCTCGCCCGGCGGGCGCGCGCCGTCCTCGACCACATGGACAGCGTCGAGGCGGAGCTGCACGGCTTCGGCGAGGAGCCGGCCGGACTCGTACGCCTGGGCGCGTTCCAGAGCGCGATCCACACCATGGCCGTGCCGGTCGTGACCCGACTGGCCCGTGAACACCCGCGCCTCGACATCGAGTTGCTGCAACTGGAGCCGCACGAGAGCATGCCGGCGCTGCGCAGCGGCGACGCGGACGTCATCATCACGACCACCGACTTCGACGAGCTGCCCCTGGGCCCCGACCTCGACCTCGTCCCGCTGGCCAGGGACCCGATCCTGCTGGTCGTACCGCCGGAGCACCCCGCGGCGGGACGCGGCGCCGCGGACCTCGCGGCGTACGCGGACGAGCCGTGGTCCTTGGACATGCCGCAGTCGTACATGGCCGGGCTGGCCCTGCGGCTGTGCCGCCAGGCCCAGTTCGAACCGCGCGTGGTCTGCCGCTTCAGCAACTACATGATGACCCTCCAGCACGTCGAGGCCGGGCTCTCCATCACCCTCCTCCCCGGCCTGACCGTGGCCCACAGCCGCTACCGCGTCGCCACCCGCGAGCTCGCGACCCCCGTATCCCGTACCATCACCGCCGCGATCCGCCGCGGCTCCCCGCCCCGCGCGGCCGTCCACGTCGTCCTCGACGCCCTGCGCCAGATCACGGACCTCCCCCTGCCCCTCCCCGGCTCCGTGGCCGGGCCGCCGGGCGGGGCCCGCCCCGAGCCTCCCCGGCACCGCGACCGGTAGTTCCACCGGACACGCCCTAGCATCGTCCCGACCGCAGGGACCGTCGACCGCCGCCAACCCGAGGTGTCCTCCATGACGCAGCTCGTCCGTCACGTCGTACGCGACCAGGTCGCGACGATCACTCTCGACTCGCCGCACAACCGCAACGCGCTCTCCTCCCGACTGGTCGCGGAGCTGACCGAGGCCCTGGAGTCCTCGGGCGCCGACGCCGATGTGCGCGCGGTCGTCCTGACCCACACCGGGCGTACGTTCTGCGCGGGCGCCGACCTGTCGGAGGCGGGCGGCGGCTCGATGACGGCGGCGACGCAGGCGATCGTCTCGCTGCTCGGCCTGATCGTGGAGCTGCCCAAGCCGGTGATCGCGCGGGTCACCGGGCATGTACGGGCCGGTGGGATGGGCATCGTCGGCGCGTGCGACATCGCGGTGGCCGACGAGGGCGCGTCCTTCGCCTTCACCGAGGCGCGGATCGGCGTCACGCCCGCGATCATCTCGCTGTGCACGCTGGACGTCATGGAACCGCGCGCGGGCGCGCACTACTACCTGACCGGCGAGACCTTCGACGCGGCGCGCGCCGCGCAGATCGGCCTGATCACGTCGGCGGCCCCGGCCGACGGGATCGACGCCGTCGTCGCCCGCTTCACCGCCGCCGTCCGCGAGACCTCACCGCAGGGTTCCGCCGAGACGAAGAAGCTGCTGACGGCGGACCGGCGGCGGCGGATCGCCGCGGACGCGAGCGGCCTCACCGCCCTGTCGGCGCGGCTGTTCGCCAGCGAGGAGGCGCAGGAGGGCATCCGCGCGTTCATGGAGCGCCGTCCGCCCCGGTGGCGCGCCGCCGGGTGACTCCACGCGGTACGGCCACGGACCGCCTGGGCGTGGCCGGTGGCCCGGTGCCGACCTCCGCTTCCGCCGCCGACCACCGTGGACCGCCGCTACGCCGACGGGTCACCGATCGGCGCGGGCGGCGATCGAGCGGGCGCGCAGGTGGACGGGGCGGTCGACCATGTGGCCGTCCACGAGCTTCACTTCGTCCTCCGTGGTGAGTTCGAGGACCCGCAGGGCCCAGGCGAGTTCGTCCGGGTCGGGGGCGAGGGCCTCGTGGACGGCGGGCACTTGGGCGGGGTGAATGCACAACTTGCCGGTGAAGCCGCTGTCGAGGGACGCACGGGCTTGCGCCAACACCGTTTCCCGGTCGCGGACTTCGGTGCAGACGCCGTCCACGGGAGCGGGCAGTCCCGCGGCGGCCGAGGCGGCGACCAGGGCGAATCTGGCGGGGACGAGCCGCGCGGTGTCGTCGGGCCGCAGCCCCAACTGGGCACAGAGGTCCAGGTGTCCGAAGACCAGCCGGACGACGCCGGGCGCCGCCGCGATCAGCCGGGCGTCGAGGACGCCGACCGCCGTCTCGATCAGCGGGAGCACGGCTGAGCCGGGCGGCAGGGCGGCCAGGACCGCCGCGACCGTGGCCGCGTCCTCGGCTTTGGGGACGACGACCGCGACGGGCGCGCCCGCCGCGCCGAGCGCCGCCAGATCCGCCGAACCACGGTGCGTGCGGGGGTCGTTGACGCGGATCACCACGCCGGTCGCCCGGCCCAGCAGCGCCGTCGCGTTGGCCAGCGCGGCCTCCTTCGCGTCGGGCGGCACCGCGTCCTCCAGATCGACCACGACCGCGTCCGCACCGCCGGCGAGCGCCCGGTCGAACCGTTCGGGCCGGTCGCCCGGCACGAACAGGAAGGACCGGGCGCGGCCCAGCGCGTCCGCGACACCCGTACGGTCGCCTCCTCCGTACGGGCCCGCGCTGTCGTTGTCCTCGGAAGGTGCCATGGCTGATCCGCTCTCCTTCGATGGTGCCCGGCGGCGACGGCTCGGCTGGTTCAGTCGGCGGCGGGTGCGGCGTCCCGCGCGGTCATCCGTACGCAGCAACGCCCTTGTGACCATGCTTCGATGGACAGGGCGCCGTCCTCCCGCCCGGCCGAGCCGACGGTGACCTCCTGGCCGACGTAGGCGGTCGAGGTCAGCCGGTAGGTGAGGTGCGTCGGCGCGGCGCCGAGGCGGTACCGGGCGTGTTCGGCGCACCAGAGGGCGAGCAGCGGGCCGTGGACGACGAGGCCGGGGTGGTGCTCGACCTCGCGGACGTACGGGGCGTCGTAGTGGATGCGGTGCAGGTTGTAGGTGAGCGCGCTGTACGCGAACAGGTAGCGCTCGTCGGGGACATGGGTGGCCGACGGGGTGACCGGGGACACCGCGCCTCCGGTGGTGGCGGTGGGCGGTCCGATGTCGGCCGCGCGGCGGTAGACGATGTCGCGCCGCTCCCTGATCCGGTCCTCGCCCGCGACCGACCACACGTGGTCCTCGGTGACCAGCAGCAGCACGCCGGAGCGGCCCTCGCGCACCCGGACGTCGGCGACGCGGCTCATGCGGTCGACGCGGTCGCCGACCCGCAGCGGCGCGACGACCTCCACCGTGCCGCCGCCGAACATCCGCCGCCGGTCGGCCAGCGGGGGCAGCAGCGCCCCGCCCTTGGGGTGTCCGTCGGCGCCGATCCGCTCGATCCCGACGGCGTCGCGCAGCAGCACCTCGTGCCAGAGCGGCGGCAGTTCGGCGCCGTCCTCGGGGGCGGGTACGTCCAACAGCGCGGCGAGCTTGTCGGTGGTCCCCCGCTCCACCGCGCCGCTGGCCTGCGCGGGCTCCGGTCGCCAGGTGGCGGCGATCTTCTCGAATTCGGGGGCGGTCAACGGCCTCTCCTGCCCACGACCGGGCCGCGCACCCGCACGCTCGACGCCATGGCCACCGGCCTTTCATATACGATTTCTCCAAATCGTACATGATGTAGGGTAAACGCCGTCCCAGCAGGGGAAACCGGCGGAGAACCCGGCAGAGGATCAGCGGAGAGAGTGGGTGCGGCCGGTGACGGACGGGCGCCGGAGGTCCGACGACGTCGCCTCGTACGTACGCGATCTGATCGTCTCGGGCGGGGTCGCGCCGGGTGAGTTCCTGCGGCTCGAACCGCTCGCCCAGCGGCTGGGGCTGAGCGTCACGCCGGTACGCGAGGCGATGGGTCTGCTGCGTGGCGAGGGATTCGTGGAACTGGAGCCGAACCGCGGCTTCGTCGTGCTGCCGCTGTCCCGCTCGGACATCGAGGACATCTACCGGGTGCACGCGTTCGTCTCGGGTGAACTGGCCGCGCTCGCCAGCCGTCGCCTCACCGCGGAGGCGCTGGACGGGCTCATGGCGCTCCAGGAAGAGCTCGTCGCGGCACACCGGGCAGGTGACGCCGCGCGGGTGGAACGGCTCAACCACTTCTTCCACCGCGAGATCAACCGCGCCGCGGGCTCCCCGCGCCTGCTGTGGTTCCTGCGGACCGCGTCGCGTTACGCGCCCCGGATGTTCTTCTCCGGCGTCGACGGCTGGGCGGAGGCGTCCGCGCACGACCACGAGGCGATCCTGACCGCACTGGCGGACCACGATCCGGACGCGGCCCGTACGGCGATGGCCGACCACGTCCGGCACGCGGGCGAACTGCTGGCCCGACACCACGAGAGCCGCTGACGCGAGCCCGACTCCGGTACGGGGAGCCGGTGTTGACCTCCTCCCCGCCGACAGAGCAGGGACGTCGGGCCGTAACATTCGCGCACGTCGACCCGGTTGAGCGCGGCGGCCAGGTCGGGCGATCTCGATCAGGGCGACGGCGGCGCCGCGTCGGCGCGGGCCGTGGTCGTTCAGCAGCCGTCGAAGGATGCCGACCCGGCGGCGATCCGCTCCGCGCGGCCGGACCCCGAATTCAGCCGCGCACCCTCGCCCGCGATCTTCCCGGTGGACCATTCGCCGAGGTGCCCCGGACACCGTCGAAGGTGTGGTCCATGCCGACGACCACGGCGGCGAGGGGTTGACCGCCAGCCGTTCGAGGACCCGCCCGTCGAGTCCGTCGGGGCACGCCGCGCCGGACTCGACGCCCGGACACGGGCCATCAGACCGCTGACGATCGTGGCGGCCGTCGTCCGGGACACGCCCGCGTGGCGGGCCGACCCGGCGCGGTGCGGCGGCCCGCGGGCGAGCAGCAGGGCCGTGATCCGCTCCTGGTTCGTCTGCCGCAGGGCCCGCCGCGAGCCGCCGCTCTTCTGACGCGTGGCAGGGAGATCACCCGCACAGGCACTCTTCCTGCCGGAGGGCACGCCCCTCGCTTCGGCCGCTCAGCCGCACCCGAGACGGCGGCATCTGCGACCGCTGCGGCGCCAAGCACCTGATCGGCATCGGCGGAAGGCTCGCCCCGCGTCCGCGCCGCGTGGCGTCGTACGGGCCCGAACCCTCCGCTCTGGGCGTCGCCCGGCCGGTAATCTCCGGGCCATGGGAGAGCATCGCGAGCGCTCGGCGCGTCTGGTGCCGGGGATCCTGGCTGTCCTTCAGGCGCTCTGGTGGGCTGTGGCCGCGCTGGGGCGGGACGCGTCGCCCGGTCCGGCCCGTACGGCGCTGGCCGCGGCGGCCGTCGCGGTCGCCTTCGGTGCGATGGCGGTCCGGCGTGCCGCCCCGGCGGCGGCCCTGGCCGCCGCGGTCGCCGCCGTGGTGGGCGCGGATGTCTCGCGGGTCCTGGCCTGGGCGCCGGTGACCGTGGCGGCGGTGCTCGTCGCGCTGTACTCACTGGCCCTGCGCCGTACCGCGGGCGCGTCGGCGCTCGGGGCGCTCCTCGCCGCCCTGACCGTCGGCTGCCTCGTGCTGTGGCACGGCGCGCAGCCGCGGATCGTGGCGGCAGGCGCCCTGCTGGCCTGTGCGGGCGCGGCGGCCGTATGGGTACGGGGCCGGTCCCGCCGATGGCGCCGGGCTCTCGGTTCCGCGCGGGAGGAGTACGCCCGGCGGGCACCCGACCTGCTCCGGCACACCGCGCGCGGTGAACGCCAGGGTTTCTCGGCCGAGTTGCACGACGTGGTGGCGCACCGGCTGACGGGTGTCACGGTGTCGGCCGCCGCCGCGCTGCGGCTCGGACATGAGGACCTGATGGCTGAGGCCACCCGGCACGCGAGCCACGAGGGGCGGCTGGCGCTCCTCGAACTCGACGCGCTGGCCGACGCGCTCGCGGTGCCCCGCCGTCTGGAGGAGGTCGACGCCCTGGTGGCGGCCTTCCCCGGCGTCCGCTACACCCGCACGGTCGCCGCCCTGGAGCCCGCGGTGGAGCCCGCCACGGCCTCGCTGGCCTTCCGTGTCGTCCGTGAGGCGCTGACGAACACCGTCCGGTACGCGGCCGGAGCGACGGTGGAGGTGCGGCTGGCCGTCGAACGCGGCGACCTCGTCGTCCATGTGCGGGACAGCGGCGGCGCGCCCGCGGTCGACGACCTCGGCAGCGGCAGCGGCCTGACCGCGCTGGCCGAGGCGGTCGCGGCCGACGGCGGGCGGCTGACGGCGGGCCCGGTGGGCACGGGGTGGCGGGTCAGCGCGCGGCTGCCGCTGGCGACCGGGCCGACCGCCGTACGCGAAAGCGCCCGTTTCAGGTCCGGTCGGCGCGGCCCCGCGGCACTGGACGCGGCCCTCGCCCTGCTCGGCCTGGCGGTTCCGCTGGGCGCCGGTCTGCTGCCCGGCGGCGGCCCCGACGTCTTCCCCGGCGGCGCCGGGGCCACCGGCCACATCGTGCTCCTCGCCCTGCTCGTCCTGCACGCGCTGCCGCTCGCCCGGCGGCGTACGGCTCCGCGAAGCGGCCTGCTGGCGGCCTCGGCCGCGGTGCTGCTGTGGCTCGGTTGCGACCGGCTGGGCGTCACCGCGCCGCACACCACGGACTTGCTGCTGTGGTGCTGGTGGGGCGATCTGGTGCTGCTGTACTCGGTCGCGGCCCGCGCGCCGACCGCCCCGGGCGCGCGGCGGACCTGGCCCGCGGTGCTCGGCGTCGCCGCGGTGGCGGGGCTGGCCATGGTCAGCGAGGACGTGCGGCGGGTCGCGCTGGGCTGGGCGGTGTTCGGCGCGCTGGCAGCGGTGCCCGCGGCGGCCGTCTGGGCGTGCGGGGTCCGGTCCTGCGGGCGCCGCCGCACCGGAGCCGACAGCGAGAGCGCCCGGCGAGCGGCGCTGAACCGGGCGGCGGCCGAGGCGGCGCGGGCCGAACGGCTGCGGCTGTCCGCCGAACTGCGCGCCACGGCGCGCCGCCCGGTGGCGGCCATGGTGGCCGCGGCCGACGCCGCCGACCTGCCGCAGGTGCTGGCCGAGGCGCGCGGCGGCCTGCGGGCGCTGCGTGAGCTGCTGACCGAGGTCCGCGAACCGCTCGACGCCGACGACGACGTACCGCCGCCCACGGTGGCGGGCATCGCCGCCCTGGCCGCCAGGCACCGCGCGACGGCCCGGCTGACCGGGCGCGTGCGGTCGCTTCCGGCCGCGATGGAGGTCGCCGCCTACCGGTCGGCGGAGGCGCTGATGTCCGACGAGGCGCGGGTCACCGTGCACTACGCGGCCGACGGGGTCGAGATCGTCGTCCACCGCCGACCCCCGGCCGGACCGTCGCTGCGGCGGCTGCACGCGATGGCCGACGCCGTCGGCGGTACGCTCGCGACGACCGGCGACGGCACGGTCCGCGTATGGCTTCCCGAGGTGGTGCCGGCATGATCCGGGTGACGGTCGCGGACGACCAGGCCGTGGTGCGGGCCGGTATCGCCGCGGTGCTCGACGCCGAGGCCGATCTGAGCGTCGTGGGCCAGTGCGCCGACGGGGAGGCCGCCGTGGCCCTCGCCGCCGAACTGCGCCCCGACGTGGCGGTGGTGGACATCCGTATGCCGAGACTCGACGGCATCGCCGCCGCCGCGCGCATCACCGCCCACGTGCCGCAGACCCGCGTCCTGGTGCTGACGACCTTCGGCCTGGACGAGTACGTGTTCGCCGCGCTGCGGGCCGGGGCCGCGGGGTTCCTGCTCAAGGACGCCGAACCCGAACGCGTCATCGACGCGGTCCGGGTCGTCGCCGCGGGGGACGCCCTGCTGGACCCCGGCATCACCCGCCGTCTGATCGACCGTTTCACGTCCGCGCCGGGTCCCGACGACGCGGCGCCGCTGGCCGCGCTCACGCCCCGGGAGACCGAGGTGCTCGTCCAGGTGGCGCGCGGCGGGACGAACGCGGAGATCGCCGAGGCGCTCGGCATCAGCGCGGCCACCGTCAAGGACCATGTCGCCGTCGTCCTGGGCAAGTTGGGCGTACGCGACCGCGTCCACGCCACCATCGCCGCGTACGAGTCGGGGCTGATCCGACCGGGCGTACGCCGACCCCGCCGGACGGCGGGGTCGGTCCCCGCCGTCCGGCCGTCGCGCCCCCCTGTCCATCCGGCCCCTGAGCAGGAGGAACGCGGCCAGGGGCGCTCATAGCGTTTCCGACATGGCACAGACACTCCTACGCCGCACCGCTGGCGTCCTGCTCCTTCTGGTGGCCGCGGTTCTCGGGCTCGCCGCGGCCGTGGCCGGTTTCATCGGCGCGGGCGCGGCCACCGCTTCCGTCCCGCTCCTGGTGGCGGCGGCCCTCGCCGTCCTGTTCGGCGTCACCTTCCTCGTGGCGTGGCCCGGCTTCGTACTGTTCGGCGTCGCCCGTCGGCGCCGGGCCGCGGTGATCTCCGCCACCGTGCTCGCCGTGGTGGCCGCGGCGCTGTCGGGGGCGACCGTCCTGCGGCCGATGCCGCGGCCCGCGGACGGGAAGGTACCGCCGGACGTGCGTTTCTGGGCGCTGCCGACCGGCTCCCGGATCGCGTACCGCGAGGCGGCGGCCACGGGCACGGCCAGGCCCGCACCGGTGATCTTCCTGCACGGCGGTCCGGGCACCGCCAATGACGACATCTCGCAGGCGGGCCGCGCGCTGGCCGCCGACGGCTTCGACGTCTACGCGTACGACCAGGTCGGCTCGGGACGCTCCAGCAGGCTGCGCGACGTGACGCAGTACACCGTCGCCCGGCAGGTGGCGGATCTGGACGCCATCCGCCGGACGATAGGCGCGGAGAAGATCATCCTGGTCGGCCAGTCCTGGGGCGGCTCGCTCGCCGCCCACTACATGGCCGCGCATCCCGACCGGGTGGCCAAGGCCGTCCTCAGCTCGCCGGGCGTGCTCTGGTACGGGGCCTTCCCCGACGGCGAGACCGGTGAGCTGTGGGACCGGCTGACGCCGGAGGCCAGGAAGCGGGTCGACGAGCTGACCAACACTCCCCGGATGATCGCCATGGCCCTGCTCCAGTCGGTCAACCCCGACGCGGCGCACCACCTGGTCGGCGACCGGGAGGCCGACCAGCGCTTCCGGGAGATCCTCACCACGTCACTGCCCGCCGCCCAGTGCCCCGGCCGGCCCCCGGCGCGGCTCCCGGACAACCGCACGGGCTTCTACGTCAACCAGTTCACCATCGACGACGCCAAGCACCTGCCGGACCCGCGTCCCCGGCTGCGCACGGCGCGCATACCGACGCTCATCATGCGCGGCGAGTGCGACTACAAGAAGTGGGAGGTCACCTACGACTACAAGCGCACACTTCCCGACGCGACCCTGGTGTACGTGCCCGGCGCCGGGCACGCCATCGCGATCGACCGGCCCGCGGTCTACGAGTCGGCGCTCATGGCCTTCCTGCTGGACCGGCCGCTTCCGTTGCGGCCCTACACCGGGACGGCTCCGCCGTCGTGAGGCGCCCGTGAGATGCCGTGAGATGCCCGTGAGATGCCCGTGACATGCCGGCGTGAGATGCCCGTGCGGTGACAAACCCCCCGGGGGGCATTTCCCGCTCCCACGGAATTCACGCGCCCACGAGAAAAGGCCGCCCCGGCGAGTGCCGGGGCGGCCCCAAATTTCCCTGCCGCTCGCTGTGTCAGCGGTTACGGTGGCTGCCGTAGTACTCGCCCACCTGCTGGTGGTATCCGGCGTCGCCGACGTGCTTGTCCTTGTCGAACTCAGGGGAGTTCTTGATCTGCTCCTTCGTCAGCTCGACGAAGATCTTCTGGTCCGCCGCGTCGATCGACCTCACGGTGCCGGCCGGGAGCAGTACGTGCTTGCCGAAAATCCACACACCCGTGTCGACCACCAGATATGCGGAGTCGACGTCATCGGAGTGCTTGTCGACCTTTCCGATGTGGCCGTCGGTCGCCTCGACCTTGTATCCGATCAGGTCGGTTCCCGCCGTGTGGCCGGAGGTCTGCTCGTAGCCCCAGATATTGTCACTCATGTCGCGGCTCCTTTATCGCAATTTCCGTCCCGATTCGCGGTAGTGACGTTGTGTCATCCGATAGTCAGTGACGCTTGCTCACACCGTCGCGTGCCCGCCCGTCCCGCACGCACACCTCATATGCCGAAGATTATTGCCGTGCGGCAAATATTCGTCTGAGCAGCGGAAACGGCGCGGTGCTCCGGCCGGACGCCTGGCGTCGAGGTGTGATCGGGGTCACGACAAAAGCCCGCCGGGCCGGAGAATCGCTCTCCGCCAGCGGGCTTCGCGCGGCCCTCGGGCCCTCGGTCAGAGGCGCAGCAGGCGCTCGGTGAGTTCACGGTAGTCGCGCAGCAGGCCCACGGCGCCGTCCGGGACGGCGTCTGCGTCCTGCCAGCGGGCGCGCAGGACGCGCAGCCGCTCGGCCAGCACCTCGGCGAGGTGGCCGCTGGCCGCGTCGAGGGCCTGGTCGGCCTCGTCCAGCGCCTGGCGCGGACTCTCGCCGAAGGAGCCCGCGGCCCGCTGGAGGAGCGCGGCGGAGTCGTCGCGCTCCTTCTGCGGCAGCAGCGGCTCGGGCCGGGACTCGCGCTTGGCCCACCGTTCGGTGAACGCCGGATTCTCCGCCCCGGTCGCGGGCTGCCGTGCGCGTTCGGCGTCATACATCATGTGAAGTGCCACTTCTCTCTGCCGTGCGGGGTCGTGATCCGGGCCGTGGTGTCGTGCCGACGCCCACCCGAACACCATGAGATCGGTGGAAGCTGAAGGCTGTGGCGTGCCGAAGGCGCGCCGCGTACCGCCCTACGCCGTACTGGCCAGTGAACTCCGGGCGTCACCGCATGTCAACGCGTCATCGGCCGACCGGGGCGCGCCCGGGCGGTTCCGCCTCACAAGAGCTCCGCCGCGTGGCGCGGCTCCTGGGGGCGGGGTAGGAGATGACGGTGCCGGGTCCTTCGAGTGCCCGGGCCAGGAGCCGGTCGACGGGGACACCCCGGATCGAGGCGTCGAGCACCTGCACGGTGTGGGCGACGGGTAGCCGCTCGCCCATGCGGGCCAACGTGGTGGCGACCTGCATCCAGCAGCCGGGGTTCGCGGTGACCATGATGTCCGCGCCGGTCGCCAGGACCGCCTTGGCCTTGCGTTCGCCGAGTTCGCGTGCGGGTTCCGCGTGCAGCAGGTTGTACGTGCCCGCGCTGCCGCAGCAGATCTCGGCCTCCGCCAACTCCCTTGTCTCCAGGCCGGGAACGGCCCGCAGCAGTCGGCGTGGCTGGTCGCGTACGGCCTGCGCGTGCGCCAGGTGGCAGGCGTCCTGGTAGGCGACGGTCATGGGGAGCGGGTGCCTGGGGGCCACGGGGCCCAATTCGTCCAGGAGTTCGGTGATGTCCATGACCTTGGCGGCCAGCGCCTCCGCGCGCCGCGCCCAGTCGGGCTCGTCGCGCAACTGGTGGCCGTACTCCTTGAGGTTGGACCCGCAGCCCGCGGCGTTCACCACGACGGTCTCCACCCCGGCCGCCTCGAACGTCTCGATGACGGACTTCGCGAAGCGCTCCGCCTCGGGGGCCCGGCCCGCGTGCGCGGACAGCGCGCCGCAGCAGCTCTGACGTCGCGGTACGACCACGTCGCAGCCCTCGGCGGCCAGGACGCGTACGGTCGCGGCGTTCACATCGGGGAAGAAGGTCCCCTGGACGCAGCCGGTGAGCAGGCCGACGGTACGGCGGCGGGCGCCGGCGGCGGGGGTGTGTTCCGGCAGCTTGTCGACGTGGCCGAGCCTGGGGGCCAGCGACTCCATGGCCTGGAGGGGGCGCGGCAGCCGTCGCAGCACTCCGCCGCGGGCGAGCAGCCGCCCGAGACCGCTCGCCTGGTAGACGCGCAGCGGTCCGCGCAGGGCGCGCAGACGGCGGGGGTAGGGAAACAGGCCGTAGATCAGGGCGCGCAACAGCCGTTCGGCGCGCGGCCGTTGGACCCGGCGTTCGAGCTGGGCGCGGGTGCTCTCGATGAGCTTGTCGTACTGCACGCCGGACGGGCAGGCCGTCACGCACGCCATGCAGCCGAGGCACTGGTCGAGGTGACGCACGCTGCCCGCGTCGAAAGCGTCGCCTTCGAGTCCGGCCTTCATGATGTCGATGCGTCCGCGCGGGCTGTCCATCTCCTCGCCCCACAGCACATACGTCGGGCAGGTGGGCAGGCAGAAGCCGCAGTGCACGCAGTCCCCGACGAGCGCCGCGTCCGGCGGGTGGTGGGCGTCGAAGGCGCTGCCCGGCGGCGGCGCGCTGCCCGGCATGCCGAGGGCGACGGTGGCGGCGCCCGCGCTGGGCGCGACGGACACACCGAGTACGGGCGGCACCGGGACCGGGGGCTCCCCCGAACCCCGTGGCGGGAGCGACTCGTTGGAGGAGCCCGTTGAACCCCCGTCCGGGAGCGACCCGTTGGAGGAGCCCTTGGAGGCGTCCTTGGAGGCGTCCGCCGAATTCCCGTGCGGAAGGGGCCCGTTGGGGGTGTCCGCGGCCATCTAGAGTCCTCCGAGCAGTCGGCCGGGCGACAGGCGCCGCTCCGGGTCGAAGCGGTCCTTGACCCGCGTCATCAGGTCGAACGAGTCGGCGACCGGCCCCCAGTGGTCGAGCGCGTCGCGCGCGTCGTCGGCGGCGATCACCACCGCGGAGCCGTCGTACGGGGCGATCGACGCCCGCAGCGCCGCGAGGTCGGTGTCGGTGGGCACCGCCATGTACGCCACTCCCGTGCAGGCCGACGCGGTGCCCGAAGCGCCGTCCGGGAGGGCGTCGAGCACGCGGGGCAGCGCGAAGGGTTCGTGGGCAAGCCGCAGGACGAGGCCGCCGGTCGGCCGCGCTCCGAACCAGTCGGGGACCTCGTCCGCGTGCGCCCCCACCCCCAGCAACGCGATCGCGGCGCGCGACTGGGCGCGTACGGAAGCGGCGCTGCTCTCGAAGAGCACGGTCAACTCCCCCGCCCGCGAAGACCAGTTGAGTTCGACGGCGGTGGGGGTGAGCGTGGAGCGGGCGAGCAGCGCGGCGTACCTGCCCGCTTCGGCGCTGTCCTGTACGGGCACGGTGACCGCGCCGGTGACCGGGGGCAGCGGGTGGAGGCGCCAGGTCGTGGAGACCAGGACGCCGAGGCCGCCGTGCGCTCCGGTGTAGAGCTTGCCGAGGTCGTATCCGGCCACGTTCTTGACGACCTTGCCGCCCGATCGCGCGAGCGTGCCGTCGGCCAGGGCGACGGTGACGCCGATGAGCAGGTCGCGGGCGGTGCCGTAGCGCAGTCGGCGCGGCCCCGAGGCGTTGGCGCTGACGATCCCGCCGAGCGTGGCGCCCGCTTCCGGCGGGTCGAGGGCGAGCGTCTGGCCGTGTTCCGCGAGCTGTCGTTGCAGGTCGGCCAGTGGCACCCCGGCCTCGGCGACGACCACGAGGTCGCCGGGCGCGTACTCCACGACCCGGCCCAGTCCCGCGGTGCGCAGCAGCAGGTCGCAGGAGGTGGCAGAGGCGGCCCAGCCGGTCTTCGTACCGCCGCCGACCGGGACGACGGTGCCGGTGGTGCTCCGCAGGATCTCGGCGACCTCGGCGGCGGTCGCGGGTTCGACGACCTCGGCGGCGGCCACGGGTTCGACGGTCTCGGACCGTACGGCCCCCGCCTGCGCGGTGTCCGGACGCGCGCGGTGCGGTGCGGTCATGTCAGAACACCTCGCCCAGCGCCGGGTCGTGCGTGTCGGCGGCGGTGCGGACGCCGGGGCGCTCCCCGCACAGCCGCGGGGTCGGGAACTGCTTGCCGGGGTTGGCGATGTTGTCGGGGTCGAAGGCGCAGCGGACGAGTTGCATGGTGTCCAGGTCCTCGTCCGTGAACTGCCGGGCCATCCGCGACTTCTTCTCCAGGCCGACGCCGTGTTCCCCGGTGATGGAGCCGCCCGCGTCGACGCACAGGTCGAGGATGGCGAAGCCCAGCTCCTCCGCGGCGTGCGCGGCGCCGGGGACGGTGTCGTCGAAGAGGATGAGGGGGTGCAGATTGCCGTCGCCCGCGTGGAAGACGTTGGCGACGCGGATCCCGGCGCGCTCGGCGAGGCGGCCGACCTCGGTGAGGATCTCGGGCAGCCGGGTGCGCGGGATGACGCCGTCCTGGACGTAGTAGGCGGGACTGATCCGGCCGACGGCCGCGAAGGCGGACTTGCGGCCCTTCCACATCAGGGCGCGCTCGGCGGCGTCGCGGGCGATGCGGGTCTCGAACGCGTGGCGCGCGGCGGCCAGTTGCTCGACCTGGACGAATTGTTCGTCCACCTCGACGTGGGGGCCGTCGAGTTCGATGACGAGAACGGCGACCGCGCCCCGCGGGTAACCGCAGTTGACCGCGGCCTCGGCCGCCTCGATGGCGAGGGCGTCCATCATCTCGATGGCCGCGGGCAGGATGCCCGCCGCGATGATGTCGCTGACGGCTCCCGCCGCGTCCTCCACGGTGCGGAAGCCGACGAGCATGGTCTGCACGGATTCGGGCGCCTGGATGGTGCGGACGGTGACCTCGGTGGCGACGCCGAGCGTGCCCTCGCTGCCCACGAACGCGCCGAGCAGGTCGAGGCCCGGGTGTTCGGGCGCGGTGCCCCCGAGGTGCACCACCTCGCCGTCGGGCAGGACGACTTCCGCGCCCATGACGTGGTTGACGGTGAAGCCGTACTTGAGGCAGTGCGCGCCGCCCGCGTTCTCCGCGACATTGCCGCCGATGGAACAGACCTGCTGCGATGACGGGTCGGGCGCGTACGCCTGGCCGTAGGGGGTGGCCTCGCGGGTGACCGACAGGTTGATCACGCCGGGCTCGACGACGACGCGGGCGTTGTCGGGGTCGACGGAGACGATCCGGCGGAGCCTGGACAGCACGATGAGGACGCCGTCGGCGACGGGGACGGCGCCGCCGGACAGCCCGGTACCGGAGCCGCGGGCGACGAACGGGACTCCGGCCTCGGCGCACAGCCGCACCGCCGCCACGACGTCGTCGCGGTGCTCGGCGAGGACGACGACGGCGGGCCGTACCCGGAAGTTGGTCAGGCCGTCGCATTCGTAGGTGCGCAGTTGGGCGGGGTCGGTGAGGACCTTCTCCGCGCCGATGGAGGCGCGCAGCCGGGCCGCGAGCCCTGGCGCCTTGGGCGTGGGCCGGTCCGCGTCGGCCGGGACGGCGGTCATCGCGCACTCCTCCGCTTGATTCCACTCCTCGGTAACTGAATACCGAATGATGGAAGAATGCCGTCGCCTTCCGAGCACGTCAAGGGTGGCGGGTGGCATTCGTCACCCCCGCACGGACCGCCCCTCCCGCCCCAGGCGGCCACAGGCCGCGACCGTCGCCTTCCGTCCGGGCTTGGAACAATGGGGCTCGATTCAGCAGCTAGAGTGCTGAATCATGGAACTGCGCCAGCTCGAATACTTCGTGGCGGTCGCCGAGGAGCGGCACTTCACCCGGGCCGCCCAGCGCATGCTGGTCTCCCAGTCCGGGCTGTCCGCCTCGGTGCGCGCGCTGGAGCGCGAGCTGGGCTCGCCGTTGTTCGTCCGTACCACACGCAGCGTCGAACTCACCGGCGCCGGGCGGGCGTTGCTCGTGGAGGCGACCCGTACGCTGGCCGGCGCCCGCGCCGCGCGGGAGGCCGTGGCCGCGGTGCAGGGGCTGCTGCGCGGCACTCTCTCGGTCGGCATCGAGCAGTGCGTGACCATCGACATCGGCGACCTGCTGGCCCGCTTCCGCGCCCGGCACCCCAATGTCGAGGTCCGGCTGCGCCAGGCGGGCTCGACCGTGCTCGCTGGCGACGTGGCCGACGGCCATCTCGACGTCGCCTTCGTGACCCTGCCGGGAGCGCCGCCCGAGGGCGTACGCCTGCTGCCGCTGACCACCGAGCCGATGGTGCTGCTCTGCGACCCCGGCCACCGGCTGGCGGGCGAGCCGCAGGTGAAGTGGGCGGACCTCGACGGCGAGACCTTCGTGGACTTCCACGCCGACTGGGGCGCCCGGCAGCTCACCGACCGGGCCTTCGCCGCCTGCGGCGCCTCCCGCCAGGTCGCCCTCGAGGTGTACGACGTGCACACGGTGATCGACCTGGTCCGCTACGGGCTCGGCATCGCGGTCGTCCCGCGCCCCATCGCCCGCAAGGAGTCGGCCGCGTCGCTGTGCGCCGTGCCGATCACCGGCGCCGAGGACCCGGGCTGGCCGGTCTCCGTCGCCCTGCCCGACGACGACCGGCCAGGACCGGCCGCGCGGGAACTCCTGTCGTACCTGGACCGCTGACCGGATCACGCCCGTCCCCCGTCCGCGCGCCGTGCCCCCGCCATAGGGTGGCCCCAACGCGACGAGGGGGGCGGCGTGATCACCGAGCCCGAGCTGACGGACGGGTCGGGCGACGACCGGCCCGTCGATGTCATCGGCGACGACGACCGGCCGCGGGAGCCGCGCGGCGGACGGCTGTCCGGTGTGCACCGGCGGCGCGGGCCCTGGGTCTGGGCGCTCGCCGGGGCCGTCGTCGCGTCGGCGGCCTGGGCCGGTGCGCTGCGGGGTGCCGACTACGGCCGTACGGCCCCGCCCGACCTGCACGGATACCGCCTCGCGGATCCGTGCACCGTGGCGGCGCTCCAGCCCCTCGTGGACATGATCGGCCTGTCCTCGATGAGCGAGATCCCCGGACCGATGAACGTCGGCAGGACGCTCGACCACATCGCGTGCCGCCTGGTCGGCAACACGTCGGAGAACGACGGCTGGATCACCTCGTACACCATCTCGGTCAGCGTCGACCTGCACAAGAAGACCGACCCCCGGACGGAATTCGAGGACGGACTGAAGGCGCGGGACGCCGACCCGGCCGAGCCGGCCGCCGACAGCGGCGTGGTCATGGTCCACGACCCGCGGACGAGCAGGCCGGTCACCGGCCTCGGCGACCGCGCCTTTCTCACCGGTGACTCCACGAGCCAGACCCTGGACGTCCTGCACGGCGGCGCCGTGTTCTCGATCGAGGTCGGCGCCACCGAGGAGTGGATCGGCGCGGGCGAGCGCCCGACGGACGCGGACGGCTCACCCGAACCCCCGCCCCATGTCGACACGAAGCGGTTCGGCGCCCAACTGCCCCGCGCCGTACGTCACTTGATGAGCGTGCTGTCGGCGCGCTGACGAACCCCGCGGCTCAGCCCCAGAACGCCTGCGCCAGCGCCGTACCGGCGAAGGCCGCGCCGAGCCCGGCCGCCACGCTCGCCACCGCGTTGGCCGCGGCGAAGAAGCGGGCGCCGCTCTCGGCCAGCCGCAGCGTCTCGTAGGAGAAGGTCGAGTAGGTCGTGAGGGCGCCGCACAGGCCGGTGCCCAGCAGCACCTGGACCTGGGACGAGGCGGCGCCCTCGGTGACCGCGCCGGTCACGACGCCGAGGACGAGACAGCCGACGACGTTGACGGTGAAGGTGCCCCAGGGGAAGAGGCTGTCGTGCCGGCTCTGGACCGAGCGGTCGGCGAGGTAGCGCATCGGAGCGCCGACCATGGCCCCGACGATGACCAGCAGCCAGTTCATCGCGCCTCCGCCTCGTCGGCCCGCTCGGCCCGGTCCGCGAGCCGCCCGAGCACCACGTGCCGGGTCGCGGCCGCCGCCAGCCACACCGCGGCGAGAGCGGCGAGCAGCGTGAGCGCCAGATACGCGAGCGCGGTAAGGGCCTGCCCGCCGTCGATCAGGGCCCGGATGTCGGTGGCGTAGGTGGAGAAGGTGGTGAAGCCGCCGAGCACGCCGGTGCCGAAGAAGGGCCGCACCAGACGGTGCGTGTTCCAGACGTCGGTGATCAGCACCATGAAGACACCGATGACCGCGCAGCCGACGACGTTGACGGTCAGCGTCGTCCACGGGAAGGTGCCGGAGGCCGTCGGCCAGAGCAGCGCGGCCCCGTAGCGGGCGCACGCGCCGACCGCGCCGCCGACCGCGACCACGGCGACGACCGGGGCCTGGCCCTCGCGCGACGCTTCGCGCTGTGCCGGGTCGTGCAGATCGATGTCGGGGTCCACGGGTTCGTCGGGCGTCACGGGCCGGACTTCTGCCACTTTCGTCTCCTACTCACCGGGCACGCCCAAGCTTGGCGTGCGCGCGTCGCAAGTAGGGACCGTTGACGGCTGTGTCGCCGTGGTTCGGGTACGGCGGGCCCCACCGCCGCGCGGTGCTCCGGGGAGCGCCGCAGACCGCCATGCTACCCGGCGCGGTACGAGGGGCGCGTGGGAGTCTGTCTCCTGCCGGAGCCACGCGACCGCGAGGGAGAGTCCCTGTGCCGACCTACCAGACCTCGATCACCGTCAACGCTCCCGTCGCACGCGTCTGGGAGGTGCTCGTCGCCGTCGAGGACTGGCCCGCTCTCACGGCGTCCATGACCTCCGTCCGCCCGCTCGACGCGGACGGCGCGAGCCGGAGCGGGAGCGCGGACCACGTCGTCGCCGTCGGGCGCCGATTCGCGGTCGAGCAGCCCAAGTTGCGCAAGGCGGTGTGGACGGTCACGGCGCTGGACGAGGGTTCCCGGTTCTCATGGCGGTCCGCGGGTCCCGGAGTGACCACGAGCGGCGACCACCTGGTCGAGCCGGAGGGCGACGGCACCCGCCTCACCCTGGTGCTCACCCAGCGCGGCGCGCTGTCCGGCCTGGTCGGCCTGGTGGCGGGCGGCCTGACCCGCAGGTACCTGGAGATGGAGGCCCGCGGCCTCAAGGAACGCGCCGAGTCGCCCGCCGCGGAGTAGCGGCCACGGCGCGCCGCCACCTCATGTGGCGGCCGTCACAGCAGATTCTCTCCCGTGGATGTCGACCGGACGTCCGGCCCCAGGCGTATGCGTGATGAGGCCGAAGAGAACTGGGAGCTTTTGTTGACCGCTGAGGAGTTCGAAGAGTTCTACGCCCACGCGGTCAGACGGCTCACCGGTCAGCTCTATGTGATGCTCGGCGATCTGCCGGAGGCGCAGGACGTGGTGCAGGAAGCGTTCGTCAGGGGCTGGAGCCGACGGCGGCAGCTCGCGAGGGACGGCAACCCGGAGGGCTGGATCCGTACGGTCGCCTGGCGGCTCGCGGTCAGCCGCTGGCGCGGCCGTCGGCGCTCGGAGGAGGCGTGGCAGCGGTACGGCGGCCCGCCGTCCGTCGAGGAACCGGGCCCCGGCACGGTCGCCCTGGTCTCCGCGCTGCGCGAACTGCCGCCAGGACAGCGGCGGAGCGTCACCCTGCACTACGTGTGCGACCTGTCCGTCGACCAGATCGCCGCGGAGACCGGTGTGTCCAGCAGCACCGTCAAGACGCACCTGGTCAGGGGCCGGGCCACGCTCGCCCAGCATCTGCCGGAACCGCACGCAGAGGAGCCCCCTGGTGCCTGATACCCACGAGGAGCGCTTGAGGTCCGCGTTCAAGAACGCCGCGGCGGACGGTCACCGCGCGGCGACGCCCGCGCCCCCGACCGTCGTCCGCGCCCGCGGCGACCGCAAGCGGAGGCAGCGGCTCGCGACGGTCGCCGCGGTGGCCTGCGTCCTGATCGGCGGTACGACCGCGTCGCTGGTCACGCTGCTGCCCGGTGACGGCGGCGCCGTCCCGCCCGCCACGAGCCCGGGGCCCGCCACCACCGGCCCGAACGGCCTCCCGTCGTCGACCGCGACCTCCGACTACCCGGTCCGCACCTACCCGCCGACCGGCACGGTCCACATGACGACAGCCCGCTAAACACTCCCCCCCGTCGCACCCCGCCCCGGCCGCACCGGTCGGCCGGGCAGTCCGGCATGCCCGGAACCGTCACCCGTACGTCGTCGCCCGCGCCGTCGCCCGAGCGGTCCGTGGCAGCCCCCTCAGGAGCACGACCATGCCCAAGAGCGCCTTCTCCCCGCCCGCGACCGCGCCCCGCCCCGTACCGTCCGAGCCGCCGGACCGGACCGTCCCGCTCCGCCACCGGCTCCCCGGACATCTGCCGCTCCCCCGCCTCGGCCCCACCGACCGCGCCGTGCTCTGGCTGTACGCGCTCACGCGGGTCGGCGTCTGGACGACCGCGTACTGCACGGGGCGGCTGTTCACCGGCGACGGCAAGGCACAGCGGGCACCCTCGATGATGTCCCGCTGGGAGCAGTGGGACTGGGGCTACTACCTGCACATCGCGCGCGACGGCTACTTCCCGGCGCCGGTGCCGGGAGCCGTTCTCGGCAGCGGCGCGGCCACACCCGACAACCGCGAGGCGTTCTTCCCCGGCTTCCCGCTGCTGCTGCGCGCCGTGCACCTGCTGATACGCGACTGGACCGCCGCGGGGCTGCTGATCTCGTTCGTGGCGGGGGCCGTCGCCGTGCTGTCGCTGGCCCGGATCGCCGCGCTGGACGGCCGGTCCGCGCGTACGTCCGTAGCCGGGCGCGGCGCGGACCGGCTCCCGGACGACGGGAACGGCACCGGATCGCGCGCCGTGCTCTTCCTGCTGCTCTCCCCCTGCGCGGTCTTCCTCGCCGCCGGGTACACCGAGGCGCTGTTCCTCGCCTTCGCGCTGCCCTGCTGGCTGGCCGCCAAGCGCGGGAACTGGCCGCTCGCCGCCGCGCTGGCCGCCGCCGCGACCACCGTCCGGATCAGCGGCCTGTTCCTCGGCGCCGCGCTCGTCGTCCAGCTCCTGACCTCGGGGCCGCTGACCAAACGGCTGCGCCTGCTGCACTGGCCGGCGCTCTCCGCGCTGCCCGCGCTCGTCTACGCCTGGTATCTGCACGCGCGCACCGGCGACTGGATGGCCTGGAAGCACGCGGAGGAACGCGGCTGGTACCGGACGTTCCACTCGCCGTGGCAGGCGTGGCGGCACACCTGGGACGGCGCCTTCGACCACACGCAGGCCACGCCGTACGCGCTGCTGTTCCAGTTCGAACTCGTCGCCATGGCGGTCGGTCTGGCGCTGCTCTGCCTGCTGCTCAAGCGGCGCCGCTGGCCGGAGGCCGTCTACCTCGGGCTCAGCCTGTGGGCGCTGGGCACCTCGTACTGGTACATGTCCGTGCCGCGCGCCTCACTGCTGTGGTGGCCGCTGTGGACGGGGCTGGCCGCCTGGAGCGTACGGCGCCCCTGGCTGACCACGGCGTACGTGTGCGTCGCCGCGCCGCTGGCCACCGTCCTCACGGTCGCCTTCACCTCGGGACGGTGGGCGGGCTGACATCAGCGGGCGCGACGACACGCTGAGGCGCGACGGTGGCGCGGACGAAGGCGCGGCGGATCAGACCCGGTCGATGTGCACGTTCGTGGACTTCACGCGGGCGGTGGCCTGCATCCCGACCTCCAGGCCCAGTTCCTCGACGGCCTCGCGGGTCAGCAGGGACACCAGCCGGTGCGGCCCGGCCTGGATCTCCACCTGGGCAGCGACGTCGCCGAGCTTCACGGCGGTGACGATGCCGGGGAAGGCGTTGCGGACCGAGGTGTACGAGGCGTCCTCGTCCGCGCTGTCGGACTGCGCGATCTCGACGGAGAACGCGGCCAGGTCGCGGCCGTCGATGAGCCTGCGGCCGTTGTCGTCGCGGTGGGTGGCGACCCGGCCGCCGTCCGCCCAGCGGCGGACCGTGTCGGGGCTGACGCCCAGGAGCCGCGCGGCCTGGCCGATCGTGTAGGACTGCATGGGGAAGACAATAAGCGCAGCCCGCCACCCGGCTCCGCACACCACGGGCGGCGACACGGCGGCCCCTCAATGGACTCCGACGGACTCCGGCGGACGCCAGAGGCGGGCGGCACGGGGGCGGGCGCAGGCGGCGGCGACTCGGCGGACGCGCCGTGCCGGTTCGCGCCCCGGCGCGCGTACGGCGCCCGGTTAGAGTGCCAGAGCCGCACCCGGCAAATCCGACATTCCATACGGCGATCGAGGCGTATCCCCATGAGCCTGAGCATCCGCAACCAACTTCCCGGCACCGTCGCGTCCGTGACCCCCGGCGAGGTGATGGCGACCGTCAAGGTACGGCTGGACGGCGGCCAGGACATCACCGCCGCGATCACCCTGGAGGCGGCGGACGAACTCGGCCTCGCCGAGGGCACGGCGGTCCGCGCCCTGGTGAAGTCCACCGAGGTCTCCCTTGCCACGGGCCCGGTCTCGGGGCTCAGCATCCGCAATCAACTGCCGGGCACCGTCACGGACATCGCCACGGGCGGCGCGATGGCCGCGGTGAAGATCTCCGTCGAGGGCGGCGAGTTGACCTCCGCGATCACCAAGGACGCGGCCGTCGACCTCCGACTCGCCCAGGGCACCGCCGTCACCGCCCTGATCAAGTCGACGGAGATCTCGCTCGCGACTGTCTGACGACCCGTCCGCCGGTGGTCTTGGCGGCACTCCTGAGGCCAGTGGTGTGCTGGTGAACCCGGTGGAGTCACCAGCCGATTCGCTGCGAGAGAGCGCTCTCTTCGTGCTTGACACCCAGTCGCGCGGCCCGCGAGGGTACGTCTCCAAGAGAGCGCTCTCAATTCCCCCCTCGCCGTCAGAAGGTGGTCGTAGCTCATGTCTTCGTTCAGGGCCGCAGACAGTGCACTTCCCAACTCGCAGCAGCCGCAGGCGCCATCGCAGTCGCAGCACATATCCGGGGAGCGCGGCGGTCTGAGCCGCCGTTCGCTGATCGCCACGGCCGCTTTCGCCGGTGTGGTGCCGTTGGCGGGTGCCGCGACCCCCGCCGCGGCGCGGTCGGCCGGCACGCACTCCCCCGGCTCCCACTCCCCCGGCGGCCACTCGCCGTCCACGGAACCCGACTTCGGCCCGAACGTCACCGTCTTCGACCCGAGCATGCCCGCCGCCGACATCCAGGCCGCGCTGGACGCGGCCACCGCCGTACAGGTCGCCAACGAATTCGGCACGCAGCGCTACGCCTTCCTCTTCAAGCCGGGCACGTACGACGTCGACGCGCAACTCGGCTACTACACCTCGGTCGCGGGCCTCGGGCTGTCGCCCGACGACGTGACCATCAACGGCGCGGTGCGCGTCGAGGGGCAGGCGCAGCCGGGCGGCGGCGACAGCGCCCTCACCAACTTCTGGCGCTCGGCGGAGAATCTGGCGGTCAACCCGACCGACGGCATCAACTGGTGGGCGGTGTCGCAGGCCGCGCCGCTGCGCCGGGTGCACATCCGCGGCCAGCTCTTCCTCTTCCCCCGGCAGGGCGGTTACTCCAGCGGCGGCTTCATCGCCGACTCGGTGGTGGACGGGCAGGTGATCAACGCCTCGCAGCAGCAGTGGCTGACGCGGGACAGCTCGGTCGGCTCCTGGTCCAACGGCGTGTGGAACCAGGTCTTCGCGGGTGTCGTCGGCGCCCCCGAGCAGTCCTTCCCCGACCCGCCGTACACGACGCTGGCCACCAGCCCGCTCAGCCGCGAGAAGCCCTTCCTGTACGTCGACTCGGCGGGCCGTTACCGGGTGTTCCTGCCGTCGCTGCGGCACGACGCGGTCGGCGCGTCCTGGTCCGGCGGTACGACCGAGGGCACCTCGGTGCCCATCGACCGGTTCTTCATCGCCAAGCCCACGGACTCGGTGCGCGCCATCAACCGCGCGCTGGCGCAGGGCAAGCACCTGCTCCTGACGCCGGGCGTCTACCGGCTGGCGGAGTCCATCAAGGTCAAGTGGTCGGGCACGGTGGTGCTCGGCCTGGGCTTCCCCACCCTCACGCCGGTCGGCGGAGCGGTGCCGATGACGGTCGCGGACGTCAAGGGCGTCCGCGTCGCGGGGCTGCTCTTCGACGCGGGCAAGACCAACTCCCCCGCCCTGCTGGAGGTCGGCAGCAGGCGCGGCGGCCGTACGGACCCGCGCGACCCGACCTCGCTCCAGGACGTGTTCTTCCGGATCGGCGGCGCGGGCGCGGGCAAGGCCACCACGAGCCTGGTCGTCAACAGCGACAATGTGCTGCTCGACCACATCTGGGCCTGGCGCGCGGATCACGGTACGGGCGTCGGCTGGACGGTGAACACGGCGGAGACCGGCGTGGTCGTCAACGGTGACCACGTCCTGGCCACCGGCCTGTTCGTGGAGCACTACCAGAAGTACAACGTCATCTGGAACGGCGACCACGGCCGGACGGTCATGTTCCAGAACGAGTTGCCGTACGACCCGCCGAATCAGGCCGCCTACGGGCATCACGGCGTCGCGGGCTGGGCCGCGTACAAGGTGGCGGATTCGGTCCGGCACCACGAGGGCTGGGGTCTTGGCAGCTACTGCTTCTTCAACGTGGACCCGACGATCCACAACGCCCACAGCTTCGAGGTGCCCGACCGCCCGGGCGTACGGTTCCACGACCTGCTGACCGTCTCGCTCAACGGAGACGGCGTGATCGACCACGTCATCAACGACTACGGCGCGGCGGCGCAGGGCTCGGCGACGGTCCCGGTGGACGTGGTGAGCTACCCGCCGACGCACTGACGTCGCGCGCACGCCCGGGCGGCGGGCGGTGACGCGTAGTGACGGGACCCGGTGACGCGCCGCGTCACCGGGGCGGCGCGTGCGGCGGGTGCGGCGGGTGCGGCGGGTGCGGCGGGCGATCGGCGGCCGATACGGGCGGGACGTATGTGATGCCGTCCGGCGGGTAGCCGAGGGGTACGCAGCTCACCATCGGAGGTGACCGCAATGCTGATCCTGGGATTGCTGCTCCTGGCCGGTGCCGGTGCTTTCACCGGCCTCGCCATCGCCGACAACACGTCGGGAGGTCCCGAGTACAACGTGTCGGTGCTCGGGCACTCCATCGCGACCATGAACACCCTTCAGATCTTCTGCGCCGGTCTGGCGCTCGCCCTGATCTTCTGCCTCGGCGCCGCGATGGCGATGGGCGGCGGAGTGAGCCACCGGCGCAAGTCCCGCAAGCTCACCGAGGCCCGCAGGGCCGCGAAGGACAACGCCAGGGAACGTGACGCGCTGGCGGCCCGGTTGGAGACGGCGGACACCACGGCCGCACCGGCCGGGGACACCGGGACCGACTACGCGTACGGCGGTTCCACGGCGGCCGACAGCGCCGACGGTTCCGAGACGGCGGCCGCACCGCGGCACCGTCACGCGCGGCACCTGTTCGGCCACTGACCGACCGCGGTCCTCGGATGCTGTGAGGGCGACGCCCCCCGTGACACGGGGGCGCCGCCCTCCGTCGCGTCCTGGGAGCCGTACGAGGCGCACGAGCGGTACGAGCGGTACGAGCGGCCCGTGCCGTTCTGTTGCCGACCGGACTCGAACGCGGTGCGGACTGCCGCGAACAGCCTTCCTGCGGGCGAGGTGTCCGATTATGATGCGGATCACGCCGCCTCCCCTACGAGGTGGCACCCGGCAGTGCCCGGACATCCATGTCGACGACGAAGACGACACAGAAGTCGGGAAGGCCATGGCAGAGCAGGGTGCGCTCCAGCACCGCAGGACCGTACTGGAAAACGAATGGGCCCGCCGCGTACCGCAGTTGAGGTCGGCGGGGGGCTATCCGGCGGGCCCGGCTCCGCTGCGCCGTGAGGTCACCGACTCCTGGGTGCGCAGCGTCGGCACGGTGGATCCCGCGCGGGACAGCGCGCCGGTCTCCGAGGACGGCGCGGTCCATCCGCGGTGGAAGGGTTCGCCGCTGCGCGCACCGGTCGCCGACCTGTCGGGGGAACTGCACAGCATCGCCGAGGACGCGGGTTTCGTCGCGGCGGTGACCGACGAGTCCGGCACGATCCTGTGGACGTGCGGCGGCAGGCTGATGCGGCGCAGGGCGGAGCGGGTCAATTTCGCGCCGGGCGGGCGGTGGGACGAGCGCGCGATGGGCACCAACGCGCTGTCCCTGGCGCTGCGCACCGGCCGCCCGAGCACGGTCTTCTCCGCCGAGCACCTGGTCGCCGCCCTGCACGGCTGGGTCTGTTACTGCGCGCCCATCCACGCCCCCGACGGCCGGGTGCTGGGCGTCCTCGACCTCTCCACCACCTGGGACCGCTCGCACCCGCTGGCCCTGCCGACCGTACGCACCCTGGCCTCCGCCATCGAGGCCCGGCTGCTGGACGGCGCTCCGGAGCCGCAGCGCCCCGCCGGTCTCGAACTGCGCTGCCTCGGCACGGCGCAGGCCAGCAGCGACGGTGAGCCGCTGCATCTGCCGCCGCGCCAACTGGAGATCCTGACGCTGCTCGCCCTGGAGCCCGAGGGCTTCGCGCCCGACCGGCTGCGGGCGTCGCTGTACGGCGACCGCTGCGTGACCGCGTCCACGTTCAAGGCCGAGCTGTCGCATCTGCGGCGCGCGCTGAACGGCGGGGTGGCGACCAGGCGGTACGCGCTGACGGTGCCGGTGAGCTGTGACGCGGCCGAGGTGCTGCGGGCGCTGGAGTGCGGTGACATCGCGGCGGCCGTCGGCCACTACCGCGGGCCGTTGCTGCCGATGTCGGAGGCGCCGGGCATCGTGGCCTGGCGCGAGCATCTGGAAGTGGTGGTCCGCGAGGCGGTGCTCGCCGACACCCGCCCCGAGCACGCGCTGCGGTACGGGGAGCGGGCGCCGTACGACGCCGCCGTGCACGAGCACGCGCTGCGGCTGCTCGGTCCCGGCGACGCGCGGCGCGGGATCGCGGCGAGTCGGCTGAACGCGGCGCTGCGGAGCTGACGCGACGGTCTCCGGCCGTGCCGTGCGGGAAGCGGCGTCCGCGCGCCCCGGCGTCCGCACAGGCCCCGCCCCGCCAACCTTGCGCGCCCCGGCGTCAGCACAGGCCCCGCCCCGCCAACCTTGCGCGCCCCGGCGTCCGCACAGGCCCCGCGCCGCCAACCTTTTGCCAACCTCGGGCCACCACAGTGAGTGCTGACACCGTAACCCGCACACCGGTACACCGAGGAGCGCCGCCATGGTCTACGCGCAGCCAGGCACCGAGGGCAGCATTGTCAGCTTCGCCCAGCGGTACGACAACTTCATCGGGGGCGACTGGGTCGCACCGGCCGAGGGACAGTATTTCGACAACCCGTCCCCGGTGACCGGTGAGACCTTCTGCCAGGTCGCGCGGTCCACCGCGCCGGACATCGAGCTGGCCCTGGACGCCGCGCACGCGGCCGCCGGTCCGTGGGGCCGCACCTCGGCCACGGAGCGGGCGAACATCCTCAACAAGATCGCCGACCGGATCGAGGAGAACCTCGAACGGCTGGCGGTGGCCGAGACGTGGGAGAACGGCAAGCCGGTCCGCGAGACGCTGGCCGCCGACCTGCCGCTGGCGGTGGACCACTTCCGCTACTTCGCGGGAGCGCTGCGCGCCCAGGAGGGCAGCATCTCGGAGATCGACGCCGACACCGTCGCGTACCACTACCACGAGCCGTTGGGCGTGGTCGGCCAGATCATCCCGTGGAACTTCCCGATCCTGATGGCCACATGGAAGCTCGCGCCGGCGCTGGCCGCGGGCAACTGCGTGGTCATCAAGCCCGCCGAGCAGACTCCGGTCAGCCTGTTGGTCGTCATCGAGCTGATCGCCGACCTGCTGCCCGCCGGTGTGCTCAACGTCGTCAACGGATTCGGCGTGGAGGCGGGCAAGCCGCTCGCGTCGAGCCCGCGGGTGGCGAAGGTGGCCTTCACCGGTGAGACCACGACCGGGCGGCTGATCATGCAGTACGCCAGCGAGAACATCATCCCGGTGACGCTGGAGCTGGGCGGCAAGAGCCCGAACATCTTCCTGCCGGACGTGATGGCCGCGGACGACGACTACCTCGACAAGGCGATCGAGGGCTTCGTGATGTTCGCCCTCAACCAGGGCGAGGTCTGCACCTGCCCGTCCCGCGCGCTGATCCACTCCTCGATCTACGACGAGTTCATGGCCCGGTGTCTGGAGCGGACCCGCGCCATCGTCGGCGGCGACCCGCTGGACCCGGCGACCATGCTCGGCGCCCAGGCCAGCAACGACCAGTACGAGAAGATCCTGTCGTACTTCGACATCGGCAAGCAGGAGGGCGCCGAGGTCCTGACCGGCGGCACCAGCCGTACCGTCCCCGGCCTGGAGGGCGGCTTCTACATCGAACCGACGATCTTCCGCGGCACCAACAACATGCGGATCTTCCAGGAGGAGATCTTCGGCCCGGTCGTCTCGGTCACCACCTTCGACTCCACCGACGAGGCCCTCAAGCTCGCCAACGACACCCTGTACGGCCTCGGCGCGGGCGTCTGGACCCGCGACGGCAATACCGCCTACCGGCTCGGCCGCGAGATCAAGGCGGGCCGCGTCTGGACCAACTGCTACCACGCCTACCCGGCCCACGCGGCCTTCGGCGGCTACAAGAATTCCGGCATCGGCCGCGAGAACCACAAGATGATGCTCGAGCACTACCAGCAGACCAAGAACCTCTTGGTCTCGTACTCCCCGAAGAAGCTCGGCTTCTTCTAGACTCCTCAAATATGTCGCCTGACCTGGCCTTTCGCCAGGTCGGGCGCCGCCTCGGGGACCTCAGCGCCGTCGGTGTACGGCGCCCGGTGTTCTCCCGACATCTCCCCCTGGTCTCCCCCCTCTGACCAGCTGTCCCGGTCTATTTCCGGACCGGGCCGCCCAAGGCCCGCCGCCGACGGTCTCCGCCATCTGCCCCCAGAGCCGCACCGATTCCTCGATGCGACCGTCGGCGTAGTCCTGCGCTCCAGCGAGATACTTGGCGCAGCAGCTGAACATGACCTGAATGCCCGGCCCTTCGGGCCCACTCGGCAGGATCAACACCGGAGGCCAGCCAGAAAGAGATGCCCGCGTACCGAAGGTCATACGGCCGCTTCCCGAGTATCAAGACCTACGTTGTTCGCCCCCGAGCCAGCCATAGCGAACGGCGGCAGGGGTATATTGCGAGTTTCCATCCACGGCATTGACGGCGATCTGGACGTCATCACGGGTTCTTCCGGGTACGCCTCTACGATCCGGCATCTGGACGATTCCTGCAAAATGATCCGGTCGCCGACGTCTCGCCGAATCGCTACGGATATTCTGCCGATCCGCTGACGTATGATCTCAACGGTCAGTCCTGTCTGGGCAAAATGCGCAAAGCTTGGAGAATCCTCAAGTGCGCCAGCGCCATGGCCTTGTCTTAGCATCACGGTGGCTGCCCGCCGCCAAGATCCTGAAAATCAAGCGCGCGATTCGGGGACTGTGGGGTGTAAAAAATGCCGCTCGCCTCATCGTCGGAGCAACAAGCGTTCGATCGCGAAAATCGGAATCACATTCGGGGTCAGCATCCCGGATGTCGATTCAATTCTGAGCAACTGCAATTAGCGGCACTTGCGGGGCGGACACAGAAGAGACTGCACCCGCCCCACCATCGGAATTCACCAAACGAGGTGGGAATACCATTCGCAACAATAGAAATTGCGATCGGTTGCAGCCTCGACGTAGTGCGTGCGTGTGCGCGCAGCCCGACAGGCGGTAGGCGTCGCCCGCGCGCAGGGCGCGGGCGGGCCCGCCGAAGACGTCGAAATGGCGGCGCTGGGGCCAGGAGGTCCCGACGAGTCCGTCGCGAAGGTGTCCTGTGACCGGGTTCGTCTGGCCTTTGACGGTCCACAGGTGGGTGTCGCCGTGGCAGGGTTCCGATTCGGGCAGGTCCAGCTCAGGTACCCGCTGCCGGAAGCGGTCGAGGGACTCGACCAAGCGAAGGCAGTTGGCGCACATACGGGAAGCCGATGAGGGGCGCGCAGCAAGCGCCTTGCCGCAATAGCCCATCAGGTGGCCGGGAATCGGCCGGTGGGCGGCGCGCAAGGGTCAGCTGTCAGTCGCCACGGACGACCGTGAGGTGGCCTTCGGGGTCTGCTGCACGTTTGGCTGACAGGTCAGGTCAAGATGTCACCCAATCGTGCGGCAGACCCAACTGCCAGAGCTCGGCATCACCACCGCCAGAGCAAGCTTCCTGGCCCAATGAGCCCGGCACACCCACAACCGTGTCAGCTCCATCGCACCCGAAGGACCACGTCGTGCAGTTCCGTCTGTTCCGTATCGGGTTACCGCCCGGAGCAGGCTCCGACATTGGCCCCCCAACTACCGGCAGCGTCAAACCGGTCCGGGGATAGCCACCCCCACTAGCCGGCGGCGTCACGTCGGCCGGTAACCGATGGCCGCGCCGCCCACGCGGCGCGGCCATCCCCACCCAAACGACTACGGGAGGATCGCCTCGATGCCTGCACGCTGCCACGGCGCCACCAGCCGTCTCCTCACCACTGCCGCCGGTTCACCATGACGGGGACACTCACCACCGCTGCGGGTCTGCGCCCTGGGCATGAGCCATCGGTCGCCGCCGCCGTGATCCTTCATGACGGGTGCGTGCTCCTGGTGCGCCGCACGGTTCCAGAGGGCACGTTGCTGTGGCAGTTCCCCGCCGGACGCATCGAGCCCGGCGAAAACCCGCAGCATGCGGCGGTCCGCGAGACCGGCGAAGAAACGGGATTATGCGCGACCGCGATTCGGTCCCTGGGCTATTGAACCTGAACGGGTGTTGTCGGGGAGCGGTGTGCATCGCGTTGCCCACGCTGGCTCCCGGGTAGGCGTCGCGGCAGGATGAGTGCATGACCGAGAACAACGCGGATCTGCTGGTGTTGCTACGTGAGCTGGATGATCCTGAGTGGCTGGAGTGGCCGCGGGACTTCGACCGTCGCGAGATCGCCGTGCGCTTCGGTCAGCTGGTAGACCGACTCGAAGGTGACTTCGCAGCTCACTGCACGACCGTGGCCGGGCAGGAGAATCAGGACTCCAGCGAGTACGGACGTATTTACGTGCCCGGGGACGCGACTGTGTGCGGGACCCGGATCGTCGTCTGTGTGAGCCAGTTCGGCTCACTGGCGCTGGTGTGCGCGGACAATCCTGGTGCCTTCCTCGGGACGGACGACGCGCAGGCTGAGGGTGAGCTGGACGGTGCTGACCTCGCCAGGGTCAACCGGGCGCTGGAAGAGCTCGGCTACGTCGTGGTTCCCGAGGAACTGCTGGAGAGCGACTACGACGGGCCGAGCCGACTGCACCCGCACATCCAGCGGCCCACCTGGTGGAATCGCTTCTTCGGCTACTTCTGACGATTACCCCGACAAGTTCAGGCCGGTGCCCGTCAGGCAGCCATCGATGACCTCCGGTCGGTACTGCAGCATCTTGAGCTTGCGTTTCACCGCGCGGGTGATCTGGCTGAGGTCGGCGGCGTCGAGGTTGCCGATGTCGCGTGTGACCAGTGACCAGACGCCCTCCTGCGGGTTGAGGTCCGGAAGCGTATGTCGGTAGCTGGAACACGGAGAGCCAGGCGGTGTCGGCTTCGAAGAACGCCCGCAGGGGTGCGACCAGGTGCATGCGCAAGTTGTCCCAGACCAGGACGATCGGGCCGCCGAGCTGGGTGTGGGCGCGGATGACCAGGTCGCGGTAGTCCTTCCAGCCGAAGCCCTTCGGTTCGTCCTTGCGGCCCCGGTACTCGCGGATCGCGTAGATCAGCCTGGACTGCTCACCGGGCTTGTAGCAGGTCATCCTGGACAAGGTCGTCATCCCGGCCAAGGGCGAGTTCGAGTTCAGGCCCCACGAGCACTTCCTGCTGCTGGGCCACTCATCCCGGCACTGCGGCGAGAACGAACGTCTGCGGTTCGTCCTGTCCACCAACGAGCTCTTCGAGGTCGACGTTCCCGTCGGGGACACGTTCTTCCCCGAAGGTATGTTCGTGACGGACTGACAGGGTTGGGTCGTGGGTGGACCAACCGCAGACACCTTCTGGGAACCATCCCGCGTACCGGGCCTCGACCTTGATCCGCCGCCTACACCTTCACCGTGAAGGCGGCCGACACCGGCGGCACTGTCTCGGCCGCGTCCGTACCGTTGACGGTCGCCGCCAATTCCTCGGCCAGCACGGACTGCACGACCGCCTACACCGTCACCAGTGACTGGGGCGCGACCTGGGTCTTCGGCGGTCACCAGCGGATCGGCAACGCGTGGAACGGCGTACTGCCCCAATGTGGCCAGACCGTCACGGCACGGGACGCGGATACAACGCCACCCTGGCACCCGGCGGCGCCGTTGACATCGGATTCACCGCCACCTATCGCACAAGCAACGTCGTGCCGTACGGCTTCCGTGTCAACAGAACGGTGTGCGCGGCCGCCTGACCTTGTCAGCCGGTGCCGGCAGGGCCGGCCCCAGTCAGACTCAAAGGCGCGATCATTACCGCTTTCCCCCGCGTGGGGGCTCGTCCAATCAATCGCCCGTGCCGGGCGTACCGCGGCGGCCGCGCCCGGGAAGATTCCGGGCCGGCCACCGCCGTAGAGCGGATGGTGCGTCAGGATACGGTGCAGGCAGAGCCGTTGAGCGTAAACGCGGTGGGCGAGGTGGTGCCGGAGCCTGTTCCCTGGAAACCAAAGCTGGTGGAGCCGCCCGCGGGGACGGCGCCGTTGTAGCCCAGGTCGGTGGCGGTCACGGTGGCGCCGGACTGGGTGGTCGTGGCGTTCCATGCGCTGGTGATCTTCTGGTCGGCAGGGAAAGTCCACTTGAGCGACCAGCCGTTGACTGCGCTGCCGCCGGTGTTGCGCAGGGTCACGTCCGTGGTGAAGCCGCCCGTCCAGGCGCTGACGATCTTGTAGCTGACGGAGCAGGCCGCACCTGTCGGCGGCGGGGTCGTGGGCGGGGCCGTGGTCGGCGGGGTCGTCGGCGGGGCGGTAGTTGGCGGAACGGTGGTCGGCGGAACGGTAGTCGGCGGGGTCGTCGGCGGAACGGGGTCCGAGGTTCCGGCCGATGCCAGCGCGTATGCCACGTCCGGCAGGAAGGTACCTGCGGCGCCGGCGCAGCCATCCGCCTCGCCTGGCGGCTTCACCCAGAGGAACGCGTCGATCGCCGCGTCGCCGGTGTTGGTCGTGGGATAGGCGCCGATCGCCCGGCCAGACGGGTCGCACCATGCCCCGCCGCCCGCTGGACCGTTGCCGTTGCGGCTGGTGTCCACCACGGCGTGCAGATTGGCCGGGTTGCCGAGGGCGGCCAGCACGTTCTTGGCGAAGTTGACCTCATTGGCCGTGGTATTGAAGTTGGAGACGTTGGTGAAGAGGCCGTCGGCATTCGTCAGGATGCCGGCGCTGCGCAGCCGATTGGCCTGCTCCGAGGCACTGTTCCAGGCCGAGTGGCCGCCGTCCAGGTAGACCTTTGCGTTGGGTGCGGCGGCGTGGATGGCGGCTCCCGCCCGGGAGAGCGAGGCGAACCGGTCGGCCTGCTGCTGTGCGGTCAGACAGGTGGTCAGGGCGATGGAGTCGGGCTCCAGGATGATGATCGACCGGCCACTGCCCAGCCCGGCGGCGAAGTTGCGCACCCAGGCGTCGTACGAGGCCAGGTCCGGTGCGCCGCCTGCGGACGCGCCGCCGCAGTCACGGTTGGGGATCTCGTACACGGCCAGCACCGGCACCTGTCCGGCGGTGGCCGCGGCCGTGGTGACAGCCCGGACGTCGCCGGTGACGGTGGAGGGGCGGTAGTTGGAGAACCAGATCGCCTGCGGCTGGCTTGCGATCCGCCGGGCGATGACCGGCTGGCGGGAGTCACCGGGATTGGCGGCAACCCAGCGGACGACCTGGGAGTTGGGGTCCGCGTAGAGCTGGGTCCCGGTCGGGAGGCTGCCCTGCGCCGCGGCGCCCGCGGTGATCTCGGTGCTCAGGACGATGCCGGTGGCGGCGAGACCTGCGGCTACGCCGAGCGCCATGGCCTTGCGCAGCCGCGACCCGCGCGCGGGAGCCTTGACCGCCTCGGCCGGGCGTGGGGTACCGATGGGGGGTGTCACAGTTTTCCTCCGTGCTCTCGTGGGGGGAGAGGGCCCTCAGGGAGCGAGGGCCAGATGCGACGGGGTATGTGGGAGCGCTCCCACTGCTGGATTGAGCCTAGCGAGTACGACGAGGGCCCGTCATCCCCTGCGCGGGACGCACTTTCGGGTCGGCTCACTCTGCCGCGGTCCATCTGGCCTCATCGGCAGGTCGATTCCCTGGCCACCGGAGTGAAGCGGCTGACGATCCCTTCCTGGTCCTTGACCGACGACGCGACCGCCGGGCCAGGAGGCCGACCGCGGACTGTGCCCTCGCGTCGTCGTCCGGGTCGATCGTGGACAGCGAGGGGGCGCGGTATGCGCTCGTCTCGACGTTGTCGAGGCCGATCAGCTTGACCTCACCGGGCACCCGCACCCCTGAGTCGGCGAGGCCGCGCGGCACGCCCATCGCCACCGTGCCGGTCGCGCAGAAGACACCGTCGAAGTCGAGGCCGTCGTGCACCATGTCCCTGGCGGGCGGCTGGCATCGGAGCTCGGGGTAGGAGTGACCTCATCGCAGCGTATGGCCGCACGCCGGGCCGTCTTCCACTTCGACGCCCACCTCAAGCGCAAGTCGACGGTGGACCAGACCTCCGGCGACCTCGTGGTGCACACCAAGGGCGCACTCGAAACCCGTCGCCCGGCGCGTCGTACCCGGGGCTCTGGACAACAGGCAGGAAGCCGAAGCCGGGCTGCCCCTGGTCGGTCTGGTGGCGATGGCCAACACGCCCCGCGAAGGTGTCGCACAGGCGGTGCAGGCCGCGACCGGGCAGGCATGCGGATCCATGTCGTCACCGGTGACTACGGACTCACCGGCGCTGAAATCGCCCGCCAGGTCGGCATCGGCGGCAAGGGCAGCCCGGTCGTGGCCGGCACGGCGCTGGACGCGATGAGTGACGACGGCCTCGACGCCCTCATCTCGGGCGACGAGGAGATCGTGTTCGCCAGGACGTCGCCCGAGGCGAAACTGCGCATCTGCGAGGCCCTGTGTCAGAGGAACAAAGAAGACTCCCCGCTGGCGGTCAGTTGGGCTCCCTGCTGGTGGACATGAAATCTCCCCGGTGATGGACAGCTGATCTCCCCGCAGACCCATTCAGCCCATGACTCAGAGTGGGCGGGGTGAAGAGCGATGAGGAGATCATGGAGATTCTTGAGGCCCACGACCTCACGGGGAGTTACCGGAAGGCGGCCGAGCTGGCTGGCTGCGACCACCACACCGTGCGCCGTTATGTGCAGCTGCGCGGGCAGGGTGTCGATCCGACCGAGCAGGTGGTGCGATCGAAGCTGATCGACGACTTCCTGCCGAAGGTGGAGGAGCTCGTCGAGCGGTCCCGAGGCCGGGTCGGCGCCGACGCTGTTCACAAGAAGATCGCTGCGATGGGCTTCACCGGCACCGACCGCACGACCCGGCGGGCCGTCGCAGCGGCTAAGGAGTCCTATCGGGCCGGGAACCGCAGGGTCTTCCGGCCGTGGATACCCGAGCCGGCGATATGGCTGCAGTGGGACTGGGGCGAAGGCCCGCGGATCGACGGCGGACGCACGAGTCTGTGGTGCGCGTGGCTGGCCTGGTCCCGGTTCCGGGTGGTCATCCCGGTACTCGACAAGACTTTGCCCACGGTCACGGCCTGCCTGGACGCGACGTTCCGCACGCTGGGCGGGGTCCCGACCTACTGCCTGACCGACAACGAGAAGACCGTCACGGTCGAGCAGGTGGCCAGGATCGCGGTCCGCAATCCTGAGCTGGTGCCGATCGCCCGCTACTACGGTACGGTCGTCTGCTCGTGCATGTCGGCCGATCCGGCTTCGAAGGGTGGCACGGAGGCGACGGTGAGGATCGCGAAGCGGGACCTGATCCCCACAGCGGTCAATCTCCGCCCCGACTACAGCGATTTCACCGAACTCCAGCAGGCATGCGTTGACTTCATGACGGAGGTGAACGGCCGGATTCACCGCGATAGCTGCTGGCCGAGGAACGGCTGCGGCTGCACCCGGTGCCCGAGCAGCCGTTCACCACCGGGTTCGGCGAGACCCGCCGGGTCGGCAAGGACTCCACGATCTCGGTCGAGTCGGTCCGCTACTCGGTCCCGCACCAGTTCGTCGACGAGCGGGTCTGGGTACGCTTCCACTCCGACGAGCTGATCGTCACCGCGATGAGCAGAGGCAGCGCGGTCGAGGTCGCCCGCCACCTTCGCTCGGCGCCGGCAAGCCCACGGATCGCCGACGAGCACTACCCCAACGCCCCGCGGGGCGAGCGCACGCCGAAGCCGAAGAACCCGGCCGAGGCCCAGTTCCTGGCCATCGGGCCAGGGGCGGCGACCTGGCTGATGGAGGCCGCCGCCACTGGCATCCGCAGGATCAGGGCGAAGATGGCCGACGCGGTCGAGCTCGCCAAGTTCTACGGAGCGGCCGACGTCGACCGTGCGCTCGGCGCCGCGGCGACGGTCGGACGGTTCGCCGAGGGTGACCTGCTGTCGATCCTGGGCCACCAGGACGAGCACGACCGCGCAGAGCCGGTCCGCCGAAGCGAGACCCACAGCCTGCAGCCGGGCGCCTCCGCCTGGTCGGGCTTCGGCTCAGTCTGAGTGCTCGGGCTCGTCGATCAGCCCGAGTGCGACGGGGAATTTCTCCAAGAACTCCCGCCGGCTCGGGGTCTCCTCGGCCTCAGCCAGGTCCACCAGAACCTGCAGCATCCGGTCGCGCTGGTCCTGGGGCAGCCGCCCCAGGACCCAGGCGACGCTCTCCATCATCTTCACCGCGGAGTCGGGGTCGACCTCGTCGTCCTCGCAGCTGTCGAGGAACCAGACGATGTCGACCACGAGTCCGGCGAGGACGGGCACCAGCGGGTCCGTGTCAGTCATCCGGGCAACCTATCTGACCCCCATGACAGCAACTCCACTATCTTGGCCGACGGGCATCCGCGTCGGCCCCTGACCTGGAAAGAGCACCTGTTTCTTGAAGGACAGTCCCGCCCAACCGGCCGCGACGCGACCCCGCATGCAGGCACCGGCCTCGGCGGTCGCCGCGACGTCCGGCGCCGCGTTCGACGAGGCGATCGCGCTGACCCGCAGGTTGAAGCTGCCCCACATTCGCCGGGCGACGACCGAGATCGTCCCCACCGCGCTGGCCCAGCGCTGGGATCCCGCCGAGATCGTCCGGGCCCTTCTGGCCGAGGATGCGGCCGGCCGCGATGCGGCCAACCTCCGCACCCGCTGCACGCGCGCGGCCTTTCCGACCGGCAAGACCTTCCACATCTGGAACGAGGAGGCGTCTTCGATCCCCATCCCGACGCAGTCCGCGCTGCGGACCCTGGAATGGGTCGGCCGGCGCGAGAACCTCTGCGCCGTCGGCCCGTCAGGGACCGGGAAGTCGCACTTCAGCGAAGCGCTCGGCCGGTACGCGGTCGACGCCGGGATGACGGTCGCCTGGTTCACCATCGAGGACCTCGGGGCCCTGATCCGCCGTCACCGCGTCGACGACTCCGTCTCGAAGGCCATAAACCGGATCACCCGTACCGATCTGATTATTGTTGATGACATCGGGCTACTACCGGTCTCGCCGGAAGCCGCCGAAGGCTTCTACCGGCTGGTCGATGCCGCCTACGAACGGCGAAGTCTGGCCGTCAGCAGCAACCTGCATCCCTCAGGATTCGACGAGACCATGCCCAAGACCCTCGCAACCGCGACCGTCGACCGGCTCCTGCACCACGCTCACGTCGTCGTAACGCAGGGCGACAGCCATCGTCTCGCCGAGGCGACCACCGGCCGCGGCGTCGCCCCGCTCGGCTGACCAACCAGCGGCGAGATCAGCAATCCACCGGGGATTTCCAGCGTCCGTCAGTGGGGAGATCAATTGTCCGCGAGTGGGGAACTCCTGCTGTCCCTTGACACCCTGCGCGCCCGCGGCGAAGTGGTCGCGCTGTCCGGTGGCGCGGTGCCGCTGCCGCTGCCGCTGACGGTCCTGCAGATCCTCACCATCGACCTCCGAACGGAAACGCTGCCCGCGCCGGCGTTGGGACGCGAGCCCGCCGAACCCGGAGTGATGGACCGGCCGCCGCGACCCCGCACCGCCGGAGTCATCGACCGGGCGCTGCTCATCCGCGCCTGGGCGTTCCTGGGAAGCATCTCGGCGGTCCTGGTCATGGGCGGCTTCTTCTTCACCCTCTGACGGGCCGGCTGGCACCCCGGCGACCCCACCGGCGGCGGTACGGCCCTTCACCACGCCTATCTGTAGGCCACGACCATCACCTTCGCCGGCATCGTCGCCTGCCAGATCAGCACGGCGTTCGCCGCCCGGACCGACGACGCCTCGCTGTTCACCATCGGCCTGCGGTCCAGCCCGCGCCTGCTGTGGGGCATCGCCTTCGAACTGGCCTTCACGGCAGCCGTCGTCTATACGTCCCCGCTCCAGGACCTCTTCGGCACCGCGTCGCTCGGCCCGTCACAGCTGGCCGTGATCGCGCCGTTCCCCTTCATCGTCCGGGGAGCCGACGAACTGCTCCGGTGGCTCCGCCGCCGGAACACACCAGGCCAGAGGGCCGGGCCGCCGTAGTCATCGATTCAGGGTCAGTACACGCCTACACCCGGGCCGTGCCGCCTGCTGGACGCTTCAGCGAGCTGAAGCGTGCGGCCCGCCGTCGCAGCAGGCGCCGGTGACCCGCGTGTGGCAAGGGAACAGTGTCCGGCGACGGCAAGGTGCGGTAGAAGAGCCACTTGCCCGCTTCGATCAGGCCGAGATAGCAGACGGTCAGGGCCGCCAGCGCCGCGAAGAACCCTGCCGGCAAAGGCTGGAATCCGAGGGTGTGGGCCAGCGGAGTCGACGGTAGTACGGCGCCGACCGCAGCCGCGCCGAACGCCGCCAGCACCAGGGGAAGGCTGGGGTGGCTGCGCCAGAACGGAATGCGGCGGGTACGGATGGCGAAGATCACCAGCGTCTGGGTGGCGAGTGACTCGACGAACCAGCCGGTCCTGAACTGCGTCGCACCGGAGTGGAAGACCCACAGCATGACGCCGAAGGTCGCGAAGTCGAAGACCGAACTGATCGGCCCGAAGCAGATCATGAAGCGACGGATGAACCCGATGTCCCAGTGCGAGGGGCGGCGCAGTTGCGCCTCATCGACGTTGTCGGTGGGGATGGCGAGCTGACTGGAGTCGTACAGCAGGTTGTTGAGCAGGATCTGCGACGGCAGCATCGGGAGGAAGCTGAGGAAGAGCGAGGCACCGGCCGCACTGAACATGTTGCCGAAGTTGCTGGACGTGCCCATGAGGACGTACTTGATGGTGTTGGCGAAGATCCGGCGTCCCTCCGTGACCCCGTCGGCGAGGACGTCGAGGTCCTTCTCCAGCAGGATCACGTCGGCGGCGTCCTTGGCCACGTCCGTGGCGGAGTCGACGGATATCCCGACGTCCGCGGCGTGCAGGGCGAGGGCGTCGTTGACGCCGTCACCGAGGAACGCCACGTCGTTTCCGGTGGTGCGCTGGACACGGACGATGCGTGCCTTGTCCTCCGGGCTCACGCGGGCGAACACCGTGGTGCGCTCGATCGCCTCGATGAGCTGGTTGTCGTCGAGCGTGTTCAGGTCTGTCCCGGTCAGGGCGGTGGCAGCGGGCAGACCCAGGTCGTGGCAGACCCGGACCGCCACCGCGGGGTTGTCGCCGGTGACGATCTTGACGTCGATCCCCAGGCCGGCGAGCCGGAGCAGCGCCGCTGCCGCATCGGGCTTGGGCGGGTCGAGGAATACCAGCAGGCCGCTGAGGTGCAGGGTGTTCTCGTCCGGGGCGGTGGGCTTCCGCAAGCCGGGAGCCGGCCGGGTGGCGACGGCCACGACGCGGTTGCCCGCGGCGAACTCGGTCTCCAGCGCCTTCCTGGCGGTGTCCGGTACGTCGACGCAGCGCTCCAGCACGCTCTCCGGGGCGCCCTTGGTGACCAGGATCGCCGTGCCGGAGCCGTCGCGGACCACGGTGGAGACCATGCGCCGCTGGTGGTCGAACGGCAGTACCGCCACCTGCGTCCAGGCGGCGAGAGCCGTGTGCTGGGTCTGGGCCGCGGGTGAGTCCCACAAGGCGGCGTCCAGTGGATTGCCGCCCACCGCCGAGCCGTCGGCGGCATTGCTCTCGGTACTCAACAGGCCCCAGCGCAGTACCTGTTCGGGAGAGTCGTCGCCTGCGGGCACGGCGCGCATGAAGTCGATGCGCCCCAGGGTCAGGGTGCCGGTCTTGTCGGTGAACAGCATGTTGACGTCACCGAGGTCCTCGATGCAGACCAGGCGTTTGACCAGTACCTTGCGGCGGCTCATGCGCCGCGACCCGGCGGCCAGGCTGGTGGAGACGACAGCCGGGAGCAGTTGGGGGGTGATGCCGACCGCGATGGCGAGCGAGAAGAGCAGCGAGTCGATGAGCGGCTTGTGGAGCGCCACGTTGATCACGAGGATCGACGCGGTGAGGGAGCCCGCGACGTAGACGAGCAGCATGGAGAATCGGCGCAGCCCGCGCTGGAACTCCGTCTCCAGTTGGTGGCCGCTCAGCCCGACCGCGATCTTCCCGAACTCGGCATCGGCGCCGGTGGAGACCACCAGAGCGCGGCCGCTGCCGGAGTGGACGACCGTGCCCATCAGGGCGCAGCAGGTCAGGTCTGCCAGCGCCGTCCCGGCCGGAACCGGGTCCGTCGCCTTGGACACCGGCAGCGACTCACCGGTGAGGACGGACTCGTCGCATTCCAGGTCGGTCGCCTCCAGCAGCCGCACGTCGGCGGGCACGATGTCACCCAGCCGGAGGCTGACCACGTCTCCCGGTACCAGGTCGGTCACCGGAACGCTCACCGCTTTGCCGTCGCGGAAGACGATCGCCTGGTGGCGGATCTGGCTGTGCAGCGCCTCGGCGGCCTTCTCGGCCCGGAACTCGTTGACGAAGCCGAGGCCCACCGAGAGGGCGACGATCACCGCGATGATCACGGCGGCGCTGCGCTCTCCGACGCCGAAGGAGACGGCCGCGGCTGCCAGCAGCAGTCCCAGCAGCGGAGACCGCAGTTGCCGCCACAGCACGGGAAGCGCCCGCGCACGGTGTGACGACACGGCGTTAGGCCCCCATCGCAGCAGCCGCTCCGCCGCCGCCTTCGCGGGAAGACCGTCCCTGCTGGAGGCCAGTTCGCCGACGACACGGTCGGCCGGAAGACTGGCCGCCGCAGTGACCGTGTGCGGCGTCCGGGCGTCGATGCCCCCGGGCGCCGCTGTTGCGCGCCCACGCGCCCTTGGGTTTCCGTGAAATACATGCACCCGATGCGCCTCTTCCAGACAGATCAAAAACCCGCTGCCGGGGACCGGGGCATCGTGCCAACCGTACGCGTGTCACCGGTGAGTGGCCACGCGCGCCAACGTGCGGGCAGGTTCGCGGGCGTTGACATGCGACCGAAGCGGGCGTTGACACCTGAGAACTCGTAACACGATCATGAGGATGCGTTGTTGAGGCGTCGCCAGCAGATGAGTGCGCAGGCGAGTGAGACGAAGGCGTTGTGGAGGTCGAGGCGTCGTTCCCGGCGGACGGCAGGTCGCTTGAACTGGTGGAGTTGGGCGAAGGTCTGCTCGACGACGTGGCGGAGCCTGCCGAGGCCGATGATGTCCCGTGATCCCTTGCGGGAGATGACCGGCAGGATCCGGCGCTGGCGCAGTTGTCGCCGGTTGGGGTTGCTGTCGTAGCCCTTGTCCCCGAGCAGGGGTGTCGGGGCGTTTGCGGGGGTGCCCGACTCGGCCGGCGACGGGCGGGATCCCGTCGACCAGGTCGAGGGTCTGGGTGACGTCGTTGACGTTGGCGGCGGTGGTGATCACGTGGAACGGAATGTCGCCGCCGTCACTGATCAGGTGGTGTTTGCTGCCGGTCGTGCGGCGGTCAACCGGCGAGGGGCCTGTCGCCTCGCCCCCTTTTTCGCGCGTACGTGGGAGGCGTCCACGCAGCGTGTCCAGTCGATCAGGCCGGCCGTGTTCAACTCGGCCAGGAGTGTGCGGTGCAGGTCCTCGAAGACTCCGGCCGCCTGCCAGCGACCCAGGCGCCGCCAGGAGGTCTGCCCGGAGCCGAAGCCGAGCTCCAGCGGCAACTGCTGCCAGGTGATGCCGGTGTACAGCACGAACAGGATGCCCTGCAGGCAGCGCCGATTATCCACAGGCCGCGGGCCCGGCGACAGGTTCGGCCATGCCGGAAGCAGCGGCTCGATCCGAGCCCACAACCCGTCATCCACGATCCACGGCTTCTTGCTCACGCCATCACGAACGGACGAATCCGTCGACAAGGCTGGCGAGGTGACGAAGTACCTCAACGAACACGCTGAGGCTGCTAGGACTATTCGCGGTGCAATTAATCGGGTTGCGAATTCGCCAGCGCTTGAATCGATCACAGGTTCGCAGTTCCAGGAGAGGCCATACAAGCCCCCGCTCCGGACTAGCGGCCCGCGCCTGAGAACAGCGGGCATGCTGAGTACACTAGGTGGCATTACCGATAGCCTCCTCATAGTCGACGTCGTTGTACAGTATCTGAGGGGCGGGATTAGCTATTGTGAGATTTCTGGTGGGGACTGCGGGCCTCCCCCTGTGGCGTAGCCCCCAAAACATCGATGATGCAGCGAGGTGACTGTGCCCGTGTCTAAAAAAGTATCTTCCGATGCGGAGTACGTGCGCGCAGCTCTGCTCCACTGGCTGCCCGAGTGCCTTCCCTTGGTTGAGGAGCTGGAGGCCGCTGAGGTCGAGTCGGCGCGCGACCTAGGTCTAGTTCCGCAAGAAATAGGGATTTATTCGCTCCTGTCCGAGGCGTTTGTCTGGCCTGTGCTCGTCCCTGCGCTAGAGAGGCAGCTACCAGGTGACCCCGTGGTGGTGAGATGTGCTCGCCTCATTGAAGAGCTCGTCACTTCCCCCAGTTCGGAGGTTCGTCAAGCAGTGAAGATTCGAGTAATCGAAATCCTTGCCGGATCAGGCCTTCCGATGGAAGAAATCAAGAAGAGTATCGGACCTGTAACTGCTGGCCTGGTAGCCGCTAGTAGGAATTGAGCGATGTTCACAATACCTGCTGAAAAGCCTGACCGAGGGATCTTCCGCATCACGCGCGCAATGCACTTGTGGTTGACGTACTCGTCCGCCTTCCGGAACTCGGCGGTGATCCTGGGGACGCCGTGGGTGCCGTCCGATTCGCGGTGCACTTCCCGTATCCGGGCGGCGAGGTGAGCGTCTGCCGCTTGCCGGGCTGCCCGGGCACCGGCTGTTGCGTGCTAGCAGTAGAAGTTGGAGCGGGCGATGCCGAGGATGGCGCACAGCCGCTTGACGCCGTAGCGGCGCTGGTGGTCGGCGACGAACTGGAAGCGGTTCACCAGCGCGTCTCCCCGGCGAAATACTTGGCCGCCTTCCGCAGGATCTCCCGTTCCTCTTCCAGTTCGCGGACCTTCTTGCGCAGGGCGGTGTTCTCCGTTTCCAACGGCGTCGGCGGTTCCGCGGGTGCCGCTGCCCGGCGTCCCCGTGGCCGGCTGACTCCGGCCGCCCGGACCCAGTTCCGCAACTCGCCGGGTTGATCCCCGAATCAGCGGCAAGCTGCCTGATCGCTGCCTCGGGCCGCGACTCGTACAGCGTGACCGCGTCCGCCTTGAACTGCGGCGGATAGCTCTTCATGACCACGAGATGTCCGTCCTCAGGTCCTCAGGATCCGGTGTCTCGTGTGTCCAAGATCAGGGGTCACGGCCCGTACGCGCTTGCCCCGTCACCCCGTCACCCCCGGCGCAGACCAGCGACCTCTGCCTGCGCGGGGGCACCTGGGCGTCCGCAGGGCCGGTCGGCCACGGCGCGATCCGGTGGCCTGCCGGCGTCTCAGCGGCGGGGGGTGAGGCATACCGTGCCGCTCAGGTGGATCCTGGCCTGGTCGACGTAGCCCGAGAGTTCGCGTCCGACGACGGAGCCGTAGTAGCGGTGGGCGTAGTGGCTGTGCGGCTGTTCCGGGGCCAGGTCGAAGTAGTCGCCGCGGTGGATGCCGTCGCCCACCGGGGCGCCGTGGGCGTCGAGGACGTTACCGTCGCTGGTGACGACGTACTGCCGGGTGGCGCGGCAGGGGAAGTCGCCCGGCTGGGACCGCCCCGGCGTGCGGCCGGGACCGGACGGGACGGCGCCGTTCCGGTGTCCGGTGGGGTGGAACGCGACGGCCGCGTAGCCGAGCGCCGCGATCACGACCGCGGTCACTGAGGCGGTGAGCAGGACCCGCCGCTGCCGTGACCGCGGCGCAGGGGTGGCTCCGGGCGGCGCCGGCTGTGCGGTCGGCCCGGCGGCAGGGGTCGCGGGCCCGTCGGCGGACGCCGGGCGCGGGCCAGGGGTGGCGGGCACCCCCGGGGGAGCCTCGGCCGGGGGCGTCGGCGGGACTTCGGCCGGCCCGCGGGGCGCGGCTGCTCCCGGCACTCCCGGCGGGGTGACGGCCGGGGGGACGAGCGGGCCGGCGTCGGCGTTCTCGCCGGTGTCCGCGGACATCCCCAGGGCCTGGCGAGCGGCACGCCAGGCGGGTAATCGGGCCTCGGCACCGTCCCCGAGGGCGGTGATGATCGCCTCGGCCACCGGCCACGGCGGGACGCGCGTGCCGTTGGTCGCCTCGTTGCAGTAGGTGCTGCTGTAGCCCGCCCTGGCGGCGAGCTGGCGCACGCTCAGCCCGGATCGCCGCACGAGTGCCGCCATCAGGTCGTGCCATGCCGCGACCGGGTCCGGTGCCTGTGTCATCCCGTTCCTCGTCCCCTCGAAAGCTCTGCCCGCGTCAGGTGTCCGCCGGTGTCCGCGGACGTCCGCGGACACCGGAGAGCTGGGCGGACACCCCCCTGGACACCTAGACCTGTCAGTGGCGCCGCTGTCCGGCGGACGCCCGGCCGCCCCGGCCCCCGGGCTCGTAGCCCGTCCGGCCCGGAACCCGGCCGGACGCCCCGGCTCGCCCCGGCGCGACGACATGACGACACCTCGACGACACGACATCAGGAGATCCCCCATGCGTCTGTGGAAGCCTTTCGCACTCGCCGCCGCCACAGTAGCGGCGTCCGCCTCCGTCCTGGCGGCCCCCGCCTTCGCCGCCAACGGGCAGGGCGACAAGTACACCCACTCCACCACTCTTTCGCAGCCGAGTTGCTTCATCCATGCCAACTACCCCAAGACCGGCGTCGCTGACTGGGGATGGACGAAGCCGCAGCGCTCACCGAAGGGCGGCTCCTACCACGTGGGAGTCCGGTACACCTACCGCGGCTACGCGCTGGTGAAGGACTACGGAGCAGCCGGGGAGCCCAGTTGGGGTTTCGTCGCCACATCCTGCCTGACGGATCCGCACGCCTACGACACGCACCACCGCCAGCTCCCCGACCGTCGTGCCGTGGGCGGCAGCGGGGCGGTCAAGTCGGTGGCGATGAGCGCCCCGCACGCCGGCAAGTCCAAGCGGGGGCTCGTCCACGTGGGCACCGGGCAGGTCGGCACCCTGCGCGACGCCGGGAAGTCCTTCGCCATCGGCAACGTCCGGGCCGGCGATGCCTTCTACCTCACCACCGAGCACTGCGGTAAGCACGACACCCGTGCCTGGATCCTGGGTTACGCCCCCGCGTCCGGCCGCTGGGGCTTCGTCCAGGCCGCCCACCTGCCGGCCTGCCACTGACCTGGAGCGCGGGCCGAGGGCTCGTCCTGAGCGCCTGTCCCGGTGCCGGGCGCCGTCTGGGCGGCGCCCGGCCGCGGCACTGCGCCGGGTCACGGCTTCAGGACGACCTTCGTCCATCCCCGGTCGCGGTCGTCGAAGTGCTGGTAGGCGTCGGCGTACAGGGGCAGCTCGTGCGAGACGATGAACGACGACTCGGCGCCCGGTAACCCCGTCCGGACAACCGGCTCACCAAAGCGGACACCCCCACCGCTATCCACGACTGCCTGGACGCGGCGGGCAACATGACCGGCGTCGACGCCCTCTTCACGTGCCCCGACGCCAGGACCACCTACGCCTTCAACCAGCTCACCCGCCTCAGCGCCGCATACTCCGGCACCGACAACGGCGAACGCACCCGCCTCGGCGCGACCACCTTCCACAACGGCCCCGAAGGACTCGCCGCCTCCACCACCGCAGGAACCGACACCGGATACACCCGCGATCCCCAGGGCACACTCAACTCCATGAATACCGGGGGCACTTCGTACTACTACCCCACCGACATCGACGGCTCCGTCCTCGGCCTGGCCAACGCCGCCCGCACCCACAACCACAACCCCTACGGCCAGGACGCCTCTACCCCACCGGCCCGTACAGAACGGGCGCCCGTTACTACGACCCCACCCCCGGCCGCTTCACCCAAACCGACCCCTCCGGCCAGAAAACCAACCCCCTACCTCGCCCTCGCCGGTGACCCCATCAACCACACCGACCCCAACGGAAGATCATTCTTCGGCAAAGCCTAAAGTTCGGATATTTCGCCAGTTTGATGAAGAAAGTAATAACCGAAGACGACAGCGGAGCGTTCGCTGCTAAAGTCGGATTTTTGGTGGGAATCGGAACAGAAGCGATTTGCGATGCAGCCGCCGCTGCCGGAGCCGCGCCTACTCTGGGAGCGAGTATCGGCCTAGGCATCACGGGCTGCACCGTGCTGGCATCCGGCCTCGCTGCGGCGGCCACCGCTGGCACAGAAGCCGCTCAGTAATAAACCGTGGCGAGGGTGGGTGTCACGCGGCACCCACCCTCGTGAGGAGATACATATGGTCAAACCGCTTCTGACGATCGCGGGTTTCGCTGCGGTCATTCTTATCGTTCTGGGTGTCAGCGCGGCGATAAAAGGCAACGGGGCGCTGGCCGTCATCCCCCTCGTCTTCGGTATAGCCATGATCGGGGCTATAGCGTGGATCAGCCACCGCGCCTCCGCCGGTGGCAATAAATGAGTCCTCGCATCCCTGATCCCACACAGGCATTCGGTCAGCTCAGCCTCGTTTCAACGACGGAGCCCGGTGCCGGACAGGCGGTTGCCGTAGTGTTCCTCGCCTCGTTGGCAATCGTCGTCGGGTACTACATCATCATCCGACGTCGAAATAGCCCGTACCGTGCGGGCCGCCACCAACACCCGGAACGCTCACGCTTCCCCGATTACCGAGCGTTCCGTCGCCCGGGCCACATGATGGGTGGATGCAGATCGCTCCGCGCGCCTTCGCCCATATCCGCCTCACGGTCACCGGCGTCGACCGCTCCCGCGCCTTCTACGAGGACCTCTTCGGACTGCCCGTGGCCTTCGAGCTGCCCGCGGACGCGGACGACAAGACGCGCGAGGAACTGTCGTTCCTCTACGGCGACGTCAGCTGCCGACTCGGTGACTCCCTGCTCGGGCTGCGCCCGGTCGCCTCGGACCGCTTCAGCGAGGACCGGGTGGGCCTGGACCACGCGGCAGCGAAACAGGCCCGCAGAGCCCCGCCGCGCCGCTGACGCAACTGGGCGAGGCCGTCGTGGCCCAGGACGCCGTGAACCTCAGTGAATGGGTCACCGAGCAACTGCCGACAACGCTGCGGCCCGCGTCCTGGGCTGCATCCTCCACCTCGCCGACGCCGCCTACGACGCCCGCCGGTGGTGGCAGTACGCCGCCGGTGAGGACCGCGCAGCCTCCCACTGCCTGTACCTGTCACCTGGCACGCGGAGAACCCACAGCCGCGTCATGGCTCGGCCAGTACAAGCCGCATCCCGGCCCGGCACCCCGAATCGAGCGGGCGGTATCCCGCACGGCGGGCAAACTGCTCGCCGAAGACGCCGACATGAGCCTCCATACCCTGCTCCGGGTCCTGCCCAGTCTGCGCTCTGCGACGCGCTTGGCTGCGGCTACGAACAGACCGCCGCCGTACTTGAGTTCGTACCCACCACCCTCGGAACCGGCCACCGGAGACCTGCCGAAGACGTCGGCCTGCCCGTGCCCAGCCCCTACTTCGCCGACCAGTTCATCTCACTGCTCGCCGCAGTCGGCGAAACCCGCCCCGGGACCCCGACCGCCTCTATGCCCTCCGCGCGCCGGCACCCAGGCGCCCACCTGGATTCCACACTGGAATCGGAGGGAATCGAGACCCGGGCGTTACCCGGTGGCGTGGACGGCCGGGGCTGCGAGACGGTACGCCGTCAGCTTCACAGCTGGTCGTCGCGCTCTGCTCGTTCGGCGGGCAGACTCGTGCGGCCACCGCTGCACGGTCGGTGCGTCACACGTAGACGAGTTGATACAACGGCTAACACAATGAGGTGGATCGGTTTTGGTGGCCGGGTCCGGCTTATGAGTTGAGCGTTGGGCTGGTCGTTGGTGCCTCGCCGTGGATTGTGTCGGATGAGCTGTAGGAGCGGATCGAGCCGCTGCTGCCGAGGAGGGAGCGGCGGTTCTGGTTTCCGGGACGTCGGCCGGTATCTGACCCGGAGGCGCTGTCACCCGGCTCCAGTCCCTGCCAACACGAAGGAGCACCGACGAAATGGCGTGTGCGGGGTGACGGAATGAGGCCGCGTTCTCAGAGTGGGGTTGCTGCGCCGAGGTGGGTCCTTCGCTTGGCCAGCGGCCGGGGGGAGTCGGCGGATAGCGTGTTCAGTCCGCGCGAGGGGTGAGGGGGGCGTGTGCTGGTGGGGAACGAACAGTTAGGTGTTGTACTGGTCCACGGAATCGCAACACGCAGCCGTCTCACTCAATCAAGTCCACACAGGTCAACTCCATGCGATCAACTTAGTTCGGTTAGACGGGTCATCCACGGTGACAGCGGGCCCGGGGAATTTCGAAGCGGGATCCGTCCGGGCCCGGGGCCTGTGACGGCGCAGAGGGCACCGGAGAGTCGGTGGGGCGGACGCGCCTGCTGACAGGCAGGTGCTTGTCGGTGCGTATCGGAGTAGATGCCAAATGAGCGTCTGACAGGCAATAACGGCGAACAGGGCTCATAAGGACACATCGGCCGCTAACATCGCCTGATTCCGCTTGGCCCGGGTGATCCGCCCGGCGGTCCGCGGAGTGAGCTGAGGGGTGGGACTTATGCCGGGGACACGACGTGCGCTGGTCGCAGCGGTGACAGGAATGCTATTAGCGGCGGGGCTCATGGCACCCGCGGCACGTGCCGAACTCCCGCAGGACATGCCGCAGCCGTCGGCTGCGGCATGGCAGCAGCCCGTTGAGAGTTCAGGGCTGCTCCATACGGACTTGCAGGGGAACTCCAGCGTCCAGGGATGCACGGGCAACGACAGCACAGGGTCGATAGTGCAGCGGTTCACTGCCGGTGGGTCTCCGCTTCCCGGCGCGCCCGCAGGAGCGCTGGCGTCTTGTGTCAGCATGGTGAGCGCCAGTGGTCTGACGGTAGGCATCCGCCCACGCCCGCACGGCAACGGCACCGATCCTTCGGTCGTGGCGGCGTACCAGGGCGCGGCGTTGAAGTGGACCCGCCCCATCAGCGTGACGTGCGGCCAGTCTCCTGTCGCTATCGGATACGGACAGCTCGTCCCGGGCGCGGACGGCAACATCTACGGCGCCGGCACCGCTTACACCAACTGCGGCTGGCAAGCCGTGATCTTCGGCATATCCGCGACGACCGGGGCATTGCTGTTCGCCAACCGGTCCGCGGACGCTTCCGGCATCGTCGGGGCCTACCGGCGGGGCCTGGTAGTGGAGAACTACGCCGGAGACGGCGTGCGGTACATCGACTACCACGGCAACGACATCGGCCGCGTTCGCGTGGTGTCCGCCGCTGCCGAGATGCCGCAGCGGCTCGCTGTGAACCCCGACGGCTACGTGTTCGCGTACCTCACCAACCGCAGCGGCCCCACCTCCAAACCCGACTGCTGGCGGTACGACCCGGTCAACCGCCTCGATGTGTTCAACATCAGTGGCCGCACCGGCCGTTACACCCTGCCATACTGCGCCGACCCACTCATCAACGCTTGGACCGCTGCCTCGTGGGGGGTGCCGGTCCTGCTGACTGTCACTCAGGCTGGAAGCAGCACCGACCGCCTGATCGCTGTCGATCCCAGGGGCCATCTACTGTTCACCCGTACCGTCCCCGAAAGAGACGACGCCCGCGACCGCGCCTACGCACCGGTCGCCGTCCAAGCCGACAGCCGCGGCCACATCGTGCTGCTGCGCAATGTCACCTATAACGCGTACACCTCCACCAGCTTTCAGGTAGACACCTACAGCCACACCACCGGCGCGCCGGTGGACTCCTTCGACACCTCCGCGCTCGACTCCGGCGCAGGCGGAAACAGCAGCCAGTACGCCCTAGCCGAAGGCCGTCTCTACGTCGAACAAGTCCAGTGCACCGCCCCGGACGGGCTATGTGGCACTTGGCAGACCGTGCTGGTGTCCATGCCGCGCCCGGGGCTGGGGATGGACGAACCTCGCGCCACGCTCCTGAAATCCAGTGCGCCGCTTCCGGCGCCGGTCTCGACTGTCGCGCTGGGCGACTCCTACTCCTCTGGCGAGGGCAATCCGCCGTTCGACGCCGCTTCCCACGCCTGCGATCGTAGCCCGCAGGCGTGGCCCCGGCTGCTGGCGGTAGACGACGCGGCCGTGCATCTCGTAGCGCACCTGGCGTGTTCAGGGGCGGAAATCTCGGCGCTCAGCTCGACGTTCAAGGGGGAACCCGCACAGGTGACGACCCGTCTGCGTTCCCTTCGGCCCGCACCGAGCCTGGTCACGCTCACTATCGGTGGAAACGATGTCGGCTTCTCCCGCATCCTGACCCACTGCTTCCTCAGCGACTGCGTCCTGGATCGCACCCTCGCCCACGCGAGGAGCTACATCAGCCAGACGCTCCCGGGGAAGCTGCTGAGCGCCTACCAGCTGGTCAAAACGACAGCTCCGCATGCCCGGGTAGTCGTGGTCGGCTATCCGCGGTTGTTCCCCGCGCAGCAGTCGGCCACCAGGCGGTGCGGCTGGCTCACACCTTCTGAGCGCTCCAATCTCAACGACCTGGCCGCGCAGATGGATGCCGCCACCCGGGCCGCGGCCACCCGCGCTCACGTTACCTACCTCTCGGTCCTGAACAGCTTCGACGGTCACGAACTGTGCAGCGCCTCACCATGGGTCTACGACGTCGGCCGGAACGGCGGCGACAACCGCGGCCACCCCCTACCCGCCGGACAACGCGCCATCGAATCCGCAGTACGGCGGGTGATCGACGCCGTCTGACCACCACCAGGCCACACCGCCGGTGAGTGTCGCGAGGCTGGAGTGGCCTTGAAGGGTTCGCCCGGCCGTCCTCGCCTCAGTGACGCGCAGATCGCCCGGCTGGAGCAAGAGTTGCAGCGCGGTCCGCTAGTCCACGGATGGGCGGACCAGCGGTGGACGCCGACGCGGGTGAAGACGCTGATCGGGCCGCTGTGCCACGTCTCCTACACCGTTGAAGGCACCTGGTGGTTACTGAGACGGCACAGCTGGTCCTGGCGCAGCCAGCCCGGTGGGTGTTCGAGCGGAACGATGCGCCGAACGTCGGAGACGCCGACCTTGGCCTCATTACGCGTCTCGTAGTCCTCGGCCGCCGCCAGCCCGTAGGCCACGCCGGGCTCCGGCGCTGCGGGAAGCTTCGTGCGTCACCGCTGCGGCGCTCGTGCTGTCGGTCGCCGTGGCACTCGGCACGGCACCGGACTGGGCACCTACCGCTGGGTCGTCGAGCGAACCTTCGCCTGGCTCCACGGTTTCAAACGACTCCGCATCCACTGGGAACGACGAGCTGACATCCTCGAGGCCATCCTCAAACTCGCCTGCTGCTTGATCACCCTGCGACAGGTCAACTCATTGTGTTGGCCGTTGTTAGTACTCCAGTCGTAGATCGTGACCTTGCTGGTCGGGGCTGGTGCGGAGATGGCTGCGGCCCCCGTTGATCACCGTGAGTTGTGTGGACAAACGAAAATCAGGCGGTGGCCGCGGGGCACAGCGGAGTGCCTGCCCGGTGGCGGGCGATGTTCGACCAGCTGATGAGTCGCGTGACGGGCCGGTTCGCTCGGGTCGAACCGGCCGCTGCCGGTCTCCTGCCGACCCCTTCGCTCACCCACGCCGTGCTGTCCGCGCTCACCCGCCTCGATCCTGGCACGGGCGTCGACCAACTGGCGTTCGCTGCCCGGCTCGCGGCCGCCGATCCGGAGGCCGCCGCCCTCGCCGCTTTCCTCACCCGCGCCGCCAGCGGGCAGCCGTGAGCGCCGACCGCAGCGTCGTGGTGTGGGTGACGGTGTCAGAAGCTGTTTTCGATCCTTCTCCTCGAACGGCAGCCGGGCGTGGCGCGGCGGGGGTCGGGTTGAGCGAGCGCGCGGGCAACGAACTCGTCGGTTCTGAGGGCCTGCTTGCAGTTCCATGACGGATGCTGTGCTGGGTGGGGCGAGCGATGACGCTGGGTGTCACCGGCTCCGAGGTGGGCGTGAACGCAGGCCCAAGGCGGCGTAGACCAGGGTGTTCGGTGTAGCAGCGGTGCGGGCTGCGAGGTCCTCAAAGTAGATCCAGAAGTGGTTGTCGTGGACGCGTCTCTGTTGGTAGACGTATGGGGCCAGGGCGTCCCACATGCGGACGATTCCCGTACCGAAGGAGCCGACAACCAGTTCCTGATCAATTATGCCGTGGGCGACAAGCCTGCCGAGGTCATCGAAGAACATCCCTATCTTCAATGCATGGGGGCGAGCTTCGTCGGGAAGTTCGGTAACGCCGCAGTCGACGGAGTGCCGGGCTAGATCGTTCAAGACATACTTCTCATCTTCGAGGTAGGTGGACTCCGGGCCGTGGACTAACTTGAAGGCTTCGAGGATCACCGGCAGGTGGTTCCCTCCGTTGCTGAGGCGGTTCTGCCGCAGGGCCAGCAGCAATGCCAGAGAGGCGATCACTATGGTGGCGAGGTTCAGGACTATGGTCACGTCCACGGACTCTATGAAAAAGTGGCCTCGGGGCCCAGGGTCAGGGTCGCTTCGTGCCAGGGTGACCGTGGTGCCGTTGAGAACGATCAGTCGCGTTCGGCTTCGCGGGAGGCCGGTTGCCCGCTGCGGCGGGAGGACCGGCGGGTGATGCACCGGGACAAGTCTCAGCCATCAACTTGTGGGCAACCGCCGCCGGCGCGAGCGCCTCGACAGCCACAGCCGTGGCGCAGTACCGCTACGACTCCGTCGGGCGGCAGGGCCGTCCGGTCAAGCAAGGCGAACTCATCGCCGTATCATTCGCTGTCCTGAGCCTCTGGGCGTGCCAGTACTTCCTGGACGGTCATGTATCGGCACACTCCAGTAGAGAGAGATCTACCAGGACCGGTAGATTTCCCAGCAGCCGCTCCCTTTTTCGGCCTTCGTCCAAAAAGGCTCGGGAGTTGTAGGGAATGACTGCGTGCCCGTCCTCGACGTAGGCGTGCTCCGGCTCAAGCCTCATCGTCTCCGGGTCCCGGCCTGCACCGCCCTGCACCAACAAAGTAGAGGTAGCGCCCAGCACTTCAGTCATTGACAGCTCGTCAGTTCATCCTCATGAGTTAGCACTCCCCCAGCCTACCGGCTGGACCGTTCCTAACTGGTAGTCGAGGAAGACGATATTACCGTCCACGTTGACCACATTGAAGACATGACCAATTCTGGATCCCGTGCCTCCGGTAACCGCAATGAGAACGCGACCACCTGGGCCCCAGAGGAGTACGTCCTCCATGACGCCACTCAAGCGCGCCCCCTCAAATCCAAGAGGCCGACGGTCGTCAGCAGGGCCGATCCTCTCCTGCCGCCCTTGGCCCCGCCAAGAACAGTTACGACAATCTGCTGAACCAGTTGGTCTGCGGCGGCGTACTCGTCGGCGAGTTGGTCACAGCTTTGCTGACAGAGCATTTGGGGCAGCGCGGTAGAGGCCAGGTCATATTCCCCCCCTGATACACAGCGGAGAATTCCACAATCTCGCCACGGAGTTCGCCAGGCTCAGCCACAGCCGATCGCCTGGGACGCTCACTTCTACGGCACTCCGGGAGACCCGAACTCCGGCGAGGCCACTGCGTCATCGAGCGGACCCGCTGAGACGCCAAGCGCCGTTTACGAACCGATACGGCCGGTACCAAGAATATCGGGCCTGCCCGCGGTTGGCCGCGCTGCTTCCACACCTTCGCTTCGGCAGCACAAGCACGACCACCTCGGCCTCGGCTGGAAGCGTTGTTCCGACGCGGCATCCCCAGCGCGTGGCGTGATGCCGGTGGCACCAGCCCATAAGGATCATGGCATGCAACGATTAGCCGGTGCGGCGGCGCCGCGGGGGCCTGGTTGGTGCGGCCATCGCCCAACTCACCAAAGCCCACTCTCGCAGATGTGTTGGCAACACTCGCGCCGAGGACTCTGCCGTAGCACAGGCACAAAGCCCCTTCGTAGCCGACGCGCTGGTCTGCGCCTATTGGGCGGTATGGCATATCAGCCCATACGACCACCCCGGCCCCCGCGGACGGACGGCGTTCTCCGCAATCAGAATGGGGTTGCTGGGACGGCATGGAGCATGTGCCCGCAGCCGAGACAGACGTTCACAGGGACCCCGACGACCCGGCGGCTCCTGGACAGTTCGCACGGCCTCGGCTGTTCGACGGTGACCGCGATACCGCACGGCCGCTTCTGTCTCGCACCTGTCCGACGGTGCGCTTCCACGGGCAGGACCGCGCTGGCAACCGGGCGCCGCGAGGACAAGTAAAGGTGCGGGCACTGCTCGGCATCTGGCGGGAGTCCGTCACCAAGATCCGGGCCATGTGCGGGCCAACTCCGTAACCCTTTCGACAGGCCGGGCGCCACCTTGGGGACCTCAGCGCCGTCGGGCTACGGCGGTGAGAGTCGATTCGTTCACACGTCGAGTGAAGCAAGTGCCCTGCGAGTGACGTCGGCTGGGGCCGCAGCGATGACGTTGTTGAGCGCGTCCATGGAAGCCTGAAGGTCGCTGATGGCCTGAGCGATGCGGTCGCGTTCCTGGTGGAGGTCGGCGAGCAGGTCCGAGCAGGTGGGGACGAGACGGTCGCCGGTATCCCGCAGGCACGGCAGGACCGCGGTGATGGTGGAGGTGCCCAAGCCGGCGGCCAGCAGGCTGCGGATGCGGCGGACCACGGCGACGTCCTCCTCGACGTATTCCCGGTAACCGCTGGGACGACGCTGCGGATGGAGGAGACCCTGCTCCTCGTAGTAGCGCAACAAGTACACGGCCACATCGGTCCGCCGGGACAACTCACCGATACGCACAGGGACCTCCTGACAGTCGCGCGGACATTGCCCGTTCGGGCTTGACTCTCATACCCATGTGAGACTTTAGCGTCTGCGGCATGAAGGTGAACAAGGGTTTCGCGACGCTCGCCGCACTGTGCGTAAGCGTCTTCGTCGTGGGTACCTCGGAGTACCTGATCGCCGGGTTGCTGCCCCAGGTCGGCGAGGATCTGGACGTCTCCGTGGGAACCGCCGGACAAGCAGTGACCGCATACGCGCTCGGAGTCGTGGTCGGAGGGCCGCTCATGGCCCTGCTGACCTCGCGTCTGCCGCGCAAGGGCCTCGCCATCGGGCTGATGCTGCTGTTCGCGGCGGGCAGTGCGACGAGCGCGGTGGCGCCGTCCTTCGGCCTGCTCCTGGTGGGCCGCGTGGTGTCCTCGCTGAGTCACGCCGCTTTCCTGGCGCTGGCGCTGGTGACGGCGGTTCGGGTGGTCCCGGCCGAGAAGACGGGCTCGGCCATCGCCACCGTGGCCTCCGGCTTCACCGTGGCCACGCTCCTCGGAGTGCCCCTGGGGGCACTGCTCGGGCAAAGCGCCGGATGGCGGGCTCCATTCGCCGCGCTGACCGTTCTGTCCCTGGTGGGCACCGTGCTCCTGGCCGCCGTACTGCCCCGTCAGGAAGCCCCGTCCACGCGGTTACGTGACGAGATACGCGTGGTGACCCGTCGGCCGGTCATGCTCGCCATCGCCACCACCGCGGTGGGCTTTTCCGGGGTCGCCACACTGTTCACCTACATCGCGCCGCTGCTGACCCGGGTCTCCGGTTTCTCCGCCGACGCGGTCTCCGGCCTGCTGCTCGCCTACGGCGCGGGTAGTTTTCTCGGCAACCTCACCGCCGGAAAGCTGACCGACAAGTCGATGAGCGCCACCGTACGCGGGGTCTTCGGCGGGCTCGCGGCGACGCTCTCGCTCATCCCGTTCGCCGTGGTGTGGCAGCCCACCGCCGTGGCGGCAGTCCTGGTACTCGGTCTGTTCGCCACCGCGACCATCGCCCCGCTACAGGGACTGATCCTGCACCACGCGGGCGCCGCGCCGAGCCTGGCGGTCTCCGTCAACGTGGGCGCCTTCAACCTCGGTGCGGCAGCCGGCTCGGTCATCGGCGGCGCGATCGTCGCCGCCGGTGCTCTGCGGTGGACCGGCCTGGCGGGCGCGGTCCTGAGCCTGATCGGACTGGCCCTGACCTATCTCGTCCTGCCGCGGACACGGACATCGGCGAAGGACGCCGGACACGAAGCCTCGATCAACGCCTGATTCCCCGTCCCAGCTGCGGTACCCGGGCCGAGCGGGTCTCCCTGCCCGCCCGGCCGCTGGCGGCCGCACCCACCAGTCAACGTTCTGATCACCGGTGCGGCGGGTGGCGTGGGCGGCGTCGCCGTCCAACTCCCCCGCCGCATCGTCGCCATCGCCCCCGCCTACGCCGCACCGATCGGCGAATGGCTTTCCGGCAGCGCCTCTGCCCGGGAACGCGTCATGCGCGGTCTCGACCCCGCCGACCGCGCCACGGTCATTGCCGCGCTGTACGCCTACGCGGCCGCCCTGGAGCAGGCAGGCGGCAAGTAATGGAGCGCGCAGCAGCGGGGTTGGCGGAGGCGGCATAGCGCGGCCACCCGGACGCTGACCCCCTTGGCTGACGCTGTCCGGAGCAGGATCAACTGGCGGCGGAGTCGCGGGCGGTGGCCGTCGTGGCGTCCGGGTGGATGGTGAAAACCTGGTCCAGGCCGATGATGCCCAGGATGCGGGCGGTGTTCGCGGGAACCGCGGCGAGGGTCATGTCGCCGCCGTGTTCGATAGCCAGACTCCGAACCGACAGCAGAGCGCTGATCCCGCTGGAGTCGCAGAAGTCCAGGCCGGCCAGGTCAAGGACCAGCAGTTGCCCCGCGGCGACCGCCAGGCCGTCTACGGCCCTGCGCAGTTCGGGTGCCGTCGCGTAGTCGAGGTCACCGGTGATCTCCAGGACGGGACCGGTGGCGGTGGCTCGGGCGGTGATCGTCAGAGGGTTCATGTCAGCTCGTCACTCGCGGTGGTGGGAAGCGGGGCGGGCATGCCGAGGGCGAGCAGGGCGGTGTCGTCGTCGAGCCCGTCGCCGAAGGAGGCGAGCAGCCCGCTCAGGGCGGTGATGAGAGCCTGCGGGCCCGTCGGCGGCTGGGCGGCGATGAAAGCACACAGAGCGTCCTCGCCGTACAGTTCACGGTCCGGCCCGGTGCGGGCCTCGGTCAGGCCGTCGGTGTACAGGAGCAGGGTGTCGCCGGGCAGCAGATCGGCGCGGGCGGCCGTGAACGGGGCCTGCGGCAGGACGCCGACGAGCAGGCCGCCCGGAGTGGGAACCCAGTCGGTGCTGCCGTCCGCGCGCTGGATCACCGCGGAGGGGTGTCCGCCGGAAGCCAGGTGCACGCCGACGTGGCCCTCATCGGTTTCCAGGACTCCGAAGACGGCGGTGCAGTAGCGGCCCTCGCCGCTGGCGTACCGCTCGTGCAGCACCGTGTTCAGGGTGGTGAGGACGGTGACCGGGTCGGCATCGTGCAGGGCGGCGGCGCGCAGGGTGTAGCGGGCCAGTGAGGTGACCGCGGCGGCTTGGGGCCCCTTGCCGCACACGTCCCCGAGGAAGAACGCCCACCGGCCGCAGTCCAGGGGGAACAGGTCGTAGAAGTCTCCGCCCAGCAGATCCGGGGATGCCGTGTGGTAATAGGAACCGGCCTCCAGGCCCGGGATCGTGGGCAGCTGCGAGGGCAGCAGGCTCTGCTGGAGAACGGCGAGCGCCTCCTGGAGCCGGACGCGATCAGCCTCCGCGCGCCGGCGGTCCGCTTCGGCCTGCCGGTGGGCTTCCTCAGCCTCCTCGCGGCCGCGCAGCAACTCCGCCTCGTAGGCGCGGCGGTCGCGGGCGTCGAAAACGGTGGTGCGGATCAGCAGGGGCTCACCGTCCTCGCTGGTCTTCACCTTCGAGGTGACCAATACCGGCATCCGCGCCTTTCCGGCGGCCCTGATGTCCAGGGCGATGCCGCTGACCTCGCCCTTCATCTGCAACAGCGGCGCGAAGTGCGTCTCGTGATAGAGCTTGCCCCCCACAGTGAGCAGATCGGTGAACCGCATCCGCCCCACCACCTGCGCACGGTCCATGCCCAGCCAGTCCAGCAGGGTGGTGTTGATCCTCGCGATGGTGCCGTCCATCAGCGTCGACAGATATCCGCACGGGGCCTGCTCGTACAGCTCTTCCGCGCTGTCCTCCAGCAGTGAGGTGAACACCGCGTCCGTGGTGTCCACGTCCTGCTCCTCGCCCGGCTCGGGCGCCTGGTCGGTCCTGCACATCACCGGCTTGTCCCGACGAACTCGATGATCGCGCCCGCGGTGGCCTGCGGCGCGCTCAGCTGCGGGCAGTGACCCGTCGCCTCCAGCGTGACCAGGCGGCTGCCGGGGATCGCCGCGTGGACGTAGGCGCCGACCTCCCGGGGCGCGATCACGTCCTGCCTGCATTCAAGGACCAGCGTCGGCGCCGTGACCGTCTTCAGGTCCTCGCGGCTGTCGGACAGGAACGTCGTGCGGGCGAAGACGCGAGCCATGTCCGGGTCGGTCGCGCAGAACGAGGCGGTCAGCTCCTGGCCGAGTTCCGGGCGGTCCGCGTTGCCCATGATGACCGGGGCCATCGCCGCCGACCAGCCCAGATAGTTCGACTCCAGCGACTCCAGCAGCTCGTCGATGTCCTCGGCGCTGAACCCGCCCCGGTAACCGTCGTCGTCGATGTAGCAGGGCGACGGCGCGACCATCACCAGCCGGGACAGACGCCGCGGGGCCTTCGCCGCGGCGAGCACCCCGACCATCGCGCTGACCGAGTGCCCCACGAACGTCGCGTCCCGCAGGTCCAGCTCCTCGCAGACTTCCAGTACGTCCCGCGCGTAGCCCTCCAGGGAGCTGTAACGCCGCTCGTCCCAGGCCGACGGGTCCGCCCGGCCGGAACCCACGTAGTCGAAGAGCACCACCCGGTAGCTCTCAGCCAATGCGGGAACCACCGTGCGCCACATGTTCTGGTCACAGCCGAACCCGTGCGCCAGCAGGAGCACCGGCCCGTCTGCACAGCCGGTGACGGTGACGTTGTTCCTGCGACGGATATCCATACCCGCCAGTTTCCCATCCCCCCGCCCCACCCCGGGCAGCGGCCCGAGGCCGTGGCGGACTGCGGGCCGCGGCTTCCATCACCGCCGTCCGGCGGAGCGCCGTGCGAAGGGGGGCTCCGATCCCGTTCCGCCCGGATCGGCCGCTCTGCTGTTCCCTGGCCGTCAGGGGCGAGAGCAGCCATTGGTCCGCGTGAACGCCTGAGGGCACCGCAGGAGCCGAGACGTCGACACAGGGTCGCGGCTCGTGCCGTGCCGTCAGCGGAGGCTTGCCCCCCTGCGGCTCAGACAGGGGCTCCGTCGGCGACGCTCGGTGTGGCGTCATGGGCGAGGTCGACCGGCGGCAGGTCGCGTACCTCGTCCTTGGTCAAGCTGAGCCGGACGTCGCCGGTGACGCTGACGACCGCGTCGATGGGGATCGCGACGCGTCGCTTTCCCCACAAGTGGCCCTCGTCCAGCAGCACATGGCTGACGTGGTAGTCACCGGTGTCCACGGCCAGGCCCTGGACCCGGCCGATCTCACCGTCGGTCGCGTGCACGGCGTCACCCCGGCGGATCTCCACCTCGCCGGTGGGAATACGGTCCCGCGTGATGAGGCGCGGCCCCGGAACCGGGAGAACCGGCCTCATGGCGACCGCGCCTGTCCCCATACCGAGTCCGTAGTAGGGGAGAGCGAAAATCTCGCCGCCCGCATAGCCCCACTCATTGTCCGGTGCGGGCACAAAATGCTTCTCGTCGGCGCTCGACAGAGCCTCGAACTCGGCCGTGGTGCAGTGCAGTGCGATCCGTGCGGCGGACTGGTCGATCAGACCGACAGGTACGAGGCGGCCGGCCGCGTGGTGGTACTTGGGCTCGATCACCAGGTGAGTGAGGGTTCTGGCGACCGGGTCGACGACCACCCGGCGCAGGACCCCGAAGGCGCCGTCCTCGTCGGAGACTTCTGCGCCGATGGTGAAGGGCCTCGTCGTGAGTGTCATGGCTTTTCCTCGTTCCGCATCGTGTGCGGACGCCCAGTGACATCAGTGCGGGCGCCGGGGCGGTCGGTTGCGTACGTCGTACGTCCGGCCCCGCTGCGCAGTCTGTCCCGCGCTCCCGCGGTCCGCGCAGATGCCGAACGGCCCTTCCGGGGGCCGAAGGGTCCTGCTCGGCAGTTCCCGTCGATCCACCGTCGCGGATGGATGCGTCCGATGGGATTATCACCTCGGGCCATGGTCGACGTGGTCGAACGCCGCTACAGTTGCCGTGACGTCCGTGACCCCAGCGGCATACCGCACAGTCGATACGGACGTACCTGAGGCGAGTGAGACGATGATCCATCGCCCGACCATCCGAGTGCTTCCGAGCGAGCTTCCGGACCGGCCCTGTCGCCTCCGGACTGCGCTGTTGGCGTGGTTGCCTCCACTCGCGTAACCGGGCCGCATGCCTCGCCACAGGCTCCGCACCAGTGCCCGGGCACCGCGTGACCGGAGCGCGGCACCGCGCGGCATTCCTTCCGCAGGTTCGCTCAACTCGTGCTCAATTCAGCGCCCGCGCCCGGTGACCGGGACCCGCGCTTCGAAAAGAGGTCCGCAGTGACTCTGCGCAGAACGAAGCCGGCCGCCGCTTCCACCCGGAACCGCGAAACCGAGCGACTCCTCGCCCGCCGACGCTCGATCATCATCTGGTGCGACCGCCACCTGATCGCCATCCACGCCCTGTCAGCCCTGATGACGGACGATCCGGTCGTGGTCGAAGCCGCCATGGCCGAAGTGCTCGCCGCACCGGACTCCGTCATCACAACGCATCGGACGCGCTCTTCACCTGTCCCACCTCACGTCCCCCACATAAGGGACCGGTGCCCCGAAACGGCGTCAGTCGCGCTCGACCGGGTGGAGCTGGCGCTGGTGCTGATCGGTGACCAGAGCTGCGCCGACGCCTCGCAGCGGCTCGGAGTCTCCGAACGCTCCGTCAGCGTCCGCCTGAACGCGGGGTTGTCGGCCCTGTTCGCCCCGTGCGACGGCGACTCGGTCCGCTCCGTACTCCATGGTCTCCCGACCGTCCCCGTCCGCCGCGATTGACCCTGTCCGGCGTTGAGGTCGCAAGCGGACGAACCGGTCCCCCGACGGCGCGTCTCACCGCGGTTTTCCTGACGACCCCGCCGCGGCGGGATTCTGCCGCACGGCGATCCTGCGACCGGTGACCCGCCTGGGCACGATGGTGATCCGCCTCGAATGCGGTATCCGTGCCCGCCGCCTGTGCGGGCAGCGCGTCCGGTGCGGTTCTGAACGACACATTGCCCTGCGCAACCAGCTCCGCGACCCTCGTCTCCAGCGCGTTCGCCAACCGCGGCAGGAACGTGACGCCGGGCACAGCGGCCTCCTCCTCCACAAACTGGAGGTAGCCACCCGCGGAACCAGCCCGTCCGGCGACCTCCTCGCGACTCAGCCCGAACTGCTCGCGCCGCGGTCGCAGGAGGTCAGCCGGCCAAGGCCGTCGCCACGGGGGCCACGGGCGGGAGTTCGCTGTGCCGGGCTGTGGTGCGGAGCTCCGGAACCGTAACGACGGGGCAATGGGATTCCCTGACGCACGCGCGGGTCACCGGCCCGAGTTCGGTCGGCGAGCCGTCCCTGTACAGGCTCTGCCCGAGCGTCAGAAGCAGAGCGTCGTCGCTGTAGCGCAGGAGTACCGCGACCGGCGGCCCCTCGGCCAGCACCGCCCGCACGTCGGCGCCCGGATGGGCCATCCGGACTGCGGCCACCGCGACTTGGACCAGCCTCTGCCCGGACTCCCGGTCCTCGGCCGGTGTACGGCGCTCCGCCACGGTGGCATACGGCGCACGCCGACGTACCGACGGCTCCCAGGCGTGCACCGTCACCAGGGGCACCTTGCGTGCCTCCGCTTCCGCCACGGCCCATCGCAAGGCGGCAAGGGACGCACGGGAACCGTTCACCCCGACGACGATCGGCCGCGCTCCGGAAAATTCCCTCAGGTTGGTCTCTTGGATTCTCATAACTCCACGATGGTGCGGCGCCAGTACGGCGGCCAAGGGCCGACCGGCTCTCCGAAATGGATTTGCGGCCAGTCCTCAGGAGAATCCGGTGGACGCAGGGGGCCGCTGAGCCGGAGAGGAGGGACCACCCGGCCCTACCGACGACGATCTGGCGCGGCGACGATGCGGATATGAACTACAGGACGGCACAGACGAGTTGGACGAACGGGAGCGTCTGAGGGCTGCTGATACGACCTCCACCGGTCACATCCTCTCCGCCCGTCACGCACTGCCCGCGGTCCTGCCGGTCGATATGTCCTGGACCAGGAATCCGCCATCCTTTCTGAGGAGCAACGCAATGGCACTTCTGATTTTCCTTCTCGTCATCGTGGTCATCCTGGCCATCGTGGCCATCGCCATGGCGGTCAAGGTGATCAAGCAGTACGAGCAGGGAGTTCTGTTCCGGTTCGGGCGGCTGGTCGGTGCTCGTCCGCCGGGGCTGCGGTTCATCGTTCCGTTCGTCGATGTCCTGCACCGGGTGTCGCTGCGGACGGTCACCATGCCCATCCAGTCCCAGGGCATCATCACCCGGGACAATGTGAGCGTCGATGTGTCGGCCGTCGCCTATTTCCGAGTGGCGGACGCCGTGAAATCGGTGATCGCGATAGAGAACGTGAACACGGCGATCAATCAGATAGCGCAGACGACCCTGCGCAAGGTCGTCGGCCAGAACACCCTCGACCAGACGCTGTCGGAAACTGACCGGATCAATCTGGACATCCGCGAAATCCTCGATGTGACGACCACCGAATGGGGCGTCGAGGTCACCCTGGTCGAACTCAAGGACATCCAACTGCCCGACAGCATGAAGCGCGCGATGGCCCGCCAGGCGGAAGCCGAGCGGGAGAAGCGAGCGAAGATCATCAACGCCGAAGGCGAGTCGATGGCCGCCGCCGCGCTCGGCGACGCCTCGGACATCATGATGGACCACCCGCTGGCGCTCCAGCTCCGCAACTTGCAGAGCCTGGTCGAGATAGGCGTCGACAAGAACACGACCGTGGTCTTCCCCGCCCCCCTCATGAGCACCATCGGCGAGCTCGGATCCTTCCTCGCCCGTGAGAAGGCAGCCGCCGCGGCCCCCGTACCGCCGACCGGCATGGTGAAGACCGTCCCCGTCCCCGTACTGAACGGCTCCAACGCCAACGCATCGGTGTGATCGACCGGTAGCGGCAGCCCGACGTGGACCGCCGGACTGCCGCTGCCGAGCCCCCAGCGTGGGCCGTCGTGAACAGAGGCGAGGAGGAACTCAGTTGAGTACGCAGGTGCACGATGAGGCGTCCGGAGAAACCTCGCACCCGACGAGTACGCAGAAGACAGCGAAGAAGCGGCAGTTCGGACTGCCGACGGCCACCGCACTGGTCATCGGATCGGTGATCGGCACGGGAGTCTTCGCGCTGCCGAGTGCCTTGGCGCCGTACGGCCCGATCAGTCTGGTCGCGTTCGTCCTGGTCACCGTAGGCGCTCTGGCGCTGGCGTTCACCTTCGGGTCGCTGTCGAAGAGAGTGCCGGGTTCCGGCGGCCCGTATGTCTACGCCAGAGACGCCTTCGGGGACTTCGGCGGCTTCCTCAACGCGTGGTCCTACTGGATCACCGCCTGGGCCGGCAACGCCGCGATCGTCGTCGCGTGGGTCGGATACGTCGAGGTCTTCTGGAACACCGGGCACGCCAAGCTCTGGTCCGTCGTGATCGCCATGGCGGGTCTGTGGATACCCGCGGTCATCAATCTCTCCGGGGTGCGGAACATCGCCATCACGCAGAACGTCACGACCGTGCTCAAATTCATTCCCCTGCTGTTCATGGCCACCGTCGGGCTGCTGTTCATCAAGGCCCACAACTTCGGGCCGCTCAACCCGACCGGCACCTCGGCGACCGCAGCGATCTCGGCCGCCGCGGCCATCGCGCTGTTCAGCTACATCGGCATCGAGACCGCCTCGGTGGTGGCCGGCCGCGTACGTGACCCTCGGCGCAATGTCGGACGGGCCACGGTGCTGGGCACCATCGGCTGCGCCGTGGTGTACATCCTGGGCACGGTCACCGTGTTCGGCACGGTCTCCAACGCCGCCCTGCAGAAGTCCACAGCGCCGTTCACCGACTCGGCCGACGCCATCTTCGGCGGCCGTTGGGCCGGCCAGACCGTCGCCGTCGCGGCGATCATCTCCGGCCTGGGCGCTCTGATCGGCTGGACCCTGGTCGTCGGCGAAATGCCCATGGCAGCCGCGAAGGACCGCCTGTTCCCGGCGGTGTTCGCCCGCGGCCGACGCGGCATACCCGCGTTCGGCATCATCAGCTCGACCCTCCTCGCCTCGGTCCTGACCGTGGTCAGCTACACGCGCTTCGAGAAGGTCTTCACCACGCTCGTCCTGCTCTCCGTGGTCACCGCCGTCATCCCCTATCTGTTCAGCGCGGCCGCGCAGTTGTACTGGCTCCTCACGCGCGGCCGGCAGACCCACTGGCAGCACCTGGTCCGCGACTGCGGAGTCTCCGCGGTCGCCCTCGTCTTCTCCTTCTGGTCGCTGGCCGGCAGCGGGTACCAGGCCGTCTACTACGGCCTGTTCTGCGTCCTGCTGGGTCTGCCCGTCTACATCTGGCTGAAGTCGGGGCGGGGCGAGTACGGCGAGAGCCTCGTCGTGCCCTTCGACAGCGCCGCCCTTCCCGAGGTCCCTGAGACCCCGGTGGGCAGTCGGCTCACCCCGGCACCCGCCACCCGCACCACCGACACCGGGGAGATCCCGTCATGACGCGACCGACACAAGCTGTTCCCGCCGCCGAGCGCCCCGCCGACCGAGCCGCCGGGCAGACCAGGTCGACCCGCACGCCGGGAGTCCACTCCGAAGTCGGCCAACTGCGTGAAGCCGTTGTCCACCGTCCCGGGCTGGAACTCAGCCGCCTGACTCCCGGCAACTGCGACCAACTGCTCTTCGACGACGTGCTGTGGGCTGCCAGAGCCCGCGAAGAACACGACGCGTTCACCCAGGCCCTCCGCGACCGCTTCGTCACCGTGCACCATTTCGACGTACTGCTCGCCGAAACACTGGCCCTCCCCGAGGCCCGGGCGTTCGTGCTGGACCGCGTCTGCACGGCCGAGCAGGTCGGACCCACCCTGGCAGCCCCGTTGCGGGCGCTCGCCGACGACACCGACGCCGCGACACTGGCCGAGCTGCTCATCGGGGGCGTCACTCGCACGGACCTGTCACCGCTGCGGGTACGCAGCCTGCGCTGGCAGACCCTGGACCCCGACGACTTCGTACTGGCGCCCTTGCCCAACACGCTCTTCCAACGCGACAACTCCGCCTGGATATACGGCGGCGTCACCATCAACCCGATGGCCAAGTCCGCCCGGCAGCGCGAATCGCTGCACAGCAGGGCTGTGTACGACTTCCATCCGCTCTTCGCCGACCGCACGTTTCCCCGCTACTACGGAGACGACGACAGCAATCACCAGCCGGCCACCTTGGAAGGCGGTGACATCCACGTCCTGGGGCGAGGCGCCGTCCTGATCGGAATGGGAGAGCGCTCCACCCCCATGGGCGTGGAAATCCTGGCCCGAGAGCTCTTCCGGACCGGTCAGGCCACCACCGTCATCGCCGTGCAGCTCCCGAAGTCCCACGCGTTCATGCACCTGGACACCGTCCTGACCATGATCGACACGGACACCTTCGTCCGCTACCCCAACCTCGACCCGAAGGACATGCGCACCTGGGTGATCGAGCCGGCCGACCCGCACGAGGTCGTCGAGCACGACACCGCGGCGCTGCACGTGGAGCAGCGCGACGACCTCTTCGCCACCATCGCCGACGCCTTGGGCATCGAGAAACTACGCGTCCTGTCCGCCGAGGAGGACGCGCGAGCCGCCGAGCGCGAGCAGTGGGACGACGCCAACAATTTCCTCACCATCGCCCCCGGCATCGTCGTCGGCTACGAACGCAACACCGTCACCAACAGCATGCTGCGCGACAACGGCATCGAGGTCATCAGCATCCCCGGCAGCGAGCTGGGCCGAGGCCGCGGCGGAGCCCGGTGCATGACCTGTCCCACTCAGCGCGACGGCATCTGAACCGCCTCCGCCCCGCCCGCACGCCGCCGTACCGCTCAGAAACGAGGTCCGCCCCATGACGACGACCACCGCCCCGACCACCGCCTTTCGGCATCCCGGTTCGCTCCTGAAGGAGACCGACCTCGACAAGCAGCAGTTCCTCGCGCTGATCACGCGCGCGGCGCAGCTCAAGCGCGACAGGGCCGGCGGCACCGAACGGCCCGCGCTGGCAGGCCGGAACATCGCGCTGGTCTTTGAGAAGAGCTCCACCCGCACCCGCTGCGCATTCGAGGTCGCCGCACACCAGCAAGGCGCCCATGTCACCTACCTCGGGCCCGAGGGCTCCCACATCGGTCGTGAGGAGTCGGTACGCGACACGGCGCGGGTGCTGGGCCGGATGTTCGACGGCATAGAGTTCCGCGGTTTCGCCCAGGACACCGTGGAGCAGCTCGCCGACCATGCCGGCGTCCCCGTATGGAACGGGCTCACCGACTCCTGGCACCCGACCCAGACGCTGGCCGACGTGCTCACCATGACCGAGCACCACCCCGGCCCCATGTGGCAGATCGCGTACTGCTTCCTCGGGGACGGCCGCAACAACGTCGCCCGTTCGCTTCTCGTCACCGGCGCCCTGCTGGGCATGGATGTGCGGATCGCGGCGCCGCGCGAACTGTGGCCCCCCGACGACGTCATCGCCACCGCCCGGAACCTCGCCACGAACAGTGGCGCGCGCGTCCTGGTGACCGAGGACGTCGAGCAGGCCACAGCGGGCGCCGACTTCGTCTACACCGATGTGTGGGTCAGCATGGGCGAGTCCGACGAGCAGTGGAAGACGCGCATTCCGCTGCTCCTGCCGTACCGCGTCACCGAGAAGGTCGTGCTCGGCTCCGGCAAGCCCGACACCAAGTTCCTGCACTGCCTGCCCTCGGTCCACGACAGCAGCACACCACTCGGTCAGCGCCTCAACGACCAGTACGGGCTCACCGGCGCCGAGGTCACCGACGAGGTCTTCGAATCCGCTCGATCGATCGTCTTCGACCAGGCGGAGAACCGCCTGCACACCATCAAGGCCGTCCTCGTCGCCGCGCTGGGTGACTGAGGTGCGCATCGTCGTCGCCCTCGGCGGCAACGCGCTCCTGCGTCGTGGCGAGAAGCCCGATGCCGCGCTCCAGATCGGTCACATCCGCGCCGCGGCTGAGGCCCTCGCCCCGCTCGCCGCCGAGAACGAACTGGTCATCTGCCACGGAAACGGACCGCAGGTCGGCATGCTCGCGCTCGAAAGCGAGAGCGACACCTCGTTGACGCGCCCCTACCCGCTGGACGTACTCGTCGCCCAGACCCAGGGAATGATCGGCTACTGGCTGGTCCAGGAACTGCGCAACGCCGGGGTGACCAAGCCGATCCTCAGCATCGTGACCCAAACGGTCGTGGACGCGGAGGACCCGGCCTTCGCCAGACCGACGAAGTTCGTCGGACCGGTCTACGACCAGCCGCAGGCCCGCCTGCTCGCCGAACTCCACGGCTGGGACATCGCCCCCGACGGCGGACGCTGGCGACGCGTCGTGTCCTCGCCCCACCCGCAGCGCGTCCTCGAACAGGGCACCATCACCCACTTGCTCAGGCAGCAGTCCGTGATCATCTGCGGTGGCGGCGGCGGAGTACCGGTCACCGAAGACGACGCCGGACGGATCCACGGCGTGGAGGCCGTCGTCGACAAGGACTTCACCGCGGCGCTGATCGCCATCAAGGTGAACGCCGACCGGCTGCTCGTCCTCACGGACGTGCCGGGCGTGATGGAACACTTCGGCACACCCCAGGCGATGCTGCGCAGGCGGATCAATGTGGACGACATGAGCCGGATATCCGTCCCTGACGGCTCCATGGGCCCCAAACTCACCGCCTGCGCCCGATTCGTCACCGCGACCGGCCGGAAAACGGCCATCGGCTCGCTGTCCCAGGCCGCCGCGGTCCTGAACGGCAGCGCCGGGACCACCATCGCCGAACACCGGCTCGGACAAGTGGACGCGCATTCCCGAAACGGTGGCCGCCGCGCCTCGGTGGACGGGTGACTCGAAGGAAGAGCGGACGGTCGGCTGAGACCGAACAAAGGGCATGACCCGCACAATTCGAGCTTGAGGTCCGAGCTTGAGACCCGAGCTTGAGATCCGAACGCAAACGATCAGCAGGAGTTCCGATGAAAGATCTGCCCGTGGACCAGACCGACCGGATCGTCGTGGGAGTGGACGCCTCCCCCGGGTCCGAGGCCGCGCTGCACTGGGCGATGGAGTACGCCCGACAGGTGGGGGCGTCGCTCTCGGCGGTCGCCGCATGGCAATACCCCAGCATGTACGGATACTCCTGGGGCTACCTGCCGTCCATGCCCGACGGCGGAAACTTCGCCATTTCGGCCGAGAAATGCCTGGAAGAAACCGTCGCGCGCGTCGTGAAGAACCAGAACGGCAGCATGGTCCAGGTGGCAACCCACTCGGTGGAGGGGCACCCGGCACAAATCCTCACTGACGCCGCACGCGACGCCCGGCTGCTGGTGGTGGGAACCCGGGGACACGGCACCCTCGCCGGCGTCCTGCTCGGTTCCGTCAGCCAGCACTGCGTCCAACACGCGTCCTGCCCCGTCGTAGTCGTTCCGCAGCCGGTCGCGACCAGCGACCCGGCCGACGAATGACCTCGCAGGAAGCAGGTGATCCCACCTCGATCAACCGCGCCCGCACGCCGCAGAACCGGCACCAGCTTCCCGAACTGGCGCGGGCTCAGCCCCGGTGACCGGGACTATCCAGGACGGCTCGCCGATCTGCGTTGGTTCGCCCGAACAGGGCGGGGCCTGCAGATGTCAGACCCGCGGGCGTACGAGGCGCAGCTCGCCTCGATCGCGAAAGCCAGGGCTCGGGAGAACGACGTTGCTGAAGCCCAGGCCCGGAGGATGCCCGAGCCCCAACTCCATTCTGCCGGGGCGCGGGGGCGGCAGCGCCGCAGGAGCTTCACCGGCCTCGACGTGTACGGGCTGCCGCCTGCGGTGCGGCTACTCGTTGCCGTGCGCACCCGGCCCGGTGGGACCGGAACATCTGGCGCGGCTGCGCGAGCGCGGCGAGGTGACCCATGGGATCGAAACTTTCGGTGCCTCGGACGTGCTCAGAAGTCGTGCAGCCATTACCTCGACCAGCAATAGTTTCCGAAACTTCTCCGAAAGTGTTGACACGTTTCGCGGGCGTTTCCACACTGAGTCCCCGAGGCGACGGCCCTGCCGACTCGGTGGAGCCGGAACGGTCGACGCCTACGAATCCGCGGGCGTGTCCCGCGTGTCCCCCCACGTTCTGTGAATCGGTTACGGAGGCTCTGCGATGAGCACAAAGGCCATACCCCCACCCCCGCCCGGGACCCGACGACGGCTCAGCCGTGTCCACCGGGCCGTCGTCGCCGTCGCGACCGGCTCGGTCGTGGCGGCCACGGCGGTCCTGATGGCGGCGGCTCCCTCGGGCGCCGCCGCGACGTCCCTCGGCGCGGCAGCCGCGCAGAGCGGGCGGTACTTCGGCACCGCCATCTCCTCGGGCAAGCTCGGCGACTCGGCCTACACGACGATCGCCGACCGCGAGTTCAACATGGTGACGGCCGAGAACGAGATGAAGATCGACGCCACCGAGCCCCAGCAGGGCCAGTTCAACTTCAACGGCGGCGATCAGGTCTACAACTGGGCCGTACAACACGGCAAGCAGGTACGCGGCCACACCTTGGCCTGGCACAGCCAGCAGCCGGGCTGGATGCAGTCCCTCAGCGGCAGCGCGCTGCGCCAGGCGATGATCAACCACATCAACGGCGTGGTAGGTCACTACAAGGGCAAGCTCGCGCAGTGGGACGTGGTGAACGAGGCGTTCGCCGACGGCGGTTCCGGTGGACGACGCGACTCCAACCTCCAGCGCACCGGCAACGACTGGATCGAGGTCGCCTTCCGGACGGCGCGGGCGGCCGATCCGAACGTGAAGCTCTGTTACAACGACTACAACATCGAGAACTGGAACGACGCCAAGACACAGGGCGTCTACAACATGGTCAAGGACTTCAAGGCCCGCGGCGTTCCGATCGACTGCGTCGGCTTCCAGTCCCACTTCAACAGCGGCAGCCCGTACAACAGCAACTTCCGTACCACGCTCCAGAGCTTCGCCGCTCTCGGCGTCGACGTGGCCATCACCGAGCTGGACGTCCAGGGCGCGTCGCCGACCACGTACGCCAACATCACCAACGACTGCCTGGCGGTCTCGCGTTGCCTCGGCATGACGGTATGGGGCGTCCGGGACAGCGACTCGTGGCGCAGCCAGGACACGCCGTTGCTGTTCGACAGCAGCGGCAACAAGAAGGCCGCGTACACAGCCGTCCTGAACGCTCTCAACGCGGCCGGAGGTGGCACGACCACGCCTCCCACCACGCCTCCCACCACACCTCCGACCACTCCTCCCACGACCCCGCCGGGCGGCGGAAGCAACGGTCAGATCAAGGGGACGGGTTCGGGGCGGTGCCTGGACGTGCCCAACTCCACGACGACCGACGGCACGCAGGTCCAGTTGTGGGACTGCTCCGGCGGCAGCAACCAGAAATGGACCTTGACGTCGGACGGCGAACTCAAATCCCTCGGCAAGTGCCTGGACGCGGCCGGCACCAGCAACGGCGTCAAGGCGCAGATCTACTCCTGCTGGGGCGGCGCCAACCAGAAGTGGCGCCTGAACTCCGACGGCTCCATCGCCAGCACCCAGTCGGGACTCTGCCTGGACGCGGTCGGCACCGGGACCGCCAACGGCACCCAGATCCAGATGTACTCCTGCTCCGGCGGCAGCAACCAGAAATGGACATGGGCCGGCAACTGATCGCGCCCCGCTTCATCCGATGAGGTGAGGGACGTCTTCCGGCGCCATGGGGCCGCGCCGGAAGACGTCCCGTCGCGTGGACGGACGGGGGCCCGCGCGGCGCCCGGAGCGCGGTCGCCGAAGGGGCCATTCGTGATCCGCCGGACAGAACCTAGGCCCGGTGGCGGCGCCTGTCGCGCGGATGCGGGCGCGATCGGGTAGTCAGGAACAGTGGACAAGGACGCGACCGACCCCTTCGTGCATGTCCGGGGCGCCAGTGAGAACAATCTGCGGAACATCGATGTCGACGTTCCGCGGGACGCGATGGTCGCCTTCACCGGCGTCTCCGGTTCGGGCAAGTCCTCGCTCGCGTTCGGCACCCTCTACGCGGAGGCCCAGCGGCGCTACTTCGAGTCCGTGGCACCGTACGCCCGAAGGCTGTTGCAACAGGTCGGCGCTCCGCATGTGCGGGAAATCACCGGACTGCCACCGGCCGTCGCCCTGCAGCAGCGACGCGGCTCCCCCAGCTCGCGCTCGACGGTCGGCACCATCACGACGCTGTCCAATCTGCTGCGCATGCTGTACTCCCGCGCCGGCACCTACCCCCCGGGGGCCGTGCGGCTGGAGGCCGAGTCGTTCTCACCCAACACCGCGGCAGGCGCCTGCCCGCAGTGCCACGGGCTGGGCGTCGTGCACGACGTCGCCGAGGACCTGCTGGTCCCGGACCCCTCGCTGAGCATCCGCGAGGGGGCGATCGCCGCCTGGCCGGGCGCCTGGCAGGGCGCCAACCTGCGCAGTGTCGTGAGCGGCCTGGGGATCGACATCGACCGGCCGTGGCGCAGGCTCAGGAAGAAGGACCGGGACTGGCTGCTGTACACGGACGAGCAGCCCTCCGTGTACATCCAGCCGCAGGAGGACCGCGTCGACTACGGCTATCAGGGCACGTTCTGGAGCGCGCGCAAGCACGTCATGCACGTCCTCGCCGACTCCAAGAGCGACAAGATGCGCGAACGGGCGCTCCGGTTCGTCAGGAGTGTGCCCTGCCCCGAGTGCCACGGCAGCGGACTGCGGCCCGAGGCAATCGCGGTGACCTTCGCCGGACGTTCCATCGCAGAGATCAACGCGATGCCGCTCACCGAGGTCGTGGCGCTGCTGCGGCCCGTCGTGGGGCGGTCCGAGGCCGACGCCACCACGTCGACCGCCCGGTCCGGGGAGACGACCGAGGCCGCGGTCCGGATCTGCGGCGATCTCGTCGCGCGGATCGACGTACTGCTCGACCTGGGCCTGGGATATCTCAGCCTCGGGCGCCGCTCGACGACCCTGTCGCCCGGCGAGGCGCAGCGCCTGCGGATCGCCACCCAACTGCGCTCGGGGCTGTTCGGCGTCGTCTACGTCCTCGACGAGCCCTCCGCCGGGCTGCACCCGGCCGACGCGGAACCGCTGCTGGACGTGCTGGACCGCCTCAAGGCGGCGGGCAATTCGCTGTTCGTCGTGGAGCACGACATGGACGTCGTGCGGCGGGCGGACTGGGTGGTGGACATCGGCCCCGGCGCGGGTGAGGGCGGCGGACGCGTGCTGTACAGCGGCCCGGTCGCCGGTCTTGAGCGGGTCGCGGAGTCGGCCACGAGCCAGTACCTGTTCGGGCGCGCCCAGCCGCTCGAACACCGCCCGCGCACACCGCACGGCTGGCTGCGTCTGAGCGGCGTCTCACGCCACAATCTGCGCGATGTGTCCGTCGACGTGCCGCTGTGCGTGCTGACGGCGGTGACGGGTGTGTCCGGTTCCGGGAAGTCGACGCTGGTGACGCAGGTGCTCGCCGAGGTCGTCCGCGGCCACCTCGGGCTCGTACCCGAGGAGCCCGACGAGGCGGAGCTGGAGGTCGACGTCCAGGACGCGTCGGGGGTCGAGTCGTTCGACCGGCTGGTCCGGGTCGACCAGCGGCCCATCGGCCGGACTCCCCGGTCCAACCTGGCCACGTACACGGGGATGTTCGACGCGGTGCGCAGGCTGTACGCGGGGACGGAGGAGGCCAGGGCGCGCGGCTACTCGGCCGGGCGCTTCTCCTTCAACGTGCCCGAAGGGCGGTGCGAGACCTGCCAGGGCGAGGGATTCGTCGCGGTGGAGCTGCTGTTCCTGCCCGGCACCTACGCGCCGTGCCCGACCTGCCGGGGCGCCCGCTACAACGCCGAGACGCTGGAAGTCACCTACCGCGGCAAGAACATCGCGCAAGTGCTGGGAATGTCCGTCGACGACGCCGCCGGGTTCCTGTCCGCCGTCCCGGCCGCCTCCCGCAGTCTGGAGACGTTGCGCGAGGTGGGACTCGGGTACCTGCGGCTGGGGCAGCCCGCGACGGAACTCAGCGGCGGCGAGGCGCAACGCATCAAACTGGCCACCGAATTGCAGCGGGCCCGCCGCGGGCACGCGCTCTACCTGCTCGACGAGCCGACGGCGGGGCTGCACCCCTCGGACATCGCGCTGCTGCTACGACAGCTGCACCGGCTCGTGGACGCCGGCAACACGGTCGTCCTCGTCGAGCACGACCTCGACACGATCGCCACCGCCGACTGGGTCATCGACCTCGGACCGGGCGGCGGCGACGCGGGCGGGCGGGTGGTCGCGGCGGGCCCGCCGGACAAGGTGGCGAAGGCCCGCGGCAGCGCCACCGCGCCCTACCTCGCGGCCCGCCTCGCGCGCTCCTGACGACGGCGCGAAGCGCTGACCACCGGCGCTTCAGCCGCGTCGGTGCTCGGGGCGGGCGAGCCGGGTCAGGGAGGCGACGACCAAGGCTTGCACGCCGGTGTCCAAGGTGGGCTGAAGGACCGGGGCGAAGCGGGCGCTGTGGTTGACGGGGATGTCCTGGGCGACGGTGCCGCGCCGCTCGGCCGCACGGTAGGCGTCGGGGTCGGTGCAGCCGATGCCCCAGTAGGTGTACGGGGTGCCGAAGGCGTCAGGGACGCGGCTGAAGTCCTCGCTGGCGCTCTGCAACGCGCTGGTACGGGCCCGCCCGCCGAAGTAGGCGGTGAACGCGGCGGAGACGTCGGCGGTGACGGCCTCGTCGTTGACGGTCGGCGGGAAACGGCCGCCCTCTTCGTACTGCGGGTCCCGGGTCGCGCGGGAGGCGTCGCACTCGGCTGTGACGATGCGCCGCACGGCGGCCAGGACGGCTTCACGGGTGCCTTCGTCGTAGGTGCGCATATTGAGCTGGATCTCGGCCGTGTCCGGGATCACGTTGCCGGTCGTACCGGCGTGGACGGAACCCACGGTCAGTACGGCGGGCTCGGTCGCGGCCAGCTCTCGGGAGACGATCGTCTGAAGGCGGACCACGATCATCGATGCCATGACCACCGGGTCGATCGCGGCCTGGGGAGCGGAGCCGTGGGCACCCCGGCCGTGGACGGTGATCTTCAGATTGTCCGCCGCCGAGAGGAACGACCCGGAGCGGGTGCCCAGGGTCCCGGCGGGATAGGGCAGTACGTGCTGGGCGAACGCCACGTCCGGGCGGGGGACGCGGTCGGCGAGACCGTCGGCGAGCATGCGGTCGGCGCCGTCCCCGGGTTCTTCCGCGGGCTGGAACAGGGCGACGAGCGTGCCCTGCCACGACGTCGGGGAGGCCGCCATCAGCCTGGCCGCGCCCAGCAGACAGGTGACGTGCATGTCGTGGCCGCAGGCGTGGGCCACGGGGACGTCCCGGCCGGACTCGTCCGTGGCGGTGGCCGTGCTGGCGTACGGGAGACCGGTGTCCTCGCGGACCGGCAGCGCGTCCATGTCGGCCCGCAGCAGGACGACCGGCCCGTCGCCGTTGGCGAGTACGCCGACCACGCCGGTGCCGCCGACACCCGCGTGCACCCTGTAGCCCCACTCCGTCAGGCGCTCGGCCACCCGGGTCGCGGTCCTGTGCTCCTGGTGGCCCAGCTCGGGATGGGCGTGCAGGTCCCGGTAGACGTCCTCCAGCTCGGAACGGATTTCCGGCAGTCCGGCCAGGACGACGTCCGCGGGAGCCGCCGTACCGGTGGAATCGTCGATCGCCACAGCCGCCAGCTCCTCGCCGATGGGGGTTGCCCGGATGGTCGACCTGCTGGTCGACCAGCTCGATGACCCGACGGTAACCCGGCCCCTGCCGTGCTGCCTGACCTGGCATTCGTGATCACCGCTGCCGGGCGACCCGGGGCCGCCCGCCGCCCGCGTACCCGCACCGGCCGCCTTCCGCCTTCCACGGGCGCGCCACGACGCGCGGACGGCCGTGTACGCACGCGTCGGCTCGGCGTCGATCAGACCGTGATCGGGCGGGAAGGGCCGTGACCGAGCGGGCAGGGCCGTGACCCGCGTGCGAAAATGGCCCTACGATCGCGCCACGGTCCGCAAGGCCCACGCGATCCACGACGCATCCCTTCTGCCGACCCGATCGACGCACTGGGAGGCTCTCGGTGAGCGAACGTCGCAATGGATGGCCGACGCTGGTCCACGAGGACATGGCGGCCATGGTCGGATACGTCAACCGGGTGGTGCAGGTCGCGGGCAAGTACACCCTCGACGAGCCCTTCGAGGTCGGCTGGGGAAACGTCGTCCTCGACGTCACTCCCCGCGGGCTCAGGACGCCGACGTTCCGGCGGCGAGGGGTGACCTTCGCGGTGCACTACCGCCTGCTCGACGGTGACGTGGTCGTCGAGGCCGACGCGGGCTCGCGGACGGTGCCCTTGTCGGACGGATCAGTCGCCGCGTTCTACGCGGCGTTCCGCGACGCGGCGGCCGAGCTGGGCATAACCCGGCCGCGTACTTCGCTGATCTGCGAGATTCCGGATTGCGAGCCGACCTTCGAGGACGATCACGTCGAACGCGCCTGGGATCCCGGCGTCGCCCGGCTGATGTGGCAAGCGCTGAACCTCGCCGCCGGCGGACTCGAAACGTGGCAGGCGCCCTTCCTCGGGCACCGCCCCCGGGTCGGGGTGATGTGGGGCGGCTTCGACCTGTCCGCGACGCGGCACCGGGCGCGGCCCACCGATCCGCCGCCCGATCGTCCGGCGTTCATGCAGAACGCCCAGCTCCGGGAGTACGTGGCGGTGGGATTCTCCTTCGGGGACGCCACAGCGCCCGGCGCCGGTATGTACGCCTACATCTGGCCTCAGCCGGACGGCCTCGACGGCCGTTCCTGGGGTGTCGACGGGGCGGTCTGGAATCCCGACGCCGGTCTGGTTCTCCTGCCGTGGGACAGGCTCAGGGAGACCGCCGACCCGCACCAGGCCATCGTGACGTTCGGTGACGCCGTCTACGACGCCGCCGTCGGGCTGTCGGGCTGGCCGTCCGACCTCATCGGGCCCCGCGTCGACGGCTGGTACATGAGCCGGACGCGGCCGGACGCCGTCCGGGTCCAGCGCCCCTGAACCGAGCTGGTTCGGCCGACCACGACGCGGGCGCCCGGGCAGCCCTTCGCGGCGGACACGATGGGGACACCTCAGGATTCGGGAATGATCTTGATCGCGCTGGACCACTTCAGTCCGAGCCGGTCCTGGAGCGTCATGTGCAGGAACTGGAACGCCTCCAGTTCCAGGGCGCGGCGCAGCGGTCCGGCGTCGAGGGGGCGCAGGCCGCCGCTCGTGACGAATTCGGTGACGGTCGCCCGTGCGTCGTCGTCATCCGTGGCGATGAACACGTCCAGAGGCTGACCGGCCACTTCGCCGGCCACGAGCGTGGTCGCGAACGTCGTGTTGAACGCCTTGACGAAGCGGGCCTGCGGAGCCTCGGCCGCGACGAGGCTGACTGCGGCCACGCCGGGCGGGGTGACGAGCGAGTCGAAGGTGGAGAAGTCGACGGGGTTGCAGATGTCCACGACGACCTTGCCCGCGAGGGCCCGGGCGTGTTCACGGGCCACCGTCTTCGCCGCTTCGAACGGCAGGGCGAGCACGGTGATGTCCGCGCCGTCCAGCGCGTCGAAGTCCGCGCCGCTCGCGTCCGCGCCGAGGTCGGCGGCGAGGGCGTCCGCCTTGGCCCGGTTGCTGTCCACGAGACGGACCCGGTGGCCGCCCGCGAGGGCGCGGGTGGCGATGCCGCGGGCCATGTTGCCCGCACCGACGATCGTGATCTGCATGGCTGACTCCTTCTTCCGTCAAGGCCGACGAGGGCCGCGACCGAGCGCCCGGAGAGGGGTATACGGCTGGCACCGTCCGGCTCCGTGCTCGGGGCGCGCGGCGACCGGCTCATCACGGTCGAGTGCGGCCAGAGCACACCGGGCCGTACGCACCCCGCGGCACCGGTCGCGGCCGAGGCGACGCTGCTCCGGTCCCGCCATGGTGCGGCGCCCTCTGAAAAGCCCAGCTCAGGACGGTCCCGAGAACGTCGGCGACTCTGTCATCCTGCGGGAAGCGGCGGACGCCCGCATCCGGAGCGGTGACCCGAGACAAGCCCCCGCGGCGTGACGCCAGGGTGCCCGATGTGTCAGTGGTGACCGTGGGCGGTGTCGGACGCTCCGCCGAACAGGCGGCCCACGGCCCGGAACGGCAGGGACACCACCGTGGCGACAGCGCTGCCGATCTTTCCGAGTACATCTGCGATGGCCTTGAACATGGCTCACCCTCCTTCGGTACGCGGTGCCGTTGTCCGGCACCGCGTGTGGAGCCTCACCTGGTCCCCTACCCGGATAGTGGCCACCCATGGGCTCTCCCGCTCATTCTCATGGGAACTGTCCACGCGACGGTGTAGGACGGCCCCCGCGGGGCATCCGGATGCGTACGCCACTGTCCCGGGTGAGGCTGTGAATGCGTACGAGTCGTCACCGAGGGAGGCCACCACACATGCGGAGCACCACGCGGCAGGACGGGCCCGCCACCGCTCCACCGGCGACCGCTCCTGATCCGGCGGCACACGACGCGGCGACGGGTCTTCCCGTCGCGGCGGCGGCCCGGGAGTCGGCGGAGCGTTTCGCGGAGCTGGTGGCCGCTCTGACGTCGGGAGCGCTGGACTGCCCGTTGCCGGGCTCGGGTCGTACGGCGGAGCGCTTCGCCGTCCTCACCTCGGTGGCCGAGCGGGATCTGTGCGCGGCCCGGCTCTTCGAAGGACACGTGGACGCGGCGGCGATCCTGGCGGAACTGGACGCGCCGCCGCCCCGGCCGGGAGAGCGGTGGGGCGTGTGGGCGGCCGAACCGCCGGGCGAAGGACTGCACGCCACCCGTGACCGCGAAGGCTGGGTGCTGACCGGGCTCAAGCAGTACTGCTCGGGAGCCCACAGCTGCACCCACGCGCTGGTCACCGCGGCGACGGAGCGGGGAAAGCGGCTGTTCGCGGTACGGACGGGGGTGGCCGACGGCTGCCGCCCGGTGCCGGGCACCTGGCAGGCCGTCGGGATGGCCGGGAGCGACACCCCTGACGTGCGCTTCGACCATGTGCCCGGTGTGCCGGTCGGCGACGTCGGCGGCTATCTGAAGCGGCCGGGGTTCCAGCACGGCGGTATCGGCGTGGCCGCCTGCTGGTACGGCGGGGCCCGCGCCGTCGCCGACGTTCTGCTGCGCGCCGCCGCCGATCGCGGCCCCGATCCGCACACCGACGCGCACATGGGCGCGGTCGACATGCTGCTCCATGCCGCGGCGGCCGTGCTGAAGCAGGCCGCAGCGGAGATCGACGGCGATCCTTCCGACACCGGCGGCACCGCGCGGATGCGGAGCCTGCGCACCCGCGCGTTCGTCGAGTCCGTGTGCGCCGACGTCCTCACGCACGTGGGACGGGCCACCGGCGCCGGTCCGCTGTGCCACGACGAACGCCACGCCCGGAACACCGCTGACCTGACCGTGTACATCCGCCAACACCACGCCGAGCGCAACCTCGCCGAACTGGGCGGCCTCGCCGCCCGCAAGGAGCCGTCGTGAGCGAGCAACCAGGCCCGTCGCCCGCATACGCCAACCCCATCCAGGCGCCGGGCACCGACGAGGCGCTCTGGCGGGACTGGGACGGCTGGCGCGCGCTTCCCGAGCTGCGGCTGCCCGAGGCGGGAAGGGTGGTCGTGGTGGCCGCGCATCCCGATGACGAAGTGCTGGGCGCCGGCGGGACGATGGCGATGCTGGCGGACGCGGGGACCGCCCTCACCGTGGTCTCCGTCACCGACGGGGAGCAGTCGCACGCCGACAGCAAAGCCGTCACGCCCGGGCGGCTGACACAGCTGCGCGCCGAAGAACTCCGCCAGGCCCTCGCGGCGTTGGGCACGGGCGCGGCCCACGTCGTCCGGCTGCAAGTGCCGGACACCCGGGTGGCCTTCCACGAGGACGAGATCGTCAAGGCACTCGTCCCGGTGCTGGAGGGCGCCTCGTTGTGCCTCGCGCCGTGGATCGGCGACGTCCACGGTGACCACGAAGCCGCAGGACGGGCCGCGCTCGCCGCCGCCGCGCAGGCGTCCGTGCCCTGCCTGATGTATCCCGTGTGGATGTGGCACTGGGCGCGCCCCGGCGACCCGCGTGTCCCGTGGCCTTCCGCGCACCGGGTCACCCTGCCCGCGGACGTCCAGGCCCGCAAGCGCGCCGCGGTCGCCCGTTTCGCCACCCAGGTCGAGCCCATCGGCCCCGCGCCGGAGGACGCCGCGGTCCTGCCGCCTGACGAGGTGGCCCACCACCTCCGCGCGCACGAGGTGATGTTCCAGTGAGCCGGACGAACGCGGCGAGTACGCCCGCCGCCTACTTCGAGACGATGTACGGCGGGGGCGAGGACCCCTGGCACCTCGCCGAACGCTGGTACGAGCGGCGCAAGTACGACATCACCGTGGCCGCGCTCCCCCTGCCGCGCTACCGCCGGGCCTTCGAACCCGCGTGCTCGGTCGGTGAGTTGACTCGCCGACTGGCGACCCGTTGCGACGAGGTACTCGCCTGCGACCGGGTCGCGTCCGCCGTGGCGACCACTCGGCAACGTACCGCCGCAGCAGAGAATGTGACGGTGCGTCAGCTCACACTGCCCGACGAGTGGCCGGACGGCTCCTTCGATCTGGTCGTGCTGTCCGAAGTGCTCTATTACTTCGCCGCTCCCGATCTCGACATGCTTCTGGACCGGGCCCGGACGGCGTTGGAGCCCGGCGGGCATCTCGTCACCGTGCATTGGAACCACCCGGTGCCCGAACACCTGTGGACGGGCACCGAGATCGCGGACCGCGTGACCGGCCTGCCCGGGCTGTCACTGCTCGCCGATCACCGCGAGGCCGACTTCGTCCTCCAGGTCCACGGCCGTGACCTGGCCGACGGGAGCAGCCCGCCCGGTCCCGCCGAGCGCGAGGGTCTGGTGTGAGGGTCGAGGCCATCGCCGTCGTCATCCCGGCGCACAACGAGGAGGCGCTCCTGCCCGCCGCGCTGGAGGCGGTCGCGGCTGCCGCGCGCCACCCCGCACTCGCCGCCGTGCGGATTCGCACGGTCGTCGTCGCGGACTCCTGCCGTGACGGCACGGCCCGGATCGCGCACCGGGCCGGAGCCCTCGTGGTGCCGGTCGGCTTCCGCAGTCCGGGCCGGGCGCGCGCCGAGGGCGCCGAGCACGCGCTGGCGGAGATCGCCGTCCCGCACGAGCGGGTGTGGCTCGCCACCACCGACGCCGACAGCGCCGTACCCCCGCACTGGCTGGCACACCACAGCGCTCTCGCCCGTGACGGGTGGGACGCGGTGGTCGGCACCGTGACCGTGCCGACGGCGACCGCCCTCACCGTCCGGCACCAGCTCAGCTACGAAGCCACCCGTCCGACCGACGGCGCCCACTGGCACCACCCCCATGTCCACGGCGCCAACCTGGGCCTGAGTGCCAGCGCCTACCGCGATGTGGGCGGGTTCCCGCCGCTCGACGTCGGCGAGGACCACGCACTGGTCGCCGCGCTGGTCGGCCGCGGTCATCGCGTCCTGCGCACCTCGGCCGCCCCTGTCATGACCTCGCCCCGTCTGCACGGCCGCGCCCGCGGCGGCTTCGCGGACTTCCTCGCCGCGCAGGCCGAACACACCGCCCGCAGCGAACCGGCGAGCTGACCGGCGCGGCGTATCGGCCAAGGGGTCCGTGGGACCACCGACGAGCGGCACCGCTGGCACCCGCGACAGCGCGGGGACCTCTCACCGCCACGCCATCGGGTGACGCGGCTCAGCCAGCCGGGTGACAGCGGCCACCGCGGGCTGCCGCCGGGCGGGCCGGTGCTCCAGGATCGGTGCCGCCGCCGTCTCCGGCGGGCCGCGCGTCGACCGCGCGCCCGTGACGCGCGATCAGATCGACCACGGCTGTTCGAGGAGTCCCACCCCATGCGTTCACGCGTCATCGCCATCATGGCCGCCGCTGCCGCCGCCACGGCGGCACTCGCGCAACCCGCCCACGCCGCCCCGCTCGTCGACGGGGTCTACCGTTTCGCGGCCCTCAAGGACGGCATGTGCCTGACCTGGCCCAAAACGAAGGCGCGTATCGGCATGGTGGCGCTGGGCGCCTGCACGGACACCGCCTCCACGTCGGCGAACTGGCAGGTACGGCAACGCCCCAACGGAACCATGGAGGTCTCCACACCGGACTCCGACCCGCGCACCTGCCTGGGCCTGACGACGGACTACCACGTGAAGGTCACCGACGCCTGCTCCGACAAGTACGCCGAGTGGACCGTCTCCTACGGCTCCGCAGGACCCGGCAGCGTCGTCTGGGCCGACATCGAGCACACCCCCAGCGACCACTCCAACTCGTGGGGGAAACTCGTCGACAGCCCCGACGTCACCGGCCGCATCGTGGTGCGGCAAGCCCCCATCGACCCGCACTACTGGGCTTTGCAGCCGGCCGGATGAGACCTGTCCCGCACCGGCCGTCCACCGGGGCCCGGCCGGCAAGGCGCTGCCGCCTTCCTCCGACGGACGCTGCGCCGCGTCGCTGGCCGAGCTCCTCCGGGCCGGTCACGAGGTCGTCATCGTCCACGGCGCGCTCCCGCCGAGACCCAGGCCGTCACCGGATCGCGCTTGGTACGCGCGCTGGAATCCGTGCTCGTCGGCCGTACCGTGGTCGCGCTCGTGACCCACGCCCAGGTCGGCGCCCACGACCCGCAGGTGAGCCTGCCGGACCGGCCCCGCGTACGCCCGCAGGCCGTTCCCGAGGCTCAGGTCGTCCGGGAACTGCTGGCCGACGGCACTGTGGTGGTCTGCGGCGGCGGCATCCCCGTCATGCGGGAACGCGGCACCGCGCGCCTGCGGACCGTACCGGTGACGGTGGACCCGGATCGGACGGCCGCGCTGCTGGCCGTCGAACTGGACGCGGACATCCTGCTGTTCCTCACCGGCGCCACGCACCTGTTCGCCGCGGGAGGACACGGCCGCCCCAGGCCGCTGCTGCGGCTGACCCCCGACGAACTGTCCGGCGTACGACGGGAGGACGCGCCGCGGGCCCATGGGCCCGCCGAAGCGCACCGGGCCGAAGAACCACCGGTACGGCCGCACGGCGGCTCACCGTGCCCGAGACGAGGTTCGGATCTGTACCGGACAGCCCTCAGCCGTGGGAGATCTCGGCCACCTCGACCACTTCGGAGCCCTCGCGACGCATCCGTTCGCTCCCCCAGACGCCGAGCGGCCCGAGCGCCTGATTGAGCGTGCGCCCGTGCTCGGTCAGGGAGTACTCCACCCGCGGCGGCACCTCGGCGAAGACCTTCCGGTGCACCAGTCCGTCCTCCTCCATCTCGCGCAGGTGCTGCGTCAGCATCTTCTCGCTCACTCCGGGCAGTCCGCGACGGAGCTCGGCGAAGCGGCGCACACGATGGGCGTCAAGTTCCCAGAGGATGAGTCCCTTCCACTTGCCGCTCACCACGTCGAGCGCGGCGTCGATGCCGCAGATGTAAGGCCCGCACCTCGGCGCCCTCGCCATCGCTGATCCCCTTACTAAAAGGTAAGTACCGCAGAAAATAGTGGGTACTTCCCAGATTAGTGGCCCTCTCCGAGCATGAAGAGGTGAACGAACAACAGCACGGCACCACCAGGCAACACAGCACTGTCACCGTGATCGGACTCGGCCCGATGGGCCAGGCGATGACCCGTACCCTCCTCGCCGCCGGCCACCCGGTCACCGTCTGGAACCGCACCGCCGGCCGGGCCGACGGCGTCGTCGCCGACGGAGCGGTCCTCGTACCGACACCCCGCGAGGCGGTCGAGGCAAGTGACCTCGTGATCCTCAGCCTCACCGACTACCAGGCGATGTACGACATCCTCGACAGCGCCACCGCGTCGCTCGCCGGCCGGACACTGGTCAACCTGAGCTCCGACACCCCTGACCGCTCACGCGAAGCGGCATCCTGGGCGTCGGCCCACGGCGCCACCTTCCTCACCGGTGGTGTCATGGTCCCGGCACCGATGGTCGGCACGGACGCGGCCCACGTCTACTACAGCGGCCCCACCGAGGCGATGGAGAGCCACCGGCCGACACTGGCGCTGCTCGGCGCGCCGAAGTATCTGGGCGTGGATCCGGGTCTCGCCCAGATGATGTACCAAGCCCAGCTCACGGTATTCCTCACCACCTTGTCCGCACTGATGCACGCCACCGCGATGCTGGGCACCGCGGGAATGACGGCGAAGGAAGCACTGCCGGAGTTGCTCTCCTCCGCCGACTCGATCGGCGCCATCCTCAGGGCCGGCGAAGCGACCCCCGGCACCGCGCTGGACGCCGGAGAACACCCCGGCGGCCTCAGCACGGTCACCATGATGGGCGCGACATCCGACCACATCGTCGAAACCAGCACGTCACTCGGCCTCGACCCCGCGCTCCCCCTGGCCGTCCAGGCCCACTACCGCCGCGCCATCGACAACGGCCACGGCAGCGACAACTGGACCCGCATCATCGACAGCATCCGAAAGCCGCACTGACCCCACACGGCACCGTCGTAGAGGGGTATTTGAGGGAGCATCAGTTCGTCAGCACGACCACCAGCATCGCCAGCCAGCCCAGTGAGACGAAGACGGGAAGCAGCACCATCACGAGACCGGTCGGGGACGCCTGGAGCCACCCTGATCCCGGCTCTGTCAGCCGGCGTCCCACTATCCGCTGCCCGCCGTGCCACGCCATGTGCTCTTCCAGCTCCACGACCGTGCTCTTGCGGGTCTGCAAATAGCGGCGTCCATAGCGCAGCATGACGGCGAACGCCAGCCCGGAAACGAACCCGATCACCGTGATGACCGCTCCGACGCCGCGGGCCACTTCCCTTGACTGAGCGCCCTCTTTACCGAGGGTAAACGCCAAGGTGGCCGCGAGGCCCGCGGTGATGTAGAGGAAGTTATTGAGCTTGTTCCAGTTGAGGAGGTCCTCATGCTTGTATAAGTCGACCGCGATCTCGTATTGGGTCTGCAACATCGACTCACGCGGCTTGCGCGAGACCCACACCACGCGCAGACGGCCGTCCGGCGGTCGTAACCGTGTCAGTTCCTCGAAGCCCAGCTTCCGGTGGAATTGGCTCGACGCCTCATTGAGCGGCTCGTTGACCACCGCGGCGATCACCGGGTTGGCCGTCCAGCGCTCCAGCACATGGTGGTACAGGCGTGACGCGACGCCCTGCCGCGACGCGTCACGGGCCACGCACACCTGCTTGATCACCAGGAAGCTGCCGAGCGTGGTCTTGATCCGGTGGTTCAGCCACTCGTCAGGTTCGATCTGGGCGTCGCTGTAGGCCAGGAGGAATCCCAGGACGTCGGTTCCCTTGACGGCCACGTAGAAGTGCTCGGCGCTCACCAGTCGCCTTTGGTACATCTCGTCGGTGTACTCCGACACCAGGAATCCGTCTCGGCTGGCCTCCACCGGGTCGATTCCGTCCAGATTCCTGGACTGTGCCAACGCGAAGATCATCGGGACATGCGCCGAAGTCGCCCGCACGATCTCGATCCCCGCTTGGTCAGGCGCGGTCACGCGCTCACCTCCCACTGAACAGGCGTTCACAGGGCTCCGCGGAAAGCCTGTCCTGACAGCCCGTCGGATGCAAGAGCGCATGAAGTGGCGTCATGGCGAAGCGAATTCGGCCGGTCCCGGCTCAGGACCCGGCGCAGTCGCATCCGAGGCGTCGGCTGCTGCTCCGCCGGGCACCTGTGACCGGCCCGAGGCGTTTGCGGTGCGAGACGAACACGCCGGTGGTGATGTGCGAGGTCGATGTGAAGAACCCCTCAGCGGGGCAGGTCGATCCCGGCTTCGCGCAGGAGCCGGGCGAAGGTGGTCGCGTGCTCGGGGGTGAGGGGGAGGGCCGGGAGTCGGGGGGGTCCGCTGGGGACGCCGACCAGGTCGAGGCCGGTCTTGATCGCGCTTGCGTACGGGTGCGCCTCGAGGAATTCGCAGATCGGAAAGATCTTCGTCCACTGCTTCCGCGCCTCGGCGATGTCGCCGCGGACCGCGAGGGTCTCGTAGAAGTCCGCGCACAGTTGAGGGATGACGCTCGCCGCTCCCCAGACTCCCGCCCGCGCGCCGGCGGCGATGGCGGAGAACGTGAGGGTGTCGTAGCCGTTGAGCGGCTGGATGACGTCCGCGTAGTGGTGAAGGACCGTGGCGAACTTCACCGCGTCACCCCCGGTGTCCTTGAACGACGTCACGCGGGTGCTCCGGGCGAGCTCGGCCAACCGCCCGGCCGAGATGTCCAGTCCCGTGGCGTCCGGCAGGTTGTAGAACATGATGTCGATGTCCACCGCGTCGGAGACGGCCCCGTAGTGCGCCACGACCTCCTTCCAGCCGAGAGCGCCGTAGTAGGGGGGCACGATCATGACCGCCGTCGCACCGGCGTCAGCCGCGTGCCGGGTGAGGTCGATCGTCTCGCCGGTGGTCAACGCTCCGGTGCCCACGACGACGGGCACCCGACCGTCCACAGCCTTCAGGTAGAGGTCGGCGACCTCCTTCCGCTCCGCGTTGCTGAGCGTCGTGAATTCGCCGGTGCTGCCCAAGGGCACCACGCCGTGCACGCCCGCACCGACGATGTGCTCGACCTGGCGACGGACTCCCCCGGCGTCGACGGTCGAACCGTCAGCGCGAAAGGGGGTCACCACTGCCGCGAGTATGCCGCTGAACGGCGTTGTCATCGCTCTCCTTCGTCGTTCGTCGACGGGTTCACCGGGCTCGGAAGCCGCTCGTCGTCGGCCGGGTCCCGCGTCGTAGCGCGCGCCCGCCGAGCTCGTCGGTCGGCTTTCCCCCGCGGAACGCGACGACGCCGTTGATGATCACGTGCCGCATCCCGTCGGCGTACTGGTGCGGGTGGGAGTAGGTGGCGAGGTCCCGGACCCTGTCGGGCTCGAAGATCGCGAGATCCGCGAAGGCGCCCTCGCGGATGACGCCGCGGTCGGTGAGACGCAGCGTCCGCGCGGGCAGGCTGGTCATCCGTCGGACGGCGTCCTCGATCCGCAGGACGCCGTCCCTGACGTACGGACCGAGGACGCGGGCGAAGGACCCGTAGGCCCGCGGATGCGTCGGGGTGTCGGTGTACGGCGGAGAGGCCGTCCACGCTTCGGCGTCGGAACAGACCGAGACCCATGGGCTCCGCAGGGCGAGACGGACGTTCTCCTCCGTCATCTCGAACAGCGCGATGATCATCTGCGAGTCCGCCACGACGATGTCCAGAAGCGTGTCGAGCGGATCCGCGTCACCGCGCCGCGTCGCTACCTGCGCGAGTGTCATGCCGTTCCACTCGGAGGTGTTGCCGCCCAGGAGCAGGATTCCGTCAGCGCCGCCCGCGCTCTTGTAGCAGTTGTCCCAGTCGGCGCCCGGGGCCCGGATGGCCTCCTTGACCGTTTCCCGGAAGTCCTCATGCGCGAGCTTGCCGCGCAAAGCGTCCGGGCCGCCGTCGTGGAATCGTGGGGGGACGCACGCGTCCAGGCCGGTAGCGCCCGCCTCGTACGGATAGACGTTGGCCGTGACGGCGAGGCCGCCGGCCCTGGCTTCCTCGATGCGCTGGATCGCGGAGGCCATCAGGGGCCAGTTGTCCCGGCCTGCCGCCTTCAGGTGGTAGACCTCGGCCCGCGCTCCCGACCTCTCGGCGATCCCGATGAGCTCGTCCAGGCTTTCGAGCAGGGAGTCGGACTCGTTGCGGATGTGCGAGATGTAGAGCGCGTCGTGCTCGGCGAGCACTTCCGCGAAGGCGGTCAGCTCGTCGGTCGAGGCGTACATGCCCGGGGCGTAGATGAGAGCGGAGCCCAGACCCAGCGCGCCGTCCGCCAGTTCTTCGTCGAGGAGCCGGCGGGCGGCGGCCAGCTCGTCAGGCGTCAGCGGACGGTCTTGCTGACCGGCGAAGGCCATGCGGAGGTTGTCCGCCCCGACGAAGCTCGCGACATTCGGTCCGACGCCCGCGTCGGCCATGTGGTTCAGGAAGTCGTTGATCCGCGGCCATTCATGCCGGACGTGGGTCCGCTCGGCGTAGTCCTTGGCGATGGCGCGCATCCGGCCCTCCACGGGGCCGAGCGAGTAGCCTTCGCCGAACACCTCGGTCGTGACGCCCTGGTAGAGGTCGGAGAGACCTCGGGGGTCACGCTGGAGCGACTCGTAGGCCTGGCTGAGCACGTTGATGAAGCCGGGCGCGACCAACGCGCCGGCGGCGTCCACCTCGGGCACGTCGGTGTCGGGGACCTCGCCGACGAGAACGATCCGGTCACCCCGGACCAGTACGTCCGCGCGTCTGAGCGGTGCGCCGGTGCCGTCGGCGACAAGGCCGCCGCGCACCACCAGATCACTACGCATCCCGACTCCCCTCCTGGGCCCTCATCGTCTTGCGCGTCTTCCCGCGGGCGAACCGCTGCGCCGAGAACGGCCCGGTACGACCGTCGTCCCCCGAGGCGATCGCCTCTGCGAGGTGCACTCCGGCGGCCGGTGAGATCGTCATGCCGAGCATCTGGTACCCGGTGGCGGCGAACACGTTCGAGTCCGGCGCGAGCCTGCCGATCATGGGGAGGCCGTCAGGAGCCACGGGGCGCAGGCCCGACCAGGCGGCCGACTCGTCGGTCCACGGCCCGAGGAGGGCCTGAGCCGAGCGCCGCATCGCCCTGACGCGCCGTGGGGGGATGCGGGTCGGTGAGTTGGTGAAGTCCATCGCCCCGGCGACGCGAAGCGTGCCGCCCATCGGCGAGATCGCCAGGTGCGTGTCGAGGGTCTGGATCGCCTGCCTCGGCATCCGCCCCGGCCGGACGTCGAAGCTGTAGCCCTTGCCGCCGATCACCGGAAGGGGATGGCCGATCGAGCGTGCCAGCGCGGTGGTGTTCACTCCCGCCGCGAGAACCACGTGGTCGGCCTCGTACGTACCGCGGTCCGTGCGCACCGCTCGCACCCGTCCGCCTTGCGCGTGGAGGTGCTCGACGGGCTCGTGCTCGCGGATCTCGACACCTGCGGCGACCACCTTCTCGATCAGCGCCGCCATGTAGGCGTGGGGAACGATCTGCCAGTGGTTGCCGATCAACGCTGCCGCCTGGCCTCGTGGCACCGTGGGGTCCAGGTCCTGGACCGCGCCGCCCGTCAGGACCTCTGTCGTGGCTCCCTGCCCGAACTTGGCCAGCGGCGCGATCTTCTCGATGAAGTGCTCGATGTCCGCGGGGTTCTTGGAGACGGTCAGGAGACCGGTCTTGTCGAAGTGCTCGTCGAGGCCGAGCCGTTCGATGAGTTTGAAGGACGGGTACCCGAGCGTGGACAACGCCGCCAGCCCGTCGGAGTACGACCGGTCGTTGCAGTAGCGCGCGAACGTCGCGATCCAGGGTCCGAGGCGCAGGAGGGCCGCGGGCGAGAAGTGGAGCGCGGAATCACGCCGGGTCAGGTCCTTGAGGCCGTGCATGATGATGCCGGGCTCGGGCACCGGCCCGGCCTGGGCGGGGCATATCCAGCCCGCGTTGCCCCAGGACGCGCCGGCCGCCGCGGCACCGGCGTCGAGCACCGTCACGCGCATTCCGACCTCGGTCAGCGCCCAAGCCGTCCACAAGCCGGCGGCGCCGGCGCCAACGACCACGCAATGCTCGCCATTCACCACTATCGGCAGCCCTTCCACTCGTGTGCGTCAGTTGCTCAAGGAGGGACTTTGCCAAGGCTTCCGGACGCGTTGTTCGTTCATTCGGACCAGAAAGCCGGATGATCATGTCGGCCCGGACAGACGGGCCGGGCGCGGCGCGCCGCGGCGAACCGGCGGATTTCGCCGCGGATCGCGCGCGTATCGGTCGGTCAGACCTCGGTCGACACGGGTGCGTCGATCCAGTCGGCGTCCGACCGGGGGATCGACCGCAGCAGTTTGATCGTGTACGGATCGGTCGGATGGTCCAGGATCTGGTCCACCGGACCGGATTCGACGAGCCGTCCGCGGTACATGATGCAGACGCGCTCGGTGATCTGCCGCAGCATCGAGAGGTCGTGCGTGATGAAGACGAAACCGACTCCGCGTTCGCGCTGGAGCGTCGCGAAGAGGTTGATGATCTGGGCTCGCACCGAGACGTCCAGGGCGGAGACGGGTTCGTCGCAGACCAGGAGCCGTGGGTTGACGGCTAGGGCCCTGGCGATCGCGACGCGCTGACGCTCTCCGCCGGAGAGGGCCGACGGCCTGCGTTGCGCGTACGAGGCCGGAAGACCGACCGTCTTCAACAGGTCGGCCACCGCGCCCGGAGCGTGCTTGGTGGCGCTCTCGTGCGACCTGATCGCCTCGGACAGTGCCGAGCCGATGCTCCGCATCGGGTTGAGGCTCGCGTAGGGGTCCTGGAAGACCATCTGCACGGTTCCGCGAAGGCGACGGAGATCCGCCGCGCTCAGCCGCGACCAGTCGTGCGCGGGAATGCCGTCGATCATGATGTCGCCGCTGGTGCACCGCTCGAGTCCCAGCAGCGTGCGAGCGAGGGTGGTCTTGCCGGAACCGGACTCCCCGACGACGGCGACGCTCTCCCCCTGGTTCACCTGTAGCGACACCCCGGCGAGCGCGTGGACGGTGCGCTGCCCGACGCGGAACTCCTTGCGCAGGTCCCGGATGTCGATCAGCGGCCGCTCCGCCCGTACGTCTCGCACCGGAGCTTCCACGACGTCGATCCTGGCCCGCTTCGCCGCCATGTCGGGACTGATCTCCGGCAGGCGGACACAGGCCGAATACCGCAGGTCGGCGACCTCGATCAGTGGCGGCGGTCCCTGGCGGCACTGGTCCGTGACCCACTCGCACCGGGTGGCGAAGGCACAGCAGCCCGTGGTCTCCCGGGCCTTGGGGACCGACCCCGGGATGGAGGGGAGTTCGGCGACCCGACGGTCGACAGACGGTTCGGCCAGCAACAGGCCCTGGGTATAGGGGTGCAGCGGCTTGGCCTCCAGGTCGGAGCCGGGCGCGACCTCGATGAGCGATCCGCCGTACATCACGTAGACGCGGTCGCACATCGCGAAGGCCACCCGCAGATCGTGCGTGATCAGTACGACGCTCATTCCGCGCGACTTCTGGACACCGCGCAGGAGGGTGAGCATCTCCTTCTGGGTCGTGACGTCCAGAGCCGTCGTCGGTTCGTCCGCGATCAGGATCTTCGGGTCGCGGGCGAGCGACGCGGCCACAGCGACGCGCTGACGCATGCCTCCGGAGAGCTGGAACGGGTACCGATCCGCTACCGAGGGGTCGGTGAGTCCGACCTCGGCGAGCCGGCGGTTGACCTCCGCCCTGCGTTCGGACCGCGGCGGGCGCCGACGGCCCTCCCAGATCAGCGACTCCTCGATGATGCGCCCGCAGCGGAACACGGGGTTGAGCATCGTGAACGGGTCCTGGAGTACGAGCCCGATTTCCCGTCCTCTGACGTGACTCCACTCGCGTTCCGACAGCTCCAGCAGATTGCGGCCGTCGTACTCGACCTCGCCGCGCGCGACGAGCGATCCGGGCAGGAGACCCATGATGGCGCGGGCGGTCATGGTCTTGCCGCTTCCGGACTCGCCCACGATCCCGATCGTCTCTCCCGCGGACAGGTCGAGTCCGAACGACGTCACGATCGGGTGGGTACCGTCGGGACCGACCGCGTCAACGCCGAGGGCGCGCACTTTCAGGACCGTGTCCGAGGTCATCCCTCGCGTCACGCGGTCCGACTGTTCGGGGGCCATTACTTGCTTCCTCCACGACTCGAGAGCGCCTCGTACATCCAGTCGCCGATGATGTTCATCGAGATCGCCGTCGCCACGATCATGACGCCGGGCCCGAGCGCCGCCGCGGGGTTCTCGAACAGCAGGCTGGTTCCGTCCTTGAGCATGAGGCCCCAGTCCGGCGAACCGGCGTCGACCCCGAATCCGAGGAACGACAGTCCTGAGAGCGTCACGATGGCGCCGGCGAAGGTCAGGAACGCGTTGGCGACGGCGGTCGCGGAGACGTTGGGCCAGATGTGGAAGAGCATGATCCGTCGGTTCGACAGGCCCAGCGCACGCGCGGCTTCCACGTAGGGCAGGAGCGCCTGCTCCAGTGTCGCGCCTCGGATGACGCGTGTGTCGAAGGGGATCGTCAGCACGAGAAGGAGCGCCACCGCCATCCAATAGCCGCCGCCGAACGCACCGGCGACAACCACGATGACGAGAAGTCCGGGGAGCGCCCACATGAAGTCGACCCAGCGCATGACGACCGCGTCGACGGCACCTCTCTTGTAACCGCTCCACAGACCCAGCAGGTTGCCGATCAGCATGGAGCCGACGGTGATGACCAGCGGGCCGATGAACGCGGTGCGTGTTCCGGCGATGAGTCTGGAGAAGACGTCCCGGCCGAGTTCGTCCGTGCCGAGCCAGTGCCCGGCGCTGGGCGAGGCGAGGACGTCCGAGACGTTCTGGGCGCCGGGGTCCTGGGGGGCCAGGACCGATCCGAGGACGGTCATGACGACGACCCCGACCACGATCACCAGGCAGGCCAGTACGGTCCAGGACGGGCGCGCCGAGCGGCGTGTGGGCCTGGCGGGATCTTCGAGCTGCGGGACTGCGGCACTCATGCGGTCGGCCTTCCGTGCCTGATGCGTGGATCCGCGGCCAGGTAGAGCATGTCTGCCGCCAGGTTCGCGAACATGATCAGCGCGGCCACCAGCAGCGCGATGGCCTGGAGTGTGGGGAGGTCCTGGCTCGACGCGGACCGCACGAGCAGGTCGCCGATCCCCGGGATCGAGAAGGTGACCTCGACGAGGACCGCTCCGGTGGCCAAGGACGCGAGCAGGGGCACGCTGACGGTGATCACGGGGATCATGCCGTTGCGCAGCGCGTAGAACAGGAACACCCGGCGGGACGACATCCCGCGTGCCCGGGCGAAGGTCACGTAGTCCTGGTCGAGCACCTTGATCATCACGGCCCGCGTGTGTTTGACGATGAGCGCGACGCCGGAGATCGCGAGCGCGAGCGCCGGAAGGGTCAGGTGCCACAGTTTGTCGACGAAACCGCTGCCGGCCCCGAAGACCGGGAACCATCCGAAAAGGACCCCGAACACGTAGAGCAGGGCCACGGCGCCCACGAAGACCGGTGTGCTGAATCCGACGATCACCGACGCCACGATCCCGCGGTCGACGAACGTCGACTTCTTCACCGCCGCGGCCAGCCCCAGGGGGATTCCGATGAGCATGGTCAGCAGATAGGCCACGCCCGCGAGGAGCAGGGAATTCGGCAGCCGCGCCTTGATCTCGTCCGTGACCGGAAGCGTCGAGACCGACGAGTTTCCGAAATCGAACCGGACGGCGTCCTTCAACCAGATCCAGTACTGGGTGAGGAACGGGTCGTTCAGGTGGTACTGCTGCCGGAGCAGCTCCTCTGTCTCAGGAGTCCGCCTCCGGGTGCCGAGCAGATTGCTCACGGCGTCGCCGGGCGTGATGTACAGCAGAGAGAAGATGACGAACGAGATCAGGACCAGCATCGCGGCGCACACCAGGACCCGACTCAGCACTAGGAAGAAAATTGCTCGTGTTTGCATCGTTGCCTTTTTCTCGTTGGGGCTCGCGGCCCACGCGGCCGGCGTCACCGCGGCCGCGTGGCACCGTCACGACGCGGGCTTGACCTGCGCCACCCACGCGGCCGGACCGTAGGCCGAGGAGAACGGGTTCAGCTCGGGCCACGTGAAGCTGTCCGACAGCGCCAGGACGTTCTCACCGAGGTAGAGCGGGATGTAGGGAACGTCCTGCGCGGCGAGCTTGTCCAGGGCGGAGTACGCCTGGAACCGTCCCGCCCGGTCGGCCGTGGAGATCCCCGCGTTGACCAGCTTGTCGGCCTCCGGATTGCTGTACGCGGCGTAGTTCGCGTAGGCGATGTCCGCCTGCGAGCTGTCGAGGAGATAGCTGGCCGTGGTGTTCGGCTCCTCCGAGCAGTCAAGTCGCTGGATCGTGAGCTGGATCTTCTTCTTGGCCGCTCCTTCGCCGACGCGCTGGGTGTACTGGGCCTCGGAGAGGACCTTGACGTCCAGCTCGATGCCGGCCTTCGCCACCATTCCGGCGATGGCCTGAGCGATCTTGGGGCGGATTCCGTCGTCGGGAACCTCGAAGGTTCCCTTGACGCTGCCCGGGTGGCTCGACTTCGCGATCTCTTCCTTCGCCTTGGACACATCGAACGCGTAGGGCGGGAGCGAGCCGATCATGGTGTCGATGTCCGCTTTGTCGGCCACCTTGGCCAGGACCTGGGCCGGGAACAGGCTGTCGTAGGTGACGGCGCCGTCGCCTTCGGCGGCGGCGAGGCCCTTGCGGTCCAACGCGTAGGCGAAGGCGCGCCGGACGTGCACGTCGTCCCACGGGGCGACCTGGGTGTTCAGTGACATGAACGTCTGCTTGCACCCGGGGACCTTCACCAGTTTCGCCTTGGAGCTGGCGGCGAAGGCTCGCGGGTCCGCGAGCGGGTACGCGGCGTCGAGCTGGCCGGACCGGTAGGCGAGCGCGGCGCTCGTCACGGTCTTGAAGGGCTTGACCGACACCCTCTGGATCGCCGGCTTGCCTCCCCACCAGTCCGGGTTGGCGGTGAGGTCCGCGCCTTCGGTCGGGTTCAGCCGGTCGAGCCGGTACGGCCCGGTCGCCATGGTCAGCGTGCCCGGCTTGCCGAAGTCGGCCTTGTGCTCGTCGTAGAACTTCTTCTGGAAGATGCTCGCTCCCACGCTGGCGAGGAGCGACAGGACGCTGGAATCAGCCTGCTTGAGCGTGACGACGACGGTGTTCGCGTCCCTGGCGGTCACGTCCTTCACGTTCACGAACAGCGACTCGTACGGGGACGGCGCCAGGCGCTCGTAGTCCAGCGAGGCGACCACGTCAGCGGACGTCATCCCGGTGCCGTCCCAGAACGTGACGCCCTTGCGCAGGTGGAAGATGTACGTGCGCGGGTCCGGGGTGTCCCACGACTCCGCGAGCCCCGGGGCCAGCTGGCCCTTCGGGTCGGCGGTGAGCAGGGCGTCGTAGACCGTGGCGAGAAGGTTGTTGCCCGAGGTCAGCGTGAGCGGGTCGATGCTGTCGAGGCTGTCCGCGACGATGCCCCACCGCAGGAGGTCCGCCCTGCCGCCGGTCGCTCCCGGCTTCTCGGCGCCGTTGCAGGCAGCCAGTAGCGCTGCCAAGCAGACAACGGTGGCGCTGACCGCCACGAGTCTGATGGACCGTTTACGCTTCATGACCCGTCCTCCTCGGGCCAGAGGTCCAGCCCCCAGCCGGTTGTGTGCCGCCCGTGTGATCAGGCTCACGGGTTTGGATGAGGCTATGGCCGTCGAACGGCGCGGACCTGGTGACGATCCGCCCAATTTTCCGCCTGGAATCGTTCAATGTAACGAAGGCGCACAACGGCCCGGCCACGCCTCGGTTTCAGTCAACGAACGGAGGCCGCGCGTTCGTTCGTTCTTCCCAAGACGCGCGGCGGAGCGTCCCGTAGACTCAGGCGGATATGAGCGAGACGTCCAAACCGCAGCGTGCGAGCTTGTCGAGGATCCTCAATGACCTCGGCGGTACGTTCCTCGACGTGGTCGTCGCCGACGTGAGTGCCCACGAGCAGGTCGGGGCCGTCGTCGTCCACGACCACGGACAGAACCACACGCTCCTGCCCAAGGCGCTGGTCCTCGGCATCGGGGTGTACGGCGCGTCCGACATCGCGGAGCTGCTGCGCGTTCTCGGGACACAGAGCGCCGCGGCCCTGATCGTGCGGGCGCCCGTGGACCGCGAGCCAGAGGTGCTCAACGCCGCCCGCGACGCGGGCGTCGCCCTGCTCGCGCTGGCGGAGAACGCGGACTGGCTTCAGCTCGCGGACATGCTCCGGACCATCGTGGCCCAGGACGATGTCGGGGACGAGGTGACGAGCACCCTGGGCGGTGTCGCCGCGGGCGACCTCTTCGCCCTCGCCAACGCCGTGGCGGCACTGATCGACGCGCCGGTCACCATCGAGGACCGCCGGTACCGCGTGCTGGCGTTCTCGGGACGGCAGGACGAGGCCGACGCCGCTCGCATCCGGACCATCCTCGACCGCCAGGTGCCCGAGGTCTACCTCCGCGAGGACGAGGACCGGGGGGTGTTCAAGGCCCTCTACCAAACGGAGGAGCCGCTGTACATCGAGGCATCCAAGATCAGCGAGAACGAGATCCCGCGCCTGGCCATCGCGGTGCGTGCCGGTGACGAGATCCTGGGATCGATCTGGGCGGCGGTCACCGGACCGCCGTCCACCGAGCGGTCGCAGGCCCTGGCCGACGCCGCGAAGCTCGTCGCCCTCCACCTGCTGCGCCGACGAGCCGGAGCCGACGTCGACCACCGCCTGCGCTCCGACCTGGTGGCCACCGCCCTCGAAGGCGGGCCCAAAGCCGCGCACGCGCTCGGCCGCCTCGGGCTGCTCGGGAAGACCGTCAATGTCGTCGCCATGGACATCGTCGACCACGGCGACAGACAGACCGATCCCTCCCGGCAGGCGAGGGAACGCCAGCAGTTGGCGGACGCGTTCGCGATGCACCTCACCTCGGTCGCGCCGCGGTCGGCGACGGCCCTGCTCGGCGACGTGTCGTACGGGCTGGTCTCGCTCACCGGGGACGCCGACCAGAACGAGCAGCGCGCCAAGCGGCTCGCGGCCGACTTCCTGAAGCGGACGGGGACGCGGGTGCCGGCCGTCATCGGCATCGGCACCGCGATCAGCGACCCGATGCGCTTGAACGAGTCGCGGGCGCGGGCCGACCGTGCGCTGCGCGTACTGCGTACGCGAGGGACGGCGGGCACCGCGGCCACGATGTCAGAGGTGCACATAGACGCGCTGGTGCTGGAGCTCCAGGACTTGTCCTTGGCACGCCATGACCCGGTGACCGGCCCCTTGAGCCTGATCCTCGAGTACGACGAGCGGCGCAACGGCAGCCTCCTGGCAACTCTCAAGTGCTGGCTGAACGCCTTCGGCGACATCCACGCCGCCGCGGCCTCGGCCGGTGTGCACCACAACACGTTCCGCTACCGGCTCAAGCGGCTCAGCGAGGTCGGGAAGATCGACCTGGAGAACCCGGACGAGAGATTCGCGTTGATGCTCCAGATGCGTCTGATGAACCCCGCCGTCGAGTGATTCGCCGCGTCACGGCGAAGCGGTCGCCTGAGTGGCGACCACGTGCGCGGCCAGTGCTCCGGCGACGCTGACGAAGTCGTAGATCTCATCCACGGTGGCGCACCGGATCCGCACGGTGTACTCCGACGAGCGCTCGGCCGTCGGAATCATGGCGACGAGATCAGCGCTCGTCGACAGCTTCAGGTCGATCTCCACCACCAGGTCGTGAGGGACGACCGGCGGCCGGATCGACGAATCCGCCACGGCTCGCGCCGCGCCTTCCCGGATGTGCGCCCTGGCGGTGGCCGGGGAGAGGGCGTCGGCCGAGTTGTAGGAGAGGTAGCGCTTGACCTCGACGCGGTGGACCGCCTCGACTCCGGCGAGACCGGCCGAACAGGTCCGGTCGTCTCCGGTGATGAGCTTCACCGGGACTCCGAACCGGCCAGCGTAGAGGGCGTTGACGTCTGCCTCGGACGCGGCCCGACCGTTGAGCCGGAGTTCCGACCAGAATCCGGTGAACGTGTGTGAGAGCACTCCGGGTGTTCCCGCGGCCGCGTGGTAGCCGATGAAGAGGGCCGCGTCGAAGTCGCCGTGCAGGCCGTGCACCATGCCGCAGGTACGGGGGCTGCCGTTGACGAGACGTGCACGCGGGTCCAGCAGGGCGGGCAGGATGTTGTCCATCGGCCCGTGGCTGTCCGCCACCACCACGTGAGTGGCTCCCGCGTCGAACGCCCCCGCCACAGCGGCGTTGGCCTCCTCGGTCATGAGCTCCTGGCCGCGTGCGTAGGTCCGGTGCCCGGGGACGGTGTTGTGCAGCCGCGAAACACCCGCGACTCCCTCCATGTCCACGCTGATGTAGACAGAACCGGCCATGGGACCGTCCCTTCTTCCTTGGTCTGATCCGGCCGTTCACCGGGTGGTTGCCAGCCGAACCGGGGGCGGCTTGCCTCAGGTCGCCGATGAGAAGGCCGCGAGGAGTGCGTCCGGCTCGAGCCCGTACGCCGTGAAACCGCGCACACCGGTCATCGTGGGAGCGGCGAGCATCGCGTTGATGATCGACTCCTCGGTGGCCTCGACGACGGCGCGGAACAGGTCGTCCAAGGCTTGGTGCGGAACCGCGGAATGGGGCGCCACCAGCGGGTGACCGCCCGCGTAGCCCTCGGTGGGCACGTTCTGCGGCGCCGTGGAGAAGGCGAGCATGATGTCACCGCTCGAGTCCTGGATGCCGCCGCCGACCCGGCCGATGCCGATGCTCGCCCTGGTGGCCAGCCGACGGCACTGGCCGGGCAGCAGCGGAGCGTCCGTCGCCACGATCACGATGATCGATCCGGAGCCGGGCGGCATGGGCGGGTCTCCGCCCGGCTGGGTCCGGGCCGGCAGCGGGACGTGTGCCAGGCGCGCGTCACGGCCCACGGGCCGGCCGTCGACCCTGAAGTCGGGGCGGGTCCCGTGGTTCGCCTGGACGAGCACGCCCACGGTCCAGCCGCCCGCGGACGCGTCGAGACGACGCGACGCCGTTCCGATCCCGCCCTTGAATCCGTGGCAGACCATGCCGGTTCCCCCTCCGACACTCCCCTCCTCGACGTCGGCGGACGCCGACTCGTAGGCCGCTCGGACGTGTTCGCCGGTGACGAACTGGGCGTTCCCGCTGTTGAAGGCGAGGTCCGCGGTCTCGCCCACCACCGGCAGGGAGAAGGCGTTGCGGAAGGTGTCGTGCGCCGTCTCGATCGCGACCAGGCTGTCCCTGACGACGCCGACGCTGTGGGTGCCCGTGAGGGCCAGGTCGGTCGTGAGCAGACCGCTCTCGCGAACCCACTCGAGACCTGTCATCTCACCGTTGCCGTTGAGCGTGGCGCAGCCCGCGAACAACGGATGTGTCCTGACGTGTCCCGGCCGTGGACGGATCACGGTCACGCCGGTACGGGCGATGACGTCGTCGTCGCGGATGACGGTGGCGTGACCGACGGTGACGCCGGAGACGTCGCTGATGGCGTTGCGGGGTCCTGAGGGAAGAATCCCGATCTCGATGCCGAGGTCACGGAGCCTGGTCATGGTTCTCCATTCGGTGGAGGGGGAGCTCGATCCTGCTGGGCAGGCGGGGCCCGTGGAAGACGGAGTGCGTACCGCGTTCGGCCTCCGTCGCACCGAGGTAGTCGGCGGAGCCGAGGTTGATCGCGTAGAGCGGGAAGAGACTGGAGGTCACCACGAGGCGCAGGGCGTGCCCCGGCTGGAGCTCGTGCGCCACGTCCGTCATCGCGATCCTGTAGCCGACCGGCACACCTGTCCGGAACGCGGGCACCGATCCCGCGCGCACGACCCCGTGTGCCAGGTGAACCGTTCTCGTCTCGCCCGGGAACACGTCCTCGAGGGACACCATCCAGTCCGCGTCATCGCGATCGGTCCCGGCGAACAGATGGACCACCGGCGTGCCCCGGACGAGTGTGGGAACGTCGACGGTCGCCGCCGTGTACGTGAGCGTGTCGTCGCGGCTGGTCGCGAACGATGTCTCAAGGGTGAATCCCGCTGGGCCGGTCCGTGAGAAGGACCCGTGATCCGGCTGCCACGGAACGGGATTCCCGGGATCGTGGACGAAGTGATCGGCCGCCTCGCGGGGTGTCGCGTCGCGCGTCAGTCGTCCGTCCCCGATCCGGGTGTTCGCCCGCCCTTCGGAGGTCAGCCACAAGGTCTCGACCTCGTCGGCCACCGGCCACCGGTCGAGGTCTTCCCAGGCGTTGCGGCCCGTGACGAAGACGCGCACGGGGGCGGGAGCCCAGGACGACGGGTCGTCCCGCAGGTGGTGGTCGAACCACTCGAGGAGCAATTCGTCGGGGTCGACGACGGAACGGGGCCCCCATTCGACCCCGCCGACGACGCTCACCGGTCTCCGGGTTCCGGCTGAGTCCCACGGGCCGATGACCAGCGAGTGCTCCCCTCCGGCGGAGGAGACGGTCTCCCAGTGCGCCATCGTGGCGCCCAGCCCGTTGTCCCACCGGCCGGAGACCAGGAGGGTCGGCGCGCTCGCATTCGTCCCGCCGCCCACAGCCAGGCTGCTCCAGTACGGGTCCTGGGGGTCGAGGTGGGCGAGCCAGTCGGGCCACGGCGCGTCCGGTCTGCCCAGCGCTTCGTGCATACCGGCCAGCGGCCTGCTGCTGAAGACCGACTTCCAGGGCGGCGCGTCGACGGGCCCTCGCACCCGGCCACCGACGAGGTGCATCCAGAACAGCCAGTCCAGTCGCACGGCACCGCCCCGCGACGGCAGGCCCTCGGCCGCCGCGAACGGGGACCACACGGCGAGCGCGTCCACCGGAGCGGCCGACGCGGCGGCGAGCGCCGCGAACCCGGCGTAGCCCGCGCCGAAGCAGCCGAGGCGGCCGTTGGACCCGGGAAGGTCACGGGCCCACGTGACGATGTCCGCGCCGTCTGCGGCCTCGTGGAGGAACGGCTCGAAATCCCCGTCCGAGTCACCCCGGCCGCGCACGTCACCCGCGACCACGATGTATCCGCGCGCGGCCAGGAGCTTGAAGCGGTCCGAGGGGACCTGCGGCGCCGTGCTCGCAGGAGGCTTCTGGTCCGCGCGGTTGTTGTCGTAGGGCGTGCGGGTGACGAGGACCGAGTGATCACCGGGGGCAGGCGGCATGTAGACGTCGACGGACAGGTCGACCCCGTCCCTCGCCCCGACCCGTACGTCGAAGCGGGAGCGCACACGGGAGACATCGGTGAACCTCATACCGCTCCCCCGCTGTTCTCGACGGGCAGGACGAGCCGCGAGGGGTGCTCGGGGCCGTGGTGAACGGTCACGCTCACCACGCGTGAATCCACGGCGTCGGCCCAGGGCTCCCCGGTGCCGAGGTTGCGGGAGAAGGCGGGGAACGCGCCTGCGGTCACCGCGAGCGCGATGCGGTGCCCCGGCAGGAAGGTGTGGTGGAGCCAGACCAGCGGGATGCGCAGCCCGACGATCTCCCCGGGGCTGACGGGCGGTGAGCCGGGCCCGGACCGCATCGAGATCCGCTGTAGCCCGCACGACCCGAGTTCGCTGCCGACGAGCATCATCCGGCCGTCGGGATGGACGTCGAGCAGCAGGACGCTCAGGTCCGCGTCGGGCGCGTCCAGCGAGACGAAGACGTCCAGCTCGGCCTGGCCGCTCACGTGGACGGGCTCGTCCAGGGCCGGACCCGGGTAGACGAGGACGTCGGGGCGGCGCAGCAGGTAGCGATGGTCGTGGGGCGGGTCGCTCCAGGCGAACAGGTCGAGGTTGGTGAAGTCCCTGGCCGGGTTCTCCGGGTCGAAGACGTACGTGTCGCGGGCGGCTTTCTCCGGAGTCCGCGTGAGTCGGCCGTTTCCGCTCAGTGTGCGGGCGTCGCCGCCGCTGGCCAGGTACCAACTCGTCGGCTCGACCGCGCTGGACGGCCACTCGTCCAGGTCTTCCCACCGCATCGTCCCGGTCCGGAAGACCCGGCACGGGTGGGCATCAGCGGGTTCGTCGTCGTCCCTGAGGTGCCGTGCGAGGAAGCGCTCGACGTGTCCGACGGTATCCATGACCGACCGGGAGACATCCAGTCCTCCCAGCACCGGGCTCGGCGACCGGTTCCCTCCGTGGTCCCAGGCTCCGATCAGGAGCTGGGCCCTGGCACCCGCGGGCGACCGCGCCAGCCGGGCCCACGTCGCCATCGTGGTCTGGTCGTCCCACCAGCCGACGGTGACGAGCACGGGCAGGTCGAGGTTCGCCCAGTCGTCGTCGCTGAGCACGAACGCCTCGCCGAGGTAGTCGATCTGCCCGTCCACGTACTTCGGCCACCACCGTCCACCGGTGCCGACCTGCTCGTGGAGGGTGCGCAGCGGCAGGTGCCTGATGTTGTGCCCCCACGAGGGAGCGCCGTAGTGCTGTTGGGTACGTCCGGTCACCTGGTGGAACCACCAGCTCCAGTAGAGGTGCGGGACACCGGTGTTGAAGCTCGGCCGCGGGCCGAGGCCGGCGACTCCAATGGCCATCGGCGCGATGCACCGCAGGTGCGGCGGCCGGGCCCGAGCGGTCCACCACTGGGTGAGACCTTCGTAGCTGAGCCCGACCATGCCGACCCGGCCCGTGCACCAGGTCTGGTCGGCGACCCACTCGATGCTGTCGTAGCCGTCGTCGCTGTCCTGGACGAAGGGCTGGAAGTCACCGCCGGAGTCGCCGCGTCCGCGCATGTCGATCATGACGTAGGCGTAACCGGCGGCGACGAGCCGCCGCATCCAGATTCCCGGCTTGCGGTTGTACGGGGTTCGTGTCACCACGGCCGGGAACGGGCCGTCACCGGCCGGGACCATGATGTCGGCGGCCAGCTCGACGCCGTCGCGCATCGGGATCCGGCAGTTCCACAGGGCTCGGACCTCTCTCGTGCTCCCCCTCAGCGCGGGCATCAGAACGCCTTGGCGTACGCGTTCAGTGCCTGCTGGCCGCCGAGATGCGCGTACAGCACGTTCGAGTCCTTCGGGATGTCGCCGTCGCGGATCAGGTCGATGAGGCCCGCCATCGACTTGCCTTCGTAGACGGGGTCGATGATGATCCCCTCCGTCTTGCCGGTGAGGCGGATCGCGTCGAGGGTCGACCGCACCGGGACCCCGTACTCGTCTCCGGCCCAGCCGGGGAGCACGGTGATCTCGTCGTCCCGCAGGTCACGCCTCAGCCCGATGAGATCCGCGGTGTTCCGGGCGATCCGACCGACCTGGTCGACCGTCTTGTCGAGGGTGGCCGAGGCGTCGATGCCGATGACCCGGCGGGGTCGGCCGCCCGCGTCTTCGAGTGCCGCGAAGCCCGCGATCATGCCCGCGTGGGTCGAACCGGTGACGGTGCAGACCACGACGGTGTCGAAGAAGGTGTCGAGCTCCTGCTCCTGCCGGGCCACCTCGTACGCCCAGTTGGCGAAGCCGAGACCGCCGAGGCGGTGGTCGGACGCGCCGGCGGGGATGCCGTAGGGCTTGCCGCCGCGCTTCTCCACGTCGTCGAGGGCCTGCCGCCACGAGTCACGGAAGCCGATGTCGAAACCGGCGGGGTCGAGTCGTACCTCTGCTCCCATCACCCGGCTGAGCAGGATGTTGCCGACTTCGGTGCTCAACGGATCGGTCCAGGAAGGCACCCAGTTCTCCTGGACCAGGACGCACTCCAGCCCGAGGTGGGCGGCGACCGCGGCGACCTGCCGGGTGTGGTTGGACTGGTGGCCCCCGATCGACACCAGCGTGTCGGCCCCTTGGGCCAGCACGTCGGGAATGAGGTACTCCAGTTTGCGGGTCTTGTTACCGCCGTAGGCCAGCCCGGAGTTGCAGTCCTCCCGCTTCATCCAGATCGAGGCACCGCCGAGGTGGGCGCTCAGACGTGGGAGCGGGTGCACCGGACTGGGGCCGAAGGTGAGCGGGTGGCGGGCGAAGTCCTCGATGGACACAGCGCGTTCTCCTTCGCGGATTGGCGATCGACGACGAGGCCGTCAAGGTGCCTCGAGCGATCAAACTGTCACTCCCCCGGCGGCCTCGTTTCGTGAATGAGACCGAACCTCGGGCGGGGATTGGTGCGGGTTCACCACACAAGGACCCGCGGCGCGGGAAGTCTGCTAGCTGTTGCGCCCTCGCGCGGCGACGGCCCAGGGGCGCAGGCCGCCTTCCTCGTCGATCCATAGCCGCTCGGCCAGGTTGACGGCCGCGCAGCAGTGGTTGGGCACCACCGCGACCTGGCTCCCCAGCGGGGGCAACGGGGCGCCGCCCATGTCCACGACGGCGTGGTGCTCGGAGACGAGAACGATCCGGGCGTCCGGGTGGTCGAGCAGACGTCCTCCTCCGGTGTTGAAGGCAGCCTTGTCGGCGGCGAGCACCTTGCTGCCGGAGTCCAGGACCGCACGGCCTCCGGCGTGGCTGACGACCGTCGCACGACAGGTCAGCGCGACGTCATCGGGATGCGTCGTCCCCAGCTCCCACTGCTGCGCGTCCCCGAAGACGTAGACCCCGGGGCGCACCTCGGTGACCGCCTCGGGCCGGGTGTCGGCCAGGCTCGGCGTCGATCCGCCGCTGACCACCGCGACCTCGATCCCGGCGTCCTCCACGGCCGCGCGCGCGACCGAGAGCGCTCGTGCCTCGTCTGCGGCGGCCGTCGCCCCGGCGTTCGTGGCGTAGCTGTGTCCCGGAAACGTGAAGACCCCCGCGACCTTCGCGCCAGAGAGCGCGGCGGCGGTCGCGACCAGGCCCGCGTCCGAGGGGCGGCAACCACTGCGGTGGTGACCGCAGTCCACTTCGATGACCACCTCCACGCCGAGGCGGCCGACCAGGTGACCCGCCCGGGCGGCGCCCTCGGCCGAGTCCACGCCGATCGCGATGCGGGCCCTGTCCGCCAGAGCGCCGAGCCGGCCGGCCGCCTGGCCGTCGATGTGCAGGGGGTAGGCGATGAAGAAGTCGGTCACGCCGCTGTCCGCGAAGACTTCCGCCTCACCGATCGTCGCCACCGTCAGTCCGACGGCGCCGGCCGCGATCTGGCGCCGGGCGATCCGGGGCGACTTGTGGGACTTGGCGTGCGGGCGGAGCGCGAGGTCGTTCGTCGCGGCCCACTGTGCGACTCGCCGGATGTTCCGGTCGAGCCGATCCAGGTCGACGTGCAGGTAGGGGGTGTTGGGCATGGCCGAAATCCTCCTCGCCGCTCCGACGGCGTGATTGGTGAGTGGCTCCGAAGACAAGCGGCGCTCTTCGTACGGCCGGACAACGAATCCAGGGCAGCGGCCCGGCACACTGTCCGATATGACGACACCAAGGGTGGACCGACGGGAGTTCCAACAGCGCCTGGACGATCTCGCGAATCGGTACGGCGTCCCGGGGGCGGCGGCCGGCGTGCTGGTCGACGGGAGGACCACGGTCGTCGCCACCGGGATCGCGAAGCTGGGTACGACCGTTCCGGTGACGACGGACTCGGTGTTCCTGCTCGCCTCCATCACCAAGGTGTGGACCGCGACGCTCGTCCTCCAGCTCGTGGACGAGGGGCTGGTCGACCTGTCCTCGCCGGTGAATCACTACCTGACGCCGCCGCTGCGGCTGGAGGACGAGGAGGTGGCGCGCACCGTCACCGTCGGACAGCTGCTCTCGCACTGCGGCGGGTTCTTCGGCGATGCCGCCGAGCCGGACGTCCGGAGCGACGACGCCGTCGAGAAGATCGTTGAAAGCTACAGCGGCCTGGCTCAGCTGCACCGGCCGGGAGCGGTGTTCTCCTACTCCAACTCCGGGTACAACGTGCTGGGCCGGCTCATCGAGTGCGTGACCGGATCGACCTGGGACGAGGCGTTGCGGACGCGTCTCATCGAACCGTTGGGGCTCGGCAGCACCTCGACGCTTCCCGAGGAGACCATGACGAGACCGCTCGTGGTCGGTCACGTACCGGCGGCGCCGGGGTCGTACGATCTCACGCCGGTCTCGACCTGGCTCGACCCCAGGACGTCGGGGCCGTGCGGGGGGACGCTGGCGGCAACCCCGGCCGACCTCCTGGCGTTCGCCCGGCACCACCTCGAGGACGGTCTGGCGCCTTCGGGCGCGCGACTCATGAGTACGCGGACCGCGCGGACCATGCGGGAGCCCCACATCGCCCAGCCGGATCCGAGCCGGGGTCCCGCGTGGGGCTGGGGATGGTCGATCGAGCGTCTCGAGCCGCGGATCGTCGGCCACATCGGGAGCACCTGCGGTCAGCAGTCCCGGCTGGTTCTGGCGCCCGACCACGGCGTCGCCGTCTGCGTCATGGCGAGCGGTGACATCCAGGGCATGGGTGACGAGCTGGTGTCCGAGCTCTTGCGGGAGCTGGTCGGCGTCGGCCTGCCGACCACGCCGGGCCCGGTCGAGGCGGACATCGACGTCACGCCGTACGTCGGGCGGTTCCGGATGAGCGACGAGGCGACGATCGACGTACGGGCGGAGGCATCGGGTCTCATCGCGTCCTTCACGACGAGCGGCCGGTGGGCAGACTTCCACGGGGACTTCTCGACGCCGATGACCTACGCGGGCGGAACGACGTTCCTCATGTCGATGCCGCCCGTGACCGAGCCGGTGGCGGCCACCTTCCTCTGGGCGGACGGGCCCGGCGGACCCGCGACCCACCTCGCGTCGCAGATGCGGGTCGCTCCCCGGTCGGAAGCCTCTCCGCGGTGACCGCCCCGGTCGGAGTCCTCTGCGCCGTGACGGCCGGCAGTACGTGGGCCGCACCGCGGCCGGGCGGTCCGGCGCGCCCCGGACGTCGTCGTCCGTGTCATCCCACCCCGTCGCGGCGCGTACACCGCGCGCGTCCACCGCATGTCTGCGAGGCAATCCGATGACCGTGACCTCCTCTTCCGTGGCATCGACGGCTCCCGCGGAGGAGGTGCTGCGAGAGATCGCCCGCAAGGTGCTCTGGATCGCCACGTCGATCGTCGACGCGGCGAACCGCGGCCGTCCCAACGCCAGTGGCGTCAAGGTCGGGGGCCATCAATCGTCCAGCGCCTCGATGGTCGACATCATGGTCTCGCTCTGGTTCGCCGAGCTGACCCGGAACGACCGGGTGTCGGTCAAACCGCACGCGTCCCCCGTACTCCACGCGATCAATTACCTCATCGGCGACCTTGACGCCAAGTACCTCACGACACTTCGCTCCAAAGGCGGGTTGCAGTCCTACCCCAGTCGGCTCAAGGATCCCGACACCGTGGATTTCTCCACCGGCTCGGTCGGCATCGGGGCGACTGCCGCGCTCTGGGCGGCCATGTCCCACCGCTATCTGACCTCGCACTTCGACTCCACGCCCGAGGCAGGCCGCTTCATCAGCCTTCTCGGGGACGCCGAGCTCGACGAGGGCGCGGTCTGGGAGGCCGTCGCGGACCCCTCCACGGCGAAGATGGGCGAATTGCTGTGGGTCGTCGACCTGAACCGCCAGTCGCTCGACCGCATCGTGCCCGACGTCCAGATCCACCGCCTCATGGGCATGTTCGAGGCAGCCGGGTGGCAGGTGATCACGCTCAAGTGGGGGCGGAAGGTCAGCGCGCTCTTCGACCGTCCCGGAGGGGACGACCTGCGTACGCGGCTGGAGACGATGCCCAACGAGGAGTACCAGCGCCTCCTGCGTGTCGACGCCGAGCAGGTCGCCGACCGGATTGTCGGCGACGACGGGTCCGAAGCGCTGCGCGAGCTGCTGCGGTCGGTACCCTCCGACCATCTCGCGGTGGCCCTGCGGGACCTGGGCGGGCACGACATCGGCCTGTTGCTCGACACCTTCGCCCACGTGGATCCGGATCGGCCGACGGTCGTCTTCGCCTACACGGTGAAGGGGCGCGGCCTGCCTACGGAAGGGCATCCGAACAACCACTCGGTCTTGCTCACCGACCTCCAGATGGTGGCGCTCGCCGAGTCGGTCGGCGCGAACCCGGCCGACCCGTGGCGACGGTTCCAGGACGGGTCCTTCGCGGCGACGCTGTGCGCGGAGCGCGGGCACGCCCTGCGGCGGCGCGCCGCTGTCACGAATCCTCGGCCCGATGCCGTTCCCGCCGCCTTGTCCCGGAAGCACCGCGCTCCGATCTCGACCCAGGCGGCTCTGGGTCGTTTTCTCACCGATCTGACCCGCGAGGCACCGGAAGTGGCGCGCCGCGTGGTGACCTGTAGTCCGGACGTCGCGTCCTCGACCAACCTCGGCGGCTGGATCAACAAGACGGGGGTCTGGTCGGTCGCGGACCGACCGGACTGGTTCGCCGATGACCCCGAACGGGTTCTCAAATGGTCCGAGGGCGCCGGTGGTCAGCACATCGAGCTCGGTATCGCCGAGGTCAACCTGGTGAGCCTGCTCAGCGAGCTCGGTTCGACCTGGTCGCGGTGGGCCGAGCGGCTGGTCCCGATCGCCACCATCTACGACCCGTTTCTCTCACGAGCCCTGGAACCCTGGTCCTACGGCATCTACGCCGGTGGTCAGTCGATCATCGTCGGCACGCCGTCGGGCGTCACCCTCGCTCCCGAGGGAGGAGCGCACCAGTCGATCACGACTCCGTCGATCGGCTTGCAGCAGCCGGGCTGCGTCGCGTGGGAGCCGGCGTTCGCCCAGGACCTCGAGTGGTGCTTCCTGGACGCGATCGACCACGTGGGTGTCCCCGGCGGGACGTCGGCGTACTTCCGGCTCTCGACCCGCCCGATGGACCAAGCGCTTGCCCGCTTGCCCGAGGACCCTCTCCTGCTGGAGCGCCGCCGACGCCATGCCGTTGCCGGCGGCTACCGCCTGACCGATCATCCCCTCGCGGACGAGCGGGTCACCCTGGTCGGGGTGGGAGCGATCATGCCTGAGGTCGTGGCGGCGGCCGATGCCCTGACCGGGCTCGGTGTGACCGCCGGAATCGTGTGCCTGACGAGCCCGGACCTCATCTTCCGGTCCGCGCAAGGCAAGGGGAGCGATATCGCCTCGGCTCTGTTTCCCTCGGAGAGCCCTGCCCCCTTGCTCACCGTCATGGACGGCCACCCCCACACGCTTGCCTTCCTGGCGGGGCTGCGCGGTGACCGGACCAAAAACCTCGGCGTCACCGAGTTCGGCCAGTCGTCCGCACTCCAAGACGCCTACAGGATTCACGGGATCGACACAGCGACGATCGTCGATGTCGCGCTCAGCCTGACCGGCCGCTGAGCCGGGGACTCCGCTGGGCGGACGGCTGCCAGCGGGCCGTATCTCAGAAGGACTTGAGAAGTTGGCGTGGAAGGCTGCGATCTCCTTCCGAGCAGCGGCGGCCGGGTTGCCCGGTGGGCCCGCTGCGCACGTCCTCGTCTGTGGAGAAGCCCCCCATGAGTCTTACGCATATCAACGGCCTTCCGGCGCACGTCCTGTTCGTGCACTTCGTGGTGGTGCTGGTGCCGCTGACGGCCCTGGCCGCGGTGGTCTGCGCGGTCCAGCCCCGGTATGCCCGCCGCATGGGGCTGTCGCTTCCGCTGCTGGGGCTGGTGACCCTGGCGCTGGTGCCGGTCACGACGCATGCCGGGGAGTGGCTCAAGGCCCGTGTGGGCGACGATCCTCTGGTGCGTAAGCACGCGGAACTGGGCGACGGTCTGCTGCCGTGGGCGATAGGGCTGTTCCTCGTGACGCTCGGGGTCTGGTGGCTGGGGCGCCGGACCGCACGGTCCGGGGACCCGGCCACCGAGAGCCTTCCGTCCGCCGGCGCGCGGCGGAGCCTGCCGACGGCTCTGCGCGCGACCGCCACCGTACTCGCGGTGGTCGTGTCCGCCGGCGCGGTCGTCGACGTGTACCGCATCGGTGATTCCGGCGCGAAGGCGTCCTGGAACGACAACTACGACAAGCACCCGTCGGGACACAACGGCTGACGGGCACTCCGCACCCCGGCGCCGAAGGACTCCGATCGGCTTCCACGGACCTGCCTGTGAGGTCAACGGGACGCCGTCGCGGCCCTTCGGTCACCCGCGCGGGTGAGGTTCGGCGTGGGGCGGTTCGACCGGGCAAGGGGGCGGTGCGCCGGTGCGTAACTTGGTGCCGCGGCCCGCCGTCGGCGCGTCGGTGTCACCACATCCCCCCAGGTCAAGGGGTCTGTCATGAAGCGCGTCATCTCCCTCGTCGTTGGCATGGCCGCCGTTGCGGCCACTGCCTCAGGATGCGGCAGCTCCAGTTCCACCACGTCCCTCACCCCCCATTCCAGCGCAGGCGCCACCACCGCGAGCGCCAGTGCCTCCGCGTCGACCGGCGGCGCCGCCATGGTGAAGACAGCGAACTCGCCGCTCGGTCAGATCCTGGTCGACGGCTCCGGCAGGACCCTGTACCTGTTCAAGGCCGACACCGGGAAGACGTCGACCTGCAACGGATCCTGCACGCGGGCCTGGCCCCCGCAGACCACGACCGGAAAGCCCCACAACAGCGGCGTGACCGCCTCAATGGTCGGAACGAGCACCCGGTCGGACCACTCGACCCAAGTGACCTACAACGGCCACCCGCTGTACTACTTCGCCAAGGACACCAAGCCCGGAGAGACCAACGGCCAGGGCCTCAACGAATTCGGCGCGCTGTGGTACGTGGTCAGCCCCAGCGGCAACGCGGTCACCACCGCGGCCTCCACGTCGGCCTCGCCGTCGACCGGCTCCGCCAGCGGCGGAGGCGGGTACTGAGGCGCGGTCCCGTCCATCACTGCGCTCACCGGCGCAGCAGGTCCGCGGCGGCGAGACTGAGTACGCCGTCGTGCCAGGCGAGGCCGCGCAGGTCGCGGACGACGACGGGGGCGTGGGTGGCCAGTGCGCGCCGCCCGACCCCGACGACGACCGCGCCTGCCGCGGCTCCGGCCGCCGCCCCCGCGGCGCTGTCCTCGAAGACGACCGTCCGGGCCGGGGCGAAGCCCAGTCTCCGGGCCGCGGCGCGGTAGCCGTCAGGGGCTGGTTTGCCGTGGCTGACGTCGTCCGCGGTGATGAGCACGGGCGGAGTGGGCAGTCCCGCCGCCGCGAGGCGGGCCCGTGCCAGGAGGGTGACTCCGGAGGTGACCACCGCCCACCGCTCGCGCGGCAGGCTCGTGAGGAGGCCGAGGGCACCGGGGAGCGCTGTGGTGGTGGCCGCGGCCTCGACCTCCATACGGTCGATCGCGGCGAGTGCCGCCGGCCGTTCGTCCGGGTCGGTCACCAGGAGGGCGACGGTGTCGGCCGACCGGCGGCCGTGCACCATGGCGGTCACCTGTTCCGGCGGCAGGCCGCGGTCACGGGCCCATTGGCTCCATGCCCGGTCGACGCCGTGATCGGAGTCGACCAGGACCCCGTCGTTGTCGAAGAGCAGGCCGTCGCAGGGGATGTCGAGCGCGGAGGCCGGGTGGGGCTGTGCGGTCATGGACGGTCCCTCAGGTCACGGGGCGGTTGCGGTAGCGGCCGACCAGTTCACGGGCGGCGGTCTGCATCCGGGCGGGCGGAAGTCCCTGGGCGATGAGGGTGAGGTCGTCGAGAACCATGTCGCCGATGGTCTCGAAGGCCGCCGGGATGCCGCCCGCGCGGTGTGCGGACAGGACGAGACCGTCGAGGGAGCGGGCCGGGTCGTCGGGGGCGACCGGTTCGTCCGGCCAGACGTCGATGCCGGCCATGAGGCGCCCGCGCGCGACGTGGGAGAGGAGCGCCGGGTAGTCGACGACCGGGGCGCGGCTGACCAGGACGAGCCGGGCGCCGTCCGGGAGCAGGTGGAGCTCGCGCTCGCCGATGAGGTGGCGGCTTTCGTCGGTGACGGTGGCCAGCACGAACACGAAGCGGCTGCGGGACAAGGTCTCGTCCAACGAGGCGGGCAGTACACCGTGTTCGCGTAGGACGCCGGGCGGCAGCCAGGGATCGTACACACGGATGGTGGGCCGGAAGGGGGCGAGGAGGCGGTTGAGGCCGCGGCCGAGGTTGCCGAAACCGACCAGGCCCACGTCGGAGCCTTGCAGCAGTACGGCGTCGGCGTTGCCGTCGGAGACGTACCGCTCCTGTCCCGCGCGGAAGGCGCGGTCCTCCCGGCTGATGCCCCGGGCGAGGTCGAGCGCGAGGGCGAGCGCGTACTCGGCGACGGCCGGGGCGTAGGCGGGGCCGCAGCCCAGGACGTGGATGCCGCGCTCGAAGCAGGTCGCGTAGTCGACGTTGGGGAAGAAGTTGCCTTCGACATTGAGCAGAGCCCGCAACCTGCCCGCGCGGGAGAGCCGTTGGGCCGGAAGGTCGGGCTGTCCGACGATCGCGAAGGCGTCGGGCAGGACCTCCTCCAGCGCTTCCTCGGAGGGCTCCTTCTCCAGGTCCACCACGGTGAAGCGGTCGCGGAGCGACCCCAGGGCGGCGGGGGTGAAGATGCGGTCCGTGCGCTGCGGGGCGGGGCGCAGGACCACAACTGGCCTGGCGGGTGCGGGGGTTGGGTCCGGGGCGGGCGTGCTCATAGGGCTCCTCGCGTACGTACGTCGGAACTTCGGACGACCAGGTCACGGCCCGCCGCCCTTGGCTTGGCGCCAGTGGCCAGGAGGCCGACCAGCGGCGGCGGCCTTGTGGGCACGGCCACGCCCGCCAGCCTGCCATCGCGGACGTCATCATGCGTTCATGAGCGGGGGCGCCGGGCCGGGTCGTCGGCCGGTGTCAGGTGGCGCCGGGGCTCACTGGTGCAGGTGGCCGCCATGCTCCGCGCCGCCGGGGGAATGGTGCTCGGCGCCGACGGAGGGCCGAGGGTCGGGTCCGGTGGGTTCGAGGGTGGCGAACCAGGTGGCGAGCAGTTTCAGCGCGTCGTGGGCGGGGCTGCCCGGCTCGGCGCTGAGCGCGGTGAGGGTGAGGCCGGGGTCCGTGGGGACGGGCAGGGCCTCGAAGGCGAGGTCGAGGTCGCCGACGACGGGGTGGTGGAAGCGTTTGACGCCGGTGTGGTGCAGGCGGACGTTGTGCGCGGCCCACAGCGTACGGAATGCCTCGCTGCGGGTGGACAACTCGCCGATCAGGTCGCTCAGTTCGCGGTTGTAGGGGTCCCTTCCCGCTTCGGTGCGGAGCAGGGCCGCGGCGGAGACGCGCTGCGTGTCGAGTTCGGTCATGTACTGGTCGGCGCCCGGATTGAGGAACTGGTAGCGGGCCATGTTGACCGGGCGGGCGGGGTCCTGGAACAGGGGCCAGTACAGGGCTTTGCCGAGGCGGTTGGTGGCGAGCATGTCGAGGCGGCCGTTGCGGATGAACGCGGGTGCGTCGGTCATCGCGTCCAGCAGTTGCCGCAGACCGGGCCGGACGGGCTGTGCGGTCCGGCGGCGTGCGGGGCGCCGGGTGGAGCTGGCGGTACGGGCCAGATCCATGAGGTGGGCACGCTCGGACTCGTCCAGTTGGAGGGCGCGGGCGAGGGCGTCCAGGACGGCTTCCGAGGTGCCGGAGAGGTTGCCGCGTTCCATGCGGGCGTAGTACTCGGCGCTGACCCCGGCGAGCAACGCGACCTCCTCGCGGCGCAGCCCGGTGACCCGGCGGTGGCCTGCGGCGGGCAGACCGGCCTGCTGGGGGGTGATCCTGGCGCGGCGGCTGGTGAGGAACTCGCGGACCTCGCTGCGGTTGTCCATGCCTTCGAGGCTACGACGATCCCGAGCGGTGAGGGGTGTACTGCCAGTACACGTATCAACGGATCCTTCCGCACGCCTGCGACCTGCCGTTTCATCGTTGGCAGGCCGGTTGACGGGCGTCCGCCGCTCCGCTGGCACCCCCGGTGAGGGCAGGGCGGAATGGAAGCGGACAGACGCCCGCGCCGTCGTTCGAGAGGGCACCCGCGCCGTCGCATGAGAAGGCGCCGGGCCCCCGTGGAAGGAGACCGTGATGCCGGAGGACCAGCAGCCCGGAGGACCGCGTCAGCAGTTCGGGGACATCGCCCCGGCACTGGCCGGATACACCGAGGACGTGCTGTTCGGGCAGGTGTGGGAAGACCCGGACCTGTCCTCGCGCGACCGCAGCCTGGTGACCGTGGCCAGTCTGATCAGCAGCGGCAGCACCGAGCAGCTCGCGTTCCACCTCGGCAGGGCGAGGGAGAACGGGCTGAGCGACAAGGAGCTGATCGCGACGGTCACGCACCTGGCGTTCTACGCCGGATGGCCCAAGGCCATGTCCGCGCTCACGGTCGCCCGGCAGGTATTCGCCGACGGTGCCTGACGCGGGGCCGCCAGGCACACGCGACACCGCGTGACCCGCCGCCCGGCAGGCACTCGCCGACACCGCCTGACGCAGGGCCCGGCAGGCACTCGCCGACACCGCCCGGCCCGGCTTCGCTCCGCGCGCGGCCGTCACCCGCCGCGCGTGAGTCGGCCGCCGCTTTACGGACACAAGGAGAGACGACCATGGAGATCATCCAGCCTCCCGCGACGGCGAAGCTGCCGCCGGAGATGTTCACCGGAGACGCGTGGGCGGACGTGATCCACCGCGGCGAGGACCCGTCCCGCGTGCGGATGAACATGGTGCGCTTCGCGCCCGGCGCCCGTACCGCCTGGCACTCGCACGGCCTGGGCCAGACCCTCTGGATCGTGGAGGGCATCGCCCTGGTCCAGTCCCGCGGCGGCGACATCGTCGAGGCCCGCCCCGGGGACGTCATCGTCACCCCCGCCGGCGAGGAGCACTGGCACGGCGCCGCGCCGGACCGCTTCATGGCGCACATCGCGCTGTGGGAGGGCGACGACGTCGACTGGCTGGAGCACGTCGGCGACGCCGAGTACACCGGCCCCCGGCGCCCCGCCCGCACCTCCTGACCAACGGCCCGCACGGTCACCGCGTACGTCCGCGTGCCCCTCGCCGACGGCGCCCCCCGTACCCGGCCCGGTCGCCGAGGCGCGTCCACGGCCCGCCGCCCTGCCCCCGGACCGCCCTGCGCCGGACGGCCCTGCTCCGCACACCGCCCTCCTCCCCCGCGCCATACGGGCCGCGAATGACACCGGCCCGGAGATTGGAAACCCTCCCGTGAACCCCCGGTACAGCTTCGAGGGGCAGGTCGCCCTGGTCACCGGCGCCGCCTCCGGCATGGGCCTGGCCACCGCCCGCGCCTTCGCCCGGTCGGGCGCCGCGGTCGTCCTGGCCGACGTCGACAAGGACGCCGTGGACAAGGCGGCCAAGGAACTCACCGACGCCGGTCACCAAGCCCTCGGCGTGGTCTGCGACGTCACCGACGAGGCCCAGGCCGCCGCCGCTGTCGACCGCGCGGTGGACGCCTACGGCCGCCTGGACATGGCCTTCAACAACGCCGGCATCCAGGCCCCTCCCACGGACGCCGCCGACGAGAGCGCCGAGAACTTCGACCGCGTCAACGCCGTCAATCTGCGCGGCGTCTGGGCCGCCCAGAAGCACGAACTGCGCCACATGCGCACCCAGGGCTCCGGCGCGATCGTCAACTGCTCCTCGCTCGGCGGCCTGGTGGGCCTGCCCGAGCGCGCCGCGTACCACGCCTCCAAGCACGGCGTCATCGGCCTCACCAAGAGCGCCGCCGTCGAATACGCGCCCCGCGGCATCCGTATCAACGCCGTCTGCCCCGGCACCATCGATACCCCGATGGTCTCCGGCATGCTCGAAAGCCAGGCGGACGCCATGGCCGAGATCCTCAAGCAGCAGCCCATCGGACGGCTCGGCCGCGCCGAGGAGATCGCGCAAGCCGTTCTGTGGCTGTGCAGCCCCGGCGCCAGCTTCGTCATCGGTGCCGCTCTGCCCGTCGACGGCGGCTTCACCACCCACTGACAACCGCCGTCCGACGCGGCGGCGCCGCGCAGCCGCCCGCCCCCGCGCCACGTAAGGAGCCCACGTCATGGAGTACCGCCGTCTCGGCACCAGCGGAACGCTGGTGTCCAACCTGTCCCTCGGCACGATGAACTTCGGCACCCCGCAGACGCCGGAGGACGAGGCGTTCGCGCAGATGGACGCCTTCCTCGACGCCGGGGGCAATCTGCTCGACACCGCCGACGTCTACAACGGCGGAGTGTCCGAGGAGACCGTCGGCCGGTGGCTCGCCGCCCGCCCGGACGAGGTCACCGACCGCGTCGTCCTCGCCACCAAGGGCCGCACGCGCACCGGCACCGACCCCAACGAGGCCGGAACCTCGCGCCGCCACCTGGACCGGGCGCTCACCACGTCCCTGCGCAGGCTGGGAGTCGACACCGTCGACCTCTACCAGCTCCACGCCTGGGACCCCCTGACACCGGTCGAGGAGACGCTGGCCTTCCTCGACTCCGCCGTCCGCGCGGGGAAGATCCGCTACGTCGGCCTGTCCAACTTCACCGGATGGCAGCTCCAGCTCGCGGTCTCCACCGCGCGGGCGCACGGCCTCCCGGTGCCGGTGACCCTCCAGGCCCAGTACAACCTCGCCACCCGCCAGACCGAGTGGGAGATGACCGCCGCCGCCCGGTACAACGGACTCGGCATCCTCGCCTGGTCCCCTCTCGCGAGCGGCTTCCTCACCGGAAAGTACGAGCGCGGCGCGCGGCGGGCCGCCGACACCAGGGCCGGTCAGGACCACGCCCTCTACCAGTACACCTCCTCCAACTATGAGCACTCCGACCGCACATGGGACGCCGTGGACGCGCTGCGCGAGGTCGCCCGGGACAACGGCGTCACGCCCGCCCAGGCCGCCCTGAGCTGGGTCGTCAACCGCCCCGGCGTCACCTCCGCCATCGTCGGCGCCCGCACCGTGCGGCAGCTCACCGGCAACCTCGCCGCCGCGGACCTGCGCCTGGACCCGGACTCCGTCACCGCGCTGGACACCGCGAGCGACCCGGACCCGGCCCCGTACCCCTACGGCCCTTTCGGCTCCGCCCAGCGCGACCGCACCGCCAACGACCCCGAAGCCCTCGGCGCCCTCATCGACCAGCACGCCGAATCCGGCGGCGCCGGGCAGCACTGATCCGTCCACGGACGTCCAGCACGAAAGGGAGCCTCACCATGGAGTACGTCCGCCTCGGCGCCACCGGCCTGAAGGTCAGCCGCCTCGCGCTGGGCTGCATGAGCTACGGCGACCCGGCCGTGCCCGGCGCCCACCCGTGGGCCCTGACCGAGGACAAGGCGGGACCGTTCTTCCGGCAGGCCGTCGACCTGGGCATCACCTTCTGGGACACCGCCAACGTCTACCAGGCGGGCACGTCCGAGGAGATCACCGGCCGCGCGATCCGCGAGTACGCGCGGCGCGAGGACATCGTGCTCGCCACCAAGGTCCGCGGCAGGATGCACGACGGTCCCGGCGGCGAGGGCCTGTCCCGCAAGGCCGTCCTCGAACGGGTCGACGCCTCCCTGACCCGGCTGGGCACCGACTACATCGACCTGTACCAGATCCACCGCTTCGACGATTACACCCCGGTCGAGGAGACGATGGAGGCGCTGCACGACATCGTGAAGGCCGGGAAGGTCCGCTACCTCGGCGCGTCGTCGATGTACGCCTGGCAGTTCGCCAAGCTCCAGCACGCCGCCGACCTCGGCGGATGGACCCGTTTTGCGTCCATGCAGAACCAGTACAACCTGCTGCGGCGCCAGGACGAACCCGAACTCATGGCCATGTGCGGCGACATGGGCGTGGGGCTCGTTCCCTACTCCCCGAACGGCAAGGGCCGCCTCGCCCGCCCCGCGGGGGAACAGAGCGCCCGTTCCCGTACCGACCACGTCGTGCGGGCCTTCGACAGCCCCCACGACGGACCCGTCATCGACGCCGTCCAGCAGGTCGCCGCATCCCGCGGCGTGCCCATGGCCCACGTCGCACTCGCCTGGGTCCTCCGCAACCCGCTCGTCTCCGCGCCCATCGTCGGCGCGACGCAACCCCACCACCTTCAACAGGCCGTGGACGCGCTCGACTTGAGCCTGTCGGACGAGGAAGCCGCCGCGCTGGAGGCCCCCTACGTCAACGCCGGACCTTCCTGGTTCTGATCACGGATCCGCGTGACGGGCGTGCGGTTCCGCCGCGTCGGACCCTTCCGCGCCCGCGCGCACCGGACATGACGCTGCGTCAGCCGGCGGCGTAGGCGCAGCCGCCCGCGGTGATCGTGGTGCCGGACACCGCTGCCAGCGAGCAGGTCGCGATGACGTTGGAGGCGTTGAAGGGCACCCAGCGCCCGGAAATGAGCACCTCCTCCACGAATTTGGCCAGGTGGAAGACGTACGTGGGACCGGAGTCCGCCCAGCCGGGGCAGGCTGTGGTCGTGGTCGTCAGCGGCGAGGTGATGTTGTTGGGGTTGCCCGCGGCCCTCACCGAACCGCCCGAACAGTTGACGGCGGTCGCGGCATCCGCCGACGGCACGGCGGCCAGGGCGAGGACGGCGGCGGATCCCACGGCCACCGCGAGGGCGGTGGCACGCTGCATGTGCTTCATGGCTTCCCCCTGCTGCGGCCGAACGCGCGTCGGCCGTCACCGACATTGTGGGAAGGCCCACCCGCCCGGTTCCAGACGCCCCCGATGGCAACTTCCTGCGCGCGTCGGCCGGAAGGCCGGACGGAAGGGTCCCCGCCGCCGGTCCCGCGCGGTTCATGGCGTGGCGGCGGGGGGCGGGTGAGGTGGCGCGGTCGGGGCTCGGCGGGTGGAGAAGGCACCTGCGGCGGCGGCCAGGGCTGCGGTGTGCGCGGCGCGTTCGGGGAGTCGGGGGTCCGGGTCGGCGCGCAGGAGTACCAGCTCGTGGTAGACGGGCGCCGTGGCGGCGATCAGCAGGCTCCGCGCGTCCGTGTGCGGGGCGGGGAGTTCGCCGCGCTCGACGGCGCGCTCGACGAGGATCTCGCACTGGGCGTACCGGTCGGCCCACAGTTGCCGCTGGGCCAGCGCGGCCTGTTCGGAGTGGAACGAGGCGGCCATCAGGGCGACGGCGAACGACGGCTGTACGACCAGGGACTCCTGGATCTCCTGGTTGAGGGCAGTCAGATCGCCGAGCAGCGAGCCGGTGTCCGGCGGCCGCCAGTCGATCTCGCCGGCGGCGCCGATGACGTCGACGAGCAGGCCGCCGACATCGCGCCACCGCCGGTAGACCGTGGCGCGGTGCACTCCGGCCCGCGTCGCGACGCCCTCGATCGTGAGTCCTTCGTGGCCGCTCTCGGCCAGTTCGGCTCGCACCGCGTCGAGAACCTGGGCGCGGACGCGGGCGGTGCGACCGCCGGGACGGCGGTCCGATGTCGTGGTCAGCGGGTCTGTCATCGGCAGTCATTATCCGGTTGATCCAGGCGGCAGGGCCGTGCCAGCATCTTAACGCGACACTCGTCGCTCTAACCGCCGGAGAGGAACCGCCTCCACGATGCCGCCCGTTCCCGCCGACCCCACCGTGCTCCATCCGATGCCCGAGCACCCCCGCGTGGTGCTGCTCAAGCCGTTGGTGAAGTCGCCGCTGATCGAGGTCGGCGACTTCTCCTACTACGACGATCCGGACGACCCGGCCGCGTTCGAGACGCGCAACGTTCTCTACCACTACGGTCCCGAGCGGCTCGTCATCGGCAAGTACTGCGCGCTGGGGACGGGCACCCGGTTCATCATGAACGGTGCCAACCACCGTATGGACGGCCCTTCCACCTTCCCGTTCCCCACCATGGGGGGCTCCTGGGCGGAGCACTTCGACCTGATCACCGACCTGCCCGGCCGGGGCGACACGGTCGTCGGCAACGACGTGTGGTTCGGGCACGGCGCCACGGTGATGCCCGGCGTACGCATCGGTCACGGCGCGATCGTCGCCGCCGGCTCCGTGGTCACCCGCGACGTCCCCGACTACGGCATCGTCGGCGGCAACCCGGCCCGGCTCATCCGCACCCGCTACGACGCCGCCGACATCGCCCGGCTCCTCGCCGTGGCGTGGTGGGACTGGCCGGTGCGGCACATCACCGGGCAGGTACGGACGATCATGTCGGGGACCGTCGCCGACCTGGAGGCCGCCGCGCCGACCGACCAGCCCTGACACCGCGCACACAGGTCACCTACGACGACGATCCGGCCGACCGTCCAGCAGCGGCAGGCCGATCCGGTCGGTGAGGGCATGCGAGGGCGTGCGAGGGCGCCATCAGGTATTCCCCGTGCTCGTCGAGGTCATCGATCTGGTAGAGCACCGGCGCGGCGGCCCGGCCGCGATACGTAGCCGCGCCGCGGCCTCACCCGGTGCCACTGAACCCGCCGACCGAGGGCAGACGAACTCGTACGCGTCACGTACGACGTCGCCACCGGGAGACAGGGGAGAACGTGTTCGGGAACGTCGCTCTGCCGATCGCGACCGTCAACCGGCCAGGGCCCGGCCGACTGGCCCGCGCGCTGCCCGAGGCGGCCCTGCTGGCGGCGGTGTACGCGGGCTACAAATACGGCCGCAAAATCGCCAACGGCCATACGGACGACGCGTTTCCCCACGCGCACTCGGTGTGGGGCCTGGAGCGCGCCCTGCACCTGCCGAGCGAACGGCTCGTCCAACGCGCCGCCATGCACTGGGAAACGGTGATCCACGCCGCGAACTACCTCTACGCGACGGTGCACTTCCCGGCGATGGCGCTCTTCCTCGGCTACATGTTCCTGCGCCGCCCGACGCATTACGTGTGGATCCGCCGCGCGATCGTCGTCCAGACCGCGCTGGCGCTCGTGGGCCACCTGCTCTACCCGCTCGCCCCGCCCCGGATGCTCACCGGCTCGGGCATGGTCGACACCGCGGCCCGCTACGGTCCCGCCGTCTACCACGGCACCCCGCAGAACCACTCCATGTCCAACCAGTTCGCGGCGATGCCGTCCCTGCACGTCGGCTGGGCCCTGGCCATCGCGGTCGGCATGATCGCCGCCCACCGCTCCAGGGCGCGCTGGCTGTGGTTGCTCCACCCCCTGATCACTCTCCTGGTGGTGGTCAGCACGGCCAACCACTACTGGCTCGACTGCGCGGTGGGCTGCGCTCTGCTGGGTCTGGCGATCCTGATCATCCCCTCGGCCACCCCGCGCCCGCGCGGAGTCGCGCTCCCCGCACCGGGTAGACGCCCCCGTATGACGCAGCCTGCCGACCACACGAGCCCTTCCCCGCTCTCCCCCGCCCCCTTCACGCCCGCCGCCGAGCCCGACCGCGGCACCCGCAGATGGGGCCAGCGCCTTTACGTGCTGGGCGCCCTCGTCTACGTCGCGGGAATCACCATCGCCCTCCTGACGGCCCACCCCACGGCCCGCGCCGCCGTGTGGACCGTCGCCTGGGCCGCCCTCGTCCTGGGCGCCGGAGGCGCGGGACTCCTCTGGATCCGCCGCCACAAGGCGACGAAAGCCCGGGCCGAAGCGCTCAGCGAACCGCCGGTGGAAGCACCGGCGGAGGCACGGACCGAACCGCGCACGGAAGTCCGCCACTTCGACTGAGCCCCGCGCGCCGCGCCGCTGACCCGCTTCCCCAGCGGTGCGGCGCGGTGCGGCTCCCTGCGGGGCAGAACAGCCGAACCCCGCTCCTGCGCTCGCCTACGCACGCTTGCGCAGGACCAGCCAGGAAGAGGCGAGGACCCCGGCCCCGGCCGCCGCGCCGAGGACGAGCAGCGTGGTCCGAGGGGTGAGGTATTGGAGCGCGATGCCGCCCGCCACCGCCGGTAGCGAGAGCCCGACGTAGCCGGCGAGGAAGAACCCGGAAAGGCTCTCGCCGAGCTTGTCGGGAGGCGAGAGGGCGACGACGCTGCCGAGGGTCCCCTTGTACAGGATCGCGGCCCCGGCGCCGATCACGCCGCCGCCGGCCAGGAACAGACCGAGGCTGGGAGTGGGCAGCCAGGCCGCCACGACGACCATCGCCAGGCCGGCGAGGTCGATCGGGACGCCGACGACGAGCAGTCGCCTGACCGGCCACGTGCCCGTGGCGACCAGGGCCACGATGCCGACGGCGCACGCGATGAAGATCGCCAGCCCCGCCATCGCCAGTGACGTGTCGCCGATCACCGTGGCCAGGAACGTCCCGGCCAGGCCCAGGAAGATGGCGACTCCGGCGTAGGCCACGAACACCTCGACCAGCAGCCCGAAGTACCGGGGCCTGGCATGGATCGGGACCGAGACCCGCTGGGGGCGGTACGGCGGCAGGGGGCGCGGCCGGTGGCGGGTCTCGGGTGACGCGATCAGGGCGATCGCCCCGACGACCAGAGCGGCGAGCAGCACCAGGTAGGGCAGGACGAGCGGGTGCGGCGCGTACTGGGCCAGCAGGCCCGCGCACAGTCCGCCGAGGCCGAGCCCGCCGAAGTTGGCGCCCGCGGCGGCCAGTTGGGGTCGCCGGACGGTCTCGGTCCCGGGGCGGTGTCCCGTGTGCAATTCGTTGAGGTAGGCGGTGGCGGTGGAGACGGTGAGACCCACGGCCACCCCGGTCAGGACGCGCGCGACGAACAGCCCGGCCAGGCCGGGCCAGAAGATGAACACCACCGCGCTGACGCTCGACAGGCACACGGCGGCGAGCAGGTGGACGCGGCGGCCGTGGACGTCGGAGAGGTGACTGGCGAGGGACAGGCTCGCGACCACGCCCACCGCGTAGGCGGCGAACACGATCGTCACCATCAGCGACGAGAAGTGATCCCGGTCGGCGTAGAGCACGTAGAGCGGGCTCGGCGCGGTGGAGAAGGCGAGCACCGCCAGGAAGACCCAGGTCGCGGCCCAGAAGCCGAAATGGTGATGGCGCGGAGAGGGCACCGGTCGTAGTGAGGCGACGGGTTGCCCGGTGGTGGAAACGGTCATGAGTCCAAGATCGTCATTCCCCGCCCGACCTACCACCGGTATAGTGCCAGGTGATGCCGGAAAGTAGCCACATCGTCGACAACGCGCTGGAGATGGGCAGCCTGCCGCTCCTGCACGGCGACCGTGTCCCGTCGCACCGCCACGGGCAGGGCCATCTCGTGTACCCCGCCACCGGTGTGCTGTCGGTCACGACCAGGGAAGGCACCTGGATCGCACCCGCGACCCGGCTGGCCTGGACGCCCGGCGGCTTCGAGCACCATCACCGGGCCTACGGGTTCACCGACATGCGGGTCATCTTCCTCCCGGCCGCCCTCGCCGCCCGCCTCCCGGACCGCCCCGCGGTGTTCGCCGTCTCGGCCCTGGTCCGCGAGGTCCTGCTCGCCCTGACCGACGACACCGACACGCCCCGGTCACCGACGGCCCTCGACCGGCTGCGCGCCGTCGTCATCGACGAGCTCGTGCCCGCCTCCGAGGAACCGTTGCACCTGCCCGAGCCACGTGACGACCGGCTCCGCGCGCTCAGCCGCCTCCTGCACGACGACCCCGCCGACAACGCCACCTTGACCGAACTCGGCACGCGGGTCGGCGCCGGCCAACGGACCCTGACCCGGCTCTTCCACGACGAGCTCGGCATGAGCTTCCGGCAGTGGCGTACCCAACTGCGCCTCCACCACGCCCTCACCCTCCTCGCCGCTGGACACACGGTCACCCACACCGCGGCGGCGTGCGGATGGGCCAACCCGACCAGCTTCATCGAGGCGTTCACCGCCGCCCTCGGAGCGACCCCCGCCCGCTACCGCCACGATCCCGACGCCCGGCGGCCGATCGCCTCACCGCACCGGAGCCGAGGGCGAGGAACTGTCCGTGGTACCGGGTGACGTGCCGTCCGTGGGCGCGTCGCTCGGTGTATTGCGGAGCTCGGCGAGTGCCTGCTGGTCGGCGAGGGCGATGGCCAGTTCACCGGCGGCGGTGGGGTGCAGCGGAGCCTGGTCGGCGGCGTTCTGGACGAAGGGCTGCTCGCTGCACAGCCGGTGGCCTTCGAAGTCCGGCTGGGCGGTGGCGAAGTGGAAGGCGTCCGCGCCCTGCTGGAGCACGGCGTTGAGGTTGGCCAGGCGGGATTTGAGGACCTTCACCTTCGCCTCGGTGAGGCCGTCCTTTTCGAGGCACCTGATGTCGGCGCCGAAGGGCTCGTAGTACTGGTTGATGAGCACGTCGGGGTGGTGAGGGAGGTCGGAGAGCTGCTGGAGCAGATCGAGGTAGTTCTGCGAGAACGTCGAGAGCTGCTCCTTGAAGTACGCCGTGGACGCCTTGTCGTCGCAGACGGGCGCTTTGGCGCACAGGCCCGTCAGCACGGCCCAGTTCATGTCGTTGGCCCCGACGCTGACGATGATCACCGACGCGCTCGACGCGCGCTGCGCCACCGCGAGCTGCGGCGGTACGGCCTGGTCGCCGCGGAGCTGTACGCCGAGGAGGCCGTCGGTCACGGTCGCGCCCTGGCAGGCGAGGTTCAGCACGTTCCAGTCGTTGACCCGGCCGAGAACGGCGGCGAACGCGTCGGAACTGCGCCCGCAGGTCTTGTCCAGCGCGCTGGGGTCCTCGACCGGCTGGTTGCCGATTCCCGCGGCGGTGGAGTCGCCCAGCACCACGGCGTGCACGCCGGTCAGCTGCGGTCCCTTGGCCGGGGCGACCGGCTCCGTCGGCGCGCGCCCCACCAGGTCGTCGAGCGTACGCACCTGCCGGAGCGCCTGAGGAGTGCCGGACGCCATGAGGTACACGCCGAGCGCGTTGACGGCGCTCACGGTCAGGACGCACACACCGACCATCGTCAGCGTGGTACGGCGCGGGGCGCGCCGGATTCCGGCCACGGCCACCGCGACGACGGCCGCGCAGCCGGCCGCGATGAGGAGCTCCCAGACGCAGTAGCGGATCCACCCGGCGGCCAGCTGCCGGCTGAGGGTCAGCTGGAGTGTGTCGTGGTCGTCGGACCGGACGATCTGGTTGACCTGCGAGTTGATGCTGATGTCCGCGAGCTTCAGGCGCGGCCGGATCGGTCCCTGGAAGTGCGGCTCGGTCGCCAGCGCTTCTCCGAACAGGTCGAGTTCGCCGGGTCCTGACAGGCTGAGGTCGGGCGCGACGGCGCCCACTTCGACGGTCTGGCCCGCCGCGGTGACGGACTGCATCGGGGTGAGACGTACCGCCAGCCAGATGGACGCGACGCAGACCGCGAGCAGCGCGACGACGGCCAGGAGGCTGTTCCGGCCGCGCCGGAGCCAGCGGCCTTTCGCGCTGCCGCGCCGGGGGCGGGCCACCGCCTCGTCGTCCCGGCGTTCTTGGAGGATCGGCAGTTCTGCTTTCGGCATGTCCCTCGCTCTCCGGCGGCGCCGGCCACTGATCGCACATCATCCGTTATATGGACGATACGACGTCCACCGCGCGGGATGTCGCGTCGGTGGGTCTGCGGAGGGTGATCCGTTCCGCCGTCAGCGGGCCGATTCGGCGTCAGCGGGCTGGTCCGCCGTCGTGTCCCCGGACGCCGCCCTGACCGTCCGGGCCCTCGGGCGCCCCTCCCATCATGCGGAGCATGGGGATTCCGCCGGTCCGCCAGAAGCGGATCACCAGCGCGGCGCCGACCAGGAGGAAGACGATGTTGAGCCAGGTCGTGTAGTCCCAGGAGATCCCGGCGGTGGGAATCCTCGCGTCGGCCTGATCGGGAATCAGGCCGAGCCCGCCGAAGACGAACTCGACGGCGTATCCGGCGACGACCATGGCCGCGTAGAAGGCGCCGAGCAGGTACAGCGCCATGCGGGCGCCGTAGTACCGGCGGTAGATGTTCAGGACGGGCAGGATCAGCAGGTCGGCGAAGAGGAAGGCCACGACCCCGCCGAAGCTGACGCCGCCCTTCCACAGCACCACCGCCAGCGGCACGTTCCCGATCGAGCAGACGAAGGACAGCAACGCCACCACGGGACCGATCAGCGGGCCCCACAGCTTGGACGCCAGCGGGTGGCCGTCGAAGAAGAACGCGCCCCAGAAGGCGTCGGGTACCCAGGCCGCGACGGCCCCCGCGACGAACAGACCGATCGCCAGGTCGCGCGCGATCGCCGCCCATTCCATGACGAAGACGTGCGCCACGGAGGTGAGGCCCGCGCCGGACAGCAGCCGCCGGGCGAAGGAGCCCTGCCGCCGCACGGACATGTCCATCGCCGCGTGCCCCTCCATCGAACCCGCCAGCCCGCGCCCGGCCTGTTCACGGGCCTGCCGCACCAGCGGCTCGCGCAGGGTGAGCCGGAAGACGACCGCGAGTACCAGGATCATGACCGGGCCGCCGGTGAATTCGGCGGCGGTGAACTGCCAGCCCATCAAGAGGGCGAGGATCACGCCGAGCTCGACCACCAGATTCGTGGAGGCGATCTCGAAGGCCATGGCCGCGGTGAAGTCCGCGCCCTTGCGGAAGAGCGAGCGTGCCAGCGCGACGGCCGCGTACGAACACGACGACGATGCCGCCCCGAGCGCCGAGGCCCGCAGGAGCGTACGCGGCCGGTCGTCACCGAGCAGTCGTACGACCGTGGACTTGCGCACGACCGCCTGGACCACCGCGGACAACGCGAATCCCAGGATCAGCGCCCACGTGATCTCCCACGTCATCGACCCGGTGATGGACAACGCGTGCAGGAGTGGGTGCATGGCCCCCATCCTCGTGGGTGGGGGCCTGCCATCCGGGCAATGACGTCTCCGCCCGCGTCATACGGAGCGGCCTTTCGCCGGCGGAACGGACCGCTTCCGGCGGGCGGCCCGGATCCGGCGGCGGCCCCTCGCCCTCGGCGTAGTCGAAGAGCCCGTCGGCGCCGGTCAGGCCCAGCACCCGCTGGACGGCCGGGCTGACGGCGGTCAGCCGGAGTACCGCTCCGGTGCACTCGGCCACGCGCCGGGCCCGGAGCAGCGCGTTGAGCCCGCCGCAGTCGAAGAAGGCGACGCCGCTCAGTTCCAGGCTCAGGCTGTCGCTCTCGCACAGCAGATGGTCGATGAGGACGCGGGCGAAGGTGTCCGCGCCGGTGAAGTCGATCTCGCCGCTGACAGTGACGACCGTGTGGCCGGCGCGCTGGCTCACCCGTACGGCCAGGGCGTCGGTCGGATGGGTGATCATCCGGGAGGTGTGGACCGCCGCGCCTGCGTCGTCGTCGTGCGCGGAGAGTCCGCGATCCCATTCGGACATGTCGAGGGCCCTCGCCTTCCCGATCCGGTGGCCACACCAAGTTTGTGGGCGGGCAGCAGAGGCGTCAAGCAAAACGTGAATCTGTGTTCATGCTTTGCGGATCGTGAATCGGAGATCCTACGATAGGGCGATGGACGATTCTGAGCCGCGCCCCGCCACCGGATGGACGTTCCTGACCAATCACGCACGTGTCCTGGCCGTCATCGCCCGCGACCCCGGGAGCCGGGTGCGGGACATAGCGGCGCGCTGCCTGCTCACCGAGCGCGCCGTACAGAAGATCATCGCCGACCTGGAGAGCGAGGGGTATCTCACGCACACCCGGGTCGGACGCTCCAACCTCTACGAGATCCCGGCCGGCACGGTGTTGCGCCACCCCGCCGACATGGGCCCGACCGTCGCGGACCTGCTGTCGATCCTCACCGTCCACCGGAACGGTTCCGAGCCCGGGCCCGCAGCCAAGCCCGAGCCCGCAGCCGGGTCCGAGTCCGCAGCCGGGTCCGGGTCCGGAGCGCGCTGACCTGCGCCGACGGGCACCCCCCGGGGCCGGGGCCCGGCTGCCCGGCACCGTCTCGCGGGCGACCTCGCGGAGCATACTGGGAGGTAGTGGACCACGGCGGCCGACCGCCGCACACGGCGGGTCGGCGGGCCGGGTCCGGCCCGCTTGAGATGAGGTGGTGAGCGGTGGTGCGCTCCCGGTTCGCGCCCGACTGGCGGCTCACGGTCCGCATGGTGACGGTGATGTTCCTGCTGGGCCTGGTGTTCGTGGCCTTCATCGCCGTGCTGGTCGCGCTGCTGAAGTCCGTGGTGGTCGTGGTGGTCATCGCGGCCGGCGTGCTGGCGGCGCAGTACTGGTTCTCCGACCGGATCGCGCTGTTCGCGATGCGGGCCCATGAGGTCACCCCGCAGGAGCAGCCCGAACTGCACGGCGCGGTCGACCGGCTGTGCGCCCTGGCCGACATGCCGAAGCCGCTGGTGGCCGTCTCCGAGATGGACCTGCCGAACGCCTTCGCCACCGGCCGCAACGCCGACCACGCCGTGATCTGCGTGACGACCGGCCTGCTGCGGCGCCTGGAACCGGGCGAGCTGGACGGCGTGCTCGCCCACGAGCTGTCCCACGTCGCCCACCGGGATGTCGCGGTGATCACCATCGCCTCCTTCCTTGGTGTGCTCGCGGGGCTGCTGGTGCGCTTCGTCTTCTACTCGGAACTGTTCGGGCGGGGCCGCCGCGACCAGAACACCGCGGCGCTGCTCGCGATGATCATGGCGGTGTCCGTGGTCGTGTACGGGCTGAGCTTCCTGCTGATCCGGGCGCTGTCCCGGTACCGCGAGCTGGCGGCCGACCGCAGCGCGGCCGAACTGACCGGACGCCCCTCCGAACTGGCGTCCGCGCTGGTCAAGGTGAGCGGCACCATCGCCCGTATCCCCACCGAGGACCTGCGCACCGTCCGGGCCTTCAACGCCTTCTTCTTCACCCCGGCCCTGAAGGAGGGCTCGGCCCTCGCCTCGGTCTTCTCCACCCACCCCAGCCTGGAACGCCGCCTGGACGCCCTGGCGAAGCTCTCCACCGAGATGGGCCTGCGCGCCTGAGCGGTCGGCGCCGCCCGTCGAGGTCGTCGGGATGAGCTGGCGCCCTGACGCCTGGCCTGGGGTCGGACCGGCGCACAAGAGTGCCCCGCGCCGACGGCCGGTGCCAGAGCTGAGGTGGCGGGCCGTGGGCGCGGGGCGGTCTTCATGGGGGTTGGTCGGCCGGTGGCCGACGGCGGGTCAGCGCACGCGGATGTGCGTCTGGGTGGAGGAGCCCTCGATCGACGAGTTGCCGACGTAGACCACCTTCAGGGTGCGCAGGCCCCGGGTGGTCATCTTCAGCGAAGCCGAGGCGGTGCCTCGGGCCGTGAGTTTGAGGGTCTTGACCCGGCGCCCGTTCTCGTAGACCACTACGTTCCCGCCGGGCGTGCCCGCCGTGGACGAGACCGTGACCTTGAGCGTCACCGACTGGTTCTTCTTCAGCGATGTCGCGGAGAGCCCGACGGCGACCCGCGACTTCGCCGCGGTGACCTTGGCGGTCTGCGGCGAGGTCGACGACGCGGATGCCTTGCCCGACTTGGACGCGGTCACCGTCACCGACAGCCGGTGCCCGATGTCGGCCTTGACCGGCCGGTAGGCCGACGCGGTCGCGCCGCCGATCAGCCGGCCGTCGCGCCGCCACTGGTAGCGGAAGGACAGGCCCGTGGTGTTCCACGAACCGGTGGTCGCGGTCAGCGCCGAACCGTACTTCGGCGTCCCGCCGATCTGGGGCGCGACCAGGGCCTTGATGGTGTCCACGTCCGCCAGGTCGACCACCACCGAGTGCACCGGCTCAGGGTTGCCGGCCACATCGGTGGAGAAGAAGTCGACCGTGTGCCGGCCGAATCCCTTGACCGAGGGGGTCTCCCCGGCCAGCACCTTCCAGGCGCTCCCGTCGATCCGGTAGGTCGTCGACGCGACGCCGCTGAGCGCGTCCTGGGCGGTGAGGCCGACCGTGGCCCGGTCCGCCTCCGCCGTCCCGGACTTGCGGGTCACCGCGACCTTGGTGACGGGAGCGGTCCCGTCGATCCACACCGACGCCGTCCGCTGACCGGTGGAGTTGCCGGCCGCGTCCTTCGCCCGGTAGGAGACCGCGTGCTTGCCGTCCCCGCTGACCAGGACGGGAGCGACGTACGCCTGCCAGCCGGCGGACCCGCCGACCTCGACCGTGGGAGCGGCGTCCCGGTTGTCGACGGCGGTGACGGCCACCGAGGCGTCGCCCCGGTACCAGCCGTTGTCGCCGGGCGCGGCGGCACTGGTCACCGTCGCGGAGGCCAGCGGAGCCAGGCTGTCGGCGGGCACCGGCAGCACCCAGCTGTCGGCGATCGACGGGTCGAAGTAGCCCGAGGCGTCGAGCGGGAACTCGTACTTGATGCGTACGGTGCCGTCGTTGGCGAGCGCGGCGGGGGTGTCGATGACCGTCTGGTAGGTCTTCGTGCCCATACCGGTCTCGGTGCGCTTGAGCGTGTACGTCTTCACCAGGGTGTCGTTGACGTAGATGTTGTACTTCTTCGTCCTGGCGCCGTCGAACGTCTCCCGGTTGCGGAGCATGAACGGCTTGCCCGGCGTCACGTGCGCCACGGCCGAGTACCACGAGCCCGGGTTGGCCGAGTTCGCGTAGCGTCGGTCGAAACCGGCTTCGGTGTTCGTCCCGCTGGCCGGTGCGGCCATGATCGCGTGGGCCTTCTCCGAGGCCGCGTTGCCGAAGTCGATGTAGTCGAGGACTTCCTGGGTCGGCGGCGCCGGGAGGTTGACCGTGATCTTCGCGGCCTTGTCGGCGAGCGTCACACCCTGGTCTACGAAGTCGACCTCGGCGGCCTGGTCACCCGCGACGGTCTCCAGTCCGGGGAACAGCGGCAGGACGACGGTCTTGGTCGCCCCGGGCTCGATCGTGACCCGGTCGGAGGCGGGCGGGGTCTTCCACCCGTCCGGCACGGCCGCCGTGAGCTGGCCCGACACCGCCGAGCCGCCGTTGTTCCTGACCGTCGCGGTCAGGGTCGCCTTCTCGTCCGAGCCGTCGACCGGACCGGCCGACGTCACGGTGGTGATCTCGACGCCCGACGTCACCGAGACCCACGGCGTCGAGTCGTTCAGGGTGAAGGTGCCGTACTGGCTGGTGAAGGTCAGCTTGACCGACGCGTTGTACGTGCCGGGCTTCTGGTGCTTCGGCACGCGGACCGTGAACGGCAGTTGGACGCGGTCGCCCGCTCCCAGCGTGTCCTTGGCCGAAGCGGTGGGGTCGACATTCCAGTCGTCGACCGTCACGACGGCCTTCAGGTCGCGGATCGCGGCCGTACCGGCGTTCGCGATCTCGACCGTTCCGGGGATGTTCGCGCCGGGGCCGCCGGGCTCGGCGACGGGCGGGACGACCACCGAGATTCCGAGATTCGCGGCGACCGCCTTGCCGAACAGCGCCTCGATCGCGTCCAGGCGCGCCGTCAGGTCGTTCTTGACCGGTCCGTCGACCGACGAGCCGGCCAGCCAGGTCCTGAGGGTACGGATCGGCGCGACGCCCTCGCTCAGACGCTGCGACGCCTGACCGGAGTCGCCCGCGACGTCCGCCGCGACGGCGTCCTCGACCTTGCCGCTCGCGGTGTCGAGCGCGGCGCCGACACGGGCGCGGTCGTCCGCGCCGAGGTCGCCCGCCGCCGCCAGGTCACCGGCGTGCGCGTCGGTCTTGTGGATCTCGGTGACGATGTCGCCGAACAGGGCGCGCTTGGCGTCGGAGTGGATCGCGTACGCACCCGAGCCGACGGTGAAGGTGACGACGCCGTCGGCCACCGAGACGTCGCTGACGCCCTCGGCCTTCGTGATCGGCGTGCCGCCCTCGGTCACGGCCTCGATGTTGCGGGCCGGGACGCTGACGCGCGAGGTCGTGTTGACCGGGACCGTGATGTCCAGGGACATTCCCTGGTCGGTCTTCTTCCAGCTCGACCCGATCGTGCCGTACACGGACTCGTAGGTGCCCTGACCGCTGGTCAGGTCGCCGCCCACGGCCGGGGCGATCCTCGACTCCTTGTAACCGGCCTTGAGCGCCGAGATGCCGCCGATGTTCTGGTACATCCAGTCACCGACCGCGCCGTAGGCGTAGTGGTTGAAGGAGTTCATGCTGACATCGCCGAAGCTGCCGTCGGGGTTGATGGAGTTCCAGCGCTCCCACATCGTGGTGGCGCCGTGCTCGATCTCGTAGCCCCACGACGGGTAGTCCTTCTTCAGGATCATCGTGTAGGCCAGGTCGGAGCGCCCGATGCTGGTGAGCGCGGGGAGCAGCCACGGCGTTCCGAGGAAGCCGGTCGTGAGGTGGTAGTCGGTGGTCTTGAGCTTGGCGACGAACTTCTCGGCGACCTTCGCGCGCAGCGCGGGATCGGTCACGAGGCTCATGCCGAGCGCCATGGCGTACGCCGTCTGGCTGCCGCCCTGGACGGTGCCGTCGGCCGCCACGAGCTTCGCGGTGAACGCGGCGCGCACATCGGCGGACAGCTTGGCGTAGGTCGCCGCGTCGGCGTCCTCACCGATCGCCTTGGCCATCTCCGAGAGCATGCGCGCGTCTTCGGCGTAGTACGCGGTGCCGAGGACGTCCGTGCCGGTGTTGTCGTCGAGGTTGAGCCAGTCGTTCCAGTTGCCGCGCGCCGAGTCGATGAGGTCGTCGCCCGCGCCCTTCTTCACGAAGCCCAGGAACTTCGCCATCGAGGCGTAGTTGGCCCGCACGATGGCGTTGTCGCCCTGCGCGTGCCACACCGCGTACGGCACCGTGACGGCCGAGTCGGACCAGCCGAGGCCGCTGCCGAGGTCGATCGTCGGCACCGACGGCGCGATGCCCGGGTAGTTGCCGTCGCTGTAGGCGGAGTCCCGCAGGTCGGTCGTCCACTTGTTGAGGAAGGCGCGGGTGTCGCGCAGATAACTCGCGGTCGGCGCGAAGACGTTGATGTCTCCGGTCCAGCCGAGGCGCTCGTCACGGGCCGGGGTGTCGGTCGGGATCGACAGGAAGTTGCCGCGCTGTCCCCACGAGATGTTGCTCTGGAGCTGGTTGAGCATCGCGTTGGAGGTCGTCAGCGTTCCGGTCGCCTTGAGGTCGGAGCCCCAGACGACGCCGGTGACGTCGCCGAGCGCGGGTGCGCTCTTGATGTGGGAGATCTCGAGGTAGCGGTAGCCGTGCTGGGTGAACTTCGGTTCGTAGACGACCGTGCCGGTCGCGCTGAACGTGTAGTAGTCGGTGACCTTCGCCGCGCGGAGGTTGGCGGTGTAGAGGCTCCCGTCCTTGTTCAGGACCTCGCCGTAGCGGATCTTGACGGTCTGTCCCGCGACACCCTGGAGGCGCATCCGGGCGACGCCGACCATGTTCTGGCCGAGGTCGTAGATGTACGTGTCGGCGGCGGGACTGGTCCGCGTCAGCGCCGGAAGCTCGCCGGTCACGCGCACGGGCTCATCGGGCTGGGCCACGAGCTTGGCGGTGTCGGAGGCGCCGATCGTGACGGGGTTCCACGCCGCGTCGTCGTAGTCGGGGCGGTCCCAGCCGGGCTGTTCGGCCCGCGCGTCGTACGTCTCGCCGTCGATGTTGTCGGCGGCCGCGTAGGGACCCGAGTGGCTCTTCCACGTGCTGTCGGTCTTGACGATCTGGTGCGTTCCGTCGGTGTAGTCGATGCGCACCTGCGCGATCAGGCCGACGGAGTTGCCGAACATGCCGGGGCCCCACATGCCGACCTTGCCGGCCCACCAGCCGTCACCGAGCTCCGCGCCGATCGCGTTCCGGCCGTTGCCGACCTGGTCGGTGATGTCATAGGTCTGGTACTGGACGCGCTTGCGGTAGTCGGTGTCGCCGGGGGCCAGGAACTGGTCGCCGACCTTCTTGCCGTTGAGCTCCAGCTCGTAGGTGCCGTGCGCCGAGGCGTACACCCGGGCCCGCGCGACCGTCTTGCCGGGTTCGGTGGTGAACTCCTTGCGCAGCAGCGGCAGATTGCTGTCGCTGGTCCGCAGGATCACGTCGAGCTTCTTCTCCACGAGCAGCCCGTCCGGCGTCAGGGCGCCGCCGGTGAACGGGTTCTCGGTCCCGGAGAAGTCGGTCCGGAACAGTACGTCACCGGCCTTCGAGGTGACCTTGACGGCGTGGATGTGCGCGGCCTCCGGTCCCTCGTTGGCGAGGTCCTGGCGGAAACCGATGAAGCCCTTGGCGAAGGTGGTGTCGGTCCGGCTGTCGATCTGGGCGCCGTCGAGCTTCGTGGTGATCGTCGGGCCGTCCACGGTGAGCGACAGGCGGTGCGTGCCGGTGAGCAGTTGGGCGGACGTCAGCGTCGTGATCGGGATGTTCCCGAGCAGGGAGAAGCCGCCGTTGACCTTCTTGTGCGGCCGGAACTTCGGGACTCCGGTCCCGTCCGCGGTGCTGATCTGCCACATGTACGCGTTGCCGGTGTCCGACGCGCGCAGGTAGACGCCCAGCGCCAGGTTGTCGAGGGTGAAGTCGATGTCCGTGGTGTAGTCGTTCCACTTGTCGATCTCACCGCCGGCGGACTTGCCGATCCAGTCGCCGGTCCACTCGGCCGCGTCGAGGATGCCGGTCTCGAACCAGCCGGGAGCGCTCCAGTCGCTGGCCCGGCCGTCTCCGTCCCAGACCCTGGCCTGCCAGTAGTAGCGGGTCTGCGAGGTCAGCTTCGGCCCGCCGTACCGCACATCGAGCTGGTCGCTCGACGCGACCTTCCCCGAGGACCACACGTCGTCGGCGGCAGCGCTGGTGCCGACCCGGACCTCGTACGCCGTCTGCACCACGCCACGGGCGCTCGACGTCGACTTCCAACTGAACGTCGGGGCGTCGCCCGCGATGCCGAGCGGGTTGGTCCGGGCATTCGTCTGAAGAGCGCCGACCGTGAGGCCGTTCCCCTGCGCCGCGGCGGCCGCCGGGTCGGCGGCCAGGAAGGCGACGGCAAGCATGACGAGCGCCGCGAGCAGAGCGATCAGGCGTCGCCCTCCGGACGCGGCGGGTGGAGCGGGAAGTCCGGCAACTGGTCTGGCAGGCGTCATGTCGACGGGCCTTTCGTGGCAAGTTCGTGGCAAGAGAAAGCCCTCGCGGCTCTCGCCACGAGGTGAAACGTTCCAAAAATGATGTGACGGCTGTCTCATGTCAAGAGTTTGGACAAGATCAGCACGCGCTTGACCGTGCCAAGGTGCGCGACCGCACCACCTGACACACGTTCATCGCCGATTGAAACGACACACAATTGAGCTGGACCAGCGGCGCGAGGCGTTTCCCGGAGGGCCGGCGGCGGATCGGGGCGCGAGGTCTCAGTAGGGAATCGCGAAGACGCGGTCGCGGGTCCGGCTCGCGACGCCGTCGGGGAGGACGAGGCGTTTGAGGAAGTCCGTGTCCCCGGTGTCCAGGCACCATTGGAGCAGCGTCGCGCGCAGCCGTTCGCGCAGGGCGTCGTGGCTCTCCTCCACCGCCAGGTTCCGGGTCTCGCCCGGATCGGCGCGCAGATCGTGGAGTTGTTCGCGCCAGCGGCCCCAGCTGTAGACCGTGTATTTGTGGCGTGCGGTGATCAGTGAGCGCCCGCGCGTCAGGGGCGGGTCCGGACGTTCGAAGAGGGTCTCGACCACGATGTGGTCGTGGCCGCAGGGTGCTTCGGGGGCGGCCAGGAGGTTCCTGCCACGCAGTCCGGGCGGGGCCGGGACGCCCGCGGCGGCGCACAGGGTGGGCAGCAGGTCCAGGCCGACGGAGACCAGCGCGTCGCTCACGCCGCCGCTGCCGCGACCGCCCGGCGGCCGGATGACGAGCGGGACCCTGACGGCTTCCTCGAAGAGCGCGGTCTTCTGGTTCCACGCGTGGGCCGCGTCGCCGTCGCCGTGGTCGCTGGTGAACACCACCAGGGTGTCGTCGGCCGCGCCCGTGGAGTGTAGCGCGTCGAGCACGGTGCCCAGTGCCGCGTCGGCCCGTTCGACCAGGCGGGCGTAGGTGTGACGGTACCGCCGCCAGTCGTCGGGGGTGTAGCCGGCGGTCCCGTACACCGCGGCCTGGACGGCCTGTTCGTGCCGGACGGCCTCGGGTTCGTAGGGATGCCGGCCGAAGTTCGACGGGAGCGGCGGGGCTCGGCGTACCGGAACCGCGGGCACGTCCCCGTACGGCATGGGCTGGTCCCTGGCGTACTCGCAGACGGTGTGCGGATCGTCGAAGGAGGCGACCAGGGCGAAGGGCCGGTCGCCGGGCACGCGGGAGGTGAGCCAGCGCGCGCAGGCGTCGGCCAGACCGGCGTCGCCGAAGGGGCGCAGCACGGTGAAGCCGTCCTCGGGCGTCGCGCTCGCAGTCCGCGCGTGCCGCTTGCCCGCGTAGAGGGTGTCGTAACCGGCGGCCCTGAGCAGGTGGCCGAGGCTGTCGGGACGACGGCCCGGATCGCTGCCGGGGGCGGAGGAGGCCGGGGCATTGCCGTTGACGCCCAGTTCGTGCGGGTACCGCCCGGTCAGCAGGCTGCCGCGCGCCGGGACGCACAGCGGGAAGGTGGTGTAGGCACGGTCGAAACGGGTGCCCTGCGCGGCGAGGCGGTCCACGTGCGGTGTCGCGACATGACCGGCGCCTGCGCAGCCGAGCATGTGGGCCGCGTGCTGGTCGGTCAGCAGCACGAGGATGTTGGGGCGTTCTGCCCCGGCGGGGGCCTTCATCGCGCGGCGCCACGGGACGCCTGACCGGGGTCCTCCGTCTGCTTCCGCGCTCGCGCCGTCCACGCCGCCAGGGCCGACCGGCCCGGCCACGGATCGCCGGTGCGGTCCAGTTCGCCGGTCAGCGCCGCCGCGAGGGCGACCGCCTGGGCGGACCGGTCCGCGACGACGTCCGTGCGCTCGTAGGGGTCCGCCGCGAGGTCGAACAGCCGTACCGCGACCGTGCCTTCGGGTGCGTACGCGGCCACCAGCTTGTGCGTGCGGGTGCGCAGGCCGCGGATGTCGGGGTCGCCGGGTCCGGCCGCGGGTCCCAGATACAGCGCGGCCCCTGGCCGTACGGCGCCCCGGTCGCCGGGCGGTGCGAGCAGCGCCCCGGACAGGTCGCGCCCCTGCGTGCCCTCGACGATCGCGTCCGCCACGCCGAGCAGGCCCAGAACGGTGGGCGCGACATCGGGCGAACTCAGCAGCAGGTCGTCCCGGCCGGGCGGGACGTGGCCGGGCCGGGAGACCAGGAACGGCACGCGCATCGACTCCTCGTAGGGCACGTTCTTGTACATCAGACCGTGGCTGCCCAGTTGCATGCCGTGGTCCGAGGTGAACACCACGAATGTGTCGCCGGTCAGCCGGTGCTCGTCCAGGGCGGCGAGCACCCGGCCGATCTGGTGGTCCACGCCGGTGACCGCGGCGTAGTAGGAGGGCGCGGCGCGTGCGGCCTCGGCGGCCTCCGGACGGTCCCAGTCGACGTTCGGCCGGGTCAGCAGTTCCCGCGCTGACCGTGTCGAGTAGCCGTCCAGGTACCGCTGCGGCACCTGGTCGAAGGGCTGGTGCGGCGGGTTGTAGGACAGCACGAGGGCGAACGGCGTGCCGCCGCGGTGGTAGTCGCGTGCCGCGCCGTCGAGGAAGGACAGGGCGACATCGGTCTCGTGCTCGGCCGACCACTGGTCGACCCTGACCGGGGCCTCGCGGGGCGCGTCGCCGGTCCAGTAATGGGGCCGGGCGTGGTCGTCGCAGCAGCCGTGGGAGTACCAGAAGCCGAAGCCGTGCCTGCGGTCGGGCGCGGTGTACGCGTCCCAGACCCGGCCGTCCTCGCGGACGCCTTCCCCGGCCGCCGCGTCCGCCGGCACCGGGGCCTCCAGATGCCACTTGCCGATGTAGCCGAGCGCGTACCCCTCGTCGGCGAGGACGTCCGACCAGCACCGTGTTTCCGGCCGCAGCCCCACGCCGAGTTCGGCGGTCGCGGAGTTGACGTTGAGGTGGACGCCGTTGCCGTACGGGTAGCGTCCGGTCATCAGCATCGCCCGACAGGGGCTGCACACCGGGTAGTTGCTCACCGCCTGCGTCAGCACCCTGGATTTTTCGGCCAGTTCGTCGAGGGCCGGGGTGCGGACCGGGTCCTCGCCCAGGAAGCCGAGGCAGCCGGCCCGCCACTGGTCGGCGATCACCAGGACGAGATTGGGGCGCCGTACGGAACCGTCCTCCCCCGGTGTCATTTGCCCATCCCCAGGGTGAGACCCTCGGTGAGCCGCCGTCCCAGCCAGATGTAGACGACCAGCATGGGCAGGACGACGATGCACAGCCCGGCGAACAGGCCGCCCCAGTCGGCGCCGCTGTACGTCTGCTGCTGCACGAAGGAGATCAGCGCGATCGGCAGCGTGTAGTTGTCGGTGGACTGGAGCAGGGTCAGGGCGAGCAGCGTCTCGTTCCAGTGCGCGATGACCTGGAGAACGAACGCGGTGACGATGCCGCCGCGGGCGACGGGCAGCATGATCCGCCAGAAGGTGGCGGCCGGGGAGACCCCGTCCAGGGCCGCGGCCTCCTCCAACTCCTTCGGCAGCGAACGGAAGAAGCCGGTCAGCAGGAAGACGGTGAAGGGCAGCGAGACGCCGATGTAGACCAGATTGAGGCCGAGCAGGCTGTCGGTGAGGTAGACGCGGTTGAGCATGACGAACAGCGGGATGAGGATCACCTGCACCGGCACACCGAGGCCGAGCACGAAGAACAGCGTGAGTCCGCGGCTCAGTCGGGTGTCCTGCCGGGACAGGTAGTACCCGGCGGGCGCGGCGACGGCGACGGTCAGCACCGAGGAGATCCCGGTGACCACCACCGAGTTGAACGCCGCCCGCCCGAATCCGCTGACCGTCCAGGCGTGCACGAGATTGTGCGCGGACAGCGAGTGCGGCAGACCCCACGGCGAGGAGAGGATGGACCGGGTGTCGCGGAACGACTGGAGCACCAACCAGACCAGTCCGGCGACGTTGGCGGCGACGAACAGCCAGGTCACCGCCACGCCCGCGGTGCGCAGCGGACTGCGTCCGCCGAGCGGTGTCCGGCCGCGCGGCCCGGCCGGCCGTCTGACCTGCAAGAGGGAACTCATGGGGTACGCGCCTTTCAGAACTCGACGGCTTCCCTGCGCATCAGGCGCCGCAACAGCACGACGAGCACGGTGACCAGCAGGAGCGAGAGGATCGCCGACGCCGTGGCCGCCCCGTAGGAGGGCACCGAGTCGCCGGAGAAGGCGGTGGCGTAGGTGTAGACGGCGGAGGTCCAGGTCTTGGTGGGCGGGATGCCGTTGCCGCTGCTGCCGCCGAAGATCCAGACGATCTCGAAGATCTTCACCGAGGAGATCGTCCACAGGACCGCGCAGACTCCGAAGACGTCCCAGGTCAGCGGGAGGACGACGTAGCGGAGCCGCTGGAGGGCGCCGGCGCCGGCCAGCGCGCAGTCCTCGTAGTAACTGACCGGGATGCGGTCGACACCGGCCATCAGGATGGTGGTGAAGTAACCGGTCGTCATCCAGGTCATCGTGACCATGATGAGCGGGAACATGTTGTCCTGGGACAGCCACTGCGGCGGGGAGTGGATGCCGAGGTGGGCGAGCAGGGAGTTGGCCAGGCCGTCGGGGTTGAAGATGAATCCGACCAGGACTCCGTAGACCAGGGCGTTGACCAGGTGCGGGAAGAAGATGATCGACCGGACGACCTTGCGGCCCGCCATGTCCCGCAGGATCAGGGTCAGGGCGAAGCTGATCGCGAAGACCGCGATGCCGACGAGGAAGAGCAGCTTGAGGGTGTTGCCGAGCGACTCCATGAACAGGTCGTCGTGGAGGAGCCGGGTGTAGTTGCGCAGTCCCGCCCAGGTCATGGGCCCGGAGCCGGCCCAGTTGTGCAGGCTGATCCAGACCGCGCCGCCGATCGGCGCCACGAAGACCACGGTGTAGAGCAGCAGGGCCGGGCCGACGAACGGCACGAAGAGCCGGCGTCGCTGCCGGGCGAGCGTTCCGCCCGCCGCGGTGCCGCCCGGACGCGCCCGCTCGGGCCGCACCGGTCCTGGCTCCTGGCCGGTCGCGGAGTCGGCGGCCGGGCCGGTGTCGGGACCGGCCGGTGCGGTCCTGATCACTGCGGCTGGTCCTTCCAGTACGTGGCCTGGGCCCCCTGCATCTGGTGCACGAACTCCTCGGCGGAGATCTTGCCGAAGAAGAGTTCGTCGTCCTTGGCCCAGAACAGCTTCTCGTTGTAGCCGGGGAAGGCCACGCCGTCGTTCTGCTGGTGGAAGGAGTCCGCCTGGTCCAGTGCCTTCTTCACGTCGGCCATCTCGGGCGAGGTGGCCGCGTCCGCGCGGACCGGGATGACCTTGGCCTGCCGGCCCATCGCGTCCTGGTACTTCTTGCCGAGCAGGAAGGCGGCGAACCGCTGCGCGTCCTTGGCGTCGTCGGCCTTCTTCGGTACGGCGAAGCCCACGAAGTCGGCGCGCATGCTGGAGTGACCGGCGGCGGTGACCGGGAAGGGGAAGGCCGCGTACGCGAAGCCCTTGGCCGCGTAGGTGGCGGATTCGGTGGGCAGCCACGAGCCGTTGAACATCAGCTCGGCCTTGCCGTTCGCCCACTTCTGCTGCTCGGCGGGCCACTTGCTCGCCTTGTAGCCGTCGATCAGGTAGCCGCCGCGGACGAGTTGCTCGACCTTCTTGGCGGCGTCCAGCACGGCCGGGTCGAGCCACGCCTTGCCGGTCCGGTCGGAGGCGACCTTCTTGAGCCCGCCGGGTCCGAGGTTGCGGACGATCAGGGTGGACAGGAACGCGGCGTTGTAGCCGGTCACGTCGCCGTCCGCGGCGAGCGGGGTCCGGCCGTCCTTCTTGATCCGGTCGAGCAGGGCGATGAACTCGTCCCAGGTGCGGGGCGGGTCGCGTCTCAGCTCGGGGTGGGCCGCGGCGTCGTACCAGACGGCGTCGGAGGTGATGCTGTACGGCACCATCCAGGGCCGGCCCGCCGCGTCGTCGATGTCGATGGTCTTGAGGTACTTGGCCGGGATCAGCTTGCCCGCGGTGGAGCCGTCGACCTCGGTGTCGAAGGCCGAGGTCAGGCCGAGCGACTGCTGGGTGGCCACCAGCGCGGGGACGAGCTTCACATAGGGACCGTCGACCAGGTCGGGCACATTGTTGGTGTTCAGCGCGGGCACCAGCTTCTGCAGGTTGTTCCGCCCCTGCCACTGGACCTTGACCTTGATCCCGGTCTGCTTCTCGAAGTCGGTGACGGCCAGGGCGAGCACCTTCTGCTGCGGCTCGCCCTCCTTCCACATCGACCAGTAGGTGAACTGCCGGGACGAGCCCGACGAGGAGGTGGCGCCCGAGCACGCCGTCGCGGCGCACAGGAGGACGCCCACGGCGCCCAGCGCGACCGGGAGCTGCCAGCGATGACCTGAGATATGCGTGCCCATACTTCCCGCCTCTGGATGAGGGCAGTGGATGACTGCTCTGTGCGGCCCACTGTCACGAGCGCGGAAGAGAGCATTCAAGACGTATTGCGTCCCGAATCCGCTTGGTAGTCGGCGGATGCTCCGCCGTCACCGGAGAAGTCCGCCGGTCCGTCATGAAGCCGTCCCTGATTAGTCCTTTATTGCTCTCCTGCCGGGCGCGACAATCGGAGCGGACCACGCTCGGCGACACTCCAGCAGAGGGACGACATGGCCGATTCATCCCGTTCCGGTGGCAGCCGCCGCAGGACCGGCTCGGTGCGGGACACCGCCGCGCGCAACCTCAAGTTCCAGTCGCTCGCGGCGGAACTGCGCCGCGGCATCCTGGCCGGCGACTGGCCCACCGGCGCGAAGCTGCCGACCGAGAGCGGGCTGTCCCAGGAGACCGGCCTGTCGCTGACCACGGTGCGGCGCGCCTTCGACCTGCTGGTCGAAGAGGGTCTGGTGGTACGACGGCAGGGCTCGGGCAGCTTCGTGGCGAGTCCCCGGCAGCAGGCGCCGCGCACCCGGCGGACCGTGGGCGTGCTCGTCCCCGACACCAAGCTGTACTACCCCCGGGTGCTCCAGGGCATCGAGGAGGCGCTGTCCGCGGCCGGTGTCGGCCTGCAACTCGCCACGTACCACTACGACCGCGCCGAGGAGGACCGCGACCTGGACTTCCTGCTGGAGTCCGGCGTCGACGGGCTGCTGCTGGTGCCCACCTTGACCGGGATCGAGGACCCCGGGGTCCGGGCCGGTGAGCTGATGTCGCTGCCGGTGCCCGCGGTCCTGCTGGAGCGGCGGCTCATCGACGCGGGTCCCGGTGACCGTACCGAGCACGTCTGCTCCGACCATCTGGGCGGCGCGTACGACGCGGTGCTGCATCTGCACCGGCTGGGGCACGAGCGGATCGCGCTGATCACCCGCAGCCGCAATCCGACCGGGGTCGCCGTCGCGCTGGGGTTCCGGCGGGCGATGGACGACCTCGGGCTGTCGGGGAGCTTCCGCCACGAAGCCGAGAAGGCGCAGTGGACCGCCGCGCTGGCGGACCGGATGATCGCCGACCTGATGGAGTCCAGGACGACCGCGGCCCTGGTCTTCGGCGACCGGGAGGCGATTTTGCTGGAGGCCGCCGCCCGACGTCACGGCACGCAGATCCCGGGGCAGTTGGCCCTGGTCTCGTACGACGACGAGACCGCGGACATAGCGGAGGTGCCGCTCACCGCGGTCTCCCCGCCGAAGTACCGGGTCGGCCGGATGGCGGCCGAGGTGCTGCTGCGCCGGCTCTCCGAGGGCGACGCCTGTCCCCTGCACCAAGTGCTGCTCCGCCCGCGGATCGTCGTGCGCGCCTCCTGCGGGGCCGCCGCGCTCCGCGCGGAGCCGCGACCGCTCCCCGAGATGTCCTGAATCCCACCGACAAGGAGTTCCATGCGTATCGGACTGATCGGCGCGGGCGCGGTCGCGGACCTGCACGCCCTGGCCGCGGACCGGATCGCGGACACCCGCCTGACGGCTGTCTGTGACCTGGAGGAATCGGCGGCCCGCCGGGTCGCCGCGCCGCACGGGGCCGCGACCTTCACCGACTACCGCGACCTGCTCGCCTGCCGCTCGGTCGACGCGGTCATCGTCAACACCCCGCACGCGCTCCACAGCCGGATGGTCCTGGACGCCGCCGCGCACGGCCTGCATGTGCTGGTGGAGAAGCCGATGGCCACCACCCTCGACGACTGCGACGCGATGGCCGCGGCCTGCGCGCAGGCCGGGGTCACCCTGGCAGTCGGGCACATCCAGCACTTCCTGCCCGACAAGTGCGCCGCCGAGCGGGCGATCGCCGACGGTGTGCTGGGCGCGCCGCTGGCCGTGCACGACTACCGCAGCACGGACTACCGGCCCGGCACCCGCTCCCCCTGGTTCTTCTCCCGTGAACTGGCGGGCGGCGGCGCGCTGATGAACATCGGCGCCCACTGCCTGGACCGGTCGGTCTGGCTGGGCGGCGCGCCCGCGGTCTCGCTGACCGCCGCCGTCACCGAGCGGTTCGGCGCGCCCGTCGAGACCGACGGCACCGTCGCGCTGCGGCTCGCCAACGGCGGGCTGGCCGGTGTCTCGGTGATCTCCGACCCGCCCCACAAGGTCGACGAGCTGACCGTGGTGTGCGAACGCGGTTCGGTGGTCGCCGACCCGCGGGCGGGAACGTTTCTGCGCATCGACGGCCGCACCCGGCAGATCCACACCCCAAGTGGTACCGACATCCCGGACGCCTTCCGCGAGCAGCTCGCCGACTTCGTCGCGGCCGTCGGCGGCGCCGCCCCCCGGGTCACCCCGGAACACGGCCGCCACATCGTGGAACTCGTCCTGGCGTCGTACGCCTCGGCCGCGACCGGAGAGCCGGTCGGAGTGGGCGCCGCGCAGAGCGTCTGACGCCGACGCCCGGAAGGGCCGGTGCCCGGGGGGAAACCCCGGCACCGGCCCTTTCCGTCGCCCGCTCATCCGCCGCCCGGCGCCTTCACGCGGACCGCAGCCGGATCTGTACCCCCAGGCCGAGGTGGCACCGGACGTCCACCGAGGTCAGGCCGCCGTGCACGGCGGTGCGGACCTCGGTGTGGGGCTCGGCGGTCCGCCAGGCGCCACGCAGGACCAGCCGCAGCCGGTGGGTGCCGCCCCGGCTGTCCCGCCAGGGCCTGGAGAAGGGGCTGAGCACGCCGACGAACGCGCCGTTCCGGTCGTACTGGTCCCGGTCCCGGCCCTCGTACAGGCGCAGGTCCGGATCGGTGACGGACAGCACGAGGCCGCCCGAGTCCGGGCGCGCGAGCAGCAGCGAGGGCGTGTCCACCGCCGCGATCGGGCCGCCCGCCGCCAGGGTGCGCTGCGGCTCGAAGACGGCGTACGCGGTGATCCCGGTGGCCCGGTCGTGCACGACGTGCGCGCCGTCGTCATGGCGCAGCACCGAGTACGGCGCGATCGTCGGGTCGGCCATCCGCGCCGCGAAGTCCCTCATGTCCTCCGGTGTGGCGTCCACGATCAGGGCGTACGCGTAACGGCCGCCGCGCGGCGCGCTCCCGTGGTCGAGCCACGCGGTGGCGAAGTCGGCGGTACCGGGTGTGCCCGTGCTCTGGTCGGGAGCGGTCTGGGAGGCGCGGGTCAGGGCGAGCCGCTGGCCCGGCGGTATCCAGTAGCCGTTGCCGACCGGGTCGATCAGCCACGTCGGGTCGGACGGCGTGCGGTCGACGGCGTAGGGGAAGTCGGCGACCGCGCCCAGGGCGCTGTGGATCACCGGTTCCGAGGGCTCGGCCAGGTGGCACTGGAAGAGCGTGGTCCGCGTCGGGTGGACGGAGTCGTCGTTGCGGATGCCGGAGCCGAGGGCGATGACCCGCTCGTCGAAGAGGAACACCGATTTGCGTGCCCGGTGCGAGGGGTTGAAGACGGGGTGTTCGCGCAGGTCGATCGCGAAGACGGCGTGCCGGTCGTCGATGGTGCCCGCGCCGCCGAACCGCGACTCGGTGAGCGGCATCTGCTCGATCGCGCCCGCGAGGTTGGACCGCAGCTCTTCGTAGGGCAGGCGGATGGCCGTGGTGCCCGGCCACTGGTTCCAGTCCCAGCCGGGCTGCCGGAATCCGCTGGCCAGGTTGTCGACCGGGTCGCCGCGGCCGAGGACCTGGATCTGGCCGTAGGTGGTGTACCGCCCGTAGAGGTTGTCGGTGGCGTAGATCTCGGTGCTCCACAGGTAGCGGCTGTGGCCGCGGACCGCGACCAGCCAGTTGTCGCGTCGGTGGAGGGCCAGCGCGCTGTGGTTCATCGCCCAACTGCCCGTCGGCGCGGCTTCCGCCGTGACGCCCGCGGCGGCCAACCGCTGAGCCAGCGCCTTCTGCACGGAACTCGGCTTGGCGGGCAGCAGGCGCAGGAACGCCGCGCCCACCTCGGGGTCCAGCTCCCGCGAGCCGTCCGGCGACCCGGCGGTGGTGAGCGACTGGTAGGGCGGCAGGGCGAGCGCGGTCAGACCGGTGGGGTGGCGGGCGGCCAGCGACAGCGGCCAGTCCGAGGCGTTGGCGTAGACGCGCATCCGCAGCAACGCGTCCTTGTAGCGGCCGTGTGCCGCCTCCCCCACCCGGAAGGGGGTGCCGCTGAGGATGTCGACGGTCGGGGCCGACCCCTTGTAGCCGTCGCGGGCGTAGTCCGGGTACATGCCCAGGTGGTGGAAGACGGAGCCGTCGGCCTTGAAGCCGTCCATGATGCCGGGCGAGACGGTCAGGGCGGCGTCCAGCCAGCGCCGCAGCGCGTGCAGGTGCGCCACTTGCCCGGCCGGGGTCGGCATGAGCAGGGCGGTGCCGAGCATGCCCTGGAGGTTGGTGTTGAGGATGTCGAAGATGCCGCCGTAGGACTCGGCGTCGCCGAAGTCCTGGAGCAGTCGGCCGAGTCCGGTGAACCAGGCCAGGTCCTCCCGGACACCGTCCAGCAGTCCCCGCTCGGCCAGGGCGTCACGGATCAGGTGGACGGAGTCGTAGAAACCGCGGAACTGGTAGCCGAGGTGGTGGATCGTGCCCTGGCAGCTCCCCGCCGCCCAGCCCTGTTCGCGGAGGTGGTCCAGGATCCGTACGTACAGATCGGTGAGCCGGGTCCGGTGCGCGTCGTGCGACGCGGCGTCGTACGCGCAGGCGATCTGGTACATCAGGTCGGTGACCTGGCGCAGCGGGCTGCCGGCGACGAACGCGTTGAGCGCGGCGGCGATCCGCGGCGGGTAGATCTCCGTCTGGTAGGAGTCGACGGCCCGGCCCGGCACCCGCTCACCGGGGTACGGCACACCGAGGCCGTCGGTCGCGGCGGCCAGCGCCGCGACCGCCGCGTCGTCCACCGTGAGGGACTTGCGCAGGACCGCGTGATAGCGCCGGGTCACCTCGGCGAGCGAGGCGCTCTCCCCCGCTGTGGGCTCGGGTTCCGGCAGCGGGTGCGCGGCGAGCCGGTCGGCGTACGAGAGCAGGGCCAGCCAATGGGCGTTGGCGGCCCGGTCGCCCTCGCGGTTGACGAACGGCACCTGCCGGTCACGGGTGGGGTGGTCGGGGCGCAGCTCGGTGTTGACGATGAGCTGGTCGAGGTGGAAGGTGCCCGCGCCGGAGCGCCGGGGCGCGACGAACCGCAGGGTGTCCATGCCCGCGCGCGGCTTTCCCGACAGGTCGTACCCGTAGCGGATCCACACGGTCCGCCAGCCGGTGAAGCCGAGGTGGATCTCGCACCACGCGTCGGCGCGCCGGCCGCGCCCGAACTCCACCCGGAGCACGTCGTCGAGGGCCCGGTCGTTGTGGATCCACACGGCGAAGGTGTCGACCGTCCCCATGGTCGCCTGGTCGTCGCCGTCGCGATACGCGTCGGGTGCGTAGCGCAGCGGGGTACGGATCTCCAGTTCGGCGCCCGGCCGGTAGTCCCAGCGCAGGGAGTGCGGGCCGATCCGGGCGGTGGCGGCGCTGATGCTCACCCGCGAACCGGGCCCGGTGCGCAGGTGCTCGGGTATCCGGGTCTCGAAGAGGAACACCGGCGGGTCGAGGGCGAGTGCCTGGTCCTCGACGCTCGGCGCGTCCGCGGCCTGCCCCGGGGGGCCGGCCGCGGTGCCGTTCGCCGCCGGGCTGTCGGCCGCCGCCGGTGCGGCCGCGACGGGCAGCGCGGCGGCGGCCGATCCGAGTGCGGCGCCGATCAGCGCCTTGCGTCGCGTGAATCCTTGGGCCTGCTCTGGCATGGTCTGTCCTCCGGTACTCCCTCGCCGGGTTCCCGTGAGGGGAGGGGTTCGCCTGCATCACAGCGGCCGGGGACAGAACGATTCAAGAAGGACTGAACGGCGGATGCGGCGGTTGCCACTCGGGGTCGTCGAAGGCGCCGAGCGGGTCCGCGTCCGGAGCGTCGGCGCCGCCCCGTCCGGCGTCCAGCGGCGCGCGCTGCCCGGCTCCGGTGACCGGCAGGCGGCTGCCGTCCCGCGCCGGGTCCCGGTGTTCCGTGAACCACGCGTCGAGCCGGCGCCGCAGGTCGCCGACGCGTTCGCGGTGCGCCGGGTCGGCGACGAGGTTGACGCGCTCGCCCGGATCGGCGGCCAGGTCGTACAGCTCGTGCGGACCGTGCGGGTACCGGTGGACGTACTTCCACTCGGCGGTCCTGATCATCCGGACGGGACCGTACTCGTCGTAGACGACCACGGGCCGGGGCGGCGGCGGCTGGCTCGGCCGGCCGGTCAGCAGCAGTGGCGCGAAGGATCTGCCGGGTCCGGTCTCGAACGGTTCCGCGTCCAGCCCGGCGCACTCCAGGAGCGTGGCGGCGAAGTCGTACGCCGACAGCAGTTCGTGGCGCACCGAGCCCGCGCTGATCCGGCCGGGCTGCGCGATGATCGCCGGGACCTTGACCGAACTGTCGTACATGTTCTGCGGAAAGGTGCCGTTGCCCTTGCCCCAGATGCCGTGGTGGCCGCAGTTGAAGCCGTTGTCGCTGGAGAACACCACCAGCGTGCTGTCGGTGAGGCCCAGGTCCCCGAGGGTCCGCAGGACCTGTCCGACGGCGGTGTCCATGGCCGTGACGGAGGCGAAGTAGCCGACGAGGGCGGCCCGGACGTCGGCCTCGCCGCCGACCGGTACGCCGTCGACCAGCGGCTGCCACGGGTGCGGTTCCTCCTGCGGGCAGGTGTCGAACGCGCAGTCCGCGTAGAGGCGTTCGACCTGCGGCGGGTGCTGGCCCTTCCAGGGCTTGTGCGGGGCGGTGAAGTGCAGCGAGAGGTAGAAGGGCTCCTCCCGTCCGGCCTCGCCGTTCAGGAAGTCCACCGAGTCGTCGGCCAGGACGTCGGTGAGATATCCGGCGGCCGGTTCCCTCGTGCCGTGCCGGTACATCGGTGCGTCGTGGTAGGCGCTGCCGCCGCTCTCGTGCGCGTACCAGTGCGTGAAGCCGGGGCGCGGCCGGTCGTTGGCGCCGAGGTGCCATTTGCCGGACAGGCCCAGCCGGTAGCCGGCGTCGGCGAACTCGTCGGTGAACAGCCGCTGTCCGGCGAGGAAGTCCTGGCCGTCCGGGCCCGCGTGGCCGCCGGAGAGCCAGTCGTGCACGCCGTGGCGGGACGGGATCTGGCCGGTGAAGAGGCTGGCCCTGGCCGGTGAGCAGACCGGGGAGGTGCAGAAGAAGTTCTCCAGCCGGGTGCCGCTCTCGGCGAGCGCGTCGAGGGACGGGGTGAGGATCTCGTCGTTGCCCGCGCAGCCGAGGGCCCAGTGGCCCTGGTCGTCGCTGAGGATGAGCAGGACGTTCGGGCGCCGCGGGTCGTGGCTTGCCATGGTGGGTCTCCCTGGTGGGCTGATGGTGAGGTGGGTCGCGGGACGCGGGCGGACGGGCCCGGCGGTCGGGGGCGGGCCGGTGCGGGACGGCCGGGCCCGGGTGACCGGCCGGTTCAGCCGAGGTCGTCGGCCACGCCGTCGAGGTCCGGTGCGCGGTGGCCGCCGATGTCGGCCGTGTAGCCCATCCAACTGTGGGCGGGGTCGCCGCGGCGCAGCAGTTCTCGGTACAGCCGCCCGGTCAGCTCCCGCCTGACGTCGGCGTACGCCGGGGACCCGTGGACATTGCGCAACTCGTGCGGATCGCGGTCCAGGTCGTACAGCTCGTGCACGCTCTCCGGGTTGTGGACGAGCTTGTACCGGCGGTCCCGGATCATGCGCTGGGAGTACGGGAAGTGGTGGCCGTGGAATTCGGCGACGACCTCGGTCCGGTCCAGGACCGCGCGCGCTCCCCCGGTGTCGCCGGTCAGCAGCGGCAACAGGCTGTCTCCGTCGCAGGGTTCGGGGGCGGGCAGGCCCGCGATGTCCAGCAGGGTGGGGTTGAGGTCGGTGAGCGTGGCGAAGGCGTCCGAGACCTGGGCGGGGCCGCCCGGCACCCGGGCGATGGCGGGGACGCGGTAGATGTCCTCGTACATCGCCGGGCCCTTGTCGTTCAGCCGGTGGCCGCCGGTGAACTCGCCGTGGTCCGCGGTGAAGAACACGGCGGTGTCGTCGCCCAGGCCGTACTCCTCCAGGGCGCGCAGAATCCGGCCGATCTGGTGGTCGATCATGGTGACGTAGCCCCAGTAGACGGCGATCAGCTTGCGCCAGGCGTCCGCGTCGAAGGCGTCGGCCGACCAGTATTCGCTGTAGCGGCGTTGTACGTCGGGCTTGCCCGCGAAGGTCTCGGCCATCGACTCGGGCAGCACGACATCGTCCGGGTCGTAGAGGTCGTAGTAGTGGTCGGGCACGAGATAGGGCAGATGCGGTCCGAACCAGTGGCAGGACAGCATGAACGGCCGCCCTGACGTACGCCGGCCGGTGGCGTACCGCTCCAGCAGCGCGAGGGTCCGGTCGGTGAGGAACGCCTCGACGGTGGCCTCGACGGGCTGCCGCAGCCGACCCGCGATGAGGTGGCCCCGGCCGACGCCGTTGGCGGCGGTGCCGAAGACGGGGTCGGTCACCGCGAACGGCGGCAGGCCGCGGTCCGCCAGCCATCGCTGGTACGACGGGTGGCGTACGGGGTTGAGCGCGCCGGGCAGGTGCTCGCCGTCCAGGCCGTGGTGCTCGGGGCCGTGCTCGCGGCCGATGTGCCACTTGCCGACGTGGCCGACCTGGTAACCGGCCGCCCGCAGTTGGGGCCAGAGCAGTGGCTGGCTCTCGTTCAGCTCGTCCTGGCCGCCGGCGGCGCGCTCGGGGTTGGCGAGCAGGCCGTGCCGGAACGGGTGCAGGCCGGTGGCCAGCGACGCGCGTGCCGGTGTGCAGATCGCCGTCGGAGTGTAGAACCGGTCGAACCGCGTCCCCCGCGCCGCGAGTCCGTCGAGGGCCGGGGTCTCGACGACGGTGTTGCCGTACGCGCCGAGGGTGTCCACCCGGTGCTGGTCGGTCATCAGAAAAAGGATGTTGTGCGGGCTCACCGGCCGCCGCCCCTCCGCTCCCACCGCTCGCGGCGCTGTCGTCGCTTGGTCGGCTCCCGTGCACCGTAAGGACGGCCCGGTATTTTGGTCAACCCTCGGGACTAATCACCGGCCGATGGTCCCCGAATCCGGCGAGCACCTCACCGCCGAAGGCACTGACCAGCGCGGATGGATTAGTCCCGAAACTTGACAGAATCCACGGCGCGGTCCGATCATGCGGACATGCCAGACCGACGCGGAGCCGCACTGCACCGACTGCGCGCCGCCCACGAGGCGGCGGTGCTCGGCGAATTGCGGCGCGCGGGAGCGCTGAGCCGCGCGGAGCTGATCGAGCGGCTGGGGCTCTCCCGCACCACCTTGTTCACGATCGTCTCGGACCTGCTCGCCCGTGAGGCCGTCGTCGAGCGGCCGATGACCGCGCCGGACGGCACCTGGGCGGCGGGCTCCGGCGGCGGTACGGGGACGGCCGCCGCGACCGCGTCCGCGGCGGACGGCGCCCCGGACCCGACCGCCGACGCGGGCGCCCGCACCGGCACCCGGCCGCCGAGGGGCCCCGGCCGCCCCGCCATGGCGGTCTCCCTCAACCCGCGCGGCGCGCAGCTCATCGGCATCGGGCTGCTTCCGACCCGCTTGCAGATCGTGATCGCCAACCACGCCCACGAGGTCGTCGCCCGGTCCAGCACCGCGCTGCGGGCGGAGGCCGGACCTGACGAGCGGGTGGCCGCGGTCGTCGCCGCCGTCGGCGAACTGGTCGCGGAGCGCGGGGTGAGCCTCGCCCCGGTGACCGGCGTCGGCCTCGGCCTGCCGGGGCCGGTGCGGCGCCCGGACGACGAACGTCCGCCGGACCCCGCGGACCGGGCGGCCTCCGCGGCCCGGATCGTCGCCGGGCTCGGCGACCACTTCGAGGCGCCGGTGGCCACGGACAACAACACGCGGCTGGCCGCGCTGGCCGAGATCACCTGGGGCGCGGCGCGCGGCCTGTCCGACATCGTGTACCTGCACTGGTCGCAGGGGGTCGGCGGCGGGCTCGTGGTGGACGGCCGACTGGTACGCGGCGCGCACGGCGCGGCGGGCGAGATCGGCCACACCAGTTGCGACCCGCGGGGAGCGGACTGCTACTGCGGGGGCCGCGGCTGCCTGGAGGGCGTGATCGGCGTCCCCGCGCTGCTGGCCGAGTGCCGCGCCAGGGGGGCGAGAGTCCGGGACGGGCGCGAACTGGTGGCGCGGGCCGCGTCCGGCGAGCGACCGGCGGCCGACGTCGTGGCCGGGGCCGCGACGGCGGCGGGCCGTGTGCTCGCCGCACTCGCCGCCCAGACGGACCCCGCGTGCGTGGTGATCGCCGGTGAACTCGCCGCCCTCGGCGCTCCGGTCCTCGACACGGTCCGCGCGCAGCTCACGGCGTTCTCCCTGCCGGCCGCCGCGCGGACCATCCCCGTCAGGGCCTCCACACTCGGCGACGACGCCGCGGCCCAGGGCGCCGTCGCGATGCTGCTGCACGCGGCGGGCGAGCGGGTCGACGTCCTCGTGGACGGCGGTGCGCCGCCGCCGGGACGCCGCGGCGATCCGGCCGGTGGCGCGGGTGACGCCGGTGGTGCCCGGTGACGGCGTGCTGCGGCCCCGGCGGTCACGGCGGAACGGCCGAGGCCGGAGCCGGGACGGGATCCGAACTCACGCCTCCGCCACGGGACTTCGCCGTTCCCGACCGCCCGCGCGCGGAGGTGCTGCGCGGCATGGTCGCCGTGCCCGCAGGCCCCTATCTGATGGGCGGCGACGACGAGGACGCGTTCCCCGACGACGGCGAGGGGCCGGTGCGCGAGGTGACGGTCAGCGCCTTCCGCATCGACGCGACATGCGTCACCAACTCCCGCTTCGCCGCGTTCGTCAAGGCCACCGGCTACCGCACCCAGGCCGAACTGAGCGGCTGGTCCTACGTCTTCGGCGGCTTCGTGCCTCCGCGGGCGCGGCACGCGGTGCTTCCCGGCCGCGTGCCGGGCGCGCCGTGGTGGCGAGCGGTCTCGGGCGCCTGCTGGCGCTCGCCCGAAGGCCCCGGCACCTCGATCGGGGAGCGCGGCAACCACCCCGTGGTGCACATCTCCTGGCACGACGCCGTCGCCTACGCGGCCTGGGCGGGCAAGCGGCTGCCCACCGAGGCGGAATGGGAGAAGGCCGCACGCGGCGGACTGGTACGGGCCCGCTTCCCCTGGGGGGACGAGCTGACCCCCAACGGGCGGCACCGCTGCAACATCTGGCGCGGCGACTTCCCGGTCCGCAACACCCGCGAGGACGGATATCTGGGCACCGCGCCCGCCAACGCCTTCACTCCCAACGGCTACGGGCTCCACAACGCCTCGGGCAATGTCTGGGAGTGGTGCGCGGACCGGTTCTCCCCCGACTGGCACGCCGCGCCCCGGCCCGAGACGCGGGTCGACCCGGTGGGTCCTCCCGACGGCGACAACCGGGTGCTGCGCGGCGGTTCGTATCTGTGCCACCACTCCTACTGCAACCGCTACCGGGTCGCCGCCCGTACCTCCAACACTCCGGACAGCACCACGGCGCACGGCGGCTTCCGGTGCGCCGTCGACGACTGACCGGCTGAACGACCGCCTTGTCGACCGACTTACCCACTGACCGACCGGCCGGAAGCGAGGGGTCGCCCCGCTTCCGGGGTACGGACGGGCCCGGAGGGCGGACAGCGGTGGTGACCGCTGTCCGCCCCTTCGGACCGTGGTGCCTCCTGTTCCGTGCGCCCGCTACCGGCAGGCGGCCGGGATCAGTAGGACGTGGTGACCGAGGCTCCGCTGAAGCCCTGGACGGCGTAGAGGCTGACGTAGACGTAACCGGCCGTCGGGTTGGTGACGGTCAGGGTGTGGGCGTTGCCGCTGCCGGTGGCCTTGCTGGTGTAGCTGGCGGTCGTGGCCCACCCGGTGCTGCTGTAGTAGAGGTCGGCGTTGCCGGTCCCGCCGGCCGAGGTGATCTTCAGGGTCGTGGTGCCCGCGGGCAGGTAGAGGTACAGGTAGGCGTAGTCGCCGGTGGGCGCCGACAGATTGCTGCGCTTGCAGTTCTTGCCGAGCTGGTTGACGTCGGCGCCGGTGCACTCGGGCGCCGTGCCGCCGCCGCTGCCGACCGTGACCGTCTGCGACGTGGTGTTGGTGGCGCCGCCGTTGTCGGTGACGGTCAGTGTCACGGTGTACGTGCCCGCGGCCGTGTACGTCCTGGACGGGTTGGCGGCGGTGGAGGTGGTGCCGTCACCGAAGTTCCAGGCGCGGGAGGCGATGGTGCCGTCGCTGTCCGTCGACCTGTCGGTGAAGGCGGCGGTCAGATTGCTGACGGCCGAGGTGAAGGCGGCCGTGGGCGCCTGGTTGCCGGGCGGGTTGCCGCCGCCGATGCTGCCGCAGTTCCCCACCGCGCACTTGGTGAGCCAGGCGTCCCAGTCACTGTTGTAGCGCGTGCCGATGGTGCTGGTGAGCAGGGTCTGCGCGGCGGCGTAGTTGCCACTGCGGTAGTCGGCGAGCAGCGCGGTGACGTCCGCCGGGTGCGACTGGAGCATGTAACGCACCGCGAGGTAGCCCCAGTTGTAGACCAGGGTCTGGCCCGAGTCGTAGGTGTTGCCGAAGATCGACCGCAGGGTGTAGCCGTGCGTCGCGGCCTGATTCTGCGCGTCGGTGTAGACCACGTTGCGGTAGGAGTAGGAGACGTACTCGGCGAAGCCCTCGATCCACCAGATGGTGGTCGGCGTGGCGGTGCTCGCGGTGAAGTCGCCGTAGGTGTCGAACCGGCCGTCGAGGTAGTGCGTGTACTCGTGGTTCAGGTTCCAGATCTGGAAGTCCGGGCGCACCCACTCGGCCTCGTAGGCGATGAAGCGCGGCTGGTTGCCGGCCGCGGCCGGGTCGCCCTCCAGGTACATGCCGCCGTTGTTGGTGTCGATGCCGTACATGGCCCCGGCGTATGTCTGGTAGTCGGTGCTGGAGTTGAAGACCACCACCTCGATGGTGGAGTTGTTGTCGTTGGCGACGGGCCCGCTGTCGTGGACGAGGCCGTGGAAGTACGCGTCCTGGGCGCGCAGGCTGGCGCAGGAGGAGCTGAGCTGAGCGGCCGTCATGTCCTGGGCGAGGATGCGGATGCTGGAACTGCACGTGTAGTTGGACGTGAGCACCGAGCTCTTGAGCCGGTCGGCGAGGTTGCACGTGTCGTAGTACGAGCAGTTGGACGCGTCGTAGTAGCTGGTCATCTCGGCCAGGCCGACCCACAGGGCCGCGGTGGGTCCGGTGATGGCGGTCCGGCTCAGCAGCGCGGCCACCAACGGGCTGGCCTTGGCGCGCAGGGCCGACTCCTGGAGGAACCGGCCCAGTTCACGCCCGGCGTTGGACGTCAGGTACGCCTGGTCGGTGCTCAGCAGCGCCAGGTGCGAGCCGGCGAAGTTGTACAGCGTGTCCAGCACGCTCGGGTCGGCCACGACGGCCGCGACGAAGTCCGGGAACTGGTGGCCGCGGAACAGCACGGTGTAGACGTTGTTGACGGCGTTGAGCATGTACCAGGACGCGTCGTACGAGCTGTTGTAGCCGTTCAGCAGCCGCTTGACGACGTACAGGTAGCGGGCGTCCTGCTCGGAGCTGTCGATCAGGGTGACGGCCTCGGCGAGGGCCTCGCCGTTGGCGTCGGTGACGTCGCCGGAGTGGGCGCTGGCGAAGAAGGCGTCCAGGGCGCTGCGGATGGCCGTGACCATGGCGGTGCCGTAACTGCCCACCGCCGAGGAGTTGTAGTACTGGACGTAGTAGCCCGCCCGCAGGTAGAGCACGAGCTGCGGCATGCCGGTGCTGCTGTCACCGGGGTAGGCGGCCGAGCCGTCGCGCATGGCGTAGGCGACGGTGGTCATCTGCGCCTCGCGGAAGGCGTTGTAGGCGTCGGTGCCGGTCAGGTTGAACAGCGTGTTGACACAGTCCGTGGTGGACGCCTTGATCTGGGCGACGAGGGCGCTGCCGGTCCGGCCGGTGAAGTCCGAGGCGTTGCATGTCGCCGCCGCGGTCAGGCCGTTGGCCCTGGCCTTGGCCCGCGCCGCGGCCTTCATGGACGGCGCGGAGTGGCTGACCACCGGCGCCGTCGGCGCGTCGTAGTCCTGCTTGAGCGCGTCCTTGGACGCGGGCAGCGGCGCCCGGTCGGCCGCGCTGAGCGAACCGGCTCCGGTGTGGTCGGACTTCGCCGCGGCGACCGTGGCGGGCTGGGCCGCCGGGCCGGGGCGGGTGGCCGCGGTCCCGGCGGGCTTCGGCTGCGCTGCCGCGGCCCGTTCCGGGTGGATCAGCATGCCGATGCCCAGGCACATGGCCAGGGCGAGTATCAGGAACCCGGTGAGACTTCGTCGTACCGGTTGGGTGTTCACGTGCCGCCTCCCAGCGGTGTGTGCCGCGCTCCGTTGCGCGGCGAGGGGGGATTCGCGGTGCACCCGTCCGGGCCCGCCCGGCACTGTGGGGAGTGGGCGGTGCGGTCCCGGACGGACCGCGAGCCGTGCCTCAGCTTTTGGCATGAGCACGGCTTTCAGGTTGTGCGCCATGTACCATTGCACATGTCACATCGCTTGGGAACCCTGGGTGGAGAACTCGCGAAAACGGCCTGGGGCCACCGGAATTCCGGTGGCCCCAGGCCGTTTCCCCGCTCCCCCGCGCCCGGGAATTCCCCGCGCCCGGACCGCGCCCGCCCGCGCGCAGGCGGACGCGGCGGAGCCGCTCGACCCCGCTGTCCGGCGCACGGAGCAGCCCTGCCGACCTGACCCGTGCCTCGGCCGGTCAGGCGGCCCCGTCAAGCGGTCCGAGCGTGCGGCTCTGTCAAGCGGCGCGGTCGACCGGCCCCGTCAGTCGGCGTGGTCGTGCGGCCCCGTCAATCGGCTCCCTCAATCGGCGTCCGGAAAGTGGCAGGCGACCTGTCGGCGCGGCGGACCGGCCAGTTCGGGGCGGGTGACGCCGCAGATCTCCTGTGCCTTGTGGCAGCGCGGGTGAAAGGCGCAGCCCGACGGCGGCGCCGCGGGACTGGGCGGATCGCCGCGCAGCACGATCCGCTGCCGCACGCGTTCCACCGCCGGGTCGGGTACCGGCACCGCCGACAGCAGCGCCGCGGTGTACGGGTGCGCGGGGCGCTCGTACACCTGGGACTTGTCACCGATCTCGACGACACGGCCGAGGTACATCACCGCCACCCGGTCGCAGACCCGCTTGACGACCGAGAGGTCGTGGGCCACGAACACGTAGGCCAGGCCGAGTTCGTCCTGGAGACGTTCCATCAGGTTGACGATCTGCGCCTGCACCGAGACGTCGAGCGCCGAGACGGGTTCGTCCGCGATGACCAGCCGCGGTTCGGTGGCCAGGGCGCGGGCGATGCCGATCCGCTGCGCCTGCCCGCCGGAGAACTCGTGCGGATACCTGTCGAGGTGTTCGGGCAACAGGCCGACGAGGTCGAGCAGTTCGGCGGCGCGGATCCTGGCCCGGCCGGCCGACGTGCCCTGCGCCAGGAGCGGGTCGGTGACGATACGGGCCACGGTCTGCCGGGGGTTGAGCGAGGAGTACGGGTCCTGGAAGACCATCTGGATGTGCCGCCGCAGCGGCCGGAGCCGCCGCTGGCCCAGATGCGTGATGTCCTGTCCCGCGAACCGGATACTGCCGGCCGTGGGTTCGAGCAGCCGCACCACCATCCGTCCGGTGGTGGACTTGCCGCATCCCGACTCGCCGACCAGCCCCAGCGTCTCACCGGCCGCCAGGTCGAAGCCGACCCCGTCCACCGCGCGCACCGGGGCCGTCGCCCTGCCCAGCCGCCGTCGTCCGGGGAAGGTCTTGACCAGGCCGCGGACCGACAGCAACGGCGGGTCGCCGCCCGGTTCCAGGGCGGGCGGCGGTCCGCCCTCCGCGGCGGCGACGGGTTCGAGGTGCCGCCTCCGGTCGGGGGCGGTCCCGGCGCGCTGTCCGTTCGTATCGGCGACGGCCGCCCCCGTACCGGGGCCTGATCCCGTCGCCGGTCGTGCTCGGTCCGTGCGCTTCATCGCGTTTCCTTGACGGTGAGGGGCGGCCCGCTCCGGGCGTCCGCGGGCGGATCGGCGGCGGACCGCGCCGCCGTCGTCAGATGACAGGCGGTCAGATGCGCGGGGCCGGGCGGGGCCGCGGCGGCCACTCCCCCGTCGCCGGGGACCCGTGGGACCGCGGCGGCCTCTCCCCCGCCGCCCTTCCCCGGCGGGGCCGACCCCGCGCCGCGCACCGCCTCCAGGGCCGGGCGCCGGGTGGCACACCGCTCCCGCTCCTGCTCGGACGCGACCGCCGCCCGGGGGCAGCGGGGCAGGAAGGCGCAGCCCTCGGACAGGCTGAGCAGCGAGGGCGGTGAGCCCGGGACGGTACGCAGCGGCGCGTCGTCCGCGTCGTCCAGCCGGGGCAGGGAGTCGAGCAGCCCTCGGGTGTACGGGTGGGCGGGCTCGGCGAACAGCGCGTCCACCGTGGCCTGTTCGGCCGCCCTGCCGCCGTACATCACCAGCACCTCGTGGGCGACGCGGGCCACCACTCCGAGGTCGTGGGTGATCATCACCACCCCCAGACCGCGTTCCTGCTGGATGCGGGCGATGAGTTCGAGGATCTGCGCCTGCACGGTGACGTCCAGCGCGGTGGTCGGCTCGTCGGCGATGAGCAGGTCCGGCTCGCAGGCCAGGGCCATGGCGATCATCACGCGCTGCCGCATGCCGCCGGAGAACTGGTGCGGGTACTCCGCGACCCGCCGGGCGGGTTCGGGGATGCCGACCTCGCCGAGCATCTCCACCGCGCGGCGCCGGGCGACCGCCCGGCCGGAGCGGAAGTGCCGCCGGTGCGCCTCGGCGATCTGCTCCCCCACCGTGTAGTAGGGGTGCAGGCTGGACAGCGGGTCCTGGAAGACCATTGCCATCCGGCGCCCGCGCAGCGCGCTCAGTCGCGCACCGCTCAGACCGGTCAGCTCCCGGCCGCCCAGCGCGATGGAACCGGTGACCTCGGCGTCCTCGTGCAGTCCCATGACCGCGAGCGAGGTGACGGACTTCCCGGAGCCCGACTCCCCGACCAGGCCGAGGGTCCGCCCCTTCTCGACGGTGAAGCCGATGCCGTCGACGGCCCGTACCGGACCGCGCTTGGTGCGGAAGGAGACGGTGAGGCCGTCCACGCGCAACAGCGGCGGCGTGGCCGCGGCGGCGGTGTCCTGATCCATCTCAGTACCTCACCCTCGGGTCGATGACGGCGTAGAGCAGGTCCACGACGAGGTTCGCGCCGACGATGAAGAAGGCCGCCAGCAGCGTGACGCCGAGGATCACCGGCTGGTCGGAACGGCGGAGCGCGTCGAAGAAGAGCTGGCCGACACCGGGAATGCCGAAGATGCTCTCGGTGATCACGGCGCCCGCCAGCAGGCCGCCGAGGTCCATGCCGAAGAGGGTCAGGACCGGCGTCATCCCGGAGCGCAGCCCGTGCTTGAGCACGACCGTGCGCTCGGGCATGCCCTTGGCCCGCGCGGTCCTGATGTACGGCTGGGCCATCGCCTCGATCATCGAACTGCGGCTCTGGCGTGCGTACATGGCCGCGTACAGCAGGGCCAGGGCGATCCAGGGCAGCAGCAGGTTGGACGCCCAGTGCACGGGGTCGCGGGTGAGGGCCACGTAGGACGGATAGGGCAGCACCCCGGCGATGCGGACCGCTCCCCAGATCAGCACCATGGCGGTGAAGTAGACGGGAAGCGAGGCGGTGGCGACCGCGCCGACCATCAGTCCGCGGTCGGTGAGCGACCCCTTCTTCAGGGCGGCGGTGACTCCCGCGCCCAGCCCGAGGACGAGCCACAGCACGGCCGAGCCGACCGCGAGCGAGACGGACACCGGGAGCCGGTCGGTGAGCAGGCTCCACACCGGCAGCGAGTTCTCGTAGGAGTAGCCGAAGCAGGGGAAGCCGCAGTGCACGGCGTGCGGGCCGCTGCCCAGGTCGCGGCCCGCGAAGATACCGGTGAGGTAGTCCGCGAACTGCCGCCAGACCGGCCGGTCGAGACCCATCATGTGGCGGACCTGCTCGACGCGTTCGGTGCTGCAGGACTTTCCGCAGGCCGCCGCGGCCGGGTCGGCGGGCAGCAGATAGAAGATGGTGAAGGTGATGGCGCAGACGGCGAGCAGCACGCCCGTCACGCCGATCAGCCGGCGGATCACGTAGAGCGTCACGACCGCCCTCCCCGCGGGTCGAGGATGTCGCGCAGGGCGTCGCCCAGGACGGTGAAGGCGAGTACCGCCAGGAAGAGGAAGACGCTGGGGATCACGAAGAACATCGGGTCCGTGTCGTAGTAGACGACGGCCTGGGAGATCATCTGCCCCCAGGACGAGGTGGGGGGCCGCACACCCACGCCCAGGAAACTGAGCGCCGCCTCGGTGCTGATCATGCCGGGGACGAGCAGGGTGGTGTACGCGATGACCGGCCCCGACACGTTGGGCAGAACCTCGCGGGCCAGGATGCGCGGCGCCGTGGAGCCGCCGACCCGTGCCGCGTCGACGTACTCGCGGTGCCGGAGCGACAGCGTCTCGCCGCGGACGATGCGCGCGATACCGGGCCAGCCGAACAGGCCGATGACGCCGGTCATCAGCGCGACGCGGTTGACGTCCTGGGCCACCGACATCATGGCGATCATGAAGATGAGGGAGGGGAAGGACATGGTCAGGTCCATCAGCCTGCTCAGGACGCTGTCCACCCGCCCGCCGAAGTAACCGGCGGTGATGCCCGCGGCGGTGCCGACGACCACCACGATGGCCGTGGCGGCGAAGGCGATCATCAGCGACACCTGGGCGCCGTACACGACGCGGGCGAACAGGTCGCGTCCGGTGGCGGGTTCGACGCCCAGCCAGTGGTCGGCGCTCATGCCGCCGAACGAACCGCGGGGCATGCCGCCGAGGTAGGGGTCGATGGCGCTCTCGTCGAACTCGTCGGGGCGCCAACCGCCCAGTCGGGCCAGGAGCGGCGCCGCGACGGACACGACGATCAGCACGACGACCGCGACGAGGGAGCAGCGGGCGGCGGGCTCGTGCCACAACTGCCGCCAGGCACGCCGCCACGGGCCGCCGCTGGTGTCAACTAGGCCGCCGGACAGGTGATGTGATGGTTCGTCAGATACATTCGGATCGGTCGGACGCATCGGATTCGGCAGGTCGGTGGAGCCGCTGGGCCGCGACCGCCCGGCGCGCCGCCGCCGGGCGGTCTTCCGCTCTGTGGTCATGCCGGTGGCGCCCTTCACCCCTGGCTCTTAGCGGGGTCCTTGAGACCGATCACCGCGAAGTCGAACTGCCCGGTCCACGCCGAGTGGCCGAACGCGCCCGCCACGTTGGTGCCGACCAGCAGCGGCTTGCGCTGCCACAGCAGCGGTACGGCGGGCGACTTGTGCATGATCGTCGCGTCGAGGCCGATCCAGGCGACCTTGGTCTGGTTGGCGTTGGACATCGCGGCGATCTGGTCCATCCGCTGCTCCACCGCGCTGTCGCGGAACTGCGAGAAGTTGCCCTGGTTGCCCTTGGCCTTGATGGTGCGACCGTCGAAGACGAAGGGCAGGAAGGTCGAACCCGAGGGGTAGTCGGGACACCAGCCGCTGAGCGTCATGTCGGGTGCGTGGGCGGTGTCACCGACCGTGTCGTAGAAGACGGACGGGTCCACGACGTCGATCCTCACCTTCACCCCGGCCTTGGACAGCGACGCCTGAAGCGCTTCGGCCCTGGTCTTGTCCCCGGTGGCGACGGTGAGCGTGGCGTCCAAGGACGGCTTGCCCGCCTTGGCCAGCAGTTCCTTGGCGCGCGCCGGGTCGCCGGACGGCGGCACGTTGTACACCGGGGCGACGAACCCGCCGGTCAGCAGCGGCGGCAGGTAGTGCGTGGCGATGTCGTTGAGCGCCGGTCCGCCGTCCGCGGTGACCTGCGCCGACCTGTCGACGGCGTACTGCATGGCCTCGCGCACGGTGGGATCGGTGAACGGCCCGCGCGCGGTGTTGAGATAGAGCATGTCCGTGCAGCCGGTCGGCTCGGCGGACAGCCGCTCCCGTACCGACCGGTTCGGCAGCACCTTGGCGACGCTGGCCGCACTGAGATTGGCCCATTCGACGGCCGAGGCGTCCGCGCCCGAGCTCGCGATCAGCCGGTCGTCGATCTGTCCGCCCTGTAGACCCATCGTGACCACGATGCGGTCCGGGTACGCCTTGCGCACCTGGTCGGTCCCGGGGCTCCACCGCGCGTTGCGGACCAGCACCATCTCCTTGCCCCGCTTGTAGCTCTCGATCTTGTACGGGCCGGAGGAGAACGGCCGCAGGTCGTACCGCACCCCGGTCTCGCGGGCCTTCGGGACCGGCGAGAAGGTCGGCAGGGTGACGGTGTACGAGAACTCGGCGACCGGCCGCTTGAGGTGGAAGACGATGGTCCGGTCGTCCGGCGTCCGGATGGAGTCCAACTCCTTGCCGGTCAGCGGCCCGGTGTAGCCGTCGGTGTCCGCCAGATACTGCCGGGCGTAGTCGGGGCCACCGGTCAGGTCCGGCGAGAACGACCTCTCGACGTTGTACTTCACGTCCTGCGCCCTGATCGGGGTGCCGTCCTCGTACGTCAGGCCGGGTTTGAGGGTGAAGGTCCACACCCGCCCGTACTCCGAGGAGCGTCCGAGGTCGGTCGCGAGGTCCGGCACGATCGTGCCGCCGGCGGTTCCGGGCGCGGCCTGGAAGGTGGTGAGCGTCCGGTAGAGCAGCCGGGTGCCGAAGTCCATGGTCGGCATGACCCAGTTGCGGGCGGGGTCCAGGTGGTCGAAGTCCTGATTGGACAGCACGGTGAGGGTGCCGCCGCGCTCGGGAGTACCGCCGATGACGGTGCCGGTGGCCACTCCCGGGGCCTTGTGCTCTCCGTCCCTGCTCTTGGTGTCGGCCGAGCAGGACGTCGCGGCGAGGGCCAGCGAGGTCGTTATGCCGATCGCCAACGCGACGCTGATGCGCTTGGTCATGGTGTGTCACTCCGTTGTGAGTTCCCGGCACCGCGACCGCCTTCAAGGGGTGAGAAAAGGGCGGCCGCCAGGACACCTGTGCGATGTGACTCGTAACATAGTAATGTGACATTGCATTGACAAGCCGTCAGCTCTCTCGTTACCGATCCGTGCCTCACCCTCCTCGTTCGCCCTGTTCGGCCGCTTTCCTCGTTCGCGCACCGACCCGAAGGAGTCGCGCACCGATGACCGAACCCACCACCCCACCGCACACCGGCAGCCACGATCTGCCGGTGTCCTCCGCTCTGGGCGACTTCATGGCCACCGCCTGGGCGCCCAGCCCTCTCCCGCCGGAAACCCGTTTGCCCGCAGAGGAGTTGACGACCGGTCGCCGCGCCAGGCTCTCCGCCCGGTTCCCCGGCGAGCGGCTGATCATTCCGGCGGGACGGCTCGCCGTACGGTCCAACGACACCGACTACCGCTTCCGCCCGCACACGGCGTACGCCTGGCTGACCGGCTTCACCGGCGAGGACCAGCCGGGGAACGTCCTGCTGATGGAGCCGGCGGGCAGCGGCCATCAGGCCGTGCTGTACCTGCGGCCCCGCTCGCCCCGTACCGGCCAGGAGTTCTACCGGGACCGCCGTTACGGCGAGTTCTGGGTCGGCCGACGTCCCGACCTCGACGAGGCCGCCGCGCTCAGCGGGCTGCGCTGCGAGCACCTGGACGACCTGGTCAAGCCGCTGACCGGAGCCTCCCCTCCGGTCCGGCTGCTGACCGGAGTGGACCCGGCCGTCGAGGAGTTGGTCGGCTCCGGGAACCACCAGCCCAGCGGTGACGCGGAGTTGGCGACCGTCCTCGCCGAACTCCGGCTGGTCAAGGACCCCTGGGAAGTCAGCCAACTGCAACTCGCCGTCCACCACACGACGAGCGGCTTCGAGGACGTGGTCAGGGCGCTGCCCCAGGCGATGCGGCACCCGCGCGGCGAGCGCTGGATCGAGGGCGTGTTCGCCCTGCGGGCGCGCGCCGAGGGCAACGGGGTCGGCTACGAGACCATCGCCGCCTCCGGCGCGCACGCCTGCGTCCTGCACTGGATACGCAACGACGGCCCGCTGGACCCCGCGGGACTGCTGCTCCTGGACGCGGGAGTGGAGACCGACACCCTCTACACCGCCGACATCACCCGCACCCTGCCGCTGTCCGGCCGCTACTCACCGGCCCAGCGCACCGCGTACGAACTGGTGCTGGCGGCGCAGGAGGCGGGCATCGCCGCGCTGCGCCCGGGGGCGCGCTTCCGCGACTTCCACCTGGCCGCAATGCGGGTCATCGCCGAGGGGCTGTACGACTGGGGCGTCCTGAAGATCCCGCCGGAACAGGCGCTGAGCCCCGACAGCGGCGTGTACCGCCGCTGGACGCTGTGCAGCAGTGGTCACATGCTCGGCATGGACGTGCACGACTGCGCGCGCGCACGGGCCGAGACGTATCTCGACGGGGTTCTGGAGGAGGGGCAGGTGCTCACCGTCGAGCCCGGACTGTATCTCCAGCCGGACGACGAGACGCTGCCGCGCGAACTGCGCGGCATGGGCCTGCGAATCGAGGACGACCTGGTGATCACCGCCGACGGCGCGAGGCTCATGTCCGGTGCGCTGCCACGGACCCCCGACGCGATCGAGGAGTGGATGGGCGGCCTCCTCAACCCCTGAGCGGTCGGGGTCGGCGTCCGGCGGCGACGCCCGCCGGACGCTCCCGTCGGTGACGGCCTCGTCCGCTGCCGGGCGACGCCCCGGACCGTACGTCAGGCGGTCCCGTACGTCAGGCGGTCCCGTACGTCAGGCGGTCCCGAGCTGGAGTCCGTTGGGCGCGGTCGCCGCCCCCTCGGCACCGTCCGCCCACAGCGAGCGAACGTGGCCCAGGTGGCGGCTGATGCACTCCTGCGCGCCCTCGGAGTCGCGGGCGAGCATGAGGTCGAGCAGTTCGATGTGCTCCTGGGCGGACGCCACCAGTCGACCGGTCTCGTCGAGCCAGTTCAGCCCGTACAGCCGAGAACGTTTCCGTAGGTCGCTCACGACCTCCACCAGATGGCCGTTGCCGGCCAGGGCGAGCAGTCCTAGATGGAAGCGGCGGTCGGCCTCCAGATAACCGATCAGGTCGTGTCCCCGGGCCGTCTCCACGATCTCCAGGGCGAGCGGTCGCAGCGCTTCCAGTTGCTCGGGTGTGGCCACCGCGGTGGCCCGCCCGATGGTGGGGACCTCGATCAGCGCGCGGATCTCGGTGTACTCGTCGAGATCGCGTTCGGTGATCTCGGTGATACGGAAGCCCTTGTTCCGCACCGCCTCGACGAGTCCTTCCTTGGCGAGGTCGAGCATCGCCTCGCGGACCGGGGTGGCCGAGACGCCCAACTCGGCGGCCAGAATGGGCGCGGAATACACCGCACCGGGCCGCAGTTCGCCCGCGATGAGAGCGGCACGCAGAGCGTTGGCCACCTGGTCGCGCAAGTGCTCCCGTACGGGAATGACGCCGCGCGACGACAAATGAGCCATGACCGATCCTCCAGACACACGAACTCCCACCATACAATGTGACGTTGCCCCACAGGGAGGGACCGGGTTCCGGGTCCGGAGTCCCGCCGGGCCGTGAGCCCGGCGGGGACGGGCGTCGCGGCAGCGGTCAGCCGCCGACGGTCCGCCAGAAGCCGCACTGGTGTTCCCGGGCGAGGTCGACGGGCTCCGTCTTCCCCGGTTGCAGGGACTGGACGTGCCGGCCGGTGCCGAAGCGGGGCCAGGGCGCCGTGCCGGGGCCGTTCGGATCGCCCGTGTGGGCGAACTGGGCCCAGTAGCGGATCATCGTGTCGGCGAGTCGGCGCTGGGCGGGGGTGGCCGGACCGGGGAGCTGCTCGTCGGCGAAGAGATACTGCAACTCGCTGCCGTGGAACGCTCCGGTGGGGAAGTCGGGCTTTTTGAGGGTGCTGAACCAGGGTGCCTCGTCGTCGGCGAACTCGTAGGCGTAGGTCGGCACGTGCTGGTCCAGGGCCCGGTCCCGGTCGAGGACGGTGCACCCCCAGGCCCAGTCGGTGACGACGGCGGACAGCGCCTCGCCGGGGGACGTGAAGCGGTCGGCGGGGTAGCGGGCCAGGACGCGGGCCGCGTCGGCCGGGGTGAACAGTGTCCGGATCTGCCGCCGGTAGTCGGCGTCGGTCGTCGTCCGGCCGGTCACGGCCTCGATGGCCGCGGTGAACAGCCGGTGTTCGTCCCGGGTCGTTCCCTGGATGACGGGGACCCGGTTGAAGTGGCCGGTGGCGAACGCCTGTTCCGGGCTCACGGGCAGAACGCCGCCGCCGACCGTCGGCCCTGAACCGACTCCGTCGTCGGACCACTTGAGGAGTTCCTTCACGGGTGCGGCGCGCAGACAGGCCGCCGCTGTCCGGAGGTCGGAGCAGCCGACCTTTGCCGCGACGTCGAGTCCGTGCCCCTCGCGCTCCGCGCGCGGCAGCGGGAACCAGGTGGGCGGGCCCGGTGACCAGTGGCGTCCCGTGCACTCGGCGCTTTGCAGGATCGCCCTCTGGAACAGGCCCGTTGACCCCGGAGCGACGAGATGCGCGCAGACGCTGGTGCCACCGGCCGACTCGCCGAAGAGCGTGACGTTCGCCGGGTCGCCGCCGAATGCCGCCGCGTTGCGCTTCACCCAGCGCAACGCCGCCTGCTGGTCCTCCAGTCCGAAGTTGCCCGACAGGTGCGCGGCCGGGCCGTGGTCGAGGGCGGGATGGTCGAGGAATCCGAAGACACCGAGCCGGTAGTTGACGCTGACCACGACCACCTTGCCCAGACTGGCCAGGCGCTGTGCGTCGTAGAGGCTTCCGGCGCCGTTGATGAAGCCGTTGCCGTGGATCCACACCATCACCGGCAGCTCGCGGGCGCCGCCGCTCGCGGGCGCGGTGACGTTCAGGTAGAGGCAGTCCTCGCTGCTGCTCTGCTCGTCGATGAGCCCCGCCGACTGTGCGCATCGGTTGCCGGGCTCGGTCGCGGTCCGTATGCCGGGCCAGGACGCGGCCGGTTGGGGCGACGCCCAGCGCAACCGCCCGACCGGCGGGGCGGCGTAAGGAATCCCCTGGAACATCCGGGTGTCCGTGCCGAGGCGGCCTTCGACCAGGCCGGTGTCCGTCCTGACCACGGTGGCGGGACCGCCTCGGCCGCCCTCCGCGCGCTGGGCCGGCCGCGCGTGTCCGGCGGCGCAGCCGGTCATGACGCCGCCGATCATGACGGCGCCGACCAGAGCGGTCAGCAGGGCCCGTAGGCGCGGTCGCGCCCTGACCTGTGGCCTGCGACGTCCTGGGGCGCGGTTCTGACCTGGGGGATTCATCGGCGTTCACATCCTCAAACAATTCGTGTGGGGTCCACACTAATATAAAGTGTGAGGCGCCCACAAAGTCAATTCCCCCCGGGGACGAGACATGGAGATGAGCCCGATGACGACCGGTGACGACGAGGCGCTGCCGCCCGGCCTCGCCCAGGCGTGGGGACTGGCCCCCAAGACGGGACGGCTGGGCCGGAAGCCCTCGCAGAGCGTGGAGGGAATCGTCGAAGCGACGGTCGCGCTGGCCGACGCGGAAGGCTTCGCGGCCCTGTCCATGCCGAACATCGCCAGGCGGGTGGGACTCACCGCCAACGCGGTCTACCGGTACGTCAGCTCGCGGGACGAGCTGCTGGTCCTGGTCGCGGAGACCGCGTGGGGCCCGGCGCCGGAACTGGAAACCGGCGCGGACCGGTGGCGAGCGGCTGCCGCCCGTTGGACCAGGGCGATGATCGGCCGTTGCGACACGCACCCGTGGCTGCCCGACCTGCCCATCCGCGGGGCGCCCGCGACCCCGAACCTGCTGCGCTGGACGGAAGTGCTGCTCGAAGCGCTCACCGGGGCCGGGCTGAGCACCGCCGAATCGCTAGGGTGCGCGCTGCTGCTCGACGGCTACGCGCGGCGCATCGCCGCCGCCCGCCGCGACGTGCGCGACAGCACCGCGGCGCCGGTGCAGTCGGCCGCCGTGGCGCGCTTCCTTCAGCCGCTCCTTCACGAGCACGGATATCCCATCCTCGCGGCCATGATGGAGCGCGAGGAATACGACGACGACGTCGCCGACGACGACGTGGACTTCGGCCTGACCCGGATCCTGGACGGAATCGAGGTCCTGATCACCCGGCGGACGACGGCCCGCTGAGAGTCAGCGCGGCTGCGCGCCGGGGGCGCGGGGCGCGAGGGCGGGGCGGGGCGCCGCGGACGGGGCAGCGGCAGCGGCAGCGGCCTCGCGGTCGGCCTGTTCGGGGTGACGGCTGCGCCAGTACGGGTTGTCGTGCGGGAGGCGGCTGCTGACGCGGCCGTACATCCCGAACGTGATGATGAGCAGGCCCATCACGAAGCTGAAGATGACATTGGGCATCCGGAAGTTCAGCACGTTCGCCGACCGGTCCAGGACGGCGAGATTGACGAAGCCGCTCAGGAGGAACAGGGCGCCGACGGTCATGTTCAAGGTGGAGGCGAAGTTACCGCCGACGATGCCGCCGAGGATCAGGGCGGCGCCCACCACCAGGGAGATCACGCTCAGCGCGCCATTGGTGCTCAGACCGGCGACTTTGGACCCGTGGGTGTCGAAGAAGCCCAGCGCGTCAGCGAACCCGAGTGCTCCGAAGACGATCAGCACCAGGCCGCAGAAGGCGGCGCCGAAGCGGTAGACGGTGGCCAGGTGGTGATCGCGCGGGAGTTCGTCCTGCAGCTTCATCGCCGTCTCCTCTGTGGGGCGGGCAGATCCGTATGTCGCGGATGTACTGCTTTCGCACTCCCCAAGGTGGCCCTTTTGTCCGGATCTCTCATCTCGCAGCGTTTTTGCAGCGTGTCGCGTCATGGGCGCTACGGCCTCCGGGCCGCCCCGCATCAGCCGAGCGCGGCGTCCGCCTGGAGGAGCGCCCGCAGTCTGCGCAGCCCGCGGCGCGAATGGCTCTTGACCGTGCCGAGCGGCAGACCGGTGCGCTCGGAGATCTCGGCGTGGGTGAGGTCCCAGTAGAAGGCCATGCACAGCACCTGCTTCTGGGCGGCGGGCAGCTTGGCCAGCTCACGGGTCACGAAGACCCGGTGGAGCGCGGCGTCGGGCTGAGCGTCGGCGTCCGGCTCGGGCGGCAGGGCGGAACCGGCGTTGGCCACGAGTACGGAGCGGCGGGTGCGGGCGGAGAGCGCGTCGGCGATCTTCCGGTGCGCGATGCCGATCAGCCATCCAGCCAGGGACCCGCGGTCCGGCCGGTAGCCGTGCCGGCCGCGCCACGCGGCGAGGAAGACCTGCTGGGTGACGTCCTCGGCCTCGCGTGCGTCGCCGAGCGACCGGCGGGCGAGCGCGTGGATCAGCCCGCCCCAGCGGTGGTAGGCGGCGGCCACGCAGTCCTCGTTGCCCCGCACCAGACCGGCCGCCAGCTCCGAGTCGGCCAGGCCCAGCTCGGCCGGTTCCCACAGCGGCGCGTCGGACCCGCCCCGGCCGTCGGCGGAGCGGGCGGGCGCCGGTACGGCGGGGGGAGCGGGTGCGGCGGCAGCGGACGCGGGCTCGTGCGCGGGTTCCGCGACGGTGCGTACGGTCATGGAGCTGCCCTTCTTCGGTCGGGTTCCTGCCGGGCGGGTCGCGAGCCGCCGGGAAGCCCGGCGCGCGGGGCCGCTTGCCGCCGATGCGGCGGGGTCGGCTCGTCCTAGCGTGCGAATCACCGGCCAGGTGGAGCAACTCGCACCGTTTCTGCGTCGTATAGTGAAGAGATGAGCGAGGAGACGGGTGGGACGCAGGGGGCGTCGGGAGCGCGGGAGCCTGTCGAGGCCGGGATCGCCACGGGTGCGCTGGCGCGGCGGCTCGGGGTGTCCGCCACGACGGTGCGGTCGTGGGACCGGCGGTACGGGATCGGCCCGGCGGTCCGTTCGGACGGTCGGCACCGGCGCTGGGCCCCGCGGGACGTGGCCGTTCTGGAGGAGATGTGCCGGCTCACCGCCTCGGGCGTGCCGCCCGCGGAGGCGGCCCGCGCCGCTCAGGCCGCCGCCGGCACCGCGCCCGCGCCCACGAGCCCGGCGTCGGCCGGGCCGCCCCGGCGCGCCACTCGGCAACCGGCCGCCGGGAGCGGCCTGCCGCTCGGGGATGTCCGGCAGGAGTGCCGCGGGCTCGCGCGGGCCGCGGTGCGGCTGGACGGCCCGGCGGTGGACGCCCTGCTGACCGACCTGGTCGAGCGGCACGGGCTGGTCGTCGCCTGGGAGGAGGTGATGGCGCCGACCCTGCGCGCTGTCGGCCGCAAGTGGCAGACCTCCGGGGAGCGGTACGTGGAGGTCGAGCACCTGCTGTCCTGGCACGTCTCGTCGGCGCTGCGCCGGGTCCGTGCGGCGCCGACCGTCACCGGGGCGGCGCCCGTACTGCTCGCGTGCGTGCCCGGCGACCACCACACGCTTCCGCTGGAGGCGCTCACCGCGGGGCTCGGAGAGCTCGGCCTGTCGACCCGGATGTTCGGCGGGGCGGTGCCGGTCGACGCCCTGGACGAGGCCGTACGCCGGATCGGCCCGGCGGCCGTCGTGCTGTGGTCCCAGTCCCGCTCCACCGCCGACCGCCCGCTCGCCCGGCATGTCGCGGCCACCAGCTGGGGCGTCAAGGGCGCCCGTACCCATCCGATGGTCTTCCTCGCCGGTCCCGGCTGGGCCGGCCCCCTGATGCCCGGCATGCTCAGACCCCAGGGCCTGCGCGACGCCCTGTCCGCCCTGAGCCGCATCGGCTCCCCCACCCCACCACCCACCGCCGCCCCCTGACCCCCTCCGGGGGTACGCCCGGAACAGTCCTCAGCCGACACCGGGCGAAGGCCGGTGTGCCGCTCACCGACAGCCCGGAGGTACGACCTCGCGTCACGTCAGCCCTCAGCCGACACCGCCGCAGGCCGGTGGGCGGCTCGCCGCCAGGCCGAGGAGATACGTCAGCCGCGCGTCGCGGCTCGGGCGTCAGCCGGGGGTTCCGGGCGGGGCGGTGGCCAGGTATTCCTCGACCAAGGCGGCAGCCGTAGAGGTGAGGGTGTAGCCGGAGGTGACCGTGGCGCGGCCCCGCGCGGCGAGGGCGCGGGCGGCGGAGGGCGGCATGTCCAGCATCCGTTCGAGGCCGAGGCCCAGGGCGGGTGCGCTGGAGGTGTCCAGCAGTACGCCGTTGTCGCCGTCGCGCAGATAGTGGCGCACTCCCCCGCGTTCGGGGGCGGCGGTCGGCAGGCCCGCGTCCATGGCTTCGAGCACCGCGATCCCGAACTCCTCCTTGGCGCTCGGGCAGACGTACCAGGCCCGCGCCCCCGACGCCGGGTCGGCCAGCGCCCGCTCCAGGCGGCGTACGCGGGTGTTGGACAGGGCCGTGAGCAGGACGAGCCGGTGGGCCGCGCCGGGGTGCCGGGCGAGCAGGCGGCCGATCCTGGCGCGCATCGCGGTCTCGGCGGCCGACGGACGGTCGGCGGCGCCGCCGATCAGCACGAGGGAGGACCGCCGGTACAGGCCCCGCTCCAGCCAGGCCCGTACCAGCATGTCCTGCTGCTTGACGGGGTGCAGCCGTCCCACGGAGAGCAGCAGCGGCTCCCGCAGGGCGTCCGGGCCGAGCGGCGCCCGCCGCGCGCCGCCGCTACCGCCCCCGCCGAGGACCATGCCCAGCAGATCCGCCCGGTCGGACGCCTCGGACGCGGCCGGTACGTACGGCTGGATGCCCTCCGGTGGTGCGGCCGGGCCCGCGCCGTCCCGTGCGGCGGCCAGTTGGGGGAAGTGGCGGACGAGTTCGGAGGCGTCGCCCTGCTGTCCGGGTATGGCGACCACGCGTGCGGCCCGTTCGACCAGCCGGTCGGCGACGAACACCCGGTGCAGGTCGTCGCGCAGGTCGTCTGAGGCCGCCTGGGCCCGGCCGTGGCGTGCGGTCATCTGCCGGTGCGGATCGGGCGTCGCGGTGAACACCAGCCGGGCTCCGAGGCGTTCCGCGGCCTGGGCCATGGCGAGCGAGCCGTCGTCGGCGTACCGCGCGTGCAGGACGTCCAGCCGTGCGCCGAGGCCGCCGAGCAGCCGTACGGCCCACCAGGCGAGCGCCTCGCGGTGGGCGCCCATCTCGTGCTGGCCGAGGGGGTGTTCCGCGTCCACGGGGAGCCGCAGCACCCAGTGCCCGGCGCCGCGGGCGTGCAACAGGCTGTCGTCGCGCGCCAGTTCGCTGCGGCTGGCGGTGACCACCGTCACGACGGCGGCGACCGCGCCGGTGTCGGCCAGCGCGTCCCCGAGGCCGCTGAGCAGCACGCTCAGGCCGCCGCTCAGCCCCTCCCCCGGGGTGTCGAGGCCGCCCAGCAGCATCGGCTGGGCGACGAGCAGACCCGGCCTGCGCGCCGCCGCGGGCAGCAGCGGGTCCTGGCCGGGGAGCAGCATCAGCCGCTCGTACGGGTCTTCCGCCTCGGCGGAGACCGGCAGCAGGGACGCGCCGCCCGGCACACCGGCGAGGTAGCGCCAGGCCGCGTGGCGGGTCGCGCGGTCACCGGCCGCCGCGAGTTCGGCCGCCTCCTCCGGCTCCAGCGGCCGCAGGCCCCGGGCCGTGGCGACGTCCAGCAGGGCCGCCGTCGCGGCCCCGGCCGGGCGGTGGCGCAGCGCCTCGCGCAGCGCGTCGCGCGCGCTGTCCGCGCCGTGCACCCGCAGCGCGTCCGGCCACGCCTCGGCCGCGGCGGCCCGCAGCCGGTCCGAGCCACCGGCGTGGCCGGTCAGCGTCTCGGGGCTGTGGGCCAGGCCCATCCGGCAGGCGCGGCGGAGTCGCGCCAGTGACAGGTCCTCCGCCTCCCAGGCGATGCCCTCGGGGAACGGCCAGCCGTACTCCGCCTGCGTGAGGTTCAGCAGCGCCCCGGCGCCCGCGCCCGCGGCGGCGGGCCGGATCCGGCCGGTCCAGAAGGTCGAACGGAGGTCGACGAAGACGTCGTCGTCCGGCGCGGGCCCCGTGCGAGCGCCCGGACCGGCGAAGACGTTCCCGGTAACCGTCCCGTCGCCGGCCGCTCCCGTGGCGGAGCCCGCCGCGGGGGCGGTCGGCAGTGCGATGTCTTCCATGGCGGCCTCTCCCGTGCGAATGGGGCTGCGGATCGTGCACAGTCATCGCTTCCGTACGGCCGAGCGGATTGGATGCACTTCGGGCGCCGGTTCTGCCTCACAGCGCGCACGCCCCTGACCTGGCAGGATCTGCCGTCGCAGCCGCGCCGCACGCCGTCGTGGAGTTCCGCGGGGGCCGCGTCGGCGTACGCGGACACCGCTCGACCGAAGGAGTCCCATGGCCCGGATCGTGGTGGTCAGCCCGCCCTTCCAGTCGCACGCCCGGCCGCTGTCGGTCCTGGCGGGAGCCTTGCGGCGGGCGGGCGACGAGGTGCACTTCGCGTGCGCGCCCGCCTTCGAGGAGCTGGCGCGGGAGGCGGACATCGGTTTCGTGCCGCTCACGGTGACGCGGAACGCCAATACGGGGATCGCGGAGACGACCGAGCAGGACACGGCGGAGGCGGCGCGTCTCACCGAGTTCCTGGACGCCACCAGGGCGGGCGCGGTGCCCGCGCTGCTCGCCCAGGCCCGGCACCGAGGCGCCGACATGCTCGCCGACCCGGAGCGGATCCTGGCGGACCTGCGGATTCTGCACGACCGGCTGCGGCCGGACTGGTACCTGGTGGACCAGCTCAATTACCCGGTGACGCTCGCCCTGTACTGCCTCGGTCTGTCGTACGCCTCCTACTGTCCCGGACATCCCGGCTACCTGCCAGCGGGCCCCGACGCCTTCTTCGGCGAACCCTGTGCCTGGCCCGCCGGGATCCGGCCGCGCCCCGCCGAGCGGGCGGCGCTGCGCACCGCGGTACGGGCGAACGACGCGGCCTTCACCTCGCTGTTCGCGGACTTCGCCGCACTCCACGCCCCGCACCGGCCGCCGCCCGGCCGGGCGTTCGCGCTGACCTCACCGCACGCCGTCGTCTACTGCTACCCGCCGCTTCCCGGCCTGCCCGTACCGCCCGAGGGGCGCGAAGCCCTCTACGCCGGTCACTGCACCGCGCAGGACGCGCCGGTTCTCGACCCGTACTGGCGCGGTGCGGCCGACCGGCTGCGCGCGGCGGCGGGGAAGGTCGTCCTGGTCGCCTTCGGCACCTTCCTGTCGGCCAGGGACGACGTGCTGCGGACCGTGGCGCGCGGCGTGCTGGAGCGCTGTCCGGACGCGGCGGTCGTCCTGGCGGCCGGGGACCGTACGGCGGCGCTCGCGGATCTGGCGGGCCCGCGGGTGTGCGTCGCGGCCTCCGTGCCGCAGCGCGCGCTGCTGGCGGAGGTGGACGCGATGGTGCACCACGGCGGCAACAACTCCTTCACCGAGTGCGTCGCCGCGGGCGTCCCGGCGCTCGTCCTGCCGTTCTCCAGCGACCAGTTCGCCGTCGCCCACGACGCCGAGCGGGCCGGGGCGGCCGTCGTCCTGGACCCGGCCGCGGCGACCGGGCGGGAGATCGGGGACGCCGTGGCCTCACTGCTCACCGCGCCGCCGCCCGGACTCGGGCGGCTGTCCGCCCGGGTCCGCGAGCGGGGCCCTGACTGGGCGGCCGTCCGGCTGCGGGCCGTGATGGCCGCCCGCCAGGAGCGGCCGGTCGCACCGTAGCGGTCAGTGGGTGGTGACCGGCCGCGGGCTCGGGGCGGACCTGCCCTGTTCCGCCGCCTTGGCGATGTTGCGTGCCATGCCGCCGAAGACGAACGCGTGGAAGGGCGAGATGCTCCACCAGTACGCGTGGCCGAGGAGCCCGCGCGGGTGGAACAGCGCCCGCTGCCAGTACAGGGTGCGGCCCTGGTCGTCCCGGTCGGCGTGCAGCTCCAGCCAGGCCAGGCCCGGCAGTCGCATCTCGGCGCGCAGCCGGAGCATCCTGCCGCGGTCGATCTCCTCGACCCGCCAGAAGTCCAGGGAGTCCCCGTTCCGCAGATGAACGGCGTCACGGCGTCCGCGGCGCAGCCCGACACCGCCCGCGAGGCGGTCGAGCCAGCCGCGCACCGCCCAGGCCAGGCCGAAGGAGTACCAGCCGTTCGTGCCGCCGATGCCCTCGATCACGCGCCACAGCGCCTCGGGTGAGGCGTCGACCACCTGCTCGCGGCGGTCGGTGTAGAGGCTGCCGCCGGACCAGTCGGGGTCGGTGGGCAGCGGGTCGCTGGGCGCGCCGGGCAGCGAGGCGGAGGACCAGCGGGTCGTGACCTGTGCGTCCTGGACCCGCCGCAGGGCCAGGGCCAGGGCGCGGCGCAGCGGGAAGGGCTGCCCCTCGCCGTCCGGCACGTAGCGGGCGATGTCGTGCTCGGAGCAGACCACCTCGTGCCGCAAGGACTCCGCGAGCGGGCGGGCGATCGACCGGGGCACCGGGGTGACCAGTCCGATCCAGTGGCTGGACAGCCGTGGGGTGAGGACGGGGACCGGGACGATCAGGCGTTTGGGCAGACCGGCGATCGCCGCGTAGCCCTGCATCATCTCCCGGTAGGTGACGACGTCCGGGCCGCCGATGTCGAAGGGGCGGCTGACCTCCGGCGGCATGGCGGCGCTCCCGACGAGGTAGCGGAGCACGTCGCGGACGGCGATGGGCTGGATCCGGGTACGGACCCAGCTCGGGGTGACCATCACCGGCAGCCGTTCCGTGAGGTAGCGCAGCATCTCGAACGACGCGGAGCCCGATCCGATGATCACCGCGGCGCGCAGCGCGGTGGTGGGCACCCCCGAGTCCAGCAGGATGCGGCCGACCTCGGCGCGCGAGCGCAGGTGCGGCGAGAGTTCGGCCTCCGGTACTCCGCCGGGGGTCAGGCCGCCGAGGTAGACGATGCGTCCCACCCCTGCGGCGCGGGCCTGCTCGCCGAAGACCCGGGCCGCCTCCCGGTCGGTCTTCTCGAAGCCGGAGCCGGTGCCCAGCGCGTGCACGAGGTAGTACGCCACGTCCACGTCGCGCATCGCCGCCGCCACCGAGTCGGGATCGGTGACATCGCCCTGGACCACCTCGGTGTCGTGCACCCATGGGTGATCGCGGAGCTTTCCGGGTGAGCGGGCCAGGCACCGGACCCGGTACCCGGCGGCCAGCAGTTCGGGCACCAGGCGTCCGCCGATGTAGCCCGAGGCCCCGGTGACCAGGCACAGCGGCCCGGGTTCGGTGGCATCGCTGATCATGAGCAGCTCCGTTCCGCGCGTTGTGTTCCCCCCACCGTCCCCCTTCACGGTCTCTTCCGCGCGGCCCGGTCGGCCGGATGCGGGCCGGACCACCCGCATGCGGAGATTCGTCGACAGTGACCCGATGTGGCGGCGTGATCACGATGGGTCACTCGTGGTGAGGTGTTTTCGCCCCTCCCGGCAGCAGTGGACGTCCGCTGCATCCGCGGGGGCGTCCCGGACGGAATGACCGAAGACGAAGCCGAACGACGCGAGGAGAGGAAGTCGATGAGGCGCATCGCGGCGGACGAGCACCCCTCCCCCGGTGAGCAGGCGGCCCGGGGCGCCCCGTACGACGCTTCCGCACGCGTCCTTGTCCCCCGCCCGCCGGACCCCGCGGCCGTGGACGCGGACGTCGCGGACCACGTCGGGCGGGTGCTGGCCCATGAGCTCGGCGAGCGGGTGGCGGCAGCGGCGGCGATCGACGCGGTCTTCGCGCGGGACCTCGCCGAGCGGGTCGCCGGGTTCACCCTGGGCGGCGGCAAGCGCACCCGGTCGCAGTTCCTGTGGTGGGGGCTGCGGGCCGCGGGCGGCGGCGGGTCCGCCGAACAGGTGCACGCGGCGCTGCGGATCGCCGCCGCGGTGGAGCTCGTCCAGACCTGCGCGCTGGTGCACGACGACGTGATGGACGGCTCCGCGCTGCGGCGCGGACAGCCCGCGGTCCATCTCGACCTCGACGCGCAGTACCCCTGCGCGCGCCGCTCCGGCCCCGCCGAGCCCTTCGGCCGGGCGGCAGCCGTCCTGGTCGGCGACCTCGCGCTGGCCTGGGCCGACGACACCGTCGCGGCCACCGCGCTGCCCGGCGACACCTCCCGCAGGGTGCGTGTGCTGTGGCAGGCCATGCGCACCGAGATGGTGGCCGGGCAGTACCTGGATCTGCACGGGCAGACCACCGGTGCGCGGTCGGCCGCGCGGGCGCTGCGCACCGCCCGGCTGAAGAGCGCGCTGTACTCCGTCGAGCGCCCGCTGGCGCTCGGGGCCGCTCTGGCCCGCGCGGACGAGGAGACCACCCGGGCGCTGTGCGCGGCGGGCCGACAGGCGGGCATCGCCTTCCAGTTGCGCGACGACCTGCACGGGGTGTTCGGCGACTCCGCGTACACGGGCAAGCCGACGGGCGAGGACATCCGCGACGGGAAGCCCAACTACCTGATCGCGGTGGCCCGCGACCACGCCGAGGCCGCGGACGACCGGCAGGCCCTCGCCCTGCTGGACACGGCCGTCGGCGACCCGCGGTTGTCCGACGGCGATCTGGACCGGGTACGGGACCTGCTCGTCTCGACCGGCGCGCGGGCCGCCGTCGAGCACCGGATCGAGAAACTGGCCGCCGACAGCGCCCGGTTCCTGGCGGGCGCGACGCGCGTCGGACCGGTTGCCAGGGCCCGGCTCCTCGACCTCTTCCAACGCGCCGCGGGCGTATGCCCGGACGGGCGGTCCGTACACCACGCCCCGCACCCGCAGGACCGACCGGCAGCCGCCGGACCGGGCCCGCGGGAAGCCGCTGCCGCAGGAGACCACCGATGAGAACAGTGACGGGACGCACCGACCATGTCGTGGTGGTCGGGGCCGGGCTGTCCGGGCTGTCCGCCGCGCTGCACCTGCTGGGCGCGGGACGCCGGGTGACGGTTGTGGAGCGCGCCGCGCTGCCCGGCGGCCGGGCGGGCAGGATCGAGCGGGGCGGCTACCGGATCGACACGGGTCCGACCGTGCTCACCATGCCCGACCTGGTCGCGGAGGCGTTCGCGGCCGTCGGCGAGACGATGACCGACCGGCTGGACCTGATCGCGCTGCACCCGGCCTACCGGGCCTTGTTCGCCGACGGCAGCCGCCTCGACGTGCACACCGGCGCCGAGGCCATGGAGGCGGAGATCGAACGCTTCGCCGGTCCGGCGGACGCGGCGGGCTACCGGCGGCTGCGCCGCTGGCTGACCGACCTCTACGCGGTCCAGATGCGGCGGTTCATCGACGCCAACTTCGACTCGCCGCTCCAGCTCGTCCACCCGGACCTGGCCCGGCTCGCGGCGCTCGGCGGCTTCGGCCGACTCGACGCCCGCATCGGCGACTTCGTCTCCGACGAGCGGCTGCGCCGGGTCTTCACCTTCCAGGCGCTGTACGCGGGCGTACCGCCGGCCCGCGCGCTCGCCGCCTACGCGGTGATCGCCTACATGGACACCGTCGCGGGCGTCTACTTCCCGCGCGGCGGCATGCACGCGCTGCCGCGGGCGATGGCGGACGCGGCGGCCGACGCGGGGGCCGACTTCCGGTACGGGCAGGACGTCACCCGACTGGAGCGGTCCGGCGACCGGATCACCGCCGTCGTCACGGACCAGGACAGGATCGCCTGCGACGCGGTGGTGCTCACCCCCGATCTGCCGGTCGCCTACCGGCTGCTCGGCCGGACCCCGCGCCGGGCGGTCCCGCTGCGGCACTCGCCCTCCGCGGTGATCCTGCACGCGGGCATCGACCGCACCTGGCCGGAGCTGGCGCACCACACGATCTCCTTCGGCGCCGCGTGGAAGGACACCTTCCACGAACTGACCCGCGCCGGGACCCTGATGTCCGACCCGTCGCTGCTGATCACCCGGCCGACGGCGACCGACCCGCGACTGGCCCCGCCCGGCAAGCATCTGCACTACGTCCTGGCGCCGTGCCCCAACACCGCCATCGGTCCGGACGCGCGCGCGTGGGGAGAGCTCTCGCCGCGCTACCGCGACAGCCTCCTCGCCGAGCTGGAGCGGCGCGGCCTGACCGGGATCGGCGCCGCCATCGAGGAGGAGTCCCTGGTGACGCCCGCAGACTGGACGGCGGACGGGCACGCGGCCGGTACGCCGTTCTCCGCGGCCCACACCTTCGCGCAGACCGGCCCGTTCCGTCCCCGGAACCTGGTGCGAGGCACCGAGAACGCGGTGCTGGCCGGCTGCGGCACCACGCCGGGCGTCGGCGTGCCGACCGTGCTCATCTCCGGCAAGCTCGCCGCGGCCCGCGTCACCGGGCCGCGCCCGCGGCGGCCGTCCCCGCCCGCCCGGACCCGGCTCGCGACGGAAGGCACCCCGGCGTGACCGCGCGCGAGCTCGACGCGGCCGGGATCGACGCGCCCGCGCTGCGCGCCGCGTACGCGCGCTGCCGACAGCTCAACGCCCGGCACGGCAAGACGTACTTCCTCGCCACCCGGCTGCTCCCGGTCGAGCGGCGACCGGCCGTGCACGCGCTGTACGGCTTCGCCCGCTGGGCCGACGACATCGTCGACAGCCTCGACCGGACGCGGACCCTCCAGGAGCGGGCCGCCGCACTGGACGCGCTCCAGGAGGAGCTGGCGGCCGGGCTGCGGCACGGGAACAGCAGGGAGCCGGTGGTGCGGGCACTCGCGCACACGGCCGCCGTGTACGACATCGACCACCGGCACTTCACCGACTTCATGGCGGCGATGCGCAGCGACCTCGAAGTGCGCGACTATCCGACGTACGCCGACCTGCGCGGCTACATGCACGGGTCGGCTGCGGTGATCGGCCTCCAGATGCTGCCGGTGCTGGGCACGGTCGTCCCCCGCGCTGAGGCCGCCCCGCACGCCGCGGCACTCGGTGTCGCCTTCCAGCTCAGCAACTTCCTGCGGGACGTCGGCGAGGACCTGGACCGCGGCCGGGTCTATCTGCCCGCGGACCTGCTCGCCGCGCACGGCGTGGACCGCGGCCTGCTGCTGTGGAGCCGGACGACCGGCGCCCGCGACGCACGGATCACCGAGGCGCTGCGGGCCGCCGCAGAACTGACCCGGGGCGTCTACCGGGAGGCGGCGCCCGGCCTGCCGATGCTCGACCCGGTGGCCAGGCCGTGCATCCGGACCGCTCTCGTGCTCTACGGCGGGATCCTGGACGCGATCGAGGACGACGGGTACGCGGTCCTGCACCGCCGTGCGGTGGTACCGCGCGAGCGGCGCGCGGCGGTGGCGCTCGACGGGCTGGTCCGGCTGGGCGCGGCGCGGCTGCGCGCCCGGGGCGGCGCGACGGCACCGGAGCCGAAGGACCGAGGGCAGGCTTCACGGACGCAGGGGCGGCCACGTCAACCACCGCGTGAACGGCCGTCGTCGGTGGGCCCGTCGTGGTCCCGCTGGGAGAAGGAGAACATGTCGTGACCGACCACCGGCCCGGCCGCTTTCCGCTGCGGCTGCGCCGCGACCCGGCCGACTGGGCGCAGCAGCGGCCGACCTGGCGCGACGCGGCGCCCCGGCTGATCGGCGACGCCCTGAAGCGGGCCCTGGCGCGGCCGTCCGGCAACTGGTTCGTCGTCGGCGGCTCCCGCGCCGTCAAGGACGGCCGCCCGTACGGCAGGACCGTCGGCGGCACCGAGGTGGTGCTGTGGCGGGACGCGGCGGGCACACTGCGCGGCGGCCCCGGCGCCTGCCCGCACCTGGGCGCGCCGCTCAAGGACAGCTCGGTGCGCTGCGGGACGCTGATCTGCCACTGGCACGGCCTCTCCCTCAAGGGCGCGCCGTTCGCGGGCTGGGAGCCGTACCCCGTGCACGACGACGGGCTGCTGGTCTGGGTGCGGCTGGACGGGGTGGGCGGCGAGGAGCCGACGGCCGCCCCGCTGGTTCCGGTCCGGCCGGAGCCCGCGGGCGCCCTGGCGGCGGTCTATACGGGTTTCGGGGTGTGCGAACCGGAGGACGTGGTCGCCAACCGGCTCGACCCGTGGCACGGCGGATGGCTGCACCCGTACTCGTTCGTGGACCTCACGGTGGTCGGCACACCCACTGGCGATGCCGACGCGGCGCACGACGCCTTCGCGGTGGACGTGTCCTTCAAGGTCGCCGGGCGGGCGGTGGTGCCGGTGCGCGCGGTGTTCACGGCGCCGGAGCCCAGGACCGTGGTCATGCACATCACCGAGGGCGAGGGGCGGGGTTCCGTGGTCGAGACGCACGCCACGCCGCTCGGCCCCGACCGGTCGGGGCGTCCGCGGACCGCGGTGGTGGAGGCGGTGGTCGCCGCGTCGGACCGCCGCGGGTTCGCGGTCGCGCGGGCCGTTGCCCCGGTGCTGCGCCCGCTGATGCGCGGGGCCGCCGGGCGGCTGTGGCGCGACGACCTGGCGTACGCGGAGCGGCGGTGGGCGCTGCGCGCCGCCGGCCGCTTCCCGGGCTGACGGCGCGCGGCCCGTCACGTGTCCCCGAGTGCCGCCAGCGCCCGCAGTACGGCTGAGCGACCCCGCTCCGGGACCGTCCAGAGCGTCTGGCCGCGCACGCCCCACCGCTCCAACAGGGCGTTGGCGGCCAGGAAGCCGGTGGTCGCCGCGCGTTCCATGAGGGCGACCGGGAGGTCGGTGCGGACCGCGTCGCCCGCCACCGTGACGGTCGGGTGCGGGGTGCGGACGGTGGGCCGGTCGTGGAAGCCGCCCACCGGGAACAACGGGCAGTCCGCGCGCCATTCGTGCCGCTGGTCGACGATCGAGGCGTGCGCCGTCTCGGGATACACCCGGTGCATCTGCCGCACCAGCCGGTCCTGGGCGGCGGGCAGGTCGTCGGAAGCGTAGGCGTACGCGTGCAGTTCGACCACCGAGCCGCCGGTCCTGGCCGCCCAGCGCGCCGCCTCGCCCTCCCAGCGCTCCAGCACGCTGATGTTGTCGAGCGGGCCGAAGCCGCTGGTGCCGAGGAAACCCGGCCGGTCGGCGGCGACCGGGCGGTCCAGCCAGAGCCGGGAGACGAGGAACGGCGGCGCGGTGCGCAGCCGTTCGGCCCGCTCCCGCCACGGCGCGTCGCACAGGCCGGGCGAGGCGGCGGCCAGGCGGCGCAGGCCGCCGCTGTCCAGGGCGAGGACGAGGGCGTCGAAGCGCCGCGTCCTGCCGTCGGCGGTGACCGTCGGTCCGTCGGGCCCCGACGACCCGGCCGCGCTCACTTCGGTGCCGGTGCGCACGTCCGCGCCGTGGCCTTCCAGGTAGCGGCCGAGCGGCTCCCAGAGCGCCCGGGGGTACGGCTCGTCGGGGACGTCGAAGAGCAGGCCCTCGCTGGAGCCGAGGAAGTAGATGTGGAACATCAGGACCAGCTCCGCGGCCGAGAGTTCACGCGGGTCGGCGAAGAAGCTGCGGGAGAACACCTCGAAGGCGAGGTGCTGCGCGGCGTCGGGGAAGCGGATACGGGCCAGGAAGTCGGCGGCGCTGACCGTGTCGAGGCGTGCGTAGACCTGCGGCACGCGCACGTCCAGCAGGGGCAGGGCGGCGGCCGGGTTCATCCGGAGCAGGTCCCGCCAGCCGAAGGCGGGGCTGAGGGCGACGAAGCCGAGGGCGCTCCATGGCGGGGTGCGCGGGACGCGCGCGAAGCTGTCGTACAGGCCGCTGCTGTGCCGCAGCGGGTAGTCGGGCAGCGCGGTGAGCATGCCGAGGGAAGGGTCGGCGCGGCGGAGCAGGCCGCGCAGGTTGTAGTACTGGCGGAAGAAGGCGTGGAAGCCGCGGCTCATGGTGACCGGTGAGCCGTCGGCCAAGTCGGTGGACCAGCCGGCCAAGCGTCCGCCGAGGCCGCGCTCGCGCTCGTACAAGGTGACCCGGGCGCCACGCTCCGCCAGGCCGGTGGCGGCGGCGAGCCCGGCGATACCGCCTCCGATGACGGCGACCTCGGGGGCGTCGGCGCCGAAGCGGGGGCGGCCGGGCGGCGCGGGAATCGTCCGGGCGCGCCGGTCGCGGCCACGGCGGGGCGCGGCGGGGCGCCCGGTCACCGCGGGTCCCCGTGCTGGTTCCGGAGCTGACGCTGCGGCTGCGGCTGCGGCTGCGGCTGCGGCTGCGGCTGCGGCTGCGGCTGCGGCTGCGGCTGCGGCTGCGGCTGGGCCAGACTTCGGGGCGGGTGGGGTGGCCCCTGTTCCGGCTCGGCGCGCGGCGGGTCCTGGGGTACGCGGCCGAGCACGGTGTGGGTGATGCCGGTCTGCCAGCCGGGCAGCGGCAGGACACGGACGGAGCCGAATCCGGCGCGGCGCACCCGGTCGCCGAGGGCAGCGGCCGTGTCGAACGCGACGACGCTGGTGTAGAGGTGGCGGTAGAGACCGGCGTCGCCGGTGAGCCGTCCTGCGGGCAGCACGACGCCCTTGCACACCCCCGCCCAGACCGCCCGGTGCGCGGCGCTCCCGCCGAGCGCGTACTCGTGCACGGCCAGTCGGCCGCCGGGGCGGAGCCGGTCGCGGACGGCGGTGAGGACGCGGTCAGGGTCGGCGACGTTGCGCACGAGATACGCGGCGAACGCGGCGTCGAACCGCCCGGTGACGAAGCCCCCTTCGGCCAGCTTCTCCACGGGCGCGTGGAGGAAGGAGACGGTGGCGGGCCAGCGTTTGGCGGCTGCCCGCTCCAGCATCCCGGCGGAGGCGTCCACGGCCGTGATCTCGGCGTGCGGAGCGGCGGCGAGCAGCGCGGCGGTCGAGGAGCCGGTGCCGCAGCCGAGGTCGAGCAGGCGCAGCCCGGCCCCGCCGTGCGGCAGCCGCAGGCGCCGGGCGGAGCGGCGCAGGTGCGCGTGGTAGCCGGGGTTCATCGCGGTCAGCCGGTCGTAGCGGGCGGAGCCGTGGTCGAACGCCGACGACAACTCGTCGTCTCGCAGCAGGGGCATGGGGCGGACTTCCTGTTGGGGGGCGGCATCGGGGCGGGCGGCGTCGGGGCGCGGCATCAAGGGGCCGCGCCGGGGCGGGGGCTCACCGGCGCGACGGGGGCGGGTCGGGTCTGCGGGCGCCAGATTCGCCGGGCTCGCGCCTGCGCAGGAAGGGCAGTTCGGCCACGGTCCGCAGCATCGGGGCGACCGGGGTGCTCAGGCCGATCAGGAAGTCCTCCCTCGGTCCTGAGCCGCCGTCGAGGAAGCGCAGCAGACGCTCGGTCGGCACCCGGCGGAACAGCCCGGTGAAGAAGTCCGCGCCGTCCACCCGCCCGGTGTCCAGGGCCCGCAGCATGACGGCGTCCATCGCCCGGGAGCGGCGCGAGTGCGGGGAGGGCGGTACGGGGGCGCGGCGCCGCCGGCCGCCGACCGTGGGGTCGCCGGTCAGGAGGGCGTCGGCGACGGCCCGGGCCTGCCGCTGGACGGCGGCGAAGGTGTAACCGGTCGACGCGCGGGTCGCGCCGCCCGCCGTGCCGATCCGGAACACCGAACGCCCGGCGCGCGGGGTGAACCGCCCGTCGGTCATCGGGATCACGCCCTGCTCCACGCCGGTCACCTCGAACCGGCCGAGCCTCAGCACGTCGTCGGTGTAGTGCCGCAGCGCCGCGTCGTACCGCGCCGTGTCCAGGACCCCGGCGGAGAATTCCGTGTACTCCACGAGCGCCTGCCGTGGCCCGAGCGGCAGCACGTAGCCGAAGGACAGCCCGTGCGCGGGACGCGGTGTGCGGAAGTCCATCAGGTCGGCGACCGAGGGGGCGAAGGCGTCGTCCGCGGTCCGGACGAACCAGCCCCTGAAGTGCTGGAGCAGCGTCGTGCGGGCCGCGGGGAGCCGTGGGAGCGGGCGGGAGTCGAAGACCCAGCGGGCGTTCAGCTCCAGGGGCCGACCTGCCGGGTCGTGCCCGGAGACCCGCGCGCCGGTGGCCGTGTCCTGCACGGACTCGACCGTCGCCTCGATCCGGCGGCAGCCGTCCGGTCCCGACAGGCGCTCGTCCACCAGCCGTTCGAAGGCGCCGGACCGCAGCATCTTGTAGCGGAACGGCGCGGGATCCGCCACGGTGGCCGAGCCGTCGGGTCCCCGGACCCGCAACCGGCCCCAGGAGGCGGCCAGGACCGCGTCGTACGGGCCGCCGGGCGGCTCCCAGAAGCACCAGGTGCGCTCGGGCGGTCGCAGCGGACCGGACGGCGCGTCGACCAGCACCACGGCGGGCCGGTGCCGGGCGGCCGAGGGCGCGCACAGCCGGTGGGCCAGCGAGAGCCCGGCGGCGCCCGCACCCACGATCACGACGTCCGCGTCCCGCACTCGTACTCCTCCCGGCGCGACGAACACCTGGCCGTCCGGGCCCGGCTGCCGCGTTGCAGATCTTTCCGCAGCGAAGGCCCGGTTGGATGCACGCGGGGCGCGCGGCGAGCGGCGATCACGCGAATGGGGACGTCTACGAGGAGCGATCCCCGGTACCGGCCGCCCTGGGAATCGCGCAAGACAGCTGTGGGGGGCGGGTGTTGGGCGCGGCTGCTGGCGGCGGGCCTCACACGGGCCGCGCGATGGAGTCCGCGAGCGACGCCGCCCGGTCGGCCGCTTCACCGGCCGGGACGGCGACAGGTTCGTGGCCGAAGCGCCGACAGCTCTCTTCGTGGATCTCCCCGAAGACCGGCGACTCCCGGCAGGCGATCCGCCGCGCACGTCCTGGGGGTCGCGCGCACCATGCCCGCCGCCTCCCGTCGTTGACGTCCGCGCCCGCTTCGCGCGTTCTCGGGGGGCCAACCGGGGCCCGTCTCCGGCGTGGGCCCGCGCCGCGCCGCACGCCGCCCGGACAGCGGTGTCCCGCGCGGTGGGCAGCCGCCGCGACGATCCGGCTTCCCCCACCGCGCAGGGCAGCTGCGGGCCCGCGCCGGTCGCGGTCGTCTCAGACGGACGGGCTCTGGGCCGCCACGAGGTCGAGCGCGATGTCGACGATCATGTCCTCCTGGCCGCCGACCAGGCGTCGGCTGCCGCACTCCATGAGGATGGTCCGGACGTCCACGTCGTAGCGGGCGGCGGCGGCCTCGGCGTGCCGGAGGAACGAGGAGTACACACCGGCGTATCCGAGGGTCAGGGTCTCCCGGTCCACGCGCACCGGGCGGTCCTGCAAGGGCCTGACGATGTCGTCGGCGGCGTCCTGGAGCCGGAACAGGTCGCAGCGGTGCTGGTATCCGGAGATGTTGGCGACGGCGATGAAGGCTTCGAGCGGGCAGTTGCCCGCTCCCGCGCCGTGGCCCGCAAGCGAGGCGTCCACGCGCCGGACGCCGTTCTCCACCGCGACCACGGAATTGGCGACCGACAGCGACAGATTCTCGTGTGCGTGGATGCCGATCTCGGTGGCGTCGTCGAGCACGTCCCGGTAGGCCCGTACGCGGGCGGCGACATCGGCCATCGTGAGCCGCCCGCCGGAGTCGGTGACGTAGACGCACTGCGCACCGTAGGACTCCATCAACTTGGCCTGCCGCGCGAGCTGTTCGGGCGGGGCCAGGTGCGAGAGCATCAGGAAGCCCGAGACGTCCATGCCGAGTTCGCGCGCAGCGGCGATGTGCTGCGCGGAGATGTCCGCCTCGGTGCAGTGCGTCGCGATGCGCACGGACCGCACACCGAGTTCGTACGCCCGCTTCAGCTCGTGGATCGTTCCGACGCCCGGGAGCAGCAAGGTGGTCAGGCGAGCGTGCCGCAGGACGTCCGCGGCGGCCTCGATCCACTCCCAGTCGGTGTGGGATCCGGGACCGTAGTTCACCGATCCCCCGGCGAGTCCGTCGCCGTGCGCCACCTCGATCGCGTCGACTCCGGCGGCGTCGAGGGCGGTGACGACGCGTCGCACGTCCTCGGGGGTGATGCGGTGGCGTACGGCGTGCATGCCGTCCCGCAGTGTCACGTCCTGTACGAATATCGCAGCCGACATCTCAGACTCCTGCCTTCGCCGCGGCGATCCGCTCGGCGACCCGCAGGGCCGCCGAGGTCATGATGTCGAGATTCCCGGCGTAGGCCGGGAGATAGTGCGCCGCTCCCTCGACCTCCAGGAAGACCGACACCTGGTGGGTGGGGCTGTCGGCCGCGGCGTCCAGGAGACTGTGCACGGGCTGCCCGGCCGGAATGCGGTCGATCTGCACCCGCTGCTTCAAGCGGTAGCCGGGCACGTAGGCGGCGACGTCGGCGACCATCCGCTCCACCGACGCGCTGATCCGTTCCCGGTCCTCGGCGTCGGGCGCCCGGACGAGGGCGAAGACGGTGTCGCGCATCATGAGCGGCGGTTCCGCGGGATTCAGGATGATGATCGCCTTGCCGCGCCGCGCCCCGCCGACCCGCTCGATGGCGGCGGCCGTGGTCTCGGTGAACTCGTCGATGTTCACCCGGGTGCCGGGCCCCGCGGACTTCGAGGAGATCGAGGCGACGATCTCCGCGTACGGCACCGGCACCACCCTGCTGATGGCGGCCACGACCGGGATGGTGGCCTGGCCGCCGCAGGTCACCATGTTCACGTTGGGCGCCGCGAGATGCTCGTCGAGGTTGACCGCCGGGACGACGTACGGCCCGATCGCCGCGGGCGTGAGGTCGATGAGCCGCTTGCCCAGCGGTGCCAGCTTGGCGGAGTTCGCTTCGTGGGCCTTGGCCGACGTGGCGTCGAAGACGATGGCGATGTCCTCGACGCCGGGCAGCCGCAGCAGACCGTCGACGCCTTCGTGGGTGGTCGCGACCCCGAGGCGGGCCGCGCGCGCCAGCCCGTCGGAGGCGGGGTCGATGCCGACCATGGCCGCCATCTCCAGGTGCCGAGCGTTGCGCAGCACCTTGATCATGAGGTCGGTGCCGATGTTGCCCGATCCGATGACGGCGACTTTCGTCCTGGCCGCACCCGCCGTACGCGTCGCGCCTGTTGCCGTCGTGGCGTCCGTCGTACGTGTCGTGCCCGCTGTCTTCGTCGCGTCCGTCGTACGCGTCGCGCCCGCTGTCTTCGTCATGCCCGCTCTCCCTTGCCGAACCGCACTTGCACCGCGCCGAGCCCGGACAGCCGGGCGACGACGACATCGCCTTCGACGACGGGACGCATCGGACCGAGCGCGCCGGACAGCACGAGCTGCCCCGCGCGCAGCGGATCGCCGAGTTCTCGCGCGGTCCGGGCGAGCCAGACGACCGCCGCGACGGGATCGCCCAGGCACGCGGCGCCGGTGCCGGTGGAGACCTCGTCGCCGCCGATCGACATCGACATCCGCTGCTCCACCGGGCTGAACGCGTCGAGCGAGAGCCGCCGCGGGCCGATGACGTACGCCCCGGCCGAGGCGTTGTCGGCGACGGTGTCCGCGAAGCTGATGTCCCAGTCGGCGATCCGGCTCCCGCACACTTCGAGGGCCGCCGAACCCCAGGCGATCGCGCCCCGGACCTGAGCGTGGTCGAGCGGGCCTTCGGTCAGGTCGTCGCCGAGCATGAACGCGATCTCGGCCTCGACCCGCGGCTGCGTCACGCGGTCGATCGGGACGGTGTCACCGCCAAGGAACGCCATGTCGTCGAAGAGGACGCCGAAGTCCGGCTGGTCGACGCCGAGTTGCTCCTGGACCGCCGGTGAGGTGAGGCCGATCTTGCGCCCCACGACGCGGGCGCCGCCCCGCAGGCGGTGCGCGGCGACGGCGGCCTGTACGGCGTAGGCGCTCGGCAGGTCGTCCGCGCCGATCAGGTCGCGGACCGGTGCGCAGGGCACGCCGCGCGCCGCGGCGTCGATGAGCCGGGCCGCCGCGGCGGCGACGGCGGCCTCGTCGGCCGCGGCCGGCCGGCGGGGTGCGCCGGTCCCGTGCGGGCGTGTGGATGATCGGGAAGAAACCATGGTGGTGTGCCACCCAACAGAACAGGGGCCACCGGAGATCCGGTGGCGACGGCCGAATGATTGGCAGAGGTTGTCGTCGGTGCCTTTTCGCCGCGCATCCGACGCGGTGGTGACCGGCCGGGCCGGGCGGCAGCGTCGCCCGGCCCGGCCCCTCCTCAGGAAGTCAGGAAGTCACGAGGTCACGAGGTCAGTTGGTCAGTTGGTCAGTTGGTCGGCCGGTGCGCCGACGGACGGCTGCGCGGACGCGGGCACCCGTCCGCGGCGGGCGGAGTAGCAGATGAAGGCGACCAGGACGTCGCAGCAGCCCGCGACGAGCAGACAGATCCGGAACCGGTCCTCGGCCGGCACTCCGGGGACGGCGGCGACACTCTTCGACTGGAGGATGCTCGAATAGACCGCCGGGCCGAGCGACCCGGAGATCGTCATGATGATGCCGATCATGCCGATCCCCATTCCGGTGAGTTCCGCGCGGACGCTGCTCTGGATGGAGCTGAACAGTCCGACGCCCACCAGGCCGCTGCCGACGCCGTAGACGCACGCGGCGACCAGGAACGACGCCACGGAGGCGCCCCCGGACATGGCCAGGATCAGGGTCAGCGCGGCGGCGCAGTGACAGGTCGCGCCGACCCCCGCCACCAGCAGCGGCCTGGTACGAGCGCCGAGGACGCCCGCGCCGATACCGGCGAGCGCGCCGAGCAGCGAGTAGGGCAGCAGCAACAGCCCGGTGTCCAGGGCGTCGTACCCGAGGCCGTATCCCGCGGCGGAGGGCGTCTGGACGTAGAACGGGATGAGGAAGGTGACCGACTGGATCGCCATGCCGATCGTGAAGCCCGCCACGACCGTCCGCGCGACGGTCCCGGACCTCAGGAGCGCCAGATGGAACACCGGGGTCTTCGACCGCTTCTCCAGCGTCACCCATACGGCCCCGCCCGCGAGACCGGCAGCGGCGAAGCCGATCGCCTTCGCCGACGAGATGCCGTCGGATCCGGCCGTCTTGATGCCGTAGAGCAGCAGGACGATCCAGGCGACCAGGCCGATGACATTCCCGATGCCGAACGCGGCCGTGGCGTCGCGGGAACTCGACGGGATGACGGCCCAGACGCAGATCCCCACCACGACGTACACGACGGTCGCGCCCAGGAAGAAGTCCTGCATCGAGACCCGGCTCAGCGCCAGCCCCCCGGCGACGAGCCCGACTCCGGCCCCGACGGCCTGTGCGACCTGGCTGACGATCACCGCGGTGTGCACCGAGGAGCCCGCCAGGTGGCGGCGCAGGACGCCGACGCCGAGCTGACCGGCCGCGGAGCCGAGTCCCATGACCGCCGCGCCGATCAGCATCGCGGGGAAGGTGTGCGAGATGCCCGGCACGAGCATGCCGGTCGCGAGGAGCGCGGCGCCCAGTGTCGCGGCTCCGCGGTCGCCGAGCACGTCCGCCAGCCGCGGCAGCAGGATCGTGCTGACGCCGCCGCCTATCAGCAGCAAGGTGAGCACCCACGCGACGTCGCCGACCGTCAGGTGGAACTCGCGCTGCACCACGGGAAGCAGCGGGGTCAGCATGAAGGTCACCGCGGACGAGGTGAAGCCGAGCAGCGCGGCCACGGCGATCAGGGGATTCCTCCCGCGGGTACGGACGGGTCTCTCGACGCGCGGTCTTTCCTGGTGGTGTGTTTCGCTGTGCGTCATCGCACTGCCTCTCCTCATGTCATGAACGCCCCTGGGGCCATCCCCGCCGCGGTGTCGGCACCTGCGAGCGGAGGGCGGGCCGCTCGGCGAGCGGCCGGTGACCGGAGTATGTGATTCGGCCAGGTGAGCGGCCAGCAATACGTTCTGCCTGGGGGAACGCGGCCGAAACACGTCACCGCCGGGAGCGGTGGGACGGCGCGCGGGACAGCGTTACGGCGCGGGGTCGGGGCGGCGCGGGGTGCCCACGGCGCTCACGTCGAGGACCGCGCCGGTCACGGTCGCGGACTCCTCGCGCGAGGCGAGCAGGACGTACGGGGCGACGTAGTCCTCGGCGCTGGGGGCCAGGTCGAGGGCGGAGTACCGACGGAGCCGGTCGCCGGTCGGCAGCATGTCGCTGATGGAGGTGTCGCCCAGCGCCATGGCGCGCGGCCCGCGCAGATCGGTCGCCATCCCGCCCGGCGCGACGGCGTTCACCCGCACGCGTGGCGCGAGTTCGTACGCCAACTGCGCGACCAGTCCGACTCCGGCGTGTTTGGACGCGGTGTAGAGCACGCCGCCGCCGCGTGGGTACAGGGCGGCGTTGGACAGGGTGAAGATCATCGATCCCCGCCGCTCGGCGAGCGCCTGGGCCGCCGCCCGGGCGCCGAGCAGGTAGCCCTTGACGTTCACGCCGAACAATTCCTCGTAGCCGTTCTCCAGTTCGGCCATCGACATGTCGAGCGCCGCCCGGCCGAAGTCCCACAGGCCCGCGTTGCCGACGAACGTGTCGAGTCCTCCGAAGGCCGACACGGCCGCTTCGACGGCGGCGGTGTTGTCCTCTCCCGAGGTGACGTCACCGCGTACGCCGCGTACGCGGTCGCCGTGCGCCTCCCGCAGGTTGTCCAGTTTCTCCGGCGACCGTTCGAGCACCGTGGCCGTCGCGCCCTCGGCGACGAAGCGGTCGACGACGGCCCGGCCGAGTCCCGAGCCGCCACCGGTCACCAGCACCGACAGCCCGGCGAGACGCCCCTGTCCGGCGGCCATCAGTGGTGTTCCAGGAAGTGCTTGACCGTGGCGTTGAACTCGGTGGCGTGTTCGAGCTGCGCCCAGTGACCGCAGCGGCCGAACATCAGCAGCCGGGAGTCCGGGATGACCGCGTGCGCGCGCAGGCTGGTCTCGTAGTGCACCGTACGGTCGTCCCGGCCGTGGATGATCAGCGTCGGCACGTCGGACCGCGCCATCTTCTCCCCCGCCTGCGCGAAGCCGGTCGCGCCGACGCCCGCGCGCATCACCTCCAGCCAGTTGCGCAGGTGCTCCGGCCTGCTCGCGGCGGTGCGCGAGCGTTCCTCGGCCAACTCGCGGGTGGCGTGGGCCGGATCGAAGCACATCACCTCGACCAGCTTCTGGAAGTTCTCCGGTGAGGGGTCCTCGTAGGTGTCGAAGATGATCCGGATGCCTTCGGACATGCCGTTCGGCGCCATCACGTTGACGCCCCAGATGCCCGAGCCCATGGTCACCAGGTGCGAGACCCGCTCGGGGTGCTCGGTGGCCATGACCATCCCGATCGCGCCGCCCATGGAGTTCCCGACGAAGGCGGCGCGGTCGATGCCCATGGCGTCCATCAACTGCGTGACGGCCGCGCCCTGGTCGCGTCCGGTCGCCACGCTCTGCGGGTTGGAGTCGCCCCAGCCCGGCATCGTCACGGCGACGCACCGGAAGTCGGCGGCGAGTGCGCGGATGTTGGCCTCGAAGTTCGACCAGCCGGTGGCGCCGGGCCCGGTGCCGTGGATCAGGAACACGGGATCGCCGTCACCGGCTTCGTTGATCTGGATCTGGTAGTCGGCGGTGTCGACCAGCCGGTAGGTGGAGTCGTGGGTGATCTCTGAGGTGACGGTCGTCATTGCGCGCTCTTTCTCACGAGGTGCTGTTTGAGTGTTCCGCGCAGGTCGAGGCCGGGGTCGGACAGCAGTCGGCTGTCGACCGGCACGTTTCCCGCGATGAGCCGCTTCACCACGCCGACCTCGCGGGCGGCGCCCATGCCCGCTGCCGCCGCGATCCGGCCGTGGCGCAGCCAGAAGGCGAGGAACCGGTCGGGTACGGCGCCCTCCCGGAGGACGAAGTCGTCGCTGCGCCGGGGCCGTCCGATGATCTGCAACGTGGTGTCGTACTGGTCCGACCACGCGTAGGGCGGTGCGGTGTACCGCACCGGGCTGCCGGCGATCGTGCTGCCCACCGCCGTACCGTGCCGCTGCGCCGCCTCCCAGTGCTCGAGCCGGCCGCGGGCGGTCAGGTGCGGGTGCGGCTGGCTCGCGACATCGCCGGTCGCGTAGATCCACGCCCGGCTCGTCTGGCCGAACTCGTTGACGGGGATGCCCCAGTCGTCGACGTCGATACGCGCCGTACGGGCCAGTTCCGTCCGCGGGCGTACGCCGATCCCGACGACGACCGTGGCGGCCGGTACGCACTGGCCGTCCGACAGACGCACCGCCTCCACGCCCGCCGGGGAGCCGAGGAATTCCGTGACCGTGACGCCGGTCAGCAGCCGCACCCCGTGGTCGCGGTGCAGCCGCGTCATCAGGTCCGCCACGGCCGGTCCGAGCACGGAGGCCAGCGGATACGGCTGCGCTTCGACCACGGTCACCTCGATGCCGCGCCGACGGGCGACGGCGGCGAGTTCGAGGCCGATGAAGCCCGCGCCGATGATGACCAGCGGGCCGCCGCGGGCCAGCCGCGCGTGGAGCCGTACCGCGTCGGCGGCGTCCCGGAGCGACAGGACGTTGTCGGCGTCGGCGCCGGGCGTGGTGAGGCGGCGCGCCGCGACACCGGTCGCCAGCACCAGTCGCCCGCAGCCGAGGACGTCGCCGCCGCTCAGCCGTACGGTGAGCGCGGCCGGATCGATGCCGACGACGCGTTCGCCGAGCCGCAGCGCGATGTCGAGGTCCTGGTAGACCGACGGGGGCTGGATGGGCACGAGACCGGCCGACTCCCCGTCGAGCAGTCCTTTCGACAACGGCGGCCGTTCGTAGGGGAGGTTGGGGTCCGCGTCGACCAGCGTGACGGTGCCTCGGTAGCCGTGGCCGCGCAGGGCCACGGCCGCGCAGACTCCGGCGGCGCTGGCCCCGACGATGACGCAGCTCTGACCGGGGACGGCCGACGTGCTCAACTCCGCTCCGGTATCTCGACCATGACGTCGTCGCCGTCCAGCTTCACCTGGTAGGTGCACAGCGGGAGGGACGCGGGCGGCGACAGCACGGAACCGGTCCTGAGGTCGAACTTCGCGAAGTGCCAGGCGCATTCGACCTGGTCGCCGTCCACGTATCCGTCGGCCAGCGAGGACTGGCCGTGCGTACAGGTGTCGTTCAGGGCGAAGAATTCGCCGTCCGCCCTGAACACGGCGACGGGCGGCACCGTCGGCATCTGGAGTGCGTCACCGTCGTCGAGTTCGTCGACGGAACAGGCACGGATCCACGGCATTGCTGCACCTTTCGGTAGGCGCGGGACGGCGCGCGGGGCGGGTTGGGGTCAGAAGAAGTTGCTGAGGTTGCCGGACTGGAGCACCGTCTGGTCGAGGTAGACGAACCGCTTGGCGATCGCGAGCCCGTTCTCCGTACGCCGCAGCGTGTCCTCGCGCCGGCCGACCCACTGGTCGGTGTCGCTCTTGAGCCGGGTGCGGTAGAGCAGGAAATTGCTCTGCACCACGAGTTCGTCGCCGCTGTCCCCGGTCACCCGGACGTTGGTGATGAGGTGCCGGGTACGGGACGGCGGGTCCTCGGCCCACGAGGTCCCGGTGGCGAACTTCTTGGCCCGCGTCCGGAGGAACTGCTTGTCCTCGTCGAAGTAGGCCATCTCGCCGGGCTTGGTGAACTCCAGGTGCAACTGCCGCCTGGTCATCGTCCGCCGCAGCGGCATGAAGTAGTGGGTGTCCTCGGTGAAGAGGTCGACCCACTCCTCGTACTGGTGGGCGTCGAGCAGCGCCGACTCGTAGGAGTAGAGCTGCTCCACCTCGTGCTGCCGCAGCAGCGTGTCGAGGTCGACGGCGTGCGCGGCGGGCACGGCACGCGCTGCGGGTACGGCGTGGGTCGTCATCGCGGGCTCCTGGGCCTAGTAGCGGTCGTGGGGAGCCGTGCTCTTGCGCAGCCCCTCCCACGTGGGGTTGCGGAGCCATTCGCGCCAGGAGTGGTAGGTCCACAACTGGGCGTGCTCGTTGATGGGCGCGTCGATGACGGCGAGGCCGTCGTCCTTGACGACCTCGGACGTGCCGAGACCCATCTTCAGAAGCTGGGGGATCTCGCGGCTCTTGGTGCCCTTGGTCTGGAGGGTGGACTGCGCCCAGTTCTCGCCGTCCTCCTGTTCGAGCATTCCTGCCGGCCCGAAGAAGTGGATCTGCGCGTGCAGCGCGGCGGCCTGCTCCTGCGGCGAGGCGTTCTTGTCGCGGAAGGAGTACCACCAGATCTCGGTGACGTCGGGGCTGCGCGGCACCCGCAGGCTGAGCTGCGCGTTCGCCGTGACCCAGGCGGTCGGGAAGATGTGCGGGTGGCCGCCCACCCGGCTTCCGTGCCGCCCGAGCTTGGCCTGGGTCTGCGGTGTGTAGCGCCACTCGAACAGCTCCCGGCCCCCGGCTGTCACCTCCAGCGACTCCTGGTCGGGACCCGAGATCGCGTGCCCGTACTCGCCCACCATCACGACGTTGTGCAAGTCGCTGGGCAGGAAGGGGACTTCGAGGTCGGCGCCGGATTCGGTCCTGGCCCCGCCGTCGACGAACTCGTCCGGCGGGGCCGGGATGAGACCGACGGCGAAGGCCGACATGTGCGTGATCTGCGGGTGGTAGTAGTCGAAGACGTTGTCGACGGTGAACTTCCAGTTGGTCCTGACGGTGAACTTCTGGACGCCGGGAACGGCCTCCATGTCGCCGCGCTCGGCGAGCAGGTCCAGTCCGAGCCGGCCCGTCGCGCCGAGGTACTCCTCCAGGGGCGGCGCGTCCGCGTCCATGGTGGCGAACACGAAGCCGCGGTAGGAGTCGAGTTGGGCCACCTTGCGCAGCGGGTGCTTGGACAGGTCCAGCTTGTCCTTGTAGAAGAGGGACTTGCCGGGCACGCCGATGAGTTCGCCGTCCAGTCCGAAGGTCCACCCGTGGTACGTGCACATGAAATTGCGGACGTTTCCCTCCTCGGCCCGGCACACCGCGTTGCCGCGGTGCGAACAGGTGTTGAGGAAGGCGCGGATCGAGCCGTCCCGCTGCCGGACCACGAGGACGTTGTCCGATCCCATCGGGGCCTCGAAGAAGTCGCCGCGCTTGGGGATCTGCGTCTCGTGGCACAGGAAGAGCCAGGCCCGGCCGAATATCCGCGTCATCTCCAGATCGAAGATCTCCTGGTCGCTGAAGATGCGCCGGTCGATCTCGCCTCTTTCGAGCGAGACCAGGTCATCGAGCTGGTCCACCGCGCGTGGGGAGTCGTTCATGGTGTTCTCCTTGGCGTACACGTCACCGTCAGTGGGTGTGATTGCGGTCGTGGCCCCAGAACTGGGCGGCGTCCCAATTCGTGATCGTCCAGGTCTCGTCGTCGATCAATTTGCCGGCGGTTCCGTACTCCACGCCGATCCCGGACGGCGACTTCATGTAGAACGAGAGCATTTCGTCGTTCGTGTGACGGCCGAGCGTCGCGGTGAGGGAGATCTCCTTCGCGCGCACCCGGTCCAGTGCGCGGCCGACGCCGTCGACGCTGTCGACCTCGAGCATGAAGTGGTCGATGAAGGGCTTCCTGCCGTCCGGCGCGGGACCGAACGCGAGTGAGTGGTGCCGGGGATTGACGTGGGTGAAGGTCAGGACCAGGGGCTTGAAGGTGATGTAGTCGCTCACCTTGAAACCGAGGACGTGGCGGTAGAAGGCGACCATCTCGTCCACGACGGACGAGACGAGCACGATGTGGCCGACCCCGAGGTCGTTGCCCTTGTCGTCGCGCGTCACGAACCGGACGCCGGTCGGCGAGAGGAACGCGGAGGACACGGTGACGGCGCCGTAGAACAGCTCCAACCGGAAACCGGCCGGATCGGCGAACCGCACCAGCCGGCGGACTCCGCGCAGGTCGGCGAGGTGCGGATCCTCCGTGACGGCGACCCCGGCGCTCTCCAGGTCCCGCACCTGGGCGTCGAGGTCTTCCTCGGTCGCCACCTCCCATCCGACGTAGGACAGCGTGTCGTCCCCGGCGCGTACCGCGATGCGGTGGTGCCTGGCGTCCATCCGCAGAAACAGCGTTTCGACGTCGTCGGCGTCCCGTCCGCGGGTGACGTGCAGGCCCAGAATGTCGCCCGCGAAGTCCTCCCACGCGTCGAGGTCCTGCGCACCTATGCCGATGTAACCGAGCGCTTTGACATAACTCACGCGCGATTCCTCCGATTCCCAATGGATGACGCGGAAGCCCTCGGAAAACACACAGGGGAAGGGCCTGCGCATAACTGTATTGAGCGCCCGAAAAGAAGCCAGGATTCTGTTCCGTCAGACGGAAAGCAGTTGTTCCGGCGTGCTCCCCCGGGTCACTTGCGACGCAGCGCGGACGAGAGCTGCTGCGCGGTGTCGACGAGCACCGACTTGTAGCGGGCGGGGGTGCGGCCGAGCACCGGGCAGGAAAGCGAGACCGCGGCGACAGCACGGCTGTGATCAGCGGCCCAGACCGGCGCCGCCAGGCAGGCCACGCCGAGGAACGACTCCTCGTGATCCGTCGCGATACCGGTCTCGCGCACCCGGAGCAGTGAGAGCTTCATCCGCTGGGCGTCGGGAATGGTGTACGCGGTGAACCGCTTGAAGGATCCGTCGAGAACGGTCCTCAGATGCAGGGAGGGAGCGAAGGCGAGCAGCGCCTTCCCGAGCCCTGTGGCATAAGCGGGCCTGCGTCCGCCGATACGCGTGTCCATTCTCGGCGCGCCCAGCCCGGAGACTTTGTCGATGTACAGGATGTCCGCACCGCTGAGAATGGCGAGATGAATGGTCTGCCGGGTGAGGGCGAACAATTCGGCCAGATAGGGAGAGGCCAGTTCGCGCAGGTCCTTCGCGGCGCCGACCTGCACCCGGCTGCCCAGCTCGAAGACGCGCTCGGCGAGCAGATACCGCTCGCCTTCCTTGGCCACATAACCGTGCTCGATCATCGCGCTCAGCAGCCGGTGGACGGTCGACTTGGCCATCCCGGTGCGGGCGGCGATCTCCGAGACGCCCAGCGACTTCCGCGAACCGGACAGGGTGTCGAGCACGGCGAGCGCCTTGCCGACGGATGTGTCGCGCACTTCGCCGGCCGCCGCGGCGGCGTCGTGCACCCGCCGCGGGCTTTCCGGAGCAGGCATCGGGTTCCTCCTCAAGGTACGAGGTCACCAGCCGTTAAATGGGAGTAAACTCTCACTTAGCCGTCACAGTAGGCTGCCCGCAGTCGCATCGCAAGAGTGGGGAGCGGAGATTGCCGGACGAGTCCGCAGCACCGGTACCGGTACGCAAGCGCGCACCTCGCGCCGACTCCCGGCGGAACGTCGATCGCATCCTGGCGGCGGCCCAGACCCTGATCGAACGCGAGGGGCCCGACGTCACCCTCGACGAGATCGCCAAGGAGGCCGGGGTCGCGCCCGCCACCCTCTACCGGCACTTCCCGAGCAGAATGCATCTGTTCGAGGGCGTCTACCGCGGTCGCGTCGCGCGACTGGCCTCCATGGCGACGGAGTTGGCGCAGCGCGACGAGCCGACGGCGGCACTCCTGAACTGGCTGCGCCAGTTCGTCGATCTGGGAGTCGAGGCGCAGGGAGTCCTCGCCGGACTGCTCGCGCAGGGGCTCCGTGAGACCGATCCCGTCGCCAACACCGAGTGGGGTCAGTCGCTGCTGGTGTCGGCGGCGGATCTGCTGCTGCGGCCCGCCCAGGAGCTCGGCGCGATCCGCGACGACCTCACCGCCGGCCAGCTCGTGGCGCTGCTCACCGGCATCACCCTGGCCGTCCACACGCTCGGCGGCTCCGCGTCCGCGTCCGCTGCCCGGGCCCTGGACGCGCACCACGCGCTGAATCTGCTGCTCGAAGGTCTCACGCCGCGGCCGTGACCGCCGCCTTCACAGCCGGGGGCCCGCGGCGGCGCGCACCGGGCCGACGACGTGCCGCAGGCGTCAGCCCGTCAGCGTGTCGGCGGTCTTCGACGCTCCCGTCCCGTCCCGTTCGACATCGGTCGGCGCCCGCGTGCGCAGCATCACGGCCGGGACGATCGCGAGCACCGACAGGGCGACAGCCAGCCAGAACAACCCGCCGAAGGCGTCGGCCAGTTCGGGTGCCAGGCGCTGTCGTGCGGTGTCGCTCAGCGCGGCCAGGGACTGGACCCCGCCGCCGTCGGTGAAGCCGCTGAGCCGACGTTGGAGCAGAACCGCCGCCACAGCGGTGCCCATGGCCCCGGCGACGTACTGCACGATGCTCATCAGCGTCGACGCGCCGGGGATCTCGCGGCCGCGCAAACCGGCGTATCCGGCGGCGGTCAGCGGCGTGGCCGTGGCGCCGACCCCGACGCCGCGGACGAACCAGCACACCGACAGCCATACGTCGCTGGTGTCGGGCCCGATCATGGTGAGCGGAAGCACTCCGGCGGTCACCATGAGCAGGCCGAAGACGATCACCGCCCGGGGACCGCGCTTGTCCATCACCCGGCCGGCCGTCGTCAGCACCAGCATCGCGCCGAAGGCCGACGGCGCCACCAGCAGGCCCGCCTTGATGGCGCTGTCCCCCCGCGCGAACTGGTAGTAGAGCTGCACCAGGAACAGCACCGCGTTGGTACCGGCGAGGTAGAGGAACATCGCGGTCTGGGCCGATCTGAGGGCCGCGTACTTCCACAGCCGCAGGTCGAGCAGCGGATGAGCGGCCCGCAGCGCGTGCACGACGAACGCGGCGGTCAGGGCGATTCCCAGACCTCCGGTGAGCGCGACGGACGGGGACACGCGCCCGGCATCGCCGAAGTCGGAGATGCCGTAGACAAGCAGCGCGAGTCCCGGCGGCAGCAGGGCCAGTCCGATGAGATCGAGCTTCCGGGGCACGCCCAGTTCGCCGCGGTCGAGGACGACCCAGGCCAAGCCGATCCCGAGAGCGCCCAGCGGCAGATTGACGAAGAAGATCCACCGCCAGGACAGGCTGGAGAGGATCAGTCCGCCGAAGATCGGCCCCAACAGGGGCCCCAGCATGGACGGAATCCCCACCACGGCCATGACGCGTCCGAGGCGGCCGGGGCCCGCCTCCCTGGCGAGGATCGTCTGCCCGGTGGGCAGCAGCATCCCGCCGCCGATCCCTTGCACCGCGCGCGCGACGATGAGCAGCGCCATCGAGTTGGCGAGTCCGCACAGCAGCGAGCCGAACAGGAACATGGCCATGGACGCGATCCACACCCGTCTGGAGCCGAATCGGTCGTTGGCCCAGCCGGTGAGCGGCACCACCGTGGCGAGGGCGAGAAGGTAGACCGTGCTGACCCACTGGACGGTGGCGAGCGAGGTGTCGAAACTCCTCACCAACGACGGCACGGCCACCTGGACGATCGTCGTGTCGAAGATGGATATCAGGGAGCCGAGAATCGTGACCGTCGCGACCAGAGTCATGCGTCGGTCGAAGACCTTCACCTTTTGAGAGCCGACGTCGTTCAACGAGTCTCCGATCGCACCGCACACTTCTCGCGGCGCGTGTCATCCGAAAAGGCGCGGCCGCACCGCCTTCGGAGAGTGTCCGCTCTCCGATCCCGATGCGGTGCCGCGTCGTTCCGTCAGACAGAACCGGGCTGCCCGTGGTCCGACCGGGGACGTACGGGTGCCGGGTGGTGCGGGCTCGGCCGGTGGTGCCGGGTCAGACCGTGCGGATCTCGTTCACGAGCGTGCCGATCGCCTCGCACTCGATCGTTCGCGTCGCGCCGATCCGGTGTTGGTAGTCGATCTCCCGCAGCGTGTGCGTCCCCGTGATGTCGGTGCCCACGTGGATGATGTCGCCGGGGAACAGGGTGTGGTGGTCGCTGGCGTGCGCGATGACTTCCGCCACCGAATAGATCAGACGCTCGGTCCGGCATTCGATCCGTACGTCGTCGCCGGTCGCCAGGGTGATGCCGAGCCGGTCGGGGTCGGGGATCTCGTCCCTGGTCACGATCCACGGTCCGCACGGCTTGAAGCTGTCGGTGCCCTTGGCCCGCAGGTGGTAGGTGACCCTCATGTCCCCGTGCTCGAAGCCGGACGCGGCCCGGGGCCGGCCGCTGTGCCGCCGGTCCAGCTCCCCCGCCATGGAGCCGGGTACCACCACCGTGTCACCGGCCCGCAGCCCGGGCGCGGACACGTCGTCGATCAGGGTGTACCCGAAGACGTGGTCCAGTGCCTCGGCCGGGTCGATCCGCGTGCCCTGCCGTCCGATCACCACGGCCAGCTCCGGCTCGGGATGGACGAGTCCGAACGACGGGCGCAGCCGGATCGGCTGCCGGTGTCCGACCAGCGCGGAACCGGGTGAGGAGAAGAACGGCGGATGGTCGGGGACGCTCGACGCGAACGCGGCGAACACCGGGCTGTTGAAGCCGACGCCCAGGATCTTCCCCGGCCGCGGGACCGGCGGCAGCCAGGCGCCGAGCCGGTCGATCTCGGCCACGCTGGTGGCGGCCGGGGACCGGTCCGTCCCGAGCGCGCGGGCCAGGCGCGGGCGCAGGTCGTCCCAGCGTTCGATGAGCGTCAGCACGCCGTAGAGGCCGGGGCCCCCGACGAGGTCGCCGACCGGGACCGCCCGGCCGGCCGGATCGAACACGACCGGCTCGGGCCGTCCGTCGATCACGCATGTCCCTATCCGCACGGCAGCGCCTCTCCGTGGAGCGGCGCCGCCGCGTTCGGCACGGTCTCGGTTCCCCTCACCACGACAGCAGTCCGCCGTCCACCACGATCGCCTGACCGGTCACGTAACCGGCCGCCGGGGAGAGCAGGAAGTCGATCATCGCGGCCACCTCGTCGGGCTCGCCCTGGCGGCCGAGCGGGATCTTCGCCTCCAGCTCGCCGACCGCCGCGTCGCGGTCGGAGGAGTGCTTCCAGTGCTCGTCGTTGAACGGCGTGTCGATCCAGCCGGGGCACACGCAGTTGACGCAGACCTTCAGCGCGCCCCACTCGACCGCCATCGCCCGCGTCATGCTGACGAGGGCCCCCTTGGACGCGGCGTACGCGAAGGACCCGAAGCCGCCCCGGAACGCGGAGGTCGAGCCGGTGAAGACGATCCGCGGCGCGGCGGACCGGCTCAGCGGCCCGATCGCGGCCTGGGCCAGCAGGAACGCGGCGCGGACGTTCAGGTCCATCGTCGCGGTCCAGTCCTCCAGGGGGTACCGGGCGACGGGCGCCTCGCGCAGCAGCGCGGTGGTGATGAGGAGTCCGTCCAGGCCGCCGAACCGCGCGCAGGCCGCGTCGACCATGGCCCGGGCGGCGTCCACGTCGAACAGGTCGTGCTCGCCGATGACGAGGCGGCCGGGTGCTTCCTCGGCGGCCAGTTCACCGGCGGCCGCCATGTTGATGTCCGCGAGGTACACGTCGACACCACGGTTACGCAGGCGGCGTACGCAGGCGCGTCCGATTCCCGTGGCGCCTCCGGCGACAATGACGGCGGGCATGGTGATCTCCTCGGTGGAACGGGCTCGGGCTGATGGGCCTGGTGCCGCGAGCGGGGCAGACATGGCCGCTCGCGGCACCAGGGGCTGTGGCTGGTCGTCCTCGCGCGGGCGTCAGTCGTCTTCGCGCGAGTGCGTCACTATCTGGCCGGGGCTGACGAAACGCAGTGCGACGAACAGCAGGACCAGGCAGGTGAGCATGTAGATGACCGACATCGCGTCGATCGACTGCTGCGGGCGGAAGCCCGGCGTCCACAGGGCCGAGTACAGGGCGACGACGAGCGTCTCGCTGCCCGGCCCCGAGTTGAAGAAGGTCAGCTCGAAACTGCCCGCGGTGTGGATCAGCGTGAGCAGGCCCGACGCCAGGATTCCGGGCAGCAGCAGCGGCGCGAGCACCCGCCGGACCGTCTGAAGACCGTTCGCCCCGCAGGAGCGCGCGGCCCGTTCCAGGTTGGTGTCGAGCTGCTGGATGTACGGGATCATCAGCAGGACCACCAGGGGCACCGATGGCACCAGGTTGGCCACGATCACCCCGGACAGATGGCCGCCGAGGCCGAGCCGGTACAGCAGCGTCGCCAGCGGCAGACCGTAGGTGACCGGCGGCAGCATCAGCGGCAGCAGGAAGGCCAGGATCAGCAGCTTCTTGCCCGGGAAGTTCCCCCTTGCCAGCACATACGCCGCCGGAGCGCCGATGATCACGGCGAGCGCGGCCACGACCACCGCGACGGTGACCGTGATCACCATGACGTGGGAGAGGTCGTACTCGTTCCACGACGACCGGTAGTAGTCCGTCGTGTACCCCTTCGGGAGCCACCCGGTGAACCACTGGCGGCCGAAGGAGCTGACCGTCACGGAGGCGACGAGCCCGGCGATGTTGACGAGGAAGACGGCGACCAGCAGGCGGTAGAACCACCGGGGAAGGACACCGGCCCAGGTGCGATGCATCCGGCTCCGCAGTGCGGTAGGAGACGACTCGGACACCGCGATCACCCTTTCTGACCGGAACTCGGGCCCGTGTACAGGCGGGAACGCAGGAGCAGGATCGCGCCCACGATGAGGATCTGGACCAGGGCGGAGATGACCACCATCGCCATGGACATCGAGTAGTCCAGGGTCCGGTACGCCTGGAAGTAGGCCTCGACCGAGATGACGTGGGTGGAGCCGGCGGGATCGCCCACGAGGGTCGCGCTGGCGAACACGGAGAACCCCAGGACGAAGGTCAGACAGAGGACCACGGTCACACCCGGGGCCCACAAAGGGAGCAGGATCCGCCGGAACCGGGTCCACCGGTCCGCGCCGAGTGACGCGGCGGCCCGCTCGTAGAGGGTGTCGATGGACGCGAGATGGCTCATGGTCAGCAGGAACGCCAGCGGCAGACCCGTGATGACCATCGAGATCACGACGGCGGTGTAGTTGTGCAGCAGCATCAGGGGCTCGTCGATCACCCCGATCTTCATCAGGGTCCGGTTGAGCCAGCCCCGCGGGGACATGTAGGCGATCATCCCGTTGGAGACGAGCACGTTGCCGAGGGTCATCGGGATCAGGAAGGCCGTCGAGAGGTACTTCTTCCGCCGTCCGGCCCCGCGCAGCGGGTAGGCGAAGATCATCGCCGCCACCGTGTTGATCACGGCGACGACCACCGCGATCCGCAGGGTCTTCCAGATCGTCTCGCGGAGATACGGATCCTCGAAGAACCGCTGGTAGCTGCTGAAGGTCCCGCCCTTGTCGGGGGTCACCGACAGGCCGATGCCGTAGGCGATCGGGTAGAGGAACAGCACCCCGATCAGCGCCACCGCGGGCAGCATGGCCAGCAGCCCCCAGTGGAGTCCGTGACGTCGCAGCCACGCCCGTCGGCGGTCGCCCGAGTCGGGCGGGCCTCCCGGCGCCCGGTCGGCGCGGGCCGGTGTGGTGTCCACGGTCGCCGTCATGACAGCGCGCTCGGTTCGAGAGCCGTGGACTCGCCGTCGTCGGAGCCCTCCGCCGGGGCGGCGGAAGGCTCTCCCGCGGCGAAGGCCCGGACGCTCGCCACCGGGATCGACAGCTTCAGCACCGTGCCCGTTTCGGGCCGCACCGGTGTCCGTACGGACAGGGTCGCGCCGTCCGGCAGTTCGGCCTGCACGGTGAAGTCGCGGCCGTGGTACTGCGTGGAGCGCGCCACCGCCTCGAACGTGTTCACCGCGGAGGCGGAGTCCGTGACGCTCACCTCCTCCGGCCGGATCCGCACGGTCACGGACTGTCCGGGCCGCAGGTCGGTGCTCGACGTGGCGCGCAGCGTGATGCCGTGCCCCTCGACGACGGGCTCGCGGCCGGTCCCCCCGACCACGTGCGCCTGGAGCCGGTTGCGGTAGCCGACGAAGTCGGCGACGTAATCCGCCTCCGGTTCGCTGTAGATCTGCTGGGGCGTACCGTCCTGCACGGTCTTTCCCTTGCGCAGGACGATGATCCGGTCGGCGATCGAGAGGGCTTCCTCCTGGTCGTGCGTGACGTAGACGGTGGTCAGCCCCAGCTCGTCGTGGAGTTGCCGGATCTCGGAGCGCATTTCGAAGCGGAGCTTGGCGTCGAGGTTGGACAGCGGCTCGTCCATCAGCATGATCGACGGGCGCGGTGCGAGGGCCCGCGCGATGGCGACCCGCTGCTGCTGGCCGCCGGAGAGGCGGCCGGGCAGATTGTCGGCGTAGTCGGGGAGTTGGACCAGGTCCAGCGCCCACTTCACCCGCTCGCGCACCTCAGGCTTGGGCATGCGGCGTACTTCGAGTCCGAACGCGACGTTCTTGGCGACGGACAGGTGCGGAAAGAGCGCGTAGTTCTGGAACACCATGCCGAAGCCGCGCTTCTCCGCGGGCCGCTGGTCGATCCGCTCGTCGTCCACCCAGAGCCGGCCCTCGGTGGCCGTGACATGTCCGGCCAGACAGCCGAGGAGGGTGGATTTTCCACAGCCAGAAGGACCCAGCAGCGCGGTGAACTCTCCGGCCTTGATCGTCGCAGTCATGGAGTCCAGTGCGACCACGCTCCCGTTGTAGACACAGGTCAGACCTTCGAGCCGAAGCTCGCTGAACTCACCGCGTCGCTGGGTTGCTCTCACGTCACTTACCACCAATGATTCGGTTCCATTTGTCGTACGCGGCGACGAGGACGTCCGCGGGCAGCGGGTCCGCGCCCGGATACTTGGCGATGTAGTCGTCGTAGTCGGCGACGCCGTACTTCTTGTTGAGTTCGGCCATCTCCGGCGGTGCCATGTCGACCGTGACGTCCTTGATCGCCGGGCCCGGATAGACGTAACCGTGGTCGAAGGTCATGGCCTGCTGCTCGGGCTGGAGCATGAATCCGAGCAGCCGCAGCGACACCGCGAGGTGGTCGGCCGAGACGCCCTTCGGGATGGCCACCGATCCGCCGGACAGGATGAACTTCGTGTTCTCCAGGACCGTGAAGGTGGCGGACTCGGGAATCAGGTTGTCCGCACGGGGCTGGACGTGCCATCCGAAGGTGGACGGTACCAGCTTCACTGTTCCATTAGTGAGGTTGGCGTAGGTTTCGCTGGTTTTGGCCGGGTAGTTGTCGATGTACTTGCCGAGCTCCTTGAGGTAGGCCCAGGTCTTGTCCCAGCCCTTCTCCGGGTCTCTCGGGTCGGAGTCGCCGAGCTGGTACGGCAGGCCCTGGAGGAACGCCGAGCCCGGTCCGGAGTTCGCGACGGACGCGTACTGGAACTTGCCGGGATTCCGCTTCGCCCACTCCAGCAGTTCCTGCGCGGTCTTCGGCGGGTCGGACAGCTTGTCCGGCAGGTACTCGAGCAGCGGGCCGAACGTGCCGGTGTCGTAGATCAGCGCCTGGCCGTGCGCGTTCTTCCAGAGCTTCTTCGCGTTGTCGAGGTAGGTGTTCTCCAGATCGGGCAGGCCGTCCTTGTACTCGGGCCAGATCTTGGTGAACAGGTTCTGACTCACGCCCGCGGCGAGGCTGTCCGGCCCCAGCAGGACGATGTCCACACCTACCCGGCCGGCGTTCTGCTGGGCCTTGAGCTTGCCGGGCATCTCCGGCGAGGTCGTCGTGGTGTAGTTGATCTTGCTGACCAGTTCGGGGTGCTTCTTCCCGAACTCCTCGATCAGCGGCTTGGCGACGGACAGTCCGCCGGCCGAGTCCATGATCGTGAGCGTGACGGGCTTCTTGGGGGCCGCGGGGAACTTGCCGTCCGCGGCGGCCGGGGTCTCTTCGACACTCTTGGAACCTGGGCTGCCGCATCCCGCGACGCCGATGACACTGATGACGGTGAGTCCGGCGAGGGCGACTCGCCACCGGGAAGAACGTCTCAACGTGACCTCCTGGGTCGGTACTTCGGTCGTTGATGTGGTGGCCGGAATACTCGACGGCCGTGCCTATAGGTCGTTTAGGGCGGTTACGTCCAACCTTCTCCGCCTCTACGCTATGTCTGACAGCCTTACATCGCACCAGTGCGGCGACGGACGTTATGCACCTGAGACGGTGCGCTGCCGCCAATGGGTCGAGCAGGGGTTGCCGGCGCCGTACTGAAGGACGCCGCGGTCGGGTTCGATGATGAATCCGGCGATGGTGCAGGTCCGTTCCTCGATCGCGATCGAGGGATCGGGGTGCTGGCAGATGCTGCCGGGCCAGTCGTGGTGGTCGGACAGGGCCTCCTTGACCTCGTGGATCGTGCGTACGCGAGGGTCGCGCAGGCGCAGTTCGATGTTGCGGTGCCGGTCGAGCGTGTGCGGCTTCCGCCTGGCGTAGTCGTCCGTCGTGGTGAGCCCGGCGGACAGGAAGTGGTTGGTGTGCGTCAACACCCCGTCGCGCGGGGTGATCCGCTCCGGCGCCCCGTCGCTGGCGGGCGTCTCCAGGTTCTGACAGAAGCCGGTGCCGTCGCTGATCAGGTAGTTCGCGGACATCGCCCGGTCGGCGGTCGCTATCCGCTCCGCGCTCTCCGCCCCCGATCCGGCGTCGAGGACCGACCGCAGCAGGATGTGGTACGGGACGCCGGCTCCGTCGGTGCGGACGTCGCCGATCAGGGTGTTGGTGCACAGGGCGACGCCGGCCGAATTCAGTCCGACCTTGGCCAACTGCCCGGCCTCGACGACGGTCACGAAGTTGGGCGCGTCGGTCCGCCGGACGTCGAGGACGACCGTGGTCCGTCGCGCGTGGGTCAGCCAGTCCCAGTTCTGCCCGGTGACGATGCCCTGGCCCGTGCGTTCCGGCATGAGCGCGAAGGACGTGCACTCCGCCGGCATCGACCGGGCGCGGGCCGGGGCGGCGGCGAACATGATCTCGCTCCGCGCGTTGAGCGCGAGGATGTCGCTCAACTCGACCCCCGCACCTGCGGCGATGCCCGCGATCTCCTCACCGATGGCGGGAGAGAAGTCGCCGATCGGCCGTTCGTACCGCAGGGCGAACTTCCGCACCTGCTGCCAGTCCCAGCCGACCATGTGCCGGAAGACCCTGGTGTAGCGGTGGATTGACTCTTTGATCTCCGGTGCGGCGGCGCGGCCGTATGACTCCCCGCGTCTCCGCGGGTCGCCCTCCACACAGATCGTGCGAAATGCGGCAATATGTCCGGGTTCGTAGTTCACCGAGTCCACGTCTCTCTGACATTTCAAAAGTCGTCTGGCTGCCTGGCAGGTAACGATGAGTCCGTCCGCCGGGCCTGTCAAGAGCCAGGTCGCACTTGTTTCACCTGGACTTCCACTGGGGCTCAATCGGACGAACCGTGACCGCAAGGTGATTGCAAGCCAAGCTCAGCCCATGGCACTATGGCACTGCTGTCTGACAGCCAGGCAGGACGCGAGGCGCGGTCACGCGGTGCCTCCGCGCACGACGTGTTCTGGGTTCGCCGGCAGTTCGCACGGAACCGCCGCAAGCAGAAAGAAGTGACATGACAGAGACCGACCAAGGCAAACAGCCTCGCCTCGTGCCCTACCGGGACGCACTGCGACTGGTGTGGGGCGACGACGAGTCAGGGAAGCTGCCGGACTGGTTCCTGGCGAGCGACGAGAAGATGAGCGTCAACATCGTGGCCATCCCGGTCGGCGGTGCCGTCATCCACTCGGACGAGAACCGGTCGATCTTCGGATCCGACGAGTTCTTCTACGTTCTCGACGGGACGATGGTCCAGTCGAACCCGACCACCGGTGAAGTCCTCGTCATCGAGGCGGGCGACGCGGCCTGGTTCCGCAAGGACACCTGGCACCACCAGTGGAACTACAGCGACACCGAGCTGCGGTTCGTGGAGTTCTTCCACCCCTCGCCCAAGACCGGCACGGGCCAGCCGTACGCGCAGACCCACGAGAACATCACCACCTACAAGCACAAGCAGGACGAGTACATCGGCCGCTGGCCGATGGCGCGTGCCGAGGCCGACGCCGCGAAGACCATGTGGGCGGCCAGGGACGAGGACATCCTGTGGCGCCTGGAGGGGCACAAGCGCGGCCGGGAGCTGCTCACCGGCATCATGCTGAGCACGGAGCACGTGACCATCGGGAAGCAGCGCTTCCTGCCGGGCCAGCGCAGCGACGTGTTCACCCACCAGGGCGACAAGCTGTTCTTCGTCGAAGAAGGCACCGTCCATGTCGAGTTCCCGGAGACGCGGGTCTTCTTCGAGCTCGGCCCGCGCGACTCGTGCCAGATCCCGGAAGGTACGCCGCACTCGTTCTACAACGTGGCGGCCAAGGGGGCCCGCGCGGTGTTCTGCGTCGCCCCGGACTACCTGCCGGCCACCGGCTGACCCCAGGCCGACCGCCGGCGCAGCGGCAGGACATGAGCGACCGCCGACTACCCTCGGGTAGGCGGCGGTCGCCGTTCGCGTTCTTGGGCGGAGAAAAACGTCAGACGTTCACGGGGGCGTCCCGCGCCACCCGGCGGCCTCGCTTGAACACCGCGACGACCCGGTCGAGGTCGCCGATCGACTCGGTGGGGTTTCCCGCGACGACCAGGAGGTCGGCGTACGCGCCGGGCGCGATCGTGCCCACCTCACCGGCGCGGCCGAGGGCATGGGCGCCTCCGGAGGTCAGCGCCGCGAGCGCCTCCGCCGGTCGCCATCCGGCGAACGCGACCATCGCGCGCGCCCTGACCGTCAGGTCGCGGCAGTCGGGGAACTGCCCGTAGATCGAGTCCGATCCCAGGGCCACCGGCACGCCCGCGCGGACGAGCGTCCGTCCGTTCCGCCAGATCCGCAGCCGCCGCTCCAGGCCGGGCGCCATCGGTGAATCCGCGCCGGACGGCACTGGTGTGTCCAGCAGATCGGCGATCGCCGGCTCGATCGGACCGGCGAGAACGACCGACTGCTTCCGGTCGCACAGGGCGCGCAGCAGCTCAGGTGGCGGCGCCTGAATCCGGCCGCGCGCATCGAGCCAGGTGCAGTGCTCGATCGTGTCGACCCCGGCGGCGAGCGCGATCTCGATCCCCTCGGTGCCGTGCGCGTGGGCGGCGACCCGCATCCCGCGGGCGTGCGCGGCGGCCACGATCGCGGCCATCTCGGACCGCCCCAGATACGCCCTGCTCATATCGGTGCCAGGGGTCAGCGAACCGCCGGTCACCGCGATCTTGACGAGGTCGGCTCCCTCGTCGTGCAGCAGCCGCACCGCCCCGGCCGCCTCGGCGGCCCCCTCGACGGTGATGCCGAACGAGCGGAAGTGGCCGTCGGGCGAGGTGATCGGGCGGCCCGCGGCCACGACGGTGGGACCGTCCGCGGGCCGCGCGCCGATCGCGTCCCGCAGGGCCTGGCCGTCGGTCCCGGGTGAGCCGAGATCGCGGACGGTGGTGACACCCCTGCCCAGCAGACGGGCGGCGACGGCGCGCGCGGCGGCCGTCGCGGCGGCGGAACCGCTGTCCACCCGCGTCAGATCCCGGCCGTACGGCAGAAGGAGGTGGGTGTGCGCGTCGATCAGGCCGGGAAGTACCGTCGCCGCCTCGAACGTCAGCTCGGGACCGCCGGTGTGCGGAACATCGGCGTCGGGACCGACCGCGGCGATCCTGTCGCCGCGGACCAGGATCGCCGCGCCCCGTCGCGCGACGCCCGCTCCCCCGTACAGCCACCGCGCCCGGATACGCGTGGCCGGGCTCGCCTCCCGGTCCTCGGCCGTACCCGTCACGACTGGCGCAGCCGGTCGGCGAGCGCTTCAAGCGCCGACCGGGGACTGGCCAGTACGGGAATCCGCGGGGCTTCGTCGAGTTCCGCGACGATGCGGCTCATCGACGCCTGAGCGAGCACGATGACGTCGCACCGGGGAATCAGCTCGCCCAGCGCGTCACGGACCAGCGCGTCGTGGGCGGAGGGGTCGCCGGCCGCCTGTGCCTCGAAGGCGCCCACGCACAGCGTCTCGACCAGTTCGATCGGCGCCTCGGCCTGTTCGGCCGCCCGGCGGATCAGATTCGCGGTCGGGGCCAGCGTCGTGCCGAGGGTCGCGATCACCCCGATCCGCGGACCGCTCCGTACGGCTTCCTCGGCCATCCGCTCGTCGATCCGCAGCACCGGGACCGTGCTGAAGGGCCTGGTCAGCTCCACCGCCTCGCCGAGCGACGAGCAGGTGACCAGTACGAAGTCGGCGCCCGCGTCGGCCGCCGACCAGACATGCCCGAGCAGGCGCCGGGCGGTTCCGGCGCGTACTCCTCCCTCCGCGCGGGTCACCGAGAGGAGGCTGTCGTCCACGATGTGGCGCAGCTCGATCTCGTGAGGGAGCGACTCGGCGGCCAGGGCGGTGAAGACCGGGGGCAGCGTGGTCACGGTGTGGATCATGGTGATGACAGGACGGTCGGACATGGGTCACCTGTTCGGGTCGGCCGGACGCAGGGCACCGATCTGGTCGCTGGTCAGAGTGGATATGTCATGGGACCGGACGGCCAGCCACAATCTGGCGGTCGCCTCGATCTCCTCGGCCGCCTCCGCCGCGTCGGCGAGCGTGCCGCCTCCGGCGAGCGTGCCGTGGTGGGCCAGCAGCAGGCAGTGGGACCGCGTGAGCAGCGGGCCGACCGCCTCGGCCATGGCCGGGTCCCCGGGCCGGAAGTACGGCGCGACCGGGAGGGAGCCGACCCGCATCACGTAATAGGGGGTGAGCGGAGGAATCGCGTCGGACGGATCGGTGTCCCGCAGCAGCGAGACCGCGACGGCGCAGGGGGAATGGAGGTGGACGACGGCGCGCAGTTCGGGGCGGGCGCGGTACACCGCCAGGTGCAGCAGGAGTTCCTTGGTCGGCGGCGGGCCGGACAACCGGGCGCCCCGCTCGTCGACGTGCGCGAGGCCGTCCTCGGTCAGTGAGCCGAGCGCCGAGCCGGTCGGGGTGACCAGCACGCCGTCCGCCGTGCGCACGCTCAGGTTTCCGGTACGGCCGTGCGCGAGCCCGCGGTCGGACAGGAGCTTGGCGTACGCGACCAGGTCGCCCGCGGCTGTCGGCGTCATCGGGCCACGGCCTTGAGGAAGAAGTCCGGTCCGCCGAAGTTGCCGGACTTCAACGCGAGTGCCAGCTCGGTCGGGCCGAGCGAACGCATCCAGGGCACGCCCGGATCGATGGGGCCGCCCAGTTGGAGGGCCCGTACGCCGAGCCGTTGCAGCACCGCGCCGGAGGTCTCGCCTCCGGCGACGACCAGACGCCGTATCCCGCCGTCGACCGCTCCGGCGGCCAGTTCGGCGAGGAAGGTCTCGATGGCGGAGCCCAGGTCGGTCGATCCGGCCCCGGTTCCGGCCCCGATTCCAGCCCCGGCTTCGGCCTCGGCTTCTTCGGTCGGCTGGCGGGCGTCCGCCGCGCTGTGGACCAGCACCGCAGGCGAGTCCGACAGCAAGGTCAGCGCACGCGCGACGACTTCGGCCGCGTACCCCGCGTCGTCCCGTACCCGCGCGAGGTCGAGGGCGATGGCCGGGCCGCTTTCGCGGAAGGCGGCGATCTGGCCGCGAGTGGCGTCCGAGCAGCTGCCCGCGACGATGAAGGTGGGTCCCGCGAGGGTGTCCGCGAAGTCGCCGGGGCCGGGGCCGACCGCGTCGGCCGGGACCGTGCCGTGCGAGGTCGCGCTGTCCTGAGCCGCCGCCCCGGCCGCCGCGTGCAGACCGTTCGCCCCGATCCAGAAGGCCGCGTCACCGATGGCGTCCGCGAGGACGAGCAGGTCGTCACGGCAGATCGCGTCCGCGACCGCGAAACGCACACCGGCCGCGCGCAGGTCCGCCAGCCGGGCGCGTACGGCCGGGGCCCCGGACCGTACGAGGGAGTGATCCACGAGACCGACCGCGGCGGTGGTCTGGGCGGTCAGCAGCCGTACGAGGTTGGAGTCGGTCATCGGATTGAGGGGGTGCCGGGCCAGCGAGGACTCCGCCAGCGGCAGGTCGTGGACGAACAGGTTTCCCTGGTAGACGGTCCTGCCGTTGGCCGGTGCGGCCGGGCAGACCAGCGTGATCCCGCTGTCCAGCGCGTCCGCGAGGGCGAGTCCGACGGGTCCGATGTTGCCGCGAGGCGTGGAGTCGAACGTCGAGCAGATCTTGAAGCCGATCCGGCGCGCCCCGAGGTCCCGCAGCCGGCGCAGTGCCGCCAGCGATTCGGCGACCGCTTCTTCCGGCGGCACGCTGCGTGTTTTGAGCGAGACGACGACGGCGTCATGCGGCGGCAGTTCGAGGTCGGGGCCGGGCACGCCCACCACCTGGACCGTCCGTCTGCCCGCCGCGCTGAGCGCCGCGGCCACGTCCGACCCGCCGGTGATGTCGTCCGCGATGATCCCGATCACTTCCGAGTCACCCACATTTCCCCCAAAGGTCAGGCAGTCTGACAGGTTGAAATGTAGCACGGCGACGCGGCGGGGAGCAGGCGCGTCACAGGTCGCGGCGGTGCGCGCGCCGACGCGTACCCGGACACGGGGCAACGGGCACACGGGGCATGGGGCATGGGTCATGGGACGCATGCCGGAGGGCGGCGCGGCGGCGCGCACCAACGCGCGGCTCGGCGCGGCTCGGCTCGGCGACAGACGGCGAGCCGGGTCCCGTGACGGCGTTCGGGCGACCTGTCAGACAGCTAGGACGTGGAGTGCGAGCCGGTCGTACGCCCCTTCGGGGCGTTCCGGCCCTCACGACCGTGACGACGCCGCTCTCGTGGCGCCGCGGTCACCTCAGGTCGACGACAGCGGAGTATCCGGTCGTTGCAGCATGCTGACCGCGTCCTCGACGGCGCGCAGGTGGGCGACCATCGCCTCGGAGGCGCGGTCCGGGTCGCGGTCGCGGATCGCCCGGCAGATGGCGAAGTGCTCCTCCGTCGAGTGCCGCCAGCGCTCGGCGGACACGGAGAGCGCCAGGGACTGCTCCTCGAGGATCGACCGGATGTCCTTGATCAGCCGAGGGAAGAGGGGATTGCCCGTCGCGGACGCGATCCCGATGTGCAGTTCGCTGTCAAGCCGGACCCTGATCTCCGGGTCCGCCTCCACCGCGTACGCCTCGCAGGCCTCCACGATGACCGCGAGTTCTTCCTCGGACCGGCGGGTCGCGGCCAGCTTGGCCGTCGGCACCTCCAGGTGGCGGCGCACCTCGTTGAGATCGGTCGAGGAGTACTGGCTCAACGTCAGTGAGCTGGAAGCCCGGTTGGAGACCACCATCGAACCCCGGCCGGTCTGGGACTCGATGTAGCCGAACGCCCGCAGGCTGCCCAGGGCTTCGCGCAGGGCGGGCCGGCTGACCCCGAACGCGCGCGACATCTCCGCCTCTGAGGGCAGCCAGTCCCCCACGGGAATCTCGCCGCGCTCGATGAGCTCGACGAGCTGATTGCGTACGACATCGACAGCGCTGTGCCGTGCCACCCGCTTCATCGCCACGAGCTTGCGCGACTGCCGCTCCCGGACCGGTATTGACAGACTGTCTGGCTGCTCTTCCACGGACCCTAGTCTGCGCCAGTCAGGGGGTCGAGCGCAATCACCAGCCCGCCGGATACCCCGCGGACACTCCCCCACCTCGGGTCACAAACCTTGCGGAACCTTGAACATATCCCGCATACTCAACCTGTAAGACAACCAGCCAGGTTCATTTGCCGTGTGCAACCCGAAGGAAAGTCGTATGCCCCAGTCCCGGACAGTCGTCGTCTTGTCGTTCCCCGGGTACCAGGAGGTCGAGTTCTGGTATCCGGTGTTCCGCGCGCGGGAGGCCGGCGCCGACCTGCACCTGGTCACGTCGGACCCGGAGGGTTGCGAGAGCCACCTCGGCTACCCCGTCGTTCCGACCTCGACCGTCGACCACCTGGCGGGGCTGACCATCGACGCCCTGGTGGTGCCGGGCGGCGTGGGCGCGGTACCGGTCGCCTCGGCCGGTCAGCGCGCCCTGATCGGCGACTTCTCCGTCCGGCACGGCCACCTGGTCTCCAGCGGAACCGGCACCGACCTCGTGCGTTCGCTGCTGGGCCCCGGCTTCACCAGCCCGAACTGGCTGACCGCGCCGGACGCCGACGGCATGCCCGAGCTGTACCGGGAGCTGTTCAGCCGCTGGTCCCAGAAGTGACGACGACCGCATTCGAGAGCAGGAGGCAGAAACGTTGAAGATTCTACGAACAGTCCTCGGTGACGTGCCCGCGGAGAACTCGGGCAAGATCCTCAGCCACGAGCACCTGCTCTACGGCTACCCCGGAGCGGAGCTGGACCACCGCACCGTGCTGGACTACAGCGCCGCGGTCGACTTCGTCGCGGGCCAGGTCCAGCGCGGGATGGACGGGTACGGCTACGGGACCATCGTCGACATGACCCCGCCCGAGGTCGGCCGCCACCCGCAGTTCATGGTCGACGTGGCCAAGCAGACGGGCATGAACGTCGTCGCCATCACGGGCTTCTTCCCCGAGCGGATGGGGGTGCCGTACTACTGGCGGCGCCAGACCGTCGAGGAGCTGACCGAGTTCTTCGTCAAGGACCTCACCGAGGGAATGGTCTTCGCCTGGCAGCAGACCCCCTACCGGGCCGGTGCCATCAAGATCGCGACCGGCCAGGAGAGCGTCACGCCGAAGCCGAGCCCGCTCGGCCCGAACGGCCGGCACATCCACGAGGTGGAGGACCGGGTGATCCGCGCCGCGGCGCGGGCGGCGACGCAGGTGGGCTGTGCGATCAACACCCACATCGACCCCATGGACTTCGAGGTGACCAACCCCGGCCGCGAGCAACTGGAGATCCTCGCGGAGGAGGGCATGGACCTGGCGAAGGTCATCATCGGCCACGCCTTCGTCCCCCCGCAGGTCGAGATGATGCGCGAGATCCTCGCCATGGGCGCCAATGTCCAGCTCGACCACGTCGGCATCCCCTGGCGCGTCGGCAGCGCCGAGGAACTGGACGAAGCCATGGCGAACGCCCTGGTGACGCTCATCGACGAGGGATACCTGGACAACGTGGTCATCTCGTTCGACCGCTGGTTCTTCAATCCGCGCGCCGGGGTGACCGAGTCCGACCCCCAGTTGCTCAACGAGAAGGTCGACCTCGGCTACATGTTCACCAGCTTCGTCCCGCGCCTGAAGTCCAAGGGCGTCACCGACGAGCAGCTCGACGCGCTCATGATCCACAACCCGCGGCGGATCTTCGCGATCGACGTCTGAGCCGCCCCGCAATCGATCCGTCGCCCAAGAGGGAAGCACATGAGAATTCAAGACGCCCGAGTCGTCGTCCTTGTCGAGAACCTCTACCAGGAACTCGAGTTGTGGTACCCGGTGCTCCGGCTCCGCGAGGCGGGTGCCCAGGTCGTCATCGCGGGACCTGCCACGGACGCGGTCTACGCGAGCAAGATCGGCTATCCGGCCCGAGCCGAGGTCAACGTCGCGGACCTGGTGGCCGAGGACATCGACGCGCTCGTCGTCCCCGGCGGGTTCTCGCCCGAATACCTGCGACGCGACAAGAACATCGTCGCGCTCGTCCGTGAAGTGGACCGGCAGGGAAGGATCGTCGCGGCGATCTGCCACGCGGGATGGCTGCTCGCCTCCGCCGAAATCGTCTCGGGCCGCCGCGTCACCTCGGTCGCGCCGATCCGTGACGACCTGATCCACGCCGGGGCCGACTACGTCGTCGAGCCGATCGTGGTCGACGGGAATCTCATCACGTCACCGCTGCCGGACGACCTGCCGGTGTTCGTCTCCACGATCATCACGGCGCTCGAGGCCGCGGAGCAGCTCACCCCCGACCGGCCGCCCGTCTCGGCCCCCCACTCGTCCGCGACCTATCAGCGGTCCGCCACCTTGAAGAACCGCGCCGCAGGCCCCGGCTCCGCGAACTACCGCGCCTACGCGGTGGGTTAGCACGCTCGCACATGTCCGGTGACCGGGCCGATCGATCCGGCGCGGGGCCGGGCGGGGCGTCGTCACGGCTCTGTGAGTGGTGCGGCGCCGAAGCTGCCGGGGGCTGTCTCGCGGGCGGGAATGCGGGGTGCGACGGGGTGCGGGGTGAGACAGTGTCCGTATGTCCTCACGCTGGCCGACAGGGTCACACAACTCGCTGCTGTCCATCGGGTGCACGGATTCGGTGCTGTCCATCGCCTCGGCCGGGTCGGTCCTGTCGATCGGTTCGGTGGCGTCGGTCCTGTCCATCGGGTCGCTCGGATCGGTGATGTCCGCGACGTCCATCGGCTCGTTCCAGTCGGCCGGCTCGCTGCTGTCGGGCCAGTCGAATCGCTCCGCGCTGAGCTGGCAGTCCAACGGCGCCGTGCTGGCCTACCGTAAGGCCAGCCGGCCGGGACGGTTCCTGCCGCACGCGGCCCTCGCCGTGACCGCCGCCGCCCTGGCGGGAGCGGCCTGGTACACACTCCGCCGGCCCTCCGACGCGTAGCCACGGCGGACGCGGTGACCGGGGCGGGGCGCGTGTGGAGGTGATCTCGGCGCGACGGCTGGCGGAGTTGTCGGCCAGGCGGGACGAGGCGCGGGCTGCCTGGCGGGAGCTGGGCGAACTCGTCAGCAGCCCCGTCCCGGAGCGACCGGCTTCACCGCTCCCGGTCAGCTCGGCGTCGGCGGAGCTGCGGGCGCTGGAGCGGGCGCCGGGTGACCTGCGACGCGCGCAGGCGCTCAGCGTCGCACTCGCGGAGCGCGCCGCCGTCGATCCGGACTTCCGCGCGGGGCTGGACGATTGGCCGCGCGGGAGCCGGGACGAGCCCAATGACCCCGCCTCCGCCCCCGGTTCGGCGAGCGACGTCGCCAACCACGTGCACGGCGGTACGTTCTTCAGCGCCGTGTTCCAGGGCCGGGACATCACCGTGCAGGTGCCGCGCGAGACTCCCCTGGCCGGGTCAGGACTGCCGGTCCGCGCCGCGAACTTCACCGGCCGGGACGAGCAACTCGCCGAGCTGCTGGACCTGTTGCGGCCACGGACCGAGCGGCACGACGGACCCGTCGCCGCCGTGGTCACCGGGCTGGCGGGCGTCGGCAAGACGGAGCTCGTCCTCCAGGCCGCCGCGCAGGCGACCGCAGAACCCGGCTGGTTCCCCGGCGGTGTCCTCTTCGCCGATCTCCTCGGCTACGACCGGGACCTGCGTCTGCTCCCCGAACGTGTCCTCGGCCCATGGCTGAGCGCTCTCGGCATCGCCGACGCGGACATTCCCGCCGATCCGCGGGCCCGCGTCGCGCTGTACCGGTCGGTGCTGGCCGCCTGCGCGGAACACGGCCGCCGGGTCCTGGTCGTCATCGACAACGCCTCGAGCGCCGACGAGGTGCTCCCGTTGCTTCCCGGCGACGGCCGCAACGCGGCCCTGGTCACCTCACGCCACACCCTCGACGTCGGCGCCCGCCTGTGCGAACTCGACGTTCTCGCCGCCGACGCCTCGGTGGACCTGATCCGCAGTGTCCTGCGGCAGGCCCGCGGCCCGCACGACACCCGCGTCGCCGACGAACCCGACGACGCCCTGCGCATCGCCGAATACTGCGGGCGATTACCTCTCGCCCTGCGGATCTGCTCGGCGCTCCTCGCCGACACCCCCGGCCGCCCGCTCGCGTCCCTCGCCCAGGCACTGGCCGACGCCCAGCGCCGCCTGGACCACCTCACCCGCGAGGACCGGGCGGTACGGGCCGCGTTCGACCTCTCCCACCAGCACCTCGAACAGGTCTCCCCCGCGTGCGCCAGGCTCTTCCGGCTGCTCCCCCTCAACAGCGGCCCCGACATCGGCACCAGCGCGGCGGCCCACCTGTGCGGCGCCGACGAGACGACCTCGGAGGTCATGCTGCGCGACCTCGCCCGCGCCCACCTCATCGAACCCGCGCGCACCTGGGGCCGCTGGCGCATGCACGGTCTCGTACGCCTCTACGCGGACGAACGCGGCGCGGCGCGCGCCGACGCGGATCAGGCGCAGGCGGCGCTGGCCCGGCTGATGGACTACTACGTACGGACCGCGGTCGCGGCCGACGCGCACCTCAAGGGCCCCGTACCGTCGCCCACGCCCCTGGTCCGGGATCGCGCGCAGGCACTGTCCTGGCTGGAGGACGAATTCGCCAACCTGATCTGTACCGCCGCCTTCGCCACGGGACTCGGCCACCCCGCCGTGCCCGTCGCCCTCTCGTACTGCCTCGCCGAATTCTGCTCCCTGCGCCTCCACTTCGAGGAGATGACCCTTCTGGCGGCCGTCGCCCTGCCGGTCTGCCGATGGACCGGTGACCGGGCGGCGGAGGGCTGGGCACAGCATCTTCTGGGGCTGTCCGTGCTGCTGCCGGGGCGGGAGCAGGAGGCCGTCGAACCGTTCCGGACGGCCGCCTCGCTCTTCCGGGAGGCCGGCGCCGATGACAACGAGGCGTCGGCGCTGACGTATCTGGCGCTCGCCCTGGCCCATACGGGGCGCGCGGCGGAAGCGGAGGAGGCGAACCAGCGGGCGCTGGCCACCCACCGGAGGACCGGCGACCGCGCCGCCGAGGGCAGAGCCGTCGTCGTTGACAGCGCGTGTCTGACCCGGACGGGACAGGACGACGAGGCCGTCGCGGCCCTCCGCAAGGGCCTGCTCATCTGCCGGGAGAGCGGCGACCGCTTCGGGGAGGGGAGGCTGCTGGGCTTCCTCGGTCTCGTCCACGGCCGGAACGGACGGGAGGAGCAGGGCATCGAGGCCCTGGAGCAGGCGGTCTCGATCTTCCGCGACATCGGCGACCGCCGCGTCGAAGGCGAGATCCAGGGGGACATCGGCGAGGCCCTGGTGCGCGTGGGCCGGTTCGCGCAGGCCCTACGGGCGCTGGAGGAAGCCGCCGCCTGCGCCGAGGAGAGCGGCAGCGCCTCGAACGAACGCCGACGGCTCGCCGCGCACGGCGCGGCCCTCCACTGGCTCGGCCGGTACGACGAAGCCGAGAAGACCCTCCGCCGGGCGCTCGCCGTACGGCGCAAAGAGGACGACGAACCGAATCAGGCCGTCCTCCTGGACAGCCTCGGCGCGACACTGCTCGCGGCGCGGCGCTACGAAGAGGCGGCCGACCACCTCCGGCAGGCCATCGCGCTCAGCCGGAAAGCCGGTGCGCGCGCGGGCGAAGCGGAATCGCAGAACCGCCTGGGCCTGGCCCTGTCCAAGACCGGTCAGGAGGCGGACGCCACAGCGGCCTTTCGCCGGGCGCTCGCCGTCTTCCGTGAACACGGCGACAGCGAGCGCGAGGCGATCGTCCTGACCAACCTCGGCTCACACCTCCTGGCCTCCGGACACCCCGCGGAAGCCGACCTCGCGCTGCGACAGGCGATGACCCTCTGCCAGAAGCTCGGCGACATCCCCGTGAAGTCCGTGGCCGCGACGCTTCTGCTCGCGAGTCGCCTCGGCGGGTCGTCCGGGGCGTAGCGGGGAATCGGCGCGCGGCTGCCGCTCGTCGCCGGGAGCCGGCGCCGATTCCATGCCCTACGGGCGTCCCGCCCGGGCGATGACGGGCGCTTCCGGCTGGCGGGCGTCGTCACCGTCCGCCGGATCGACGGGCTCGGGTGCTATCAGGTCGAGGAGTTCCTCGGTGCCGCCGTGCGCGAGGGCGGCGCGCTGGCGTGCGGCGCCGGTGCCCTTGTCGAGGAGTCGTCGCACGCCGGAGGTCACCCGGTCGAGGTCGTCGAGTTCCTTCAGGGCTGGGGTGACGCAGTCCAGGAGGGCGCCGAGCACGTCGGCGGCCTGGGACGGCTCATTGGTGCGGGGGTCGACCAGGTTGGCGGTCAGGCCGTGGCGGGCGGAGTGCCAGCCCGCGGCCTGGAGGACGCTGGCCGGCGGGTCGAGGGGACGGCCGCCGACGCTGCCCTCGCGCAGTGCGGTGACCACCAGGCCGCGGGCGAGCCCGGCGAGGGTGATCGCGCTGTCGACGTCGAGCTGGACGTCGGGGGCGCGGACCTCCAGCGTCGGGTACTCGTCGGAGAGCCGGGCGTGCCAGTAGAGCTGGTGCCGGTCGGCGATCACCCCGGTGCCCAGCAGGGCGTCGACCCGCTCCTCGTAATGGGAGGCGCCGGAGAAGAACGGCGGCGATCCGCTGACCGGCCAGCGGCCGAAGATCACGGTGCGCCAGCTGGCGAAGCCGGTGTCCCGCCCGTCCCAGAACGGGGAGTTGGCTCCCAGCGCGACCAGAAGCGGCAGCCAGGGACGGATCCGGCCCAGCGCGGCGGCCCCGGCCTGGCGGTCGGGCACGGCGACATGGATGTGCATACCGCAGATCAACTGCTCGTCGACCAGTCGCGCCGCGTCCACCCGCATGTCCCGGTACCGCTGCTCACCGGTCACCGGCACCGACGCCTCGGCCATGAGGGGTGCGCCGCCCGTCGCCGCCAGGCGGCAGTCCACGCTGCGCGCCGCGGCGCTCAGCGACTTCCGGAACCGTGTGAGATGCGCGGCGACCTCGTCCAGGTCGGAGCAGACCGGGGTCGCGACCTCCACCTGGGACTGCAGAAGCTCGGTGTCGACCTCCTCGCTCCCCAGGTCGGGCTCGCGCTCCGCCGCGATCCGGAGCTGGCCGACGCGTGGCGCCGGCAGTGCGGTCCTGCGGTCGAGCAGCAGGAATTCCTCTTCGACCCCAATGGTCACGCCTGTCGTCATAGCCGTCTGCTACCCCAGAACGGCCTCGTCACGGAGCAGACCTGGCATCGATCGGCGTCTCGGGCCGCGCTCCCCTGCGAGCCCTCTCCCCCTCGCGGCGAAACGGGTTCAGCCGAGACCGCGATGGGCGGCCCACAGCGCCCCGGCCCGGCCGGCGGCGGCGTCGACCAGGGCGGCGAGTTCGGGTCTGTCGGGGACGGGGAAGGAGACGTAGGCGCCCCTGCCGCCGCCGACCGGCCGGCCGTAGGCCTTGGCGGCGAGTCGACCGTCCGGGAGCAGCCGGACGTTGAGTGTGGTCAGCGTGAACTCCTCGCCGCGTCGGGTGTCCGTCCAGCGGAGCTCCCGCGGGATCGTCACGTTGATCGCCAGAGCGCTCACTTCCAGGTCGCTGCTCATGGACCGATGATCCCACGCGGGTCGCGCGCCCCCGGGTCGTGAGGCCCGTACGTCGGCCGCGGTCCGGTCCGCGCCCCCGTCATCCCTGTGGCGCCTGCGCCAGCCGCCCTCGCGCGGCGGCCTGGATCTGGGAGGGCCCGAGCCCCCATTCGATGGTGCGGCCCACGGCCGTCGCGAGGGGCCGGTCCCAGCCGGTGCGGACGGCGGCCGGGCGGTGAACGCCCAATTCGGTACGGGCCCAGCCGGGGAGGAGTCCGACCGAGGCGTTCATGAGCCGGCCGACGACCAGCCGCTCCCGTCGTGTGCGTCCGAAGCGGCGCAGGAACCGTACCGAGTCCAACGCGGCTGCGGTGGCGTGGAGTTGGGGGCGCATGCGGGCCAGGTAGCGCTCGGCTTCGAGGGATGTGCGCGGTATGTTCCGCGCGCCCAACGCCTCGGCCACGGGGGCGGCTTGGCGGTAGTAGGCGTCGCACTCGGCGGGAGTCAGCCGCAGCGGCCGGGGCGCGTAGGTCTGGTGGCCGGCGAGGAAGCTGCGTACCTCGGCGGTGTGCACCCAGGTGAGCAGATCGGGGTCGTCCGCGCGGTACGGGCGGCCGTCCGGGGCGGTGCCGTGCACGCGGGTGTGGATCCGCCGGACGAGGTCGATCACCTCGCGGGCGGCGGCCGAGGAGCCGAAGGTGGTCGTGGTGATGAACCGTACGGTGCCGTTCAGCCGTCCGACCGGATCGGCGCGGAAGTCGGAGTGGTCGTCGACCCCCGCCATGGCCAGCGGATGCAGCGACTGGAGCATGAGCGCGGCGAATCCGCCGGTGAGCATCCCGGTGGCGTGCCCGTGCACCCGCCACACCGGGTCCCCCGGCGCGATCCCGAACAGTCCGGGATCACCGGGCGGCGCCGCGTACCGCCCCAGTTCGAGGTCCCCGCCGTGCATGGTCGCGGTGAGTTCCCTCGCGATCCGTTCCCGCAGTCCCACCAGCGCCTCCAGGGGCCGTCTCCCTCCGCCGAGGGTACCGAGCCGCCCGGCGGGCGCGGCGGCCGGGACGAGCGGCCCGCACCGAGGGCGCGGAACCTCAGGAGCGGCATGCCGCGGTTGACGCATGCCGATATAGGCATACGATGGAGTCATGGCACGAGCGGCGACGACCTCGGACGCGTTCAACGCGATCGCCGAGCCGCAGCGGCGGGAGATTCTGGCGCTGCTGCGGGGCGGCGAGCGGCCCGTGACCGAGCTGGCGCGGGAGCTGGGGATGACCCAGCCGCAGGCGTCCAAGCACCTGCGGGTGCTCCGCGAGGTCGGGCTGGTGCGGGTCCGCGGCGCGGGCAAGCAGCGGCTCTACGGACTGGACGCCCGCGGGCTGCGGCCGATCCATGAGTGGACGGGCGGCTTCGAGGAGTTCTGGAACGGGACCTTCGACCGGCTGGACACGTACGTACGAGATCTGAAACAGGCAAGGCAGGAGGAACCACCGGATGACGACGGCCAATAGCGGCGACGAGGCGGCGGCGGACCGCGAGATCGTGGTCTCCCGGACCATCGGCGCCCCACGGGAGCTGGTGTTCGAGGCGTTCACACGGGTCCGGCACCTTTCGCGGTGGTGGGGCCCCGAAGGGTTCACGACCACGACGCGGTCCTTCGACTTCCGCGTCGGCGGGGTCTGGGACTTCGTGATGCACGGGCCGGACGGGACCGACTACCAGGAGTGGATCACCTATACCGAGATCGTCCCGTCACGGCGGATCGCGCTGCTGCACGGCGAGTCCCGCGACGACCCCCACACCTTCGAGTCGGTCCTGACCTTCGAAACGGCGGACGAGGAGACCCGGCTCGTGATGCGCACGGTGTTCCCCACCAGGGAGCTGCGCGACGAGGCGGCGGAGAAGTACCACGCGGTCGAGGGCGGCGAGCAGACGCTGCGCAATCTGGCGGTCTACGTCGCCGAACTCACCGGGAACGGGACCGCGTCGAAGGGAGCGGACGACTGATGGCAGGCAAGGTGTTCTTCAGTGTGACGATGTCGCTCGACGGCTTCATGGCGCCGGACGCCGTGCCCGTCGAGGACGTCTTCTCGCCCGAAGGCCAGAGCGACCCCGGCGTCCGGCGCTGGATGGCGAAGTGGTCGGAGCTCCAGGCGTGGATCTTCCCGCAGCGGTGGTTCCGCGAGAACCTCAAGCTCGGCGAGGGCGGCGAGGAGGGGATCGACAACGACATCGCCCGGGCGACGTACGAGCGCACCGGCGTGAGCGTCATGGGCAAGCGGATGTTCGACGCCGGAGAGCTGGCGTGGCCCCAGGAGGCGCCGTTCCACACCCCGGTGTTCGTCGTGACCCACGTCGAGCGTGACCCGTGGGAGCGGCCGGGCGGCACGACCTTCCACTTCGTCAACGACGGCATCTCCAGCGCGCTCGACCGGGCCCGCGAGGCCGCGGGCGACCGCGACATCCGTATCTCCGGCGGCGCCGAGACGATCCAGCAGTACCTGGACGCCGGCCTGGTCGACGAGTTCTCGATCACCCTCGCGCCCGTGCTGTTCGGCACCGGCATCCGCCTGTTCGAGCGCGTGGACCCCGACCGTCTCGCCCTCGACCAGACCCGCACGGACGCGTCGTCCCGGGTGACCCACCTGACCTACACCGTCAAGCGGCGGTAGCGGGCGGCCCGGCCGCTCGGGGGCGGTGCGAAGACGTCACCGGGCGGAGAGACTTCACTGACACAGGATGTCAGCGAAGCGCCGGACAGTGGTGCCATGATCCTCAGTCGGCACTCCCGGCGGGCCGAGCGGCTGCTCGTACCCGCTGCCTTCGCCACCGCTCTCGGCAACAACGTCCAGCTCATCGTCGGTGCGCTGCTCATGATCAGGGAACAGCGCACCATGATGGCCGTCGGCTGGCTCTTCATCGCCGTCGCCGGGCCGCAGGCGTTGCTGTCACCCTTCTTCGGGCGGCTGGCGGACCGCTTCGACCGGCGGGCCCTGTGGATCGGCTGCGATCTCTCCAGTGCGGCGCTGGCCCTGGCCCTGCCGCTCTGGCTGGTCTGCGGCGGCTCTCCGGGAGCCGGGATCTACGGTGCCAACCTGGCGCTCGCCGTGGTCGGCGCGCTGTTCTTCCCCGCCAGCTCCGCGCTGATCAAGGAACGGGTCCCGGCGGACCGGCTGCGGCGGTTCAACGCCCGCTACGAGATGGGGACCCAGGCGGGGATGCTGCTGTCGGCGACGGTCGGCGGGCTGTCCGTCCAGGCGTTCGGCGCCGTGCCGCTGCTGGTGTTCAACGCCGGGACCTTCGCCGTCTCGGCGCTGTGCGTGGCCGCGGTGGGGCGTCGCCCGGAACGGGCGCCGACGGCCACCGCCGCCGGGGAGTCGGCGCCGGTGGCGGCGCGTACGCCGACGCGGACACCGATGCGGATGCGGATGCGGCACTTCATCCTGCTCTACGCCCAGGGAAGCGTGGTCGTCACGGTCTTCAACGCCCTGCTGCCCACCGCGGTCATCGGTGAACTCCGCCTGGGGGCGGGGACGTTCGGCGCGGTGGACGCTTTGGGCTGCCTCGGCTTCCTGGCGGCGGCCGGCGCGTACCGGATCGTCAGCAGACGCAGTCCCGACCTCCGCATCGCCGTCGTGGGCTTCCTGCTCTGCGCCGTGGGCCTGGTACTCCAGAGCCAGTTCGGGATCGCCGGCTATCTCGTCGGAGTGCCGGTGGGCGCGTTCTTCTTCGGGCAGGCCCGGATCGCCTCGCGGACCATGCTGATGGCCTCGGCTGACGACGCCTCGGTGGGCCGGGTCTTCGGGCTGGCGAACGGCGGCGGGCTGGCGGCCACGGTCGCGGTGATGTTCCTGGTCGGGAAGGTCACCGACAGCACCGACACGCGCTACGGCTTCGGGGTCCTCGCCGCTCTCGCCCTGTTGGCGACCCTGTCCGCCGGAGTGCTGCTGCGCTCGTCGGCCCCCGCCCGGCCGGGCGAGTCCGCCGGCCGGTACCGGTCGAGCACGGCCGCCGCCCTCTCCGCGATCGCGCGGCGCAGCTCCTCGGGGCCGAGCACCTCGATGTCCGGGCCCAGTGACAGCAGTACGGGCACCGCCAGCTCGACCGATTCCAGCGGCACCGTCGCCGTCACCCAGCCGTCCGCGTCCGGCGGCCCCGCCGAGGTCTCCACCGCGCGGACCAGAGCCGCGTCCAGGCGGTCCGGCAGCGCGGACAGCAGCGCGGGAGCGATCCGTACGGAGCCCTGAAGCCGCAGCCTTCGGGCGTCGTAGACGGCGAGGTACTGCTGCCAGTGAGCGGCCAGGTCGAACCCGTCCGGCCGCTCGAAGCCGGTCGTCCCGACGTCCAGGCGGAGGATCGAGGACACCCGGTACGTGCGCACCACGCCGTCCACCGCGGCGACGAGGTACCAGACCCCCGCCTTGAGGACCAGGCCGTACGGGTCGAGGTCGCGCTCGACCTCTTGCGGCGCGGTCCAGCGGCGGTAGCGCACCCGGATCCGCCGCTGATTCCACACCGCGTCGGCGAGCGGTACGAGAGCGGACGGGGAGTCCTGTTCCCGGTACCAGCCGAGCGCGTCGAGGTGGAACCGCTCACGGATCCGCCCGGCCCGGTCCCGCAGCGGTGGCGGCAGGGCCGCGGTCAGCTTCAGCTCCGCCGCCGCCAGCACCTCCCCCAGGCCCAAGTCGTCGGCCGCGCCGGGCAGTCCGGCCAGGAACAGCGACTCCGCCTCGTCGACATGCAGCCCGGTCAGCCGGGTCCGGTACCCGCCGAGCAGCTGGTATCCCCCGCCGTGCCCGGCGTCTCCGTACACCGGAATGCCCGCGGCGCTCAGCGAGTCGATGTCCCGGTAGACGGTCCGCACGGAGACGTCCAGCTCCTGCGCCAGCTCACCGGCCGTCAGCCTCCCCCGGTTCTGCAACAGGAGGATGAGCGAGAGGAGCCGGGCGGCGCGCATGGCCCGATCATTCCAGGTCCGGGAGCGGGTGCGCCGGTTCGATGGGGACCGCCCGGGCGGTCGGGGCGGTGAGGGCGGCCGGGCGGCCACCGCTTTATCCGCCCGACCGGCCGACCGGCCCACCGCCCGGTTGGACGGACTGGCGCCACTGGGCCGGCCATCGCTGGCCGTCCTTCGCCTGACGCTCCGTCCCCGCGGCGCGGAAGGCGGGCCGGGTCAAGGGGATCTGACATTCGGCTGGCGGTCGCTGAATTCGGCTGGCGAGGACTTGTGGAATCTGACGGAGTCCTGAATCGGGGTGTCTTGAGCGGGGGCCGGTTTCCCTGGAACCTTGAGGTTGAGGTGCGGCGCATTTCCGCTGCTGGTGTGGCCTCGACTTTTCCGACCGCGCGAAGAAGGATGTGTGATGACCGACTCGATCGATTCTCGTCAGCTGCGCGTGGTGCGCGGTTGTGCGACTCCTGAGGAACTGGCCGCGCTTGTCGCCGTGCTCTTCGCCCGTACGGCGGCGGGGCCCGATCTGCCGGTGCCGGGGGACGTGGTGTCGGTGCCCGCCGCGCGGTGGCGGCGGTCGGAGCGGGTGCACCTGTTCGACGCGCCTCGCGTCTGGCACGCGTACGCGCGCGCGGCCGGATGAGCCGCTGAGGTCCTGAGCCGTGAGGAACCGGCCGGCTCCCGCCCCGAGGGCGGGGGCCGGCCGGTGGGGTGTTCAGGCGGTCGGGAGCAGGGTGCTGAAGTGCCGGTAGAGCAGACCGGTGCCGCCGAGGTCCTTCAGGACCGGCTCCCAGACGGCTTCGATGTGGGCGACGGCGTTGGCCTCCGTCACCCACTCGGAGAAGCTGAGGACGCTCGTGCCGTCCACGCTGATGTGCATGTTCGCCGATATCCCGCCGGGGTAGTCGCGGTCCTGGCCCTCGGTGGCCTCCTCGCCGGCGAACAGGGCGTCCACGAAGGCGCGGGCGGCCTGGTCGTTCTCCGCGCCGAAGAAGGCCACGGGGAAGGACTCGGCGACGGGGGCGGGGTCGGCGATGCCGGAGCCGCGGACCGCGCGGTACAGGCGGTAGGGCACGGGCGCCGGGGCGCCGGGGACGGCGGACGCCGTGTCGGAGAGGCTGCCCTCCTCCTTCAGGGACTGCCGCAGCGGCTCCTCCGCGGACCACTGCGCGTAGGTCAGCACCGAGTCGCCTTCGCTGCTCGTGTAGACCGTGAGCGACAGCAGCTCCGGCGGCCACTCGCCGGACCGCCAGTGGGCGACGACGGCTTCCGCGGTCTGCACCGCCTTTCCGCTCTCCGTCGGGACCGTGCCGACGAGCACGATGTCGCTCTGGGGATTCTCGATGACGGGCCGCGAGGTGGACGCGTGGGACATTCTTCGGCTCCTCGGGAATGAGGTGGCTCCACGAAAGGCGCGGGCCACGGCGTGGTACGGAACATTCTCCGACCAGCGGTGACCCGCGCCCAGGAATCCCGGCTCAGGATTGTGAAAAGAACATCAATTCCGCTTGTGACACCTTCTGGAGACCGTCAATTCCCGCCGGGACCGCCGGTCCGCCCCCGGTGCTCCTCCAGGATCCGCTCGGTGGCCGCGTCGAGGCGTTCGGCCGCGTCCGGCGCGAAGGACCGGTCCTTCACCCCGATCCGAAGCCCCTCGACGAACGCGCTCAACGGCTCGGCGGGAGGGGCGTCGATGGCGTCGACGATCGGCGGGAGGGCGGCCTCCACCGGCTTGGCGAACGACTGCATCGACAGGATCTGACGCAGCGTCACATCGTCGTACTCGCCGGAGAAGCTCGTCGCGGTGACGCCCGGGTGGATCAGGACGTAGCGGATGCCGCTGTCCCCGTACCGCTCGGCGAAGGTGACGCCGAGCAGGTCGTTGAGCTTTCCGCCCTGGCCGAGCGCGGCGCCGCCGTGGTAACCGTGGCGCAGCTCCAGGTCGTCCCAGCGGACCACGCTCAGACTCGCGCCGGGACCGGCCACGTTGACCACCACGGGCTGTTCGGCGGCGGACAGCGTGTCGACCAGGCCGTGTCCGAGCAGGTAGCGGCTGAGGTAGAACAGCGCGAAGTTCTCCTCGATGCCGTCGGCCGTCAGGGCGCGCTCGGTGCGGTAGTGGCGGGCGCACAGGACCAGGGCGTCGATTGTCGGGAACCGCGCGCGCAGCTTCTTGAGCACCCGTTCGTTCTCGCCCAGCAGGCTGAGGTCGGCAGGGATGAAGAAGGCCCGGTCCTGGGCGCCGACGGTCGCGGCGGTCTCCAGGAACGCCTTCCCCTTCACCTCGCTGCGGCCGATGACGACGACGGTGTCGCCGTTGCCGAGCCGGGTGGCCGCCAGCGCCTTTCCGATGCCGTCGGTGCCACCGGCGATCACAATGGTCTTCACAGGGTGTCCCCTTGGGCGGCCAGGGAGGCGGGAGCCTCCGCGGAGCGGATGTCGGAGCCGACCGCGGAGTCGGCATGGGAGTGGAGGTCGACGGTGACGTCGGAGTTCACGTCGGCGTGCTGTTCCTGCGGCGTACCGCCGTCGGATTCCTGCGGCTTGGGACGGCCCGGCAGTTGGGTCGCGGCGATCAGGGCGAGGACGAGCGCGCCGGTCACGCCCCAGTATGCGTGCCGGAAGCCGCCGAGGGCGTCGCCGCTGCCCGCGCTCTGGACGAGCAGCGCGACCAGCGCGATGCCGATCGCGGCGCCGAGCTGGTTGAGCATGTACAGCACGGTGCTGCCCTGAGGCACCAGATGCGGCGGGAGCGTGCGGTAGAGGGAGGCGATGGTGGGCGCGCCCACGCTGCCGAGGCCGAGGCCGATCGTGAACGCCACCACGGCCGTCCAGACTTGGGACGTGTCCGCGCTGAGCTGGGTGAAGGCCAGCGCGCTCAGCGTGGCGACCGCGCCGCCGCACATCACCAGGGTCCGTGAGCCGACCTTGTCGGACAGCCGTCCGGTCAGCGGCATCGACAGGGCCGACCCCACACCGAGCGGAGCGAGCAGCAGCGCGGACGCGAAGGTGTCGTGGCCGCGTACCTGCTGGTAGTACAGCGGCAGCGCGAACAGGCTGGCGAAGGTGGCCAGACCGACCAGGGCGCCGACGGTGACGCTGGCGGAGAAGCTGCGCGAGGCGAACAGCCGCAGGTCGATGAGCGGTTGCGTGGTGCGCTCGCGCAGCGCGTGGACGGCGTAGGCGCCGAGCAGCACGACCGCGGCGACCAGCGGGACGAGCACCTGCCAGGCGGAGAACTCGGTCCGCTCGGCGTACTGCGACAAGGTCAGCACGGCGGCCGCGACGCCCGGGCCGATCAGCGCGACGCCGACGGTGTCGAGTTTGCTCACCGGCTGCTCGCCGGTTGGCTTGTCGTCCGGGATCACCCGCAGGGCGAGCACCAGCGCGAGCAGGCCGATCGGGACGTTGACCAGGAACATCCAGCGCCAGGACACGCCTTGCAGGATGAATCCGCCGATCACCGGGCCGAACACCGGGCCGCTGGAGCCGACGACGCCCATGAGGCCCATGACCCGTCCGATCCGGCTGGGTCCGGCCGAACGGGCCAGCAGGGTCAGCATCAGCGGGTCGAGCAGACCCGCGCCGAGTCCCTGGAGCACGCGGAAGGCGATCAGGCTGCCGATGTTCCACGCGAGTCCGGAACTGATGGAACCGGCGAGGAAGATCACCAGGCCGAGCAGCCACAGCCGCCGGCCGCCGAACCTGTCGACGGCCCAGGTGGTGACCGGGATGCTCACGGTCAGGGCGAGCAGATAGCTCGTGGACACCCAACTGACCGCGCTGAGTGAGGTGTCGAAGTCCTTGACCAGGGTGTCCGCTGCGACGGCGATCATCGAGCCGTCGAGGATCCCCATGATCCCGCCTAACAGGATCACTCCGATCAGTCGCCGCAGCGCGGGGTCAAGGCCCTCGTTCGACGGATGCGCCATGAGTCTCTCCGGTGGCGTGAAGTGGCATGAGGTGGCGTGAGGTGGCCGCGCGTCAGATGGCGGCACGTCAGATGACAGCGAGCCAAATTGCACTCGCCAGTGCAGATTAGGGCACCACTCAGGACGCTGACAACGTCGGTGGGCAACAAACTGCACCGGCCGGTGTAACTCAACGCCCGTATCGGGTACGCTGCGAGGGTGGGCGGAACTGCGACACCGGCATCAGGCAACCGAACGGCCTCGCGAGGCCGCATCGACAAGCGTCAGGCGATCCTCGACGCGGCCTTCGCCGTGTTCGCCAAGCGGGGGTACGCCGGTGCGTGCATGGAGGAGATCGCCGAAGTGGCGGGCGTCGCCAAGCACACCGTCTACAACCACCTCGGCGACAAGGAGAACCTCTTCCACGCCGCGATGGAGGCGACGGGGAACGCGGTGATGGACGGAAACCTCGCCCTGGCCGAGCAGTTGACGGTCGAGGGCGGCGCGAACGGCCGAAGCGGCGAGGCCGACGAGGAGAGCGGGGACGGCGAGGGCTCCGACCCGGTCAGGTCCCGCTTGGAGGAGGTCGGATACCGCATGCTGCTCCAGTGTTGCGACCCCCGCTCCTGGGCGCTGCGCCGACTGTTGCACGCGGAGATCACCCGCTTCCCCGGACTGCTCGAAGTCGTCTGGGGGCGCGGCGCCGACCGGCTCCGGCAGACCCTCGCCGACCGGATGGCCCGGCTCTCCCTGGCCGGTCTGCTGCGCCCCTGCGACCCCGTCGAGGCCGCGGAGCAGTTCCTCGCTCTGCTCACGGGCCCCATGGAGGCGCGGTCCCAACTCGGCACCCGACCCGTACCGGACACCGAACTCCACACCGTGGCCGACGCCGCGGTCGACACATTCCTGCGCGCGTTCCGAGATGTCCAGCAGAACCGCTCCCTGCCGGTGACCGCTCCCTGACCTCTGACGATTCGACACGGTTTACCGCGCCTTCCCGCGAACGGATATCTCCGAAGCGGATCCGCGAAGTCCGTGTGTCCTCGCATGAACTCCCTGGCTCGAATCGATGAGAACGGTTTGAGAATCCGCGCCGCGGATCAGCACTAGATGGATGTGTCCACCTAACAGCTATGCAGGCAATGGAGCTTGCGGCCGTGAATCCACCTTCGGTCCGTACAACTCCAAGGGAGATACCGTGCGCATACTCGTTGTGGAGGCGCAGGAGCACGAAGCCGCGGCCCTGGCCCGCAATCTGGAGCGGTACGGCCATGAGGTGACGACCGTGGATTCCGGAACCGCGGCTCTGGAGACCTTCCGGCAGGCGAACTTCGTCCTGCTCGACCTCGATCTCCCGGACATCGACGGCCTGGCCGTCTGCCGCAGCATGCGGGAGACGGGCGACATCCCCGTCATCGCGTTCGCCAGCGGCGGCACCGAGCTGGACCGGGTCCTGGGACTGCGGGCGGGCGCCGACGACTGCATCGACAAGCCGTACGAGATCCGCGAGTTGGCGGCCCGCATGGAGGCCGTCATGCGGCGGCGGGAGCCGCGCCGACCGGTGGTCACCCCCAAGACGACGGTGTCGATCGGCGGTCTGCGGATCGACGCGGCCTCGCGCAAGGTGCAGGTGCACGAGAAGCCGGTGAAGCTGACCCGCAAGGAGTTCGACCTGCTGTACTACCTCGCGCGGCACCCCGAGATGGTCGTGACCCGGCAGCGGCTGCTCGCGGAGATATGGGAGATCCCGACGGTGCTCGCGGTCGGTTACCAGGCCAGCCGCACGGTGGACACCCATGTCAACTCGCTGCGCAACAAGTTGGGCCGGAGCAGTTGGATCGTCACCGTCCGCGGGGTCGGATTCCGGGTCGGCCTCGGCTGATCCGGCCCCCGGGCCCGCCCGCACGGCACGGGAAAAGGAAGCGGAAGCGGGGGGGGGGGGGGGGGGGCCCCCCCCCCCCCCCCCCCCGCCCCCCCCCCCCCCCCCCGCCGGCGGGCCGCAAGAAAACCCCAAGGTGGGG